>NZ_QKVM01000040.1 GCF_003231305.1 Pseudomonas sichuanensis | reverse complement strand
GCCGCCGAATGCGCATACATCTATCAAAACCCACACTCTGAAAGCCGAAGCCGAAGCCGAAGCCGAAGCCGAAGCCGAAGCCGAAGCCGAAGCCGAAGCCGAAGCCGAAGCCGAAGCCGAACCCGAAGCCGAACCCGAACCCAAACCCAAACCCAAACCCAAAAACCTCACCCCCCCTCCCGTACCATCTCCAAAAACGTCGCCACCACCCGCCGCGTCCGCTGCTCGCTCAAACACACCAACGTCTCCGTCAAATGCCGCTGACAATCGACAATCGGCAACGCACACACCCGCGCATCAGCCCCGAACTCCGCCGCCGAAACCACCCCAACCCCAATCCCCACCACCACCGCCTCCCGCGCCGCCTCACGCCCCTCCACCTGGATCGCCGAGCGAATCCGCAACCCCGCCCGCTGCATTTCCTCCTCCAGCGTCTGCCGCGTCACCGACCCAGGCTCACGCAGCACCAACGGCGTGTCATCCAGGTCCGCCAGGCTGATCGACCCCCGGCTGGCCCATGGATGCTGGTGCGATACGAACGCCACCATCGGGTCACGCCGCATCGGCACGCAAAACAGACGCTCATCGTCGACATCGCGCCCCAGCAACGCCAAGTCAGCCTGGTAGCTGAACAGCCGGGCCAGCGACTCGTCGGTATTGCCCGTCTCGATCTTCACCTGGATACCCGGGTAGCGCTGGCAGAAGCGCGCGATCTGCGGCAGCACATGCACCGGCGCATCCACCGCCAGCGTCAGGCTGCCGGTGTGCAGGGCGCGTGAGTCCTGCAGCAACTCAACGGCCTCGGCCTCGCAGGCGAACAGGCGCTGGGTCACCCCCAGCAGGCGCTCGCCCAGGTCGGTCAGTTGCACCGAACGCTTGTTGCGCTGGAACAGCAGCACACCGTAACGCTCCTCCAGCTTGCGCACCTGGTCGGACACCGCCGGCTGGGTCAGGAACAGCTTCTGCGCCGCGCGGGTGAAGCTGCCTTGTTCGGCGACCGCATGAAAGGCTTTGAGTTGAGCGTGGGAAACCGACATCGAGCACTCCGCTTACAAGCTGGGCTTATGAGTGAAATACGATAAATCGATTTTATTTATCAGTCAGCAGCTGTTTCCATGTGTTTCAACCCGACGCCATCGCCACAAGCGGTGGCCCCGGGCCATGGCCTCGCCCCGGTCACGCCAGACCGCTGCCGCCATCTGACCAAGTGACGTCCCTCCGTCACGCAGTGCGCACCACAACAACAAGACAGGCGTTTCTTCACATTCTGCCGGCACACTCACGCAAGAGGTCAGAGTCAAATGAATCAATCCCTGGGCGCCATCAAGCGTTGGCGCATGCAGATCTTCGCGATCACCTGGCTGGCTTACGCCGCCTTCTACTTCACCCGCAAAGCCTTCTCGGTGGCCAAGCTCGGCATCGGCGAAGACCCGACCTTCATGCTCGACAAGGCCGCCATGGCCAACCTCGACGCCATCTACCTGGCCGCCTACGCCGTGGGCCAGTTCACCTGGGGCATGCTCGCCGACCGCTTCGGGCCGCGTGTGGTGGTGCTCGGCGGGCTGCTGATCTCGGCCGCCGCGGCGGTGGTGATGGGCAGCTACGCGACCTTCCCGATCTTCGCCACCTGCATGCTGATCCAGGGCCTGGCCCAGTCCACCGGCTGGGCCGGGTTGTGCAAGAACATCGGCAGTTTCTTCCCGGCCTCCCAGCGCGGGCGGGTGCTGGGCTTGTGGAGTTCGTGCTACGCCTTCGGCGGCCTGGTGGCTTCGCCGTTCGCCGGTTGGTGGGCCTACACCCTGGTCGGCACCTGGCACGCGGCATTCTTCTCCAGCGCCGTGGTGGTGGCCTTGGTGGCCGTGCTGTTCTTCATCTTCCAGCGCAACAAGCCCGAAGACGTCGGCCTGCCGGCGGTGGAGCCAGAGCCGCAAAGCATGGCGCCGGGGGGCAACCTGTGCAGCGTCTGGGCGCCGCTGCGCGAGATCCTGCGCAACCGCACGGTGCTCACCCTGGGCCTGGCCTACTTCATGTTGAAACCGGCGCGCTACGCCATCCTGCTGTGGGGCCCGGTGATCGTCTTCGAACAGATGCCCTCGGTGGGTAAGGTCGGCGCGGCGATCATCCCCACCGCCTTCGAACTGGCCGGGTTGCTTGGCCCGATCATCATTGGCCTGGCCTCGGACAAACTGTTCGGTGCCCGGCGCATGCCGGCTTGCGTGATCAGCCTGTTGCTGCTGACCATGGCCCTGGCCGGTTTCATGGCGGCCATGCACAGCGGCAGCGTGGTGCTGGTGGTGGCCTTGCTGTTCGTCATGGGCCTGACCTTGTATGGCCCCGACTCGATGATCAGCGGTGCGGCGGCCATCGACTTCGGTACGGCCAAGGCCGGCGCCACCGCCGCTGGCTTCGTCAACGGCTGCGGTTCGGTGGGCGCGGTGCTCGGCGGCCTGCTGCCGGGGTATTTCGACAGCGTCACGGTGTTCATCGTCTTTGCCGGCACCGCGCTGTTCTCCGCCCTGGTGCTGATCCCGCACTGGAACAGCCGCCCGGCCAGCACCACTGCGGCCAATGACGTGGCCCCCAACACCAGCATGGCGATCAAGCCACTGCGTACTTGAAGGAAAGCAAAGCGATGAGACCGTTCTGGCTGCAACAGGCGCTGGACCAGGAAGACGAGGCCCTATGCCCACCCCTGCAGGGCGACGCACGCTGCGATGTGTGCATCGTCGGCGGCGGCTACACCGGGCTATGGACCGCGTTGATGATCAAGGAACAGGCGCCGCAGCTGGATGTGCTGCTGATCGAGGCAGATATCTGCGGTGCCGGGGCCAGCGGGCGCAATGGTGGTTGTGCGCTGTCCTGGTCGGCCAAGTACTTCACCCTGGAGCGTCTGTTCGGGGTGCAGGAGGCGGTGCGCCTGGTCAGTGAGTCGGAACGCAGCATTGCGGCCATCGGCGCGTTCTGCGCCGACAACGGCATCCGCTGCGATTTCCGCATGGACGGCACCCTGTACACCGCCACCAACCCGGCCCAGGTCGGTGGCACCGACGCGGTGATCGCGGCGCTGGAACGGCGCGCTATCAACTCGTTCCAGCGCCTTGAGCTTGCGCAGTTGCAGCGCCTGGCGGGCTCCGAGCGCCACCTGGAGGGTTGGTACTCACCGGCCGCCGCCACCGTGCAGCCCGGGCGGCTGGTGCGCGGCTTGCGCCGGGTCGCCCTGCAGCGCGGCGTGCGCATCCACGAGGGCACGGCGATGACCGGGCTGGAGCACGGGGCCCCGGCGCAGGTGCGTACCCGCACCGGCACCATTCGCGCCGACCGCGTGGTACTGGGCCTCAACGCCTGGATGGCGCGGGCCTTCCCGCAGTTCGAGCGCAGCGTGGCGATCGTTTCCAGCGACATGGTGATCACCGAGCCATGCCCGGAACTGTTGCGCCAGATCGGCCTGGACAGCGGCGTCAGCGTGCTCGACTCGCGAATCTTCGTGCACTACTACCACAACACTTCCGATGGTCGGCTGATGCTTGGCAAGGGCGGCAATACTTTCGCCTATGGCGGGCGCATGTTGCCGGTGTTCGACCAGCCATCGCCGTACCAGCCGCTGTTGCGCGAGAGCCTGGCCGATTTCTTCCCGGCCCTGGCCGAGGTGCCGCTGGCGGCGAGCTGGAACGGGCCTTCCGACCGCTCTGTCACCGGCCTGCCGTTCTTTGGCCGGCTCGATGGGCAGGGCAACGTGTTCTATGGCTTTGGTTATTCGGGCAGCGGGGTAGGGCCGTGTCACATGGGCGGGCAAATTCTCTCGTCCCTGGCCCTGGGCCTGGACAACCCCTGGACCCGCTCGCCGTTGATCAAGGGGCCGTTGGGGCAGTTCCCGCCGGAGCCGATTCGCTACCTGGGCTCGCTGATGGTACGTAATGCCATTCGGCGCAAGGAGCACGCCGAGGATCGCGGCGCCAGGCCGCGGCGGCTGGATGTGCGGCTGGCCAAATTCGCGGCGGCGGCGGGCAAGGCCGACAAAGGCTAACCCAGATCAGGGCCTTTCGCGGGGACTGTGGGAGCGGGTTTACCCGCGAACAAGCTCATGCGATTTCTTGTCGATCCACAGCGTTTGGGCGTATAAACTCTCCCCACTTTTGGCCGGTCGCTTCCTGAACCGGCCCTTGAAACAAGAGAGTTGAAATGGGCGCACAGTGGAAAGCCAAGCATAGAGAGACCGCGGCCAACGCCAAGGGCAAGATCATGGGCAAGCTGGCCAAGGAGATCCAGATCGCCGCCAAATCCGGCGCCGACCCGGACATGAACCCGCGCCTGCGCCTGGCCATCGTCCAGGCCAAGAAAGCCTCGATGACCCGTGAGACCCTGGAGCGCGCGATCAAGAAAGGCGCAGGCCTGGACGGCGAGGCCGTGCAGTACCATGCGGTCAGCTACGAAGGCTTCGCCCCGCACCAGGTGCCGTTGATCGTCGAGTGCCTGACCGACAACGTCAACCGTACCGTGGCCCAGATCCGCGTGCTGTTCCGCAAGGGCCAACTCGGTGCCAGCGGCTCGGTAGCCTGGGATTTCAACCACGTCGGCCTGATCGAAGCCACCCCGGAAGGTGACGCCGACCCGGAAATGGCCGCCATCGAAGCCGGCGCCCAGGACTTCGAGGACGGTGAGGAAGAGGGTTCGACCCTGTTCATCACCGACACCACCGACCTCGACGCCGTGCAAAAGGCCCTGCCTGAGCAAGGTTTCACCGTCACTTCGGCGAAGATCGGCTACACCCCGAAGAACCCGGTAAGTGCTGCCAGCCTGAGCGCCGAAGCGCTGGCCGAGGTCGAAGCGTTCCTCGAAGCGATCGACGAGAACGAAGACGTGCAGAACGTCTATGTCGGCCTGACTGACTGAGCCGAGTGATGCCATCGCGGGGCAAGCCCGCTCCCACGAATCAACCGTGGGAGCGGGCTTGCCCCGCGATTCTTTTCGGACAGCTAGCATGACCCCCACCTTCGCCTCCCTCAGCCTCGCCCACCTGCGCACCCTCGACTGCCTCCTGCAGCTGAAGAACCTCAGCCATGCCGCCGAGCGCCTGGGCTGCAGCCAGCCCGCGCTGAGCCGCCAGTTGGCGCACCTGCGCGAAGCCTTCGACGACCCGCTGCTGGTGCGCCAGGGCCGTGGCTACGTGCTCAGCGAGCACGCCGAGGCACTGGTGGAGCCGCTGCGCCAGGTGCTCGAAGAGCTCAATGCCCTGCGCCAACCGGCGGCGTTCGACCCGGCCCGCTGCGAGCGACGTTTCTGCCTGGCGGCCTCGGACTACGTGGCCGAACACATGCTGCCGCAGTTGGTGGCGGCGCTTGAGCAGGAGGCGCCTGGGGTGTCGCTGGAGTACCGCACCTGGCAGGCCGGGCAATACGCCTTGCTCGCCAGTGGCGAGATCGACCTGGCCACCACGCTGTTCGACGAATCGCCGCCCAACTTGCACGGGCGCCTGCTCGGCGAGGACCGCGCGGTGTGCCTGATGCGCCATGACCACCCGCTCACCAGGCAGGCCGCACTGAGCCAGGACGACTACCTGGCCTGCAAGCACGTGCGGGTCTCCGGCGGCGGCGACAAGGACAGCTTCATCGACCGTCACCTGCGCGCCCAGGGCCTGCAGCGGCGGATCAGCCTGGAGGTGCCGTTCTTCAGTGCCATGGTGCCGGTGATCGGCAACGGCCAGGCGCTGGCCACGGTGCCCGAGCATATCGCCCGCCAGCTGGCCCGCCTGCATGGGCTGGCCTGGCGACCCTTGGGCTTCGTCGAGCATACCCAGCGCTACTGGGTGGTGTGGCACCAGCGCCTGCAGGCCTCGGCCGAGCATCGCTGGCTGCGCAACCGGGTGTTCGAGCTCTGGCGCCAGTCGCAGTTCGGCGTGCAGGGCGGGCATGCGCCTTTGCCATAGGAGCTATGCGCGAAGCGGGGTTATTCGGCTGATGGCGAGCGCCTAGACTGCATGCCACTGTGTTGCCTGTACCGCCGCCATCGCGGGGCAAGCCCGCTCCCACGGTTGACTCGTGGGAGCGGGCTTGCCCCGCGATGAGGCCGATGGCCTCGCCGCAACCCTCAAGGAGCCCGCCTGTGACCCCCGAACAATTCCGCCAACACGGCCACCAACTGATCGACCTGATCGCCGACTACCGCCAGACCGTCGCCGAACGCCCGGTGATGGCCCAGGTCGAGCCCGGCTACCTCAAAGCCGCCTTGCCGGCTACCGCACCGCAGCAGGCCGAGCCCTTCGCCGCCATCCTCAAGGACGTCGACCAGCTGTTGATGCCCGGCCTGTCCCATTGGCAGCACCCGGACTTCTACGGCTACTTCCCCTCCAATGGCACCCTGTCGTCGGTGCTGGGTGACTTCCTCAGCACCGGCCTGGGCGTGCTCGGCCTGTCCTGGCAGTCCAGCCCGGCCCTGAGCGAGCTGGAAGAGACCACCCTGGACTGGTTGCGCCAGCTGCTGGGGCTGTCCAGCCAGTGGAGCGGGGTGATCCAGGACACCGCTTCCACCAGCACCCTGGTGGCGTTGATCTGCGCCCGCGAGCGCGCCACCGACCATGCCCAGGTGCGCGGTGGCCTGCAGGCCCAGGCCAAACCGCTGATCGTGTACGTCAGCGCCCACGCCCACAGTTCGGTGGACAAGGCCGCGCTGCTGGCCGGTTTCGGCCGCGACAACATTCGCCTGATCGCCACCGACGAGCAGTTCGCCATGCGCCCGGAGGCACTGCGCGAGGCCATCGAACAAGACATCGCCGCCGGCAACCAGCCCTGCGCCGTGGTCGCCACCACCGGCACCACCACCACCACCGCGCTCGACCCGCTGCGCCCGATCGGCGAGATCGCCCAGGCCCACGGCCTGTGGCTGCATGTCGACTCGGCCATGGCCGGCTCGGCGATGATCCTCCCCGAATGCCGTTGGATGTGGGACGGCATCGAGCTGGCCGACTCGGTGGTGGTCAACGCGCACAAGTGGCTGGGCGTGGCCTTCGACTGCTCCATCTACTATGTACGTGACCCGCAGCACCTGATCCGGGTGATGAGCACCAACCCCAGCTACCTGCAATCGGCGGTCGATGGCGAGGTGAAGAACCTGCGCGACTGGGGCATCCCGTTGGGCCGCCGGTTCCGCGCGCTGAAGTTGTGGTTCATGCTGCGCAGCGAAGGCGTCGAGGCCCTGCAGCAACGCCTGCGCCGCGACCTGGACAATGCCCGCTGGCTGGCGGAACAGGTCGAAGCTTCGGCTGAGTGGGAACTGCTGGCGCCGGTGCAACTGCAGACCCTGTGCATCCGCCATTGCCCGGCGGGGCTGGAGGGCGATGCACTGGATGCCCACACCCGTGGCTGGGCGGAGCGGTTGAACGCATCGGGCGATGCCTATGTCACCCCGGCCACCCTGAACGGCCGCTGGATGGTGCGGGTGTCGGTGGGCGCGCTGCCGACCGAGCGCGAGCATGTGCAGCGGTTGTGGGCAGGTTTGCAGGCTGTCGTGATGTGCTGACAAGAGCAAGACTCGATAGGCCAGGGGCCTCGACATCAAGATCAATACCGAGTTGTCAGCGGTTTGAATGAGCAGGCCCCTAAGCCGCTGGTATGTACTACTGGGACTTTCAGTTTTTTGTGTTCGGGCCGGTAATGGGGCCGGCAACACCCACGCTGAAACTGTGTCGAGCCAACAAGGCGGTTTCAGCGTGGACGTTGCCGCCGCCCCATAGGACTCAAGGCATGCACCAAGGCAGGCGCCGGTACTTCCACAGGAATAACTGGCCCGAAACAAACTGTGGGAGCGGGTTTACCCGCGAAGCGCCGCGCGGGCGGCGCTCGATCTCACAGGCGCTGCAAAAACACCGGCAGGCAACTGGTAGCCATTACCGAATCCTGATTACCCAGGGCCAGCGGTGTGACGCCCAAGGGCCCGTCTTGAAATCGCATGTGGGCTACCAGGTGCATGGCGATAGATCTGCAGCGCCCTCAAGATCGAGCGCCGCCCGCGCGGCGCTTCGCGGGTAAACCCGCTCCCACAGTTTGTTTCGGGCCAGTTTTTCCTGGGCCGTCACCAGGTCCGCCTTGTTGGTACGACGCGGTTTCAGCGTGGGCGTTGCCGCCGCCCCATAGGACTCAAGGCATGCACCAAGGCAGGCGCCGGTACTTTCACAGGAATAACTGGCCCGAAAGTACCGCTGCCCGCCCTGGCGCATGGCTTGAGACGGGTAGTGGCCGGCCAGATCACACCGCCCCGCGCAACAACAGCTTGAGCGATGCATCGAATTGGCGCAGCGCATCGGCCTGTACCGTCTGTTCCTCATCCACCTGACGCACCAGCTCGACCCCCTCGACCGGCTTGCGTGCCACCCCTTCGGCACGGCCGATATAGGTCAGTTGACCATCGAAAAAGCGTGCCGCCATGCTGGCCTGGATTGCCTCGTCCCCCGCACTGGCCAGCTTGCTCCGAGCATCGAGCAGCACGATCACGTCCGGGCGATCGGCCAGCAGGGTGTCGAGGTCTTCATAGAAGGTCACTTCGGCAAATTCCTGGGCCAGGGACTGCGCCAGCCACCCATAGGCCTGGCTACCGCTCAGGGTCGCCACCGGCGTGCCCTTGGCTGTGCCCGACACGGCCTGGTCGCGATGGCGTTGCAGGTAGTCGAGCGTAGCGGCGGCGTTGCGCCCGAGCAGCACGGCCACGTGCTGGCCGTGGCCGAGGGTGACGCTGGACAGCTCGGTGGCCGAATAGAAATGCCCGTAGGGTTGCCCGTCAGCCTGGTTGGCTGGGCTGGCACAACCGGTGAGGGTGGCGAGCAGGGCTAGCAGGGCTGCGATCATGCCGGTTTTCATGGGAGAGGCCTTGTCGATGTGCGAATGGGGCCATTCTCCCGGCGCCCTGCCATCAGCGGAACTTGATGGCAAGCATGGTGGCTATCGACGAAGTTGATGGTTCAGCCTGGGCGGCCCATGAACTGCAGGATCCGCTCACGCAGCCAGCGCTCGGCCGGGTCGTTGTCGTGGGCGCTGCTCCAGGCCATCGACAGTTCGGCCTCGCTGATCTCGAACGGCGCCGGGTCGGCGCGCAGCCTGCCGTCGTCGGCCAGGGCGCAGGCCGCGTAGTCGGGCACCGTGGCGATCATCTCAGTGTTGCGCAGCAGCGCGCGCAGGCTGCCGAACTGCGGTACCGCCAGCACCACCTTGCGGCAGCGGCCGATGCGCGCCAGGTCCAGGTCGATGTTGCCGCTCATGTCGCCGGAAAACGACACCATCACATGGGGGCGAGCGCAGTATTCGTCCAAGGTCAGTGGGCCGGGGCGGTCGTCGGCGCGCAGCACCCGCACGCCGATATCGCGCAGTTTGCGGCGCTTGGCGTTGGCCGGCAGGTCGGTGGTGTAGCTGACCCCCACCGAAATCTCGCCCGAGGCCAGCAGGCCCGGCATCAGCAGGAAATTGGCCCGGCGCACCACCACGCTGATCTGCGGCGCCTCCTCGCGCAGCGCTTCGAGCAAGGCCGGGAACAGGCCGAACTCGGCATCGTCCGACAGCCCCAGGCGGAACACGTTGCTGCTGTTGACCGGGTCGAACGCCTTGGCCCGGCTGATCGCCGCCGAGATCACGTCCATCGCCGGGCCCAGTTCATTGAAGATCTGCATGGCCCGTGGCGTGGGTTCCATGGCCCGGCCATTGCGAATCAGCAATTGATCGTCGAACAGGTCGCGCAGGCGGGCGAGGGCGGCGCTGACGGTGGGCTGGGTGATGAACAGCTTCTCGCCGACCCGGGTCAGGTTGCGTTCGATCATCAATGCCTCGAACACCACCAGCAGGTTCATGTCGACGCGGCGCAGGTCGTTGCGGTTCATTCGGGGGGCCTTGGGCGCGGGAAGATGGCAGATTCAAGCACAGTTCATGCCGCTTGGCTTGTGCCGATTTGCCCCGCCGACGGCCCTGACAGAGCCACGCTATCAGCCCTCAATAGCGCTTCTATTAGACCTCTGCCCAAGCTCGGCTAGTCTTTCCCGTGGCCCCGCGAAAAGCCGTCGCGGCGGGTGCCCGCGCGGCCGTCGGCAACCCCCTTGCCAGCGCCGTCGCGACACCCTGTGAGCCCATGTCGGCGCAGACCGACCACACCTGATGAGGGGTAGGCACGAGCCCTTGGCTCGGCTGATCGAACACCTGGCATTGCGTCTGGAAACGCGCCCGGAATCTGAAACGACCCGACCCAAAGGTAGAAGCAGATGTCGAACGAATCGAAATGCCCGTTCCATCAAACCGCTGGTGGCGGCACCAGCAACCGAGACTGGTGGCCTGACCAGCTCAACCTCAGGATCCTCCATCAACACTCGTCCAAGTCCAGCCCCGACCCGGACTTCGACTACGCCAAGGCGTTCAAGAGCCTCGACTTCCAGGCCCTGAAAAGGGACCTGACCGCCTTGATGACCGACTCCCAGGCCTGGTGGCCAGCCGACTTCGGCCACTATGGCCCGCTGTTCATCCGCATGGCCTGGCACAGCGCCGGCACCTACCGCATCGGCGATGGCCGCGGTGGCGCCGGCTCCGGCCAGCAACGCTTCGCCCCGCTCAACAGCTGGCCGGACAACGTCAGCCTGGACAAGGCCCGGCGCCTGCTGTGGCCGATCAAGCAGAAGTACGGCAACAAGATCTCCTGGGCCGACCTGATCGTGCTCACCGGCAACGTCGCCCTGGAATCCATGGGCTTTAAAACCTTCGGCTTCTCCGGCGGGCGCGCCGATGTATGGGAGCCGGATGAAGACGTGTATTGGGGTTCGGAAAAGGTCTGGCTGGGCGGCGATACCCGCTATGGCAAGGAGCAGGTCAAGGCCCAGCCGCCAGGGCAGGGCGACCTGGTGGCGGAGCCTGCCAAGCATGGCGAGGAGCAGAATCGCGACCTGTCGGCCGAGCGCAACCTGGAAAACCCGCTGGCCGCCGTGCAGATGGGCCTGATCTACGTCAACCCGGAAGGCCCGGAAGGCGAGCCCGACCCCGTGAAATCGGGCAAGGATATCCGCGAGACCTTCGGCCGCATGGCCATGAATGACGAAGAGACCGTGGCGCTGATCGCCGGCGGCCACGCCTTCGGCAAGACCCACGGCGCCGGCCCCGCCGACAACGTCGGCCCCGAACCGGAAGCCGCAGGGCTGGAACTGCAAGGCCTGGGCTGGAGCAACAAGTTCGGTACCGGCAAGGGCGGCGACACCATTACCAGCGGCCTGGAAGTGACCTGGACCTCCACCCCGACGAAGTGGAGCAACGAATACCTGAACAACTTGTTCAACTTCGACTGGGAACTGACCAAGAGCCCGGCCGGCGCCCACCAATGGCGACCGAAGGATGGCAAGGGCGCCAACACCGTGCCGGATGCCCACGACCCCGCCAAACGACGCTCCCCCTCGATGCTCACCTCCGACCTGGCGCTGCGCTTCGACCCGATCTACGAACCCATCGCCCGGCGCTTCAAGGACAACCCCGAGCAGCTCGCCGACGCGTTCGCCCGGGCCTGGTACAAGCTGATCCACCGCGACATGGGCCCGCTGGCGCGTTACCTCGGCCCGGAAATGCCCAACGAAGAGCTGCTGTGGCAAGACCCGCTGCCCAAGGCCGGCCCACAGCCCAGCGACGCCGACATTGCCGCCCTCAAGGCCAAGGTGCTGGCCTCGGGGCTGAGTGTCGCCGAGCTGGTTGCCACTGCCTGGGCTTCGGCCTCGACCTTCCGTGGCTCGGACAAGCGCGGCGGCGCCAACGGCGCGCGCCTGCGCCTGGCACCGCAGAAGGACTGGAAAGCCAACCAGGGCACGGACAAGGTGCTGACGGCGCTGGAGAAAATCCGCAGCGAGGGCGGCAACAAGATCTCCCTGGCCGACCTGATCGTGCTGGCCGGCAATGCGGCCGTGGAGAAAGCCTCCGGCATCAGCGTGCCGTTCCGCCCGGGGCGTGTGGATGCCTCGCAGGAGCAGACCGACGTCGAGTCGTTCGCCGTGCTCGAACCGCTGGCCGATGGCTTCCGTAACTTCAGCAAGGACCGCTACAGCGTCAAGGCCGAGAAACTGCTGCTGGACAAGGCCCAGCTGCTGACCCTCACCGCGCCCGAACTGACCGTGCTGATTGGCGGCCTGCGCGTGCTCGGCGCCAACCATGGCGGCAGCAAGGACGGGGTGTTCACCGACAAACCCGGGGTACTGAGCAACGACTTCTTCCGCAACCTGCTGGACATGGGCGTGGAGTGGAAGCCGACCTCGGCCGACAACGAGCGTTTCGAGGGCCGTGATCGCAAGACCGGCGCGGTGAAGTGGACCGCCAGCCGGGTTGACCTGGTGTTCGGTTCCCACGCCCAGCTGCGCGCCTTGAGCGAGGTGTACGGCAGCAGCGATGGCCAGGACAAGTTCGTCAGGGACTTCGTCGCGGCCTGGTCCAAGGTGATGGAGCTCGACCGTTTCGACCTGAAGTAGGCCCCGCCGCAGGGGCGCCTGGCGCCCCTGCGCATCACCTGGGCTACCGTCGCTGTCTTCACCCTTCCTGCAACAATGCCGCCAACCGCCGTGCGACATGGCGCGCCTGCGCCAGGCTCAGCGCCCCACGTTTGGGGGCGCTGAAACGGCACCGATGGCGTGACCCCGGCTCAGAACCTGCCGTCCAGGCCCAGCCTGAACATCTCGCTGCGCTCGTTGCTGCCCAGCGCGGTCTTGTACGACAGCCCCAGGCGCCACGCGCGACCAAGGTTGAGGTCCAGGCCCAGGTCCAGGTCCATGAAATTGGTATCCAGCGGGTCGGGCGACAGTCGATACAGCAGCCCGTCGCTGCCCTGGTCGGTGTAGCGCATGCGGTAGTCTTCGTTGCGGCTGAAGTTATGGCCCCAGGCCAGGCCGACCCTTGGGGTCAGCACGCCGACGCCGGTCGCGATGTCGTAGCCCGAACGCAGCCCCAGGAACGAGGTGAAATAGCGCAGGTCCTGCTCGTCGTAGCTCAGCCCATACACGCCGCCGCCCCGCTCGCTGAACGCATCGAGGCGGGTATAGCTGCCATTGATGCGCGCATAGGGTGCCAGCGACAGGGCGCCGTGACGGTACTCGTAGCTGGCGGTGAGCGAGGCGAACAGCTGGTCGGCGTCACGCGAGCCGTGGGCGTAGCCGTTGGACGGGTCGGCGGTGACATAGCGCCGCGAATCGAAGCGAATGCGGTTGTAGCCCAGCAGCGCATCCATGTACATCTCCGATACCGGGTTGACGCTGAGGTAGGCCGCCAGGCCCAGGGCATCGCCTTCGCTGCGGGTGTCATGCTCGCCGATGTCGGCGCGGTCGTTGCCGTAGCCGATACCCAGGCCGACCACCGTGCGTGGCGAGAGCCGGTAATCCAGGCCGGCGCTCAGGCCATAGGTGGTGAAGCTGTTGTCGTCGGCGCCGCGGGCGCGGTTGGAGCCGGTGTTGACGAAACCGTCGGTCCAGAACGCCAGCGCCTCTTCGCGGCATTCGCCGGAACTGGCGCGGGCGCTGTCCTTCTCCTGGCGTCGCTGTTCGTCATCATTGCCCTGGCCGTTGCCTTCGAGCTCATCGCGCAGGGCCTTGCCCAGGCTGCCCAGGCTGACGTCATCGCGACCATGGCGCACGCTGGCATTGAACGAATCACGGTCACAGGTGGGCCGGTGCAACTGCTCCAGGCGGCGGTTGAAATTGTCCATCTGCGTGGTGGCGAAGCGCTCGGCGGCGCGCGACTGGGCGTTGAGCAGGCCGATCACCTCGGGGTCGCGGGTAGGGTCGGGACGCGCTTGTACGGAGAACGTGACGCTGCTGCTGGCCAGGCTGCCGCCGGTGTTCTGCAGGCTGAAACTCACCACCGCAGTGCCGGCGAAGGCCGCTGCCGGGGTGAAGCTCAGGGTGAACGGGCCCGTCATGCTGGCCCTGCCCGCCGACGCCGGGGTCACGCTCAGCAGGCGTGCGCGCAGGAACGGACCGCCCGTGGCGCCGCGGGTCAAGTCGACGCTGGCGCTCTGGCCGGCCGCCAGGGTTTCGCTGGACGGCGGTACCACGATGGCCTGGGCCAGCACCTGCAGGTTGTAGCTGCGGCTGCCGCTGGCGCCGAGGGCGTCGCTGACGGTGATGGTGAAGGTGCTGGTGGCGAGCGCGCTCGGGGTACCGCTGATGACCCCGGTGCCGGTATCGAGGGTCAAGCCGGCCGGCAGGCTGCCGCTGCTCACGCTGTAGCTGTACGGCGCGGTCCCCCCGCTGACGGCCAGGCTGGCACTGTAGGCGTTGCCTTGGGTGGCGTCGGCGAGGCCTGGGCTAGCAGGGGTGATGGCCAGGGTTGGGGCGGTCACGGTAATGCTCACCGTGCTTGGCGATGAGGTGCCGCCAACCCCTGTGGCGGTGTAGGTGAAGCTGTCGCTGCCCGAGTAACCGGCGGTTGGGGTGTAGCTGATGGTGAGGCCGCTGGCCGAGGTGGTGCCGTGGCTGGGTGCGCTGCTCACGGCCACGCTGCTGGCAGCGCCGCCGCTGAGGCTGAGGGTGATGGGGTTGGCCGAGCTGTTCGCCGCCACGGTGGCGTTGACCGCACCCGTGACGGGTGCCTGGCTGGCAACGCTAAGGTTGTAGAGACGGGAACCGGTGAAACCGGTGTTGTCGGTGGCCTGGACGGTGAAGCTGAAGCTGCCGGCTGCGCTCGGGGTGCCACTTAGGCTACCGCCGTTCGACAACGTCAGGCCACCGGGCAGGCTGCCGCTGCTCAGGCTGTAGGTGTAGGGCGCGCTGCCGCCACTGGCAGTGATGTTCGCCGAATAGGGCGTGGCGATCGTGCCATTGGCCAGGCTGGTCGGCGTCAGCGTCACGGTCGGCGCCAAGACGGTCACGGTCACCGTCGCCACATTCGATGTCCCTCCCGGGCCGGTGGCGTTGTAGGTGAAACTGTCGCTGCCGGCGTAGCCGGGAGCGGGGGTGAAGCTGATGCTGGTGCCGCTGGCTGTCGCCGTGCCGTTGCTGGCATTGCTGGCCACGGCCACCGACGCCACCGGGCCGCCGCTCAGGTTCAGGGTCACAGGGTTGGCGCTGCTGTTGGCCGCGACGGTCAAGCTGACGTTGCCGGCCACCGGCGTGGGCGCGGCGACGGTGAGGCCATAGGCGCGCGAGCCGGTGGAGGCGAGGCTGTCGGTGGCAGTGATGGTGAAGTTGCTCGCCCCCGCGCTGGTCGGCACGCCGGAGAGTAGGCCTCCAGGGCTCAGGGTCATGCCACTGGGCAACGTGCCGCTGGTGACCGTGTAGCTGTAGGGAGCGGTGCCGCCACTGGCACTCAGGGTCTGGCTGTAGGCCACGCCCTGCGTCATTGAACCGAGGGTGGTCGGCGCAAGGTTGATGGTTGGGGCGCCGATCACCAGGCTGTAGGCGCTGTCGACGAGCTGGCCATGGGCGTCGGTGCTGCGCACTGTGAAGTTGGATGTGCCGGAGGCGATAGGCGTGCCACTGAGCAGTCCGCCACTGGACAGGGTTATGCCAGTGGGCAACGTGCCAGTGAGCATGCTGTAGCTGTAGGGTGCGATACCCCCGCTGGTGCTGAACGTCTGGCTGTAGGGGTTGCCGGTGCTGCCGCCCGGTACCGAGGCTGGCGACAGGCTCAGGGTCGGGCTGGCGATCGTCAGGGTATAGCCGCGCGAAGCGCTGAAACCGTTGCCGTCGGTCGCGGTGACGCTGAACGAATAGTTGCCGGAAGCCGTCGGCGTGCCGCTCAGGGTGCCGCCGGGGGCCAGGCTCAGGCCGGACGGCAGGCCGCCAGAGGACACAGCGAAGCTGTAACTGCCATTACCTCCACTGGCAGTGATGGCCTGGCTGTAGGCTGTAGCATAAGTGCCGTTGGGCAACGTCGGGGGGCTCACGGCGATGGTGGGCGGGGCCACGCTGATGGTGTAGCTGACGGTGCCAGTGGCGCCATATTGGTCGGTGCTGCGAATACTCAGGTTGTAGGTACCGTTGCTGCTCGGAGTACCACTGAACACCCCCGCGCTGGAGAAACTCACCCCTGGGGGCAGGCTGCCCGACACTGGCGCGTAAGTGTAGGGCGCAGTGCCATTGCTGCTGCTCAGGGTCTGGTTATAGGGGGTACCGGCGGTGGCGCCCGGCAGGGTCGCCGGGCTGATGTCCACGGTGGGCGGGGCCACCGTGACGGTCACGGTGGCTGGGGCCGAAGTGCCAGAGGTGTTGGTGGCTGTGTAGGTGAAGGTGTCCGGGCCCGAATAGCCAGCCGTTGGCGTATAGGTGATCGAGGTACCACTGGCGACCGCGCTGCCATGGCCGGCGGCGCTGGCGACGGCCACGCTGGTGGCGGCGCCGCCGGTGATGTTCAGTGTGATCGGGTTGTTGCTGCTGTTGGCGGCCAGCGTGGCGCTGACTGCGGCGCTGACAGGTGGCGCAAGGTAGGTGTACCTGCTGGCGGGGCTCACCGCGGATGCCCCACCCGTCGCATTCACCACCACGTCCACGGTGCCGGCAGGGTGGCTGGGCGCAGTCGCGGTGATCTGGCTGACGCTGTTGACCGTGAAGCTGCTGGCCGCTGTGCCGCCGAAGGTCACGCCGGTAACGCCGGTGAAACCGCTACCGCTCAGGGTCACGCTGGTGCCACCCGCGGTAGAGCCGCTGCTGGGGCTGACGCCGGTCAGCGTCGGTCCGCCGCCGCCGGCCACGTCCAGGGTGTAGTGCGCCACTCCAGCTAGCAGGGAGTTGGCGTCGTACACCGAAACGTAGAAATCATAGTGCCCCGCCGCGGTCGGTGTACCGCTGATGGTCGTGGCATTGCTGCCGAAGTTCTCATGGATCTGCAGGCCGGGTGGCATGCACTGGTCGCTAGGGTCGTAGTTGTTGTCGTTGACGTTGCACTCGTACCAGCCCATGTAGCCACCGTTGCCGCCGCTGGCCGTGAGCGCCGCGCTGAAAGGCTGACCGACCGTCCCGTTGCCCAGGCTGCCGTTGCCGGGGCTGATCGAGGGCGTTGCCTGGGCGAGGGCCAGCGCCTGGGCGAGCCAGAGCAGGCAGAAGACGATGAAGGACTGGCATGGCCAGTGGCGGCGAGCTGGATGGTTCATAGGGCTTCCTGCCTGTTTCGGTAAGCGCGGGTTACGGCTCTGAGGGACGAAGGTGACGTCGGCAAGGCCGGCGAGGGTTTCACGGAGCATGTTCCGCAGCGCGCTCAGCCGGTCATGGGCGCAGGCTCCCCATGTTGGCCGATGGGCCGGCGCATTTGCAGGGACAGGCCCTGGTCAGCCAGGGCCAGGAAGCCGTGACGGTGGTACAGCCGGCGTGCGGGGCTTTGGGCGTCCACTGTCAGTTCGACGGGGCTGGCACTGTGTTCGGCCACCGTGATCACCGCCCGCAGCAGGCTCGAGCCGATGCCAAGCCCCTGCCACTCGGGCAACAGCGCGACATCCACCAGGCGCAGGGCGCTGGCGCTGGCGCTCACGCAGAAACGGCCGATGGCCTGCCCCAGGTGTTCGACGATCAGGAATGCGGCGTCGGGGTGATGCTGGGCGTAATGGCGTTGTTGCAGGTCGGCTTGCTGGTGCAGGAAGGCCAGCCGCTGCTGGTCGTCCCAGCCCGGCATCGCACAGGTTTCGCTCCAGCGCCGGCTGACGAACAACTGGCGCAGGAACGCCTGGTCGCCTTCGTCTTGTTGGCGCAGTTCGACGACGATCGGGCAGGCACAGGCCAACCGCAAGCGGTTGGCCAGTTGGCTGGGCATCAAGGGCGTTCCGGCCAAATACCATTCTCCACGCAGATGCAGTAGGCCATCACCAGATAAGGCTGCATATTCGCCCGTGGCTTGGCACTGCCCACCTGGCCGACCACCGTGGGCGCGAGGGTCATCCCGGTGGTCAGTGCAGGGTTGAACAGTTTCGTGGTGCGCGGTGCCTGAAGGAAGAAGCTGTTGTCCGGCGCGTCCATCGGCGAGCCCTCGGTGCCGTTCTTCACGGTCACGCTATGGGTGTGCGCAGGGAAGTTGCTGCTGTTCAGAGACACGGTCTCTGTGCCGGTCTTGTCACCGACCGCGCGCGGCGTCAGGTTTTTGCCGGCGCCCGCGCCCATGACCGTGCGGCCCCTGAGGTCGGGCAGGCCGAAGGTCGTCGAACCGTCGCCGCCGAAGGTCTTGCCGAGGAGCGCAAACAGTGCCGGGTACGACCTGGTCGGCAGCAATCTGCCATCGCACGGGATCCAGTTCTGCGGAACATATTTGAAGGGGAACAGCCGGATTTCGCCAAAGAAAGCATCCATGGTTTTTCCACTCGGTGAGTCGATGGGAGGGCCTTTACCCCTGGGACGGATACAGCCCAGTGGTCGCGATGATGTAGTTGAGCGCCATCGCCGGCATCAGGTTGGAATGGGCGGTCACGCTGCTGCTGCCAGCGGAAGGGTTCAGCGTGGCCGCGTTCAGTTGCACCCGACCTAGCTGGTCGATGGAGTTGTTGTACAACCCGGTCATTGCCTTGACCTTGGTGAAGGTGCCAAAGGTGCGGGTTGCGTTGTTGTTGGCATCGGCAGGGATTGTCGTGTTGGCGAGGGCGCTGCTGACGACGAACGGATGGCTATGGGCCGGCAGTTTTGCCTGGGTCAGCGTGATCGACTCGACGCCGAAGGAGTCTCCGAGCCCCACGTCGTACATGGCCACGCCTTGCCCCTGACCGACCGGCAGGCGCCCGCGCAGATCCGGCAGGGCGAACGTGGTTTGTCCGTTACCGCCGTAGATGTCCCCGATCAGGCTGTACAGCACCTGGTTGGTGCTGATGGGAAGGACGCTGCCGTCGCAGAAGCTCCAGCCCACTGGCGCGTATGTGCCTGCGAAAATGCGGATTTCACCGATAAATGGATCAGACATGATGTAGCCCCTGGTCAGAATGGTTTGGATCGAACGTTAGGAGCGAGGTGGGTAGACGCCCAGCAGGGCGATGCAATAGCTCAACCCGAGCGACGGCTGGTGGTTCTCCAGCGGTGAGGAGGTGCCGCTCGTTCCGACGGTGGCGCTGTTGAGCGTCACCGGATTGCCACTCTTGGCCTCGACGTAGGTGGTTCCTCCGGGCGTACCGTTGTTGAGCTGGCTCATGCCGAAGAAGGCGTCTTCTGCCGCGCTGTTACCGGTGTCGAGGGTGCTGACGTTGACCGTGTGGGTATGAGGCGGCAGGTTGTCCGCAGTCAGGGTGACGCTTTGGCTACCCTGGCTTTGACCAGTGGGGTGCGTCCCATCCGCCGTGGCACCCAGCCCGACTCGGCCACGCAGGTCGGGCAGGGCGAACGTGGTTTTGCCATCACCGCCGTACTGGGTACCGAGCAATGTGAACAGCGCGCTGTAGGTCGTGATCGGCAGCAACTGCCCGTTGCACGGGGCCCAGCCCCTGGGAATCACGCTAAACGGGAACAGGCGAATTTCACCCAGGAAGTTATCCATAGTTATTGTCGACTCCATCAGGGAAGTATCAGGCACGGGTATGCGTTGCGCTCCGTGTAGGGGGCGCAGTTTCAAAACGAACAGCGAATAAGTAAGGGTTACGCGGTCAGTGACCGATCACAGCATCCATCTGTGCAGCATGTACCTTCCTTGGCGCGTGAGGGGAGGGTCGAGCTTGGGGCGGGGTAGGGAAACCACCGCGCCCACGGAATGAAATGGATCCTAGCTTGAATGAGTGCCACTTTGCCATCACCCGGTGAACGGTAAATAAAAAAAATTTTCGAGTAGCTGTTCACGGCGCGCTGGAATATTGGCGTCAATTATAAGTTTGTTGCGTTAGTTGTTTGAAATTCAAATTGAACACGCGGCGGATGCGTATTCCAGGCGAGCAAAAGATATAAAGCCGACCCTTTAAGTCGGCTTTATATCTGCGTCCTTATGCTGAACGCCCGAGGTGGTTATCGCGGGCTGGGTCGGTATCGATGGGGTCGTGCAGTGATAGGCGCGAGGTCTCAGGCAACCCCAGCCCGCCGAGCAACGCCAGCAAGGCAATCGCCACCAGGTAGAACGCCGGCGCCAGGCGGCTGTCGCTCTGCTCGATCAGCCAGGTCGCCACCAGCGGTGCGGTGCCGCCAAACAGGGTGTAGGCGATGTTGTAGGTGATCGCCGAGGCGGTGTAGCGGCTGCGGGTGGGGAAGCATTCGGACAGCAGCGCAGCGGTAACCACGCCGCTCATCAGCGCGCCCACGGCCAGCAGGATCACCCCCAGCAATGCTCCCGACAACGAACCGGAGCTGGCCAGCCAGTAGGCCGGGAACACCGCCAGCATGACCCAGATGCAGGTGAAACCGATGGTCCGTCGACGCCCGACCCGGTCGCTGAACGCCCCTGCCAGCGGGCAGCCGGCGGCAGCGAACAGCAGCGCCACGGTGGACACCAGCAACGCCTGGGCGCGGCTGAGCTGGCCGACGGTCTGCAGGTAAGTGGCGAAGTAGGTGGTGAACATGTAGAACGACAGCGCCGTCAGCGAGATGAACGCACCCAGGTTGCGGATGGTGCGGCCATGGTGGCGCAGGGTGTCGCCCAGCGGCGAGTGACTGTGTTGCTTGCCCTCGGCCATGGCCTGGCGAAATGCCGGGGTTTCCTCCATGCGCCAGCGCAGGTACAAGCCCACCAGCCCCAACGGCGCGGCAATCAGGAAGGGCACCCGCCAACCCCAGCTGTTCATCGCCTCGGCCGACAGGCTGGCCTCCAGGCCATAGGCGATCAGCGCCGCGCAGGCAAAGGCCGAGAAGGTCGAGACCGGCACGAAGCTGCCGTAGAACGCCCGCTTGTCCTGCGGCGCGTGTTCCATCAGGTAGGCGCAGGCGCCTGCGTATTCGCCCCCGGCGGAGAAGCCCTGCAGGCAGCGGGCAAGCGTGAGCAGGGCCGGGGCCAGCACACCGATGCTGGCGTAGGTCGGCAACAGCCCGATCAGGGTGGTGGAGCCGGCCATCAGCAGGATGGTCAGCGACAGGATGCGCTTGCGCCCCAGGCGATCGCCCAGCGCCCCGAACACGATGCCGCCCAGCGGGCGCAGGGCGAAGGCCACGGCGAACACGGCGAAGGTCTTGAGCAGGGCGACGCTGGGGTCTTGGCTGGCGAAGAACTGGCTGGCGATCAGTGTGGCGAGAAACCCGTACACGGCGAAGTCGAACCATTCGACGAAGTTGCCGATGGCCGAGGCGGCGATCACCCGGCGCAGGGTGGCGGGCGGGACCTCTAGGGGGATGGACATGGATGTGCTCTCCGATGGTCTTGGCAGCCTGGGCTAATGCGGCGCAATCGGGTGCGCCGTCGTTGTTTTCAGGCCAGTAGACAAGGGCCGTGCACAGGCCGCTGCTTCGAGGGCGACACCGGGATATCCGTTTCGACCGTCGTACCCGGTGGCGCCAGGCTCATTGGCTTGCCTTGAGCTTCCACGGGGCATATTCGAGCTCAACATGGCCACGATTGGCGCCCTGGCTGTCGAGCGCGAAGCCCGGCATGCGGCGCAGGTCCAAGGCCAGGCAGCGGGCGTGGAGCCGCTGCTTCAGGAAGTTGTCCGGCTTGAACCTGGACGGCGCGAACCGATCGGGCGTCAGTTCGACCAGGCAACGGGTGACCTTTCCATTGGCATCGCCCTCGAACCAGAAAAACGCATAACCGGTGCCTATGACCGTCTCGCCCGCCATCAAGTGCTGCCAGGCAAATGCCTGCCGAGGCACCCTCTGGCGCAGGTACTCGCGAACGGCGGACGAGCCTTCGGACGGCATGAAGCGGATCGGCGCCACCACCTGAAGCTGGCCTTGGTGGTTGCGCATTGCCTTGGGGGGAATGGGGAACAGGCTTTTGCGGCACTGGTCGGTCACCAAGGCAGTCAACGCTTGCTCAGGCGCCCACACGGCATCGGCAGGCATGCGGCTTGTATATTTTTGTGGCGCAAGCCTGGCCTGGCAGGCGCTTGGCCTGCCATCACGCTCAAGGGTGACATCGAGCAACACCGCGCCCACCAGGTCTTGCTGATTGGCCAACTGCATGTCGTTCTGAAGGATGTCGAGCATTTGCCGGGTGAACTGTGCTTCGGCCTGTGCCGGTGTTTCGTGTGGGGTGTGCTGGCTGGCGGCGGTGCAACCGGCCAGGTAGAAGGCGTACAGGCTGATCAGCCCATGACGAAGGGAATGCTGGAGGGTGTTTGGCATGGTGGGATATCCGCAGGAACGAAGCCATGCAGCATCCGGTGCCTGGTGCCGGGGAAACAGCCGCGAGTGGCGATTCGGGCGGTAGGAAGGCTCGCTGGGTGGCGCAGGTGGATGTCATGGAATGGCGTGTGGGCGGTCAGGTGCATGGCGACAGATGTGCAGCGCCCTCAAGATCGAGCGCCGCCCGCGCGGCGCTTCGCGGGTAAACCCGCTCCCACAGTTTGTTTCGGGCCAGTCTCTTCTGTGCCATTACCTGGTCCGCCTTGTTGACACGACGCGGTAGTGAGGTGGGCACCACTGGCGCCTCGCCTGACTTGAGACATGCACCAAGGCGGGCAGCGGTACCCTCACAGGCATAATTGGCCCGAAATAAATGTGGGAGCGGGTTTACCCGCGAAGCGCCGCGCGGGCGGCGCTCGATCTCACAGGCGCTGCAAATCCTCCGGCATGCACCTAGAGGCCTTCACCCAATCCTTCGGCATGCCCGAAGAGCCCCCTAGAACCGCACATCCATCGCCACCTCAAACGTCCTCGGGTCCCCCATGTAGTACTGGGTGTTGTACGCCTGCTTGGCATACACCTCATCGGTCAGGTTGCGCACCCGCGCAGTCAGCGTGGTGTGCGCATCCACCCGGTAGCGGGCAAAGGCCCCGAACAGGGTATAGGCAGGCGCTTCCAGGCTGTTGGCATTGTCGGCATACACCGAGTCGACATAACGCGCATCCACCCCCGCCGACCAGTCCGGCGTGAAGCTGTAGGTCAGCCACAAGTTGCCAACGTTGGCCGGCACGTTCACCGGCGCATTGCCCTCACGTGACACCGACTTGCCCGCCACCGCTTCGTTGAACTCGTCATAACGCGCATGCACGTAGGCATAGTTGGCCTCGGCCAACAGTTTCGGCGTCACCTGCAACCGCCCGGACAACTCGATCCCCCGCGAGGTCTGCTGGCCGGCCTGCACCGACTGGTTGGGATTGTTCGAATCGGCCACGGCAAAGTCCTTGCGCACGATCTGATACACCGCCACCGTCGCCGCACCCCGCCCATCGAGGAAGTCGAACTTGCTGCCGGCTTCCCATTGCTCGCCCTTGGACAAATCGAACAGGCCGACGTTGGAGTAGGTCGCCGCCGCCAGGGAGCCCGCCGGCAGGTCGGCGGCGGTGCTGTACTGCACATAGACGCTGGCCGCCGGGGTCAGCGCATAAGTCAGGCCGACTCGCCCGGACAGCGGCTCCCAGCGGCGTTCGAAGTAGGCCGGCGCGGTAGGCGTGACAGCGCCGTAGTTGGTCACTTGCATGTCCAGGTAGTCATACCGCAGGGCGGTCAGCAGCGCCAGGCGGTCGGTCAGTTGCAGGCGGTTCTCGGCGAACAGCGCGCGGTTGGTGGTTTCGTGCCGGCGTTGCTTGCTCAGCCCGGTATTCACGCCGGGGATGGCGTAGAAGCTGCCGGGGTCGAAGTGGTCCGGGTCGA
This sequence comes from Pseudomonas sichuanensis, assembly GCF_003231305.1. Lineage (GTDB taxonomy): Bacteria > Pseudomonadota > Gammaproteobacteria > Pseudomonadales > Pseudomonadaceae > Aquipseudomonas > Aquipseudomonas sichuanensis. The sequence goes on along the minus strand of NZ_QKVM01000040.1, from coordinate 36,154 downwards.
CCGTGTCGCTCCAGCTGCCCGATTTCGGGTACAGGCTCTGGCGCATCTGCGACCAGTCCAGCCCCGCCGACCATTGACTGGCCAGGCCGAACAGGCTGTTGTCGTGGCGCAGCTCGAGGCGGTTGCCCAGCACGCTCTGCTGGTGGCGCTGCAGGTAGGGGCTGGAGCGCGTCACATTGCCCGCGTCGTTGTAGCGGTAGCGCTCCAGGTTGCGGTAGTCGCGCTGGGCCTCGTACTGGTACAGGGTGTTGTGCAGGCTGGTGCTGTCGCTGACCTGGTAGTCGAGCATCGAGCGCAGCCAGCGCACCCGCTGCTCGTAGCGGCCGTCGGCGACGTTGTAGTTCTCGAAACGCCGGCTCTTGTCGATCTTCATGGTGCTGCGCCCAGGCAGGATCGGCGAGCCCCAGTACGGGCTGTCTTCCTTGTCCTCCTGGTACTCCAGCGCCAGGGTGTGGGTCAGGTCGGGGGTCAGGTCGCTGAGCAGCGAAAAGGCCAGGCTGTCGGTCTGCCGTTCATTGCGGTCGATGTAGCCGTTGCCCTGGCTGCGGCTGAAGTCCAGGCGGGCGAAGTGGCGGGCGTCGGCCGGGTTGGCGGCCAGCGCCTGGTTGATGCCGAAGGCGTATTCGGCGGCGTCGTAACTGCCGTAGCGGATACGCCCATCGACGGTCTGCTGGTCGCGGCTGGCCAGTTTGCTGATGTAGTTGATCGAACCGCCCACGGCGCCGGCGCCATGCAGGAACGACGACGGCCCGCCAAGCAGCTCGACGCGGTCGAGTACCCAGGCATCCACTGGCCGGGTAGCGCTGCTGTAGCCCAGGTTGATGCCGTTGTAGAGCTGGGTCACCTGGTTCTGGGTGAAGCCGCGGTAGGTGACGAAGCCGCCGTAGCCGGGGTTGGCCGAGGCGTTCACGCCGGTCATGGCGTTGATCACTTCCTGGCTGTCGCGGGCATCGCGCTGCTCGATCACCCGGCGGTCCGAGACGCTCACCGAGGCCGGGGTTTCCCGCGCCGTCAGGCCCAGGCGCGAGCCAGTGGCGATCGGGGTGTCCAGTTGCACGCCGCTGGGCGCTTCACGCTCGCCATCGACGGTGGTGGCGGACAGTTCGACAGGCGCGCCTTGCGCCCAGGCACAGTGGCAGGTGGCGCTCAGCACGAGCACCAAAGAGGTATTGCGGATCATGTTGTAAGGGTTCCACGCAAAGGTCTTGGCAGGCCCGGCCTTCAGGCGCGCGCACGGGCGCGCCTGCCAGGGTCAGGCGAAGTGTTCTGCTGCGGGGAATGGGGCAGGGGAGGCGCGGGGGTTGATGGCGTGGCGCAGGTAGCGCGGCGGCGGCTGCCCCCAGCTGCGGGTGACGATCGGCGCCGGGGCCTGGCCATGCGTGGCGGAGAAGGTCCAGCCGGCGCTGCAGAGTGGCACGGCCATGGCGAACGAGGAGCACACCGGGCAGTCGAGCTGGGCCATGTGCTGATCGCCACCGCCGCCGTCCAGGTCGATGGCCGGGCCATGGCCGCTGTCCATGCTGCAGTAGCCGCCTTCCAGGCCGGACAGGCGCAGGCCGGTCATCTGGCCATGGTGCAAACCACACAGCAACAGGCTGAACAGGACGCTGGCGTAGAGCGTCCATGCGGTCAGCGAGCGTGTCCGACGAGTGGTTTTCATGGCGGCGAATCTACCATTTGGAGGGTTTCACCGGGTTTCGGGTTGGTGTGGTGGATTGTCGCAGGCAGCAAGTGTATTTGGCGTGGGAGCGGGCTTGCCCCGCGATGAGGCCAGCCCAAGCAACACAGGATCGATCCAATCGCGGGGCAAGCCCGCTCCCACGGTGCACCTTCAGCCGTTGCCTAACGCCTTCACCACCTGCTCGACACTGGCCTTGAGCCCGCCCACGGTGTCCTGCGGGTCGCTGTCGACCACCAGCAACTTCGCGCCACCGGCCTCGATTGCCGCAACCACCTTGGCATCCGGTTGGCGATGGTGCAGCACCAGCGCCACGTCTTGTTGCCTGAGGTTGTCGCTCAGTGCCTTGAGCGCGGCCTCGTCCCACTGCTCGTCGGCGTGCAGGGGCTGCTCGACCACATCCAGGTTGAGCCCGCTGGCCAGGTACCCAAGGCGTTCGGACAGGCTGACCACGCTGAGGTTGTCGAGCTCGGCCAACTGCGCCTGGCTGCTGGCGGTGAGTTCGAGCATCTGGCGCTTGAGCCCGGCCAGGTTGCCCTGGATCTTCGCCTTGTCCGCCGGCGACAAGCGCTCCAGGTCGTTGGCCAGCACATCGGCCATGCGCCCCAGGTTGGTCGGGTTGAGCCAAGGGTAGGCGGCGAAGGCCTGGTCGCCCTTGACCGCGATGCCCGGCAGGGCACCGTCCACCGGGCGCGCGGCGTCGATCTCGACGATGCGGATATTGCTGCGCCGGGCCATCGGGTAGAGCGGGTCGTCACGCCAGATCGAGCGCACGCCGATCACCGCGTCGGCCTGCTGCGCGGCCTTCTGCAGGCTGGCGCCGCCACGGCCCTCGAAGTACGACGGCTGGCGGCTGGCCGGCAGGTTGGCCGGGACGGCGCTCTTGAGCTGCACCGAGGTGCCATCGAGCAGGGCGGCCGCCAGGCTGTGGGTCACCGGCAGGGTGGTCAGCACTTGCGTGGCGTTGGCCAGTAACGGCAGGCCGCTCAAGGCCAGGGCCAGGGTGAGTTTTTTCAGGGTCATGCCGGGTTTCCTTGCAGGCGGGGGACGAGGGCACGGGCCAGGGCACAGAGGGCGAAGCACAGGCCGGCCACCAGGATGATCGCCGCGCCCGACGGCACCGGCAGGTCGAGCGTGATCGGCAGCAGGATGCCCAGCAGGGTGCTGACGGTGGCGATCAGCACCGAGATGAAGAAGAAGCCCTTGAGCGACTGGCTGACCAGCCGCGCGGCCGCCGCCGGGATCACCAGCAGGGCGCCCACCAGGATCGCCCCGATCACCTTCACCGAGGCCACGGTGACCAGCGTCACCAGCACCACGAACAGGTAGTCCAGGGTCTTCACCGCCACCCCGCGCACCGCCGCCAGCTGCGGGTTGAAGCTGGCGAGCATGATGCGGTTGTACAGCGGCAGTGCCAACGCCAGCACCAGCAGCGCGACGATGCCCAGCACCAGCAGGTCGTGGGCGCTGACGGTGAGCACCGAACCGAACAGCACGTTTTCCAGGATATGCACGTTGATCTTGCCGGCCAGCATCAGCAGCAGGCTCGCGCCCAGCGCCAGCGACACCGAGAGGAATACCCCGATCAAGGTATCCGGCGACAGCCCGGTGCGGTTGCGCAGGAAGTTGAGCAAAATGCCGAACAGCAGGCAGTAGCCGAACAGGCTGCCATAGGGGCCGGTGTAGGGCTCGCCCAGCAGGATGCCGATGGCAACGCCCGTCAGCGCGGCATGGCCGACCGCCTCGGAGAAGAAGGCAAAGCGCTTGACCACCACCAGGGTGCCCAGCCCACCTAGCACCGGGCCTATCATCAGGCCCGCCAGCAGCGCGTTGACCACGAAACCGTAGGCCAGCGCCTCCGGCAGATAACCCGCGCCGGCCCATTCCTGGACCAGTTGGCGGAACGCTTCGAAACTCATGAACGGCTCTCGCTGCGAGGGTGGACGGAGAACAGGCTGAGCAGGCGCTCGGGCGTGAGCGCTTCAGCCGGCGGGGCGTCGAACAGCACCTGGCGGTTCAGCCCGGTAACCCGGTCGGCCAGGCGCAGCACCGCCTGCAGGTCGTGCTCGATCCACAGCACGGTGGTGCCGGCCTGGCGCCAGCCGTGCAGCAGTTGCTCGAACACCTGGATGCCGGCTTCATCGAGCGCCGACATCGGCTCGTCGAGCACCAGCAGTTGCGGCTCGGGGATCAGCCCCTGGGCCAGCAGCACCCGCTGGCGTTCACCACCGGACAGCGCGCCCATGCGCCGCTTGCGCTTGTCGAGCATGCCGACCCTGGCCAGCGCCGCGTCGATGGCCGGGCGCACCCGCCGGGACAAGCCGAGGAACGCCGGGCGGCGCTGGCACATGGCGGCCATGAAGTCGTCGACGGTCATCGGCAGGCCGCGGTCGAATTCCAGCGCCTGGGGCACATAGCCGATCACTTCATGCTCGCCCGGCCAGTGCAGGGTCAGTTGGCCCTGGTGCGGCATCTGCCCGAGCAGGGTCTTGATCAGCGAGCTCTTGCCGCCGCCATTGGGCCCGACGATGGCGTGCACGCTGCCAGGGGCGACATTGAAGCGCACGCCTTCAAGGATGCGGGTACGCCCCAGGGTCAGGTCGATGCCATCGAAGTCGATGCGCGGCCCGCCAGCGGCGGTGAGGTGGGCGGCGGCGGTCACGCGCGGTTCTCCTGGATGGCGCGGACCACGGTGTCGAGGTTGCGCTTCATCTCCACTTCGTACTTTTCCTTGGTGTATTCGCCATAGGAGATGTGCGTGAGCGGGTACAGGCGCACGCCCGATTCACGCTGGATGGTCTCGACGTAGGCGGACGGGAAGTCCATTTCCGAGAAGATCACCTTCACGTCCAGCGCCTTGAGCTGGTCGATGGTCTTCTTCAACTGCGCCGGGCTCGGCTCGATACCGTGGGCAGGTTCCACCACGGCGGTCACTTCCAGGCCGAAGTCACGCACCAGGTAGTCGTAGGCGGCATGGATGGTCGCCACGCGGAAGGTCGCATCCGGCGCCTGGGTCACCTGGGCCAGCGCCTCGGCGCGCAGGGCCCGCAGGCGCTTGGCATAGGCACGGGCGTTCTGGGTATAGAACTTGGCGTTGTCCGGGTCGAGCTTGCCCAGTTCGCGGGCGATGTTGTTGACCTGGGCGATGGTCGCGCTGATCGACAGGAAGGTGTGCGGGTTGACCACCTTGCCGGCACCGCGGGCGGCGATACCGGTGGCCGCCAGCAGCGGCACGTTGGCGTTGGCCTCGATGGTCTTGATATCGGGCTTTTCGCTGGCGGCGATCATGCGGTCGGCGAAGTCGTCATGGCCCACGCCATTGAGCACCACCACGTCCAGGCTGCCGATGCGCTTGATGTCTTCGGCACGCGGCTCGTAGGCATGGGGGTTGAAGCCGGCCGGGATCAGCGGCACCACCTCGGCCTTGTCGCCGACGATATTGCTCACATAGCTGTAGTAGGGGTGCAGGGTGATGCCGATGCGTAGCGGCTTGCCAGTGTCGGCGGCGGCCAGGGCAGGCAGGGCGCAGGCCAAAAGCAGCGCCAGGGTGCGGCGGGCGGAGCGGAACATGGGCAAATCCTTAATGACGGTGTTGGCGGGTAACCCCGGCGTCGTAGTGGGTGACGATCTGCCGCCAGCCGGCGGCGATCAGCGTGGCGCTGTCCAGGGCGTCCGGGGCCATCGCGCTGCTGTCGCGGCGCAGCCACACATCGGGCTGGGCGTCGGCCGTCTGCGGCAGGATCAGCAGCAGGCTGCCAGCCACTTCAGGGGCCTGGCTGCGGCCCAGGTAGGCGCCGTTGTCCAGCAGCGCCCACTGCAGGCTGCCGCGGCTCTGGCTGCTGGCATCGGTCACGAAGGGCGGCAGGCCCGCGTCGGCAAGCTCGGCCACCTGCGGCGCGCTGCCGGTTTCCTCACGCAGCGCGCGGATCTCCTCGACCGCCACCCACAGGTCGGTGTGCAGGCCCTGTTCGGCGGCGTTCAGGTCACGCCGGGCGTCGAGCTGGTGGGCGGCCACGGCCTGTTCGTCTTCGCGCTCGCCGCGCAGTGCCACCACGCTGGCGGCCAGCAGCAGGATCAACGCGGCGGTCAGCAGCACATAGAGGGTTTCGTGCCCGGCACCCGCCGGGCGTACCACCTGGGCGCGGCTCATGGCGCACCGATGTCGGCGTGGTCCACTTCCACCACATGGCCGGGGCCGGCATCGAACAGCACGTAGAACTCGCCGTCGGGGCGCTTGAAGGTGAGGGTGGAGTCATCCCCCAGCTTGCTGGCCACCAGCACCTGTTCGTCGTAGCCGATCACGTCCAGGGTCACCCCCGGCGCGCCGCTTCCGTCGCTGAAACCGCCCTTGCAGGTGATCTGCCCGGCGTTTTCGGTGCAATCGCACATCGGGTTGTGCGCCAGCGCCGGGGTGGCGGCCAGCAGCAGGAAGGGCAGGGCGAACCTGCGCAGCAACGGTGGTGTCATTTCTTGCCTCCTTGTTTCTCGAGCCAGGCCACGGTGGCCGGCGATGCCTTGGCCAGCGGCACCGAGGCCTGGTACATCTTGCCGTCCCAGCCTTCGATGGTGACCCACAGGTCGGCATCGGCGCGGGTGCGGGGCGGGATCGGCAGGTTGGTGCTCATGCGGTGCTGCGAGCCGAAGAAGATGGTGCCGGCGGCGCGCAGGCTGCGCGGCTTGCCGACGCGCAGGTAGATCGCCTTGACGCCCTCGGTGCAGGTCTTGCACAGGGCGGCGTTGAACGCCTTGAAGTCGCCGGCGGGGCCGTCGGCGCGCGGTGCTTCGTCACGCAGCTCGGCCAGGTCGAGGCTCCAGCGGTCGATCTGGATGTCGCGGATGACGTTGGCGCCCAGGCCACTGTCGCCGCGCAGCAGGCTGGCGTCGGCGAAGTACTTGGGCATGAAGCCCAGCGGGATGAGGATCAGCAGGATGTTCAGGTGGAAGCGCCATTTCAGCCACCACTGCTTGAAGCCGCCCTGCGGCACGCTGTTCGCCTGGCTCATGGCTGGGCCTCCACAGGGGTTTCACGCGGTTGCCTGGCCCGCGCCGGGCGCTCGCTGCGCTTGAGCGCGGCGGCGGTGGCCTGGGCGGTGCGCTTGGTCCAGATCAACAGGCCGCTGAGCACCATCAGGGTCAGCACCAGGCCGAAGAAGAACCAGATCAGCTTGATCGCCAGGCCGCCGAAGTCGCCGGTGTGCAGCGGGCGCATCGACTCGGTGACGAACTCCAGGGCCGAGCGGTCGCCCAGCAGGAACTGGGCGTCGACGTTGCGCGTGTAGGGGTTCACTTCGGCGGTCTGGAACATCAGCGGGTACCAGCCGCGCCCGCCCATGCTGTAGTGGCTGTAGGCGGTCAGCGGCAGGGAGATGAAGCTCACGTCCAGGCCCGGGATGCGCTCGGTGGCGATGCGCGCGGCCTCGTCCAGGTCGATGCGCGGCGCCGGCGTGCCGTCGGGCGTCTGCGGCACTTGTTCACGGGCGATCACCGGCACCACCGGCTCGGTGGAAATGGTCACGTGGTTGTCGCCGAGGATTGCCTGGATCAGGAACCAGGTGCCGGTGATGGAAATCACCGCGATGAACCAGATCGACCAGACCCCGGCCAGGCGGTGCACATCGCCCCAGAAGATCCGCGAGCCGTGGCCGGTACGCACCGGCTTGAAGAAGCCACGCCAGAACTTCTTGTACACCACAAGCCCGGTGACCAGCGACGCCAGCATCGGCAGGCCCAGCAGCGACACCAGGTACCAGCCCCAGCTGTAGCCGTTGGTGAACGGCACCAGCCACCAGCCGTGCAGGGCGCGGGTGAAGGCCTCGAAGTCGAAGTTCGGCCGCTGGCCCTGGATCGCCCCTGAATACGGGTTGACGTAGAGCAGCGCGGTGGTGCCGTCAGGGCGGGTCACCGAGGCGTTCAGGGCAAAGTGCGAGCCGTCCGGCTGGCTGAGAAAGCGTACCGCCAGTTCCGGCTCGGCCGTGTGCATGGCGTTGAGCACTTGCTGGAAGCTCAGGCGCTCGGCGTCGGGCGCATCGAGCGGCTTGCTGGCGCGCACGTCCGGGTTGGCCAGCCAGACGATCTCCTGGCTGACCACGGCGAGCATGCCGGTGAAACACACGATCAGGACAAAGAACCAGATCGGCAGGGCGAGCCAGCTGTGCACCAGGAACCACAGCTTGGAGGCGGATTTCTTCTTCGGTTGTCGGGCCATCGGTCGGTCTTCTGCATAAAAAGTGCGGTCGAGGCTCGGCTCAACCGTGAAGGCTGCACTTAATAGGACGGATGAGAATGAGAAACCTGCCAAGGCAAATGAAAGTAAATGTTTCAAGGCGACCGACGGCGGCCCGCGCCGTCCGTTAATTTTCCCCTCCGTTCATCCGTTTTCCATGCACGACCGAGCTGCCCCGCTCGTTGCCCCTCTTTACGGATGATCGCCAATGAATGCTCAAGATGCCCGCAACCTTGCCCGCCGATTCCTCGAGTTGCCGGCGCAAAAACGCAGGATCTTCTTGCAGGCGCTGGCCCGGGAGCAGGTCGACTTCGCCCAGTTCGCCATCCCTGCCGGGGTCCAGGCCGCCGAGCGCGGCCTGCCTTCGTATGCCCAGCAACGCATGTGGTTCCTCTGGCAGCTCGATCCCCAAGGTGCGGCCTACAACCTCCCGGGCGCCGTTGGCCTGGACGGGCCGCTGGACCGCGATGCGCTGGCCCAGGCCCTGGAGGCGCTGGCCGAGCGTCATGAAACCCTGCGCAGCGCCTTGCGCCAGGAGGGGGAGCACGGGCTGCGCCAGGTCGCGGCGGCCCAGGCGGTGACCGTCGATTTCGAAGACCTCAGCGCGCTGGATGCCGCCGCCCGCGAACAGGCGGTGCAGGAGCGCGCGCAAGCCCAGGCCCAGCGCCCGTTCGACCTGGAGCAGGGCCCACTGTGGCGGGTGCGCCTGCTCAAGCTGGGCGCCGAGCGCCATGTGCTGCTGCTGACCTTGCACCACATTGTCTCCGATGGCTGGTCGATGAACGTGCTGATCGACGAGTTCATCCGCTGCTACGACGCCTTCAGCCAGGGCCAGCCCATGCCGCTGGCGGCGCTGCCGATCCAGTACGCCGACTACGCCCTGTGGCAGCGCGCCTGGCTGGAAGCCGGCGAGCAGGAGCGCCAGCTGGCCTACTGGCAACAGGTGCTGGGTGACGAGCACCCGGTGCTGGAGCTGCCCACCGACCACCCGCGCCCGGCCACCCCCAGCCATCGCGGCACCCGCTTCAATTTCGCGGTCGATGCCGAGCTGGCCCTGCAGTTGCGCGCCCTGGCCCAGCAACAACAGGCCAGCCTGTTCATGGTGCTGCTGGCGGCCTTCGATGCCTTGCTCTACCGCTACAGCGGCCAGGGCGAATTGCGCGTGGGGGTGCCCATCGCCAACCGCAACCGCGCCGAAGTCGAAGGGCTGATCGGCTTTTTCGTCAACACCCAGGTGCTCAACTGCCGCATCGACGAACACCTCACGGTGGCCGGGCTGATTGCCCAGGTGCGCGACACCGCCCTCGGTGCCCAGGCGCACCAGGAGCTGCCGTTCGAGCGCCTGGTCGAAGCGCTCAAGCTCGAACGCAGCCTGGCGCTCAACCCGCTGTTCCAGGTGATGTACAACCACCAGCCACTGGTCACCGACCTCAGCGCGCTGCAGACCGCCTCGGGCATTCGTTTCGACCTGATCGAGTGGAAGGGCCGCACCACCCAGTTCGACCTGAGCCTGGACACCTGGGAGAAGGGCGGGCAGCTGTACGCCGCACTGACCTACGCCGACGAGCTGTTCGACGCGCCGACCATCGCGCGCATGGCCGGCCACTGGCTCAATCTGTTGCGCGCCATGGTCGCCGACACCCGCCAAACCGTGGCGCGCCTGCCGATGCTGGGCGTCGACGAACAGCAACAGTTGTTGCACGCCTGGAACCCACCGGGTGACGGCTTTGACCAGGTGTCGCGCATCGACCAGAGCATCGCCCGCCAGGCCGCCGAACAGCCCGAGGCGCTGGCCCTCACCTTCGGCCTTGAGCAGTACAGCTATGGCCAGCTCGACCGCTGGGCCAACCGCCTGGCCCAGCGCCTGGTGGCGGCCGGTGTCGGCCCCGAGACCCGGGTCGGCGTGGCCCTGCCGCGTACCCCGCAACTGCTGGTGTCGCTGCTGGCGGTGTTCAAGGCCGGCGGCGCCTACGTGCCGCTGGACCCGGACTACCCGGCGGAGCGCGTGGCCTACATGCTCGAAGACAGCGCCGCGCACCTGGTGCTCAGCGACCCTGAAGTAGCCCAGCGCCTGGCCCTGGCCGACTGCGCCGAGGTGCTGCTGGTGGACGCCGACGAGCAGAGCCTGGCCGCCTGGCCGGGCGTGCCGCCGGCCAATTACGCCGTGGCGCAGAACCTCGCCTACGTGATCTACACCTCAGGCTCCACCGGCCGCCCGAAAGGCGTGGCCATTACCCACCGCAACGTCATGGCGCTGCTGCACTGGTCGCGCCAGGTGTATGGCCGTGAAGACATCCAGGGCGTGCTGGCATCGACCTCGATCTGCTTCGACCTGTCGGTGTGGGAGCTGTTCGTGACCCTGGCCGCGGGCGGCTCCATCGTGCTCGCGCGCAATGCCCTGGAGCTACCGCAGCTGCCGGCGCGCGACCAGGTGCGCCTGGTCAACACCGTGCCCTCGGCCATCACCGCGCTGCTGCGCGACGGCCAGTTGCCCGCTGGCGTGCGCATCGTCAACCTCGCCGGCGAGCCGCTCAAGCAGCGAGTGGTGGACGAACTCTATCGCCAGCCGGGGCTGGCGCACGTGTACGACCTGTACGGCCCCTCGGAAGACACCACCTACTCGACCTGGACCCGCCGCCAGGCCGGTGGCCGTGCCAGCATTGGCCGGCCGCTGCCGCACACCGCCGCCTACCTGCTCGACGCCGCCCTGCAGCCGGTGCCGCAAGGTTGCGCCGCCGAGCTGTACCTGGCCGGCGCCGGTATTACCCGTGGCTACCTCGGGCGCCCGGGGCTGACCGCCGAACGCTTCGTGCCGGACCCGTTCGCCGCCGACGGCGGGCGCCTGTACCGCACCGGCGACCTGCTGCGCTACCGCGACCAGGGTGAGCTCGAGTACATCGGCCGCATCGACCATCAGGTCAAGGTGCGCGGTTTCCGCATCGAGCTGGGCGAAATCGAGGCGCGGCTGCAAGCGCAGGCACAGGTCAGCGAAGTGGCGGTGCTGGCGCCGGAAGGCCCGAGCGGCCGCCAGTTGGTGGCCTATGTGGTGCCGGCCAATGCCGCGTTGCTCGACGATCCGGCAGCCCAGGGCAGGCTGCGCGAGCAGCTGCGCGCCGCGCTGGGCGAGCACCTGCCCGACTACATGGTGCCCGCCGCCATGCCGATGCTGGCCGCGCTGCCGCTGACCCCCAACGGCAAGCTCGACCGCAAGGCACTGCCGGCGCCCGACGCGTTGCAGGCGCAGCGTGAGCATGTGGCGCCCGGCGATGCCCGCGAGCAGGCCCTGGCGCAGATCTGGCAAGCCTTGCTGGGCCTCGAGCAGGTCGGCGTGCTGGACAACTTCTTCGAGCTCGGCGGTGACTCGATCGTCTCCATGCAGGTGGTCAGCCGTGCCCGCGAGGCCGGCCTGGCGCTGACCCCCAAGGACATCTTCCAGCACCAGACCATTCGCGGCCTGGCCCAGGTGGCCGGGCAGGCGAGCCAGGCTGTGGTGCGTGGGCCGGCCAGCGGCGAGGTGCCGTTGACGCCCATCCAGCACTGGTTCTTCGACCAGGCCATCCCTAACCGCCAGCACTGGAACCAGGCCCTGCTGCTCGATGCCCGCGCACCGCTGCAGGGCGAGGCGCTGGCCCAGGCCGTGCAGCGGCTGGTCGAACACCACGACAGCCTGCGCCTGCGCTTCGAGCAGCACGGCGGCACTTGGCAACAGCGCTATGCCGAAAGCGCCGGCGAAGTGTTCCAGCGCTGCACGGCGGCCGACGCCGAAGCCGCGCTGGCCCTATGCGAGGCTGCGCAGCGCAGCCTGGACCTGGCCCACGGGCCGGTGATGCGGGTACTGCTGATCGAGCTGCCCGAGGGCCGCCAGCAACTGCTGCTGGTGCTGCACCACCTGGTGGTGGACGGGGTGTCCTGGCGGGTGCTGCTCGAAGACCTCGAGCAGGCTTACCGCCAAGTGCTGGCCGGCCAGTCGCCACGCCTGCCGGCGCGCACCAGCGCTTACCAAGAGTGGGCGCTGCGCCTGCAGCAGGCCTTGCCCGACTACCAGGCGCAGTTGCCCTGGTGGCGCGAGCACCTGGGGCGCGCGGCAGTCGCCGAACTGCCGTGCGACAACCGCGAAGGCGCGCTGCACAACCGTCATGAACACAAGATCGAATGCCGCTTCGACGCCGAGCTCACCCGCCAGCTGCTGCAGGTTGCGCCAGCGGCCTACCGCACCCAGGTCAACGACCTGCTGCTCACCGCCCTGGCGCGTGTGCTGTGCCGCTGGACGGCGGCACCGGGCGCGCTGATCGAGCTGGAAGGGCATGGCCGCGAAGACCTGTTCAGCGGGCTCGACTTGTCGCGCAGCGTCGGCTGGTTCACCAGCCTGCAACCGGTACTGCTGGTGCCCGAGGCCGAGCTGGGCGCGTCGTTGGTGGCGGTCAAGGAGCAGCTGCGCGGCGTGCCCGACAAGGGCATCGGCCACGGCTTGCTGCGCCACCTCGGTGATGCCGCCACCCGCGCCGAACTGGCGGCGCTGCCGCGCCCGCGGGTGACCTTCAACTACCTTGGCCAGTTCGACCGCCAGTTCGATGAGCAGGCGTTGCTGGTGCCCGCCAGCCATGGCGCCGGCCAAGGCCAGGACTCGGACGCGCCGCTGGCCAACTGGCTCACCGTCGAAGGCCAGGTGTACGGCGGCGAGCTGGCCTTGCAGTGGGGTTTCAGCCAGCAGATGTTCGCGGCCGAACGCATCCAGGCCCTGGTCGATGCTTTCGCCGAGGAACTGCGCGCCTTGGTCGCCCACTGCGTCCAGGCCCCCGGGCAGGTGACCGCCTCGGACTTCCCGCTGGCCGGGCTCGATGGCGCGGCGCTGGCGCAGTTGCCGGTGGCCGCGCGGCAGCTCGAAGACCTCTACCCGCTGTCGCCGATGCAGCAGGGCATGCTGTTCCACAGCCTCTATGAACAAGCCGGCAGCGACTACGTCAACCAGATGCGCGTGGATGTCGAGGGCCTGCACCCCGCACGCCTGCGCGACGCCTGGCAGCAAGCGCTGGACGCCCATGCCATCCTGCGCACCGGCTTTGCCTGGCAAGGCGAGCAGGGCAAGCCCCTGCAAATGGTCATGCGCCAGGTCGAACTGCCCTGGCGTGAACTGGACTGGCGCGACCGCGCCGACCTGCCGCAGGCGCTCGCCGCCCTGGCCCAGGAGGACCGCGAGCACGGCTTCGACCTGGCCCAGGCCCCCTTGCTGCGCCTGACCCTGGTGCGCACCGGCGAGGCCCGCCACCACCTGATCCAGACCTGCCACCACCTGCTGCTGGACGGCTGGAGCAACTCGCGCCTGCTCGGCGAAGTGCTGCAACGCTACGCCGGGCAGCAAGTGGCGCCCCCGGTCGGGCTGTACCGTGATTACATCCAATGGCTCGGTCAGCAGGACATGGCGGCCAGCGAGGCGTTCTGGCGCGACCAGCTCGCCGCGCTGGAAACCCCGACGCGCCTGGCCCACGCGCTGCCCACGCCGGCGCAGGCGGCTGCCCAGGCCAGCCACGGCGACTTCTACCAGACCATCGACGCGGCCTTGGGCGAGCGCCTGGGCGCCTTCGCCCGGCAGCAGAAAGTCACGGTCAACACCCTGGTCCAGGCGGCCTGGCTGTTGCTGCTGCAACGCTGCACCGGCCAGGACTGCGTGGCCTTCGGCGCCACCGTGGCCGGGCGCCCGGCGCAACTGCCGGGCATCGAGGCGCAGATCGGCCTGTTCATCAACACCTTGCCGGTAATCGCCCGGCCGGCCCTGCAGCAAACCCTGGGCGACTGGCTGCAACAGGTGCAGGCGCTGAACCTGGCGCTGCGCGAACACGAACACACGCCACTGTTCGAGATCCAGCGCTGGTCGGGGCAGGGCAGCGATGCGCTGTTCGACACCTTGCTGGTGTTCGAGAACTACCCGCTGTCGGCGGCGCTGGCCGAGTCCGGCCAGGCCGGCGTGCGCTTTGGCGAAGTCGCCAACCTGGAGCGCACCAACTACCCGCTGACCCTGGCCGTGACCCTCGGCGAGCGCCTGCAGGTGCACTACAGCTACCTGTGCGCGGCGCTCGACGCCGGTACGGTGCAGGCCCTCGCGGCGCAGCTGGAATGCCTGCTGGGGCAGTTCGTCGACGGCGCAGGCCAGGTGCTGGCGACCCTGGACAGCGTGCCCCCGGCTGCCCGCCAGGCGCTGCTGGCGATGCCCGCCGCCTTGCCGGCGCAGGCCGCGCCGGTGTGGCTGCACCAGTTGATCGAGGCCCAGGCCCGGCGCACGCCGGAGGCCATCGCCCTGGTCGCCGAGGGTCGGGCGCTGAGCTACGCCAGCCTCGACAGCCAGGCCAGCGACCTGGCCCGACGCCTGGTCGCCGAGGGCGTCGGCCCAGAGGTGCTGGTGGGCATCTCGCTGCCCCGTGGCGAGCGCCTGATCATCGGCCTGCTGGCCATCCTCAAGGCCGGCGGCGCCTATGTGCCGCTGGACCCGGAATACCCCGCCGAGCGCCTGGGCTACATGCTTGAAGACAGCGGTGTGCAGCTGGTGTTGGGTGATGCCCGCAGTGCGGCGTTGCTGGCCGGCAGCGCCGCACGCCTGCTGCGGGTCGATGAGCTGGTGCTGGCCACCCAGGGCGTCGAGTCCCCGTCGCCAACCCTCGCCGGCAACAACCTGCTGTGCCTGCTGTACACCTCCGGTTCCACCGGGCGGCCCAAGGGCGTGGCCCTGGAGCAGGGCGCCTTGCTGCGCCACCTGCTGACCATGCAGCGCTTCTACCGCATCGACAGCCGCGACCGCTTCCTGCATTTCGCCTCGCTGAACTTCGACTGGGGCACCGAGCAGTGGCTGCTGCCTCTGATCAGCGGCGCCCGCTGCGTGCTGCGCGGCGAAGGCCTGTGGAGTGCCGAAGAGGCGCTGGCGGTGATCGAGCGCGAGCAGGCCAGCCTGGTCTATTTCCCCACCCAATACGCCTGCCAGCTGGCGGCCTGGGCCGCGGCCCACGGCCGTGCGGCGTCGGTGCGCTCGTTCAACGTGGCGGGCGAGGCCTTCCCGCGTGAGGGCTTCGAGCAGATCCAGGGGCAACTGCGCCCGCAGCACATCGTCAACGGCTATGGGCCCACTGAAACGGTCATCACCCCCTTCCTCTGGGAGGCCGATGCCGCCACCCGTTTCACCAGCGCCTATGCACCCATCGGCCGACCGGTGGCCGGGCGCAGCGCCTACCTGCTGGCCGAAGGCCTGGCCTTGCAGGCCGATGGCGTGGTCGGTGAGCTGTATATCGGTGGCGAGGCCCTGGCACGCGGCTACCATGCGCAGCCGTCGCTGACCGCCGAACGCTTCGTCCCCGACCCGTTCGCCAGCACCCCCGGCGCGCGGCTGTACCGCAGCGGCGACCTGGTCCGGCGCCTGCCGGACGGGCAGATGGAATACATCGGCCGGGTCGACCATCAGGTGAAGATCCGCGGTTTCCGCGTCGAGACCGGTGAAATCGAGGCCTGCCTGCTGGCCCAGGCGGCTGTCGCCGAGGCGGCCGTGGTGGCCGTGCCGGGCCCGGTCGGCCAGCAACTGGTGGCCTACGTGGTGCCGCGACAGGCGCTGGCCGACGCTGACCGCGAGGGCCAGGCCGCACTCTGTGAAGGGTTGCGCGCAGCGCTCGGCGTAGCGCTGCCCGACTACATGCAGCCGGCCCACTGGCAGGTCATGGCGCAGTTGCCACTGACCCCCAACGGCAAGCTCGACCGCAAGGCCTTGCCGGCGCCGGACGCCAGCCTGCTGGCACAGGCCTTCGAAGCACCGCGCAGCGCCCTGCAAGGCGAGCTCGCCGCGCTGTGGGGCGAACTGCTGGGCGTCGAGCGGGTAGGCCTGCGCGACAACTTCTTCGACCTCGGCGGCCATTCGCTGCTGGCCACCCAGGTGATCAGCCGGGTGCGCCATGCCCGGGGCGTCGAGCTGCCCTTGCGCAGCCTGTTCGAAGCCCGTGACCTGGAGGCGTTCGCCGCCACGGTCGATGCCTGCGTGGCGGCCCCGGCCGTGCTGGCGGTGCCGCAGTTGCAAGCGCTCGACCCCGCGCAGCGCCAGCCGCTGTCGTTCGCCCAGCAACGCCTGTGGTTCCTCTGGCAGCTGGAGCCGCACAGCTCGATGTACAACATTCCGCGCGCCCTGCAACTCGACGGCGAGCTGGACATCGACGCGGTGCGCACGGCCTTCGAGGGCTTGCTGCAACGCCATTCGGTATTGCGTACCACCTACGCCCAGGAAGGCGGCGACAGCTGGCAGCAGGTGCATGCGCACATGGCCTTGCCGTTGGCCGTGGTCGATCTGCGCGAGGCTCCGGTCGCCACCCGCGAGGTGGCGATCGCGCACGCCCTGGCCGAGCAGGCGCAGGCGCCGTTCGACCTGGTCAACGGCCCGCTGCTGCGGGTGGCGGTGCTGCGCCTGGCCGAACAGCAGCACCTGCTGTTGGTGACCTTGCACCACATCGTCGCCGACCACTGGTCGTTCGGCATCCTGCTGCGCGAATTCGTCGCCCTCTACGACGCCGCCGTGCAGCGCGCCCCGGCCTCGCTGCCGGCGCCGGGCCTGGCCTACCTGGACTTCGCCGTGTGGCAGCGCCAATGGCTGGCGGCCGGGCAGCTGCAGCGCCAGCTCGATTACTGGCAGCGCACCCTGGGCGACGACCATCGCCTCAGCCGCCTGCCCGGCAGCCCGCAGGCCGGCGTGAGCGCCGGTACCTGCCAGGTGCACGCCTTCGATTTCCCGCCAGCCTTGGCCGAGGCCCTGCGCGCCACCGCCAAGGCCCGTGGCCTGACCCTGTACATGCTGTTGCTGGCCGGCTTCTCGCTGGTGGTGGCGCAGCGTTGCGACAGCCCGCGGGTGCGCCTGGGCACCGACGTTGCCAACCGCAACCATGCGGGGGTTGAAGAAATGGTCGGCTTCTTCGTTAACCAGTTGGTACTGCAGCTGACGCTGGACGACAGCCTCAGTGGCGAACAGTGGCTGGAGCGTTGCCGCGACGTGGTGGTCGGTGCTTCCGATCACCAGGACCTGCCGTTCGACCGCTTGGTCGAGGCCCTGCGCCTGCCGCGTCAGGCCGGCCGTTCACCGCTGTTCGCGATCAAGTTCATCTACCAGGAAGGCAGCCTGCCGATGCAGGCGCCGCAAGGCCTGCAGGTGACCCCGCAGGACGCGGGGCAGGGCGCCACCGAGCTGGACCTGATCGCCGAGTTCGTCAACGCCGAGCGCCTGACCGCCGCCTTCAAATGCGACGCCAGCCTGTACACGGCGGCCGACATGCAAGGGCTGTTCGTGCAGTTGCAAGGGGTGTTCGAGCGCTTGCTCGAAGCGCCCGAGGCGCCTTTGGCGCAGTTGCTGGCCCATGCCGCACAGCTGCAGGCCAGTGCCGAACAGGCGGCGGCCGAGGCGCGCCAGGCGCAGCTCAAGGCGCAGCACCCGATCCGCCGGCGCGCCCGTGGGGTCGAGCTGCAGTAGTGATTGTCATGCCGGTGGCCGCTGGGCCGCCGGCTTTACCGAACGGGAGATGGAAATGTCCAACAGCGAGGCGCAAGCCATTCCGGTATTGGCCAAGGGGCGGCGCAAGAGTTTGAGCATGGACCACGACAGCCTCGTGGCCTTTTCGCCGATGTTCGAAGGCCACAGCCTGCCGTTGCTGTGCACGCCCAAGGTGGCGGGCATCAACCTGGCCGAATGGGCCGGGCAGAACCGTGCGCTGATCGAAAGCAAGCTGGACCAGCACGCCACCATCCTGTTCCGCGGCTTCGCCGTGCAGGACATCGGCGAGTTCAACCAGTGCGTCGATGCGATTTCCGGCGGCGCCCTGGAGTACCTGTTCCGCGCCTCGCCGCGTACCCAGATCACCCGCAAGCACAATGTCTACAGCTCGACCGACTACCCGGCGGTGGAGAAGATCTTCCCGCACAACGAGCACTCCTATTCGCCGGTGTTCCCGCTGCACCTGTATTTCTACTGCGACCTGCCGTCGCCCACCGGTGGTGAAACCCCGTTCGGCGATACCCGGTTGATCCTGCCGCGCATCGACGCCGAGGTGCGCGATGCCTTCGTGCGCAAGGGCGGCGTGCTGTACGTGCGCAACTACGGCGACGGCATGGGCCTGCCCTGGCAGACCGTGTTCCAGACCGAGGACCGCGCCGAGGTCGAGGCCTACTGCGCCAAGATCGGCGTGGAGCCGGAGTGGAAATCCGGCAACCGCCTGCGCACCCGCCAGAAAGGCCCGGCCATGGTCCGCCACCCGCGTACCGGTGAAACCGTGTGGTTCAACCACGCCACCTTCTTCAATGCGCTGACCCTGCCGGACAGCATCCGCGACAGCCTGCGCGCCGAGTTCGCCGACGACGAGCTGCCGCAGAACACCTTCTACGGCGACGGCAGCCCGATCCCCGAGGATCACATCCGCCACCTGCAGCAGATCTACCGCGACGTCATGGTCGAGTTCCCCTGGCAGAAGGGCGACGTGGTGATCCTCGACAACATCCTCACCATCCACGCGCGCAACGGTTACACCGGCCCGCGAAAGATCCTCACGGCCATGGCCATTCCCCTGAAAAGCAGCGAAGTGGCACTGGGCCAAGGAGTTCAAGCATGACCGCAAGCAACGCAGAAATTTTCCAGACCTCGGCGCAACAGGCGCATCTGCTCCAGGCCAGCGGCGGCCAGGTGCTGGCTGCGCGGCTGTGGCTGTCGCTGGACGCCGAGCCCTCCCTTGAGGCGCTGCAGCAGGCCCTGGCGCAGCTGTGCGAGCGTCACGAAATCCTGCGCACCCGCTACGTGCAGGTGCCGGGCCTGAAACACCCGGCGCAGGAAATCCACGCTCAGGTGAACCTGCGCGTGCGTCACGCAGCCTCGGCCGAGCAGGCCCGCCTGCAGGTGGCCGAAGACCTCGGCCAGGCCCCGCTGGCGGCAAGCCTTGCGGGCCGCAACCTGCTGCTGGGCGTGGCACTGGCCAGTGCCGACCCGGCCGCCTTGCGCCTGCTGGGTGATGAGCTGCAAGCCTTGCTGCGCGGTGAAGCGCTGGCCGAGTTCGATGCCTTGCAGTACGCCGACTACGCCGCCTGGCAGGGCGACCTGGCCCAGGAAAGCATCGGCCAGCAAGGGCGTGCGTTCTGGCGCGGCCTGCTGGCCGAGCAGGCGCGCCCGCTTGCCTTGCCGTTCGAGCGCCGCGTGGCGCTGGCCGAGGCGCCGTGCGTCGAGCAACTGGCCACCCCCGTGGCTGACGCCTTGGCCAAGCTGGCCGAAGCGGGGCGGATCAGCACCGACGAAGCCCTGGCGGTAGTCTGGGCCGCGTTCCTGGTCGAACTGGGGCAGCCCGCCAGCGTGGTGCTGGGTCTGGAGGTCAGCGGGCGCAACGAACAGCTCGAACAGACCGTCGGCCACTTCGCCCGCCAGTTGCCGCTGGTGCTGGCGATCGACAGCAGCCGTGGCCTGCGCGAGCAACTGCCGGGCTTGCTCGGCCAGTTGCGCCAGGGGCTGTCCTGGCTCGACTGCCTGGACGAAACCGACCTGGGCGAAGCCCTGCTGCCGGCCTTCGCCTGTGGCTATCGCGCCGAGGCCGCGCAGCTGGAGCAGGATTGGCCGCTGGGGCAGAAGCTGCTGTTGCGCGCCGAACAGCGCGGGCAGGGCCTGGCCCTGCGCCTGGTCAGCCCGGCGCGGGTATTCGATGCCGCCCAGTTGCAGGCGTGGCTGGCGCAGTTCGCCCAGTTCGCCGTGCAGGTGGCCGCCAACCTCGATCAGCCGCTGTGCCAGCTCAACGGTGTCGATAGCGCCCAGGCCGAGCAGTTGCTGCAACGCTTCGACCGCAGCGCCGAGCGGGTGGAGCTGCCTGGTGAAACCCTGCACGGGCTGTTCGAGCAGGCCGCCAAGGCCACCCCAGGGCATATCGCCCTGCAAGTCGGCGCGCAGGCGCTGGACTATGCCAGCCTCGATCAGCGCGCCAACGGCCTGGCCCAGGCCCTGCGCGAGCGCGGTGTCGGCCCCGACAGCGTGGTGGCGGTGTACGGCGAGCGTTCGGTGGAAATCGTCGTGACCCTGCTGGCCATTCTCAAGGCGGGTGGCGCCTACCTACCGCTGGACCCCAGCTACCCGGCCGAGCGCCTGGCGTTCATGCTGCATGACGCCCGCGCCCAGTGCCTGATCACCCTGCGCCCCCTGGCCGACGGCATCGAGGTGCCGGACGGCGTTGCCCGCCTGGCCCTGGAACAGGGCCTGCCGGCCGCCCAGGCGCAGGCCCCGGCCGTGACGCTCGCCCCCGGCAACCTGGCCTACGTGATCTACACCTCCGGTTCCACCGGCAAGCCCAAGGGCGTGATGATCAGCCATGCCAACGCCTGTGCCTCGACCCGCGCCCGTGGCGAGTTCTACCGGGCCCCGCTGCGGCGCTTCCTGATGCTGTCGTCGTTCTCGTTCGACAGCTCGGTGGCGGGGATCTTCTGGACCCTCGGCCAGGGCGGCACCCTGTACCTGCCTGAAGAGCAGGCGCACAAAGACCCGGCGCGCCTGGCGCAGTTGATCGGCGAACAGGGCATCAGCCATTTCCTGGCCCTGCCGTCGTTCTACGCGCAGATTCTCGAACAGCTGCAGCAGCCTGCGCTGGCCTGTGTGATTGTCGCAGGCGAAGCCTGCCCGCTGGAGCTGCCGGCGCGGCATGCCGAACGCCTGCCGCAGACCTTGCTGGTCAACGAGTACGGCCCGTCGGAGAGCTCGGTGTGGTGCTCGGCGCACACCGTGCAAGCCCTGCCTGCCCATGAGCGGGTGTCGATCGGTGGCGCCATTGCCGGCACCCGCCTGCGGGTGCTCGATGAACAAGGCGAACTGGTCGGCTTCGGCCGCGAGGGCGAGCTTTACGTGGGTGGCCCGGGCCTGGCCCGTGGATACCTGCAGCGCCCTGGCCTGACCGCCAGCCGCTTCGTGCCCGACCCGTTCGCTTTGGTGCCGGGCCAGCGCCTGTACCGCACCGGCGACCGGGTCAGCCCCGGCGTCGAAGGCACCCTGGACTACCTCGGGCGCCTGGACTTCCAGCTCAAGCTGCGCGGTTTTCGCGTGGAGCTGGGCGAAATCGAAGCACGCCTCGCCCAGCAGCCCGAGGTACGCGAAGCCGCCGTGGTGGTGCGCGAGACGGGCGCCGGCGCGCAGCTGGCGGCCTTCGCCACCCTGCGTGACCCGGCCAGCGCCAGCGGCCTGGAAAACCGCCTGCTGGAGCGCCTGCGCGAGCAGATGCCCGAGTACATGGTGCCGGCCTTCCTGCGCGTGCTCGACCGCTTGCCGCTGACCCCCAATGGCAAGCTCGACCGCACCGCGCTCGCCGCCCTGCAAGCCCAGGGCAGCGCCTACCAGGCGCCGCGCAACGAACTGGAGCAGACCCTGGCGCAGATCTGGCAGGAGGCGTTGCAGCTGGAACAGGTGGGCGTGCATGACAACTTCTTCGCCCTGGGCGGCCACTCGCTGCTGGCCACGCGCATCCGCTCCCAGGTGCAGGAACGCCTGAACCTGGACCTGCCGCTGCGGGTGTTCTTCGAAGGTGAAACCGTGGCCTTGCTGGCCGAGCAGGTCGAGCGACATCGCGGCTCGGGCGTCAGCGATGACAAGGCCGACGCCCTCGAAGCGCTGTTCGATGCGGTGGAGGACGTATGACCGCGCTGTCCGACCGCATGCAGGGACTGGCCAAGCGCTTCGCCGCGTTGCCAGCCGAAGAGCGCCAGGTGTTGCAAGGGCGCATGCGCGAGCAGGGCCTGGCCTTCGATCTGCTGCCCATTCCACCCCGGGACAACGTCGATCAACCGGTGCAGGCCTCGTTCTCCCAGCAGCGCCTGTGGCTGCTGTGGCAGCTCGACCCGCAGTCCACGGCCTACAACCAGCCGGCACTGCTCAGTGTGCGCGGGGCGTTCGACGCCCAGCGCCTGGAACGCAGCCTGCAGGCCTTGGTGCAGCGCCACGAGGCGCTGCGCACCAACTTCCGCCAGGACGAGCAAAAGGTCCTGCAAGTGCTGCGCAGCCACCGCGCCTTCAGCCTGCAGCATCAGGACCTGCGCGCCAGCAATCAGGCACAGCAGGAGCAGGTGGCCGAGGCGCTGAGCGCGCAGCCGTTCGACCTCGAACACGACCTGCTGCTGCGTGCCACCCTGCTGCACACCGGCGAGCAGCAGTGGGTGCTGGTGTTCTGCACCCACCACATCGTCACCGACGCCTGGTCGATGCCGATCCTGATCGAAGAAGTGCTGCGCCATTACCAAGAGCAGGCGCCGGCGCCGGCCTTGCCGATCCAGTACGCCGACCACGCCCGCTGGCAGCGCCTGTGGCTGGAGGCCGGCGAGGCCGAGCGCCAGCTCGGCTACTGGCGCGAGCGCCTGGGCGTGGCCGAGGATTCCCTCGAACTGCCCGCCGACCATCCGCGCCCGGCACGGCGCAGCGGCCGTGGCGCGCGGCTGGCCATCGAATTGCCGGAGGGGCAGGGCGAAGCGGTCCGGCAACTGGCCGCGGCCAACGGTTGCACGCCGTTCATGGTGCTGCTGGCGACCTTGCAGGTGCTGCTGATGCGCTACAGCGCCAGCGAGGTGATCCGCGTCGGCACGCCGATCGCCAACCGTACCCGCGCCGAGGTCGAGGGGCTGATCGGCTTCTTCGTCAACACCCAGGTGTTGCAGGTGGAGCTCGATGGCCGCCACAGTTTCGTCGAGGTGCTGGCCCAGGTGCGCCAGCGCGTGCTCGAGGCCCAGGCCAACCAGGACCTGCCGTTCGAGCACCTGGTCGACGCCCTGCAACCCCAGCGCAGCCTGGACCGCACCCCGCTGTTCCAGGTGCTGTTCAATCACCAGGTCGCGACCCGCCAGGGCAGCCGCTGGCAATTGCCGGGCGTCGAGCTGGTGCCGCTGGAAATCACCCGCGAATCCGCGCGCTTCGACCTGGCGCTGAACACCGAGGAGCAGGGCGAGCGCCTCAGCGCCTCGCTGCTGTATGCCACCGACCTGTTCGAGGCCCGCACCATCGAGCGCCTTGGCCAGCACTGGGCGCAACTGCTGGGCGCCGCCCTGGCCGAGCCGGCGCGGGCCATCGAAACCCTGCCGCTGGGGCCGGTTGCCCAGGCCAGCGAGGCAGATGCGACAGTACGCGGCCCGTGGCTGCACCAGCGCTTCGCGGCCCAGGCCGCCGCGCATCCGCAGCGCATTGCCCTGGTTGAAGGGGCGCGCTCGCTGACTTACGCCGCCCTCGACGGCAAAGCCAACCAGCTGGCCCGCCGCCTGATCGACAGCGGCGTGGCCCCGCGCACGCAGGTGGCCCTGTGCGCCGAGCGCCGCCTGGAAACCCTGGTGGGCCTGCTGGCCGTGCTCAAGGCCGGTGCCTGCTACGTTGCCCTCGACCCGCAGTACCCGCGCCAACGGCTGGAGCAGATGCTCGCCGACAGCGGCGCCACTCACCTCCTGGCGCCCGGCGACCAGGCCGAACGCTTCAGCGGCTTCACCGACGTGACGCTGCACCTGCTGGACGACGCCAGCGGCCCGCTCGAGACCCCGTGCGCCGCGCCGACCTTGAGCGTGTTGGGCGGCGACCTGGCCTATGTGATCTTCACCTCCGGCTCCACCGGCAAGCCCAAGGCCGTCGGCGTCAGCCAGGCGGCGCTGGCCAACTACCTGGACGGCATCGAACAGCGCCTGCCCCTGGGCCAGGTGCAGAGCATGGCACTGGTCTCCACCCTGGCCGCCGACCTTGGCCATACCGTGCTGTTCGGCGCCTTGGCCGGCGGCCGCACCCTGCACCTGATCGATCCCGACACCGCGGTCGATGGCCAGGCCTTCGCCGCCTACATGCAGCAGCACGGCGTCGATGCGCTGAAGATCGTGCCGTCGCACCTGGGCGCGCTGCTGGGCAGCGACAACCTCGGCGTGCTGCCGCGCCGTTGCCTGGTGCTGGGCGGCGAAGCCAGCCCGCCGGCCTTGCTGCAACGCATCCGCGCCCTGGCGCCGGGCTGCGCCTTGGTCAACCACTATGGGCCGACCGAAACCACGGTGGGCGTGTTCACCTGCCTGCTCGATGACCTGGGCAGCGCCGCGCCGCTCGGCGCGCCGCTGCCCAACCTGCGCGCGCAGGTGCTCGATGGCGCCTTGCAGCAGGCGCCGCTGGGCAGCCAGGGCGAGTTGTACCTGGGCGGCGCGGGCCTGGCCCGTGGCTACCTGGGCCAGCCTGGGCTGACCGCCGAGCGCTTCGTCCCAGACCCGTTCGGCGACGGCCAGCGCCTGTACCGCACAGGCGACCGCGTGCGCCAGCGCGCCGATGACCAGTTGCAGTACCTGGGCCGTGGCGACCAGCAGCTGAAGATTCGCGGTTACCGGGTCGAGCCCGGCGAAATCGAACAGCAACTGCTGGCCCATGGCGAGGTGAACGAGTGCGTGGTCAGCGGCCAACCCGGTGCCAATGGCACCCAGCTGGTGGCTTACGTGGTACTGGCGGCCGACGCGACGCTGCAGGCCGACAGCCTCAAGGCTTATCTGCGCGAACGACTCTCGGCCCACCAGGTGCCGGCCCATGTGCTGGCGCTGGCGGCATTGCCGTTGACCGCCAACGGCAAGCTCGACCGCCGTGCCTTGCCGCAACCGCAGGCGCAGGCGGGTAGCACGCCCGCCGCCCAGGGCGACGAGCGTCAGCAGCGCATCGCCGCGCTGTGGCGCGAGGTGCTGCGCAGCCCGCAGATCGGCCTGGACGACAACTTCTTCGAGCTGGGCGGCGACTCCATCGTCGCCATCCAGCTGGTCAGCCGCGCGCGTGCTGCCGGCATTGCCTTCAGCGCCAGGGATGTGTTCGAACACCAGACCGTGCGCAGCCTGGCGGCCCGTGCCGGGTTCGACCAGCTGCAAACGCTGGTCGAGCAGCCCGCCGCTGAAGGGCCGTGCCTGCTGCTGCCGATCCAGCAGGCATTCTTTGCCGCCGACCCGGTCGAGCGCCATCACTGGAACCAGTCGTTGCTGTTGCAGCCGCGCCAGCCACTGGACGCTGCCGTGCTGGAGCAAGCGCTGCTGCAGCTGTGGCGCCACCATGACGTGCTGCGCAGTTGCTTCAGCCAGGGCGCGCAGGGCTGGCAGGCGCATATCCCGGCCGCCGATGAACCGCCGGCCGCGCTGCTGTGGCAGCGCCACTGCGCCACGCCCGAGGAGCTGGAAACCCTGCTGAACCAGGCCCAGCGCAGCTTCGACCTGGCTCGTGGCGATGTGCTGCGCGCTGTGCTTGCAACCCTGCCCGACGGCAGCCAGCGGCTGCTGCTGACCGCCCACCACCTGGTAGTGGACGGGGTGTCCTGGCGCATCCTGCTGGAAGACCTGCAGGCCTGCCATGACGCCTTGCAGGCCGGTGCGCAGCCACGCCTGCCGGCACGCAGCAGTTCGGTGCAGCGCTGGGGCCAGGTACTGGCCGACTGGGCGCAAGCCGAGCCGCAACGCGCCACCCTGGATTACTGGGCGGCGCAGTTGCCGCAGCACGACCAGGACCTGCCGCAGATGCGCAGCCGCGAACCTGCGCGCAGCGCCGACCGCCAGGTCGCCGTCACGCGCCTGGATGCGCGCCTGACCAGTGGGCTATTGCAGGGCGCTTCGGCGGCCTACCGCACCCAGGTCAACGACCTGCTGCTGGCCGCCCTGGCGCGGGTGCTGTGCCGCTGGACCGGCGAAGCGTCGGTCAGCGTGCAGCTCGAAGGCCATGGCCGCGAGGACCTTGGCAGCGACCTGGACCTGTCGCGCACCCTGGGCTGGTTCACCAGCCTGTTCCCGGTGCGCCTGCAACCCGCCGCAGACCCGGCGGCGACCATCAAGCAGGTCAAGGAGCAACTGCGTGCGGTGCCAGACCGTGGCCTGGGCTTCGCCGCGCTCAAGTACCTGGGGGCCGCCGAAGACCGCGCGCGCTTGCAGGGCTTGCCGCTGCCGCGCATCACCTTCAATTACCTGGGGCAGGTGGACGCCACCTTCAACGATCAGGCGCTGCTGCGCCCGGCCCCCGAGGGCAAGGGCGACGAGCGCAGCCCCGAGGCGCTGCTGGGCAACTGGCTGACCCTCAGTGGCCAGGTGTACCAGGGCGTGCTGACCCTGGAATGGAGTTTCAGCGGGCAGATGTTCCAGCCCGATGCCATCCAGCGCCTGGCCGATGCCTACGCCGTCGAGCTGGGCGAGCTGGTGGAGCATTGCCTGGCGCCTTCGGCCGGTGCGCTGACGCCGTCGGATGTGCCGTTGGCCGGGCTCGACCAGGCCGCCCTCGACGGCCTGGCGCTGACTGCGCGGGAGGTGGCGGACCTGTATCCGTTGTCGCCGATGCAGCAAGGCATGTTGTTCCATTCGCTGTACCAGGCCGAGGCCGGCGCCTATATCAACCAGTTGCACGTCGAGATCGGCGGGCTGGATGTCACGCGCCTGCGCATGGCCTGGGAGCAGACCGTGCAGGCCCACGACATCCTGCGCAGTGCTTTCCTCTGGGGCGATGAGCAGACCGAGCCGTTGCAGGTGGTGCAGCGTCAGGTGACGTCGCCGCTGCAGGAACTCGACTGGCGGGCGCAGGCCGACCTGCCGGCCGCTCTCCAGGCGCTGTACGCCGAGCAGCGCAGCACGCCGTTCGACCTCGGGCGCGCACCGCTGCTGCGGGTGTGCCTGGTGCAGGTGGCGCCGGAGCGCCATGTGATGGTGTACACCCACCACCACATCCTCATGGACGGCTGGAGCAGCGCCCAGGTCATGGGCGAGGTGATGCAGCGCTACCACGGTACGCTGCCGGCCCAGGCGCCGCAGCCGCTGCGTGACTACATTCGTTGGCTGCAAGCCCAGGACCCGGCCAGTGCCGAAGCCTTCTGGCGCCAGCAGTTGGCCGGGCTGCCGGCGCCGACCC
Organism: Pseudomonas sichuanensis; assembly: GCF_003231305.1. Taxonomy (GTDB): domain Bacteria; phylum Pseudomonadota; class Gammaproteobacteria; order Pseudomonadales; family Pseudomonadaceae; genus Aquipseudomonas; species Aquipseudomonas sichuanensis. The sequence continues at coordinate 9,376 of NZ_QKVM01000040.1, read as the reverse complement.
GCCTGCTGGACTGCCTGCCGGGCGCGCAGGCCGGGCAGGGCGGCATGGCCAACGTCGACCGCACCCTGGACGTTGCCCAGACGCAACGCCTGGAAGCCTTTGCCCGCGCCCAGCGGGTGACGCTCAATACCCTGGTGCAGGGCGCCTGGGCATTGTTGCTGCAACGCCTGGCCGGGCAGCAGGCGGTGTGCTTCGGCGTCACTGTGTCTGGGCGGCCGGCGCAGTTGCCGGGCATCGAGCAGCAGATCGGGCTGTTCATCAACACCCTGCCGATGCTCGCAAACCCAGCGCCCGGGCAGGCCCTGGGCGAATGGCTGCGGGCCTTGCAGGCCGGCAACCTGGCCATGCGCGAGCATGAACACACCCCGCTGTACGATATCCAGCGCTGGGTGGGGCAGGGTGGCGAGGCGTTGTTCGACCATATCCTGGTGTTCGAGAACTTCCCCATGGCCGAGGCCCTGCAAGAGGCCGGTGGCGCCTTGAGTTTCGGCGAGGTTCACCAGCACGAGCGCACCAGCTACCCGCTGACCATCGCCGCCGGTGTCGGCCAGACCTTGCAACTGCAAATGAGCCACGACCTGGCGGTGCTGCCTGCGGCCGTGGTCGAGGACCTGGCCGAACAGCTGTGCAACCTGCTGCTGGCCATGCCGGCGGCAGCCGACCGCGCGGTAGCCGAACTGCCCGTGCTGGGCCTGGTGCAGAACGAAGCACGGCTGCGCCATGAGCGTGCCCGGGTGGACGACTGCGCCGCCTTGGTGCCGGTGCATCTGCGCCTGCAGGCCCAGGCGCTGCTGCAACCCCAGGCCTGCGCGGTGGTGTGCGACGGGCAACAGCTGAGTTATGCCGAGCTGAACCGGCGCGCCAATCGCCTGGCCCATGCCTTGCGCGGGCGCGGCGTAGGCCCCGAGCACCTGGTGGGGATCTGCATGGGCCGCAGCGTCGAGCTGCCGGTGGCGGTGCTGGCCGTGCTCAAGGCCGGCGCCGGCTACGTGCCGCTGGACCCGGACTACCCCCAGGAGCGCCTGCAGGCCATGGTCGAGGACAGCGGTATCAGCCTGTTGCTCGGTGAAGCCGCGCTGCTGCGCGGTCACGCCGACACCGGGGTGGCCACCCTGGCGCTGGACCAGCCCTTGGCCCAGCTTGCCGGGCAGGATGACGACCCGGCTTGGTCGGGCCTGGTGGACAGCCTGGCCTATGTGATCTTCACCTCCGGCTCCACCGGCCGGCCCAAGGGCGTGGCCTTGACCCACCGGGCGCTGGCCCGGCACACCGAGGCGGCGATCCAGGCCCTGGGGCTGGTGGCGAGCGACAAGGTGCTGCAGTTCGCCACCTTCAACTTCGATCCCTTCGTCGAGCAGCTGTTCGCCACCCTGGCGGTGGGGGCCACGCTGGTCATGCGCGGCCAGGCGGTGTGGAGCAGCAGCCAGTTCCGCGATGCGGTCGATACCCAGGGCATCACGGTGGCCGACCTGAGCACCGCGTACTGGGCGACCATCGCCCGCGACCTCGCCGACAGCGGGCCCCATGCCCTGGCGAGCCTGCGCCTGGTGCTGTGCGGCGGCGAGGCGATGCCCGGTAGCGCCGTGCAGGACTGGGCGCGTGCGCTGGGCCGCACGGTAACCTTGCTTAATGCCTATGGCCCGACCGAGGCCACTGTGACTGCCACGCTGCAGGACTGCACGCCGTGGCTGACCAACCCGCAGGCGGTGCCGGCGGTGCTGCCGATCGGCCAGGCGCTGGCGGGCCGTGCGCTGTACCTGGACGACGGCCAGGGTGGCGCCGCCGCCCAGCATGGCGCCGGCGAGGTGTGCATCGGTGGCGAGCTGCTCGCCCGTGGCTACCACGGCCGGCCGGGGCTTACCGCCGAACGCTTCGTGCCCGACCCGGATGGTACGCCGGGCAGCCGCCGCTACCGCACCGGCGACCTGGCCTGGCGCGATGCCGAGCAGGTGCTGTGGTACCTGGGCCGTGGCGACGAGCAGGTGAAGATCCGCGGCTTCCGCGTGGAGCCGGCGGAGATCGAGGCCCGCCTGCGCGAGCATGGGCTGGTGCGTGAAGCGCTGGTGCAGGTGCACCAGGCCGCGGCTGGCGCGCAGCTGGTCGCCTACCTGGTGCTGGCGGCGGCGGTCGACGATGCCGCGCTGAAGGCCTGGGTCGGCGCCACGCTGCCGGGGTACATGGTGCCGGCCCGGGTGGTGCGCCTGGAACGCATGCCGCTGAGCCCTGCCGGCAAGATCGACCGCCGCGCGCTGCCGGCGCCGGAAGCGGCCGTGAGCGGCCCGCACCGCGCACCGGGCGACGAACTTGCGCAGCAGGTCGCGGCGATCTGGCAGCAGGTGCTGGAGGTGGAGCGGGTAGGGCTGGACGACAACTTCTTCGAACTGGGCGGGCATTCGCTGCTGGCCACCCAGGTGATCGTCCGCCTGCGCGGGCAGCTGGGGGTGGAAGTCAGCCTGGAAAACCTGTTCATGGCGAGCAACCTGGAGGCGTTCTGCGCTTACGTGCGCGGCCTGCGCGACGTGGCGCAGCCCGTCGAAGACGAATTGGCTAAATCTTTGGAGGCACTCAAACGTTTATCAAGCGCAGAGCTTGAAAAGCTGATTTCTTAAAGGAGTGCGGGACGTGCAAGAGTTGATCGGTGCGGTTGGAGCGTTGTCGGCCAAGGAACGGAAGGCCCTGGCCAGGATGCTCAAGGAAAAGGGGATCGACCTCTTTGCTGTCGCACCGGTGTTCAAGCGCGACCCGCAGGCGCCTTTACGCCTGTCTTACGCCCAGCAGCGCCAGTGGTTCCTCTGGCAATTGGACCCGCATAGCGCTGCCTACAACATTCCCACCGCCCTGCGCTTGCAGGGCGAGCTCGATCATGGCGCCCTGCAAGCGGCATTTGATGCCTTGCTGGCGCGCCATGGCGCCTTGCGCACTGGTTTCGTCGAGGATCAGGACCAGGTGCTGCAGTTCATCCGCGAGCCGCAGCCGTTCGCCTTGCCGCTGCAGACCCTGCAGCCCGGCGAAGCGCCCCAGGCGCGCATCGAGCAGCTGCTCGGCCAGTGCCTGAGCCAGCCGTTCGACCTGCGCCGCGAGCCGCTGCTGCGCGCGGCGTTGCTGCGTACCGGCGAGCGCGAGCACGTGCTGGCCCTGGCCATGCACCACATCGTCTCCGACGGCTGGTCGATGCAGTTGATCGTGCGCGAGCTGATGCAGTGCTACGCAGCGTTCAGCCGCGGCGAGCAACCGGTATTGGCGCCGTTGACCATCGACTACGCCGACTATGCCGCGTGGCAGCGCGAGTGGATGGAGGCCGGCGAACGCGAGCGCCAGCTGGCCTACTGGGTCGAGCAACTGGGCCGCGAGGCGTTGGTGCTGGAGTTGCCCACCGACCGCCCACGGCCGCTGCGCCAGTCGTTCCGTGGCGCGCGCCTGGACATCCAGATCGATGCCGGGCTGGCCGAGGGCCTCAAGCAACTGGCCCAGCGCAGCAACGTGACCCTGTTCATGCTGCTGCTGGCCAGCTTCCAGACCCTGCTGCACCGCTACAGCGGGCAAACCGATATCCGTGTCGGTGTGCCGGTGGCCAACCGTACCCGGGTGGAAGTGGAAGGGCTGGTGGGCTTCTTCGCCAACACCCAGGTGCTGGCCGCCAGGTTCGATGCCTGCGACGGCTTTGCCGACCTGCTGGGCCAGGTCAAGGCCCGGGTGCTGGGCGCGCAATCGCACCAGGACCTGCCGTTCGAGCAACTGGTCGAAGCCTTGGCGCCTGAGCGCACCCTGAGCCACAACCCGCTGTTCCAGGCCATGTTCAACCACCAGGGCAGCAGTGCCGCGCTGGCCCCCGCCGGCGGCGGCCTGGGCCTGACGGCCGAGGTGATCGAACGCGAGGGCTGCACCGCCCAGGTCGACCTCACCCTGGCCACCGAAGAGCATGCCCAGGGCTTGGCCGCCAGCCTCACCTACGCCACCGACCTGTTCGATGTCGCCAGCGCCGAGCGCATGGCCCGGCACTGGGTCAACCTGCTGCGCGCCGTGGTTGCGACGCCGCAGGGCAAGCTGGGTGAGCTGGCGATGCTCGACGCCGACGAGCGTGAGCGCATCGTCGGGCAGTGGAACGCCACCGCCGATGACAGCTTCCCGCTCGATCAGCCCGTGCAGCGCCTGATCGAGGCCCAAGTGTCGCGTACCCCGGATGCCCCGGCCCTGCAACTGGGCGAAGAGGTGCTCAGCTACGCCCAGCTCAACGCCCGGGCCAACCAGCTGGCGCGCCACCTGGTGCACTTGGGCGTCGGCCCGGACTGCCTGGTGGGCATCGCCCTGGAGCGCAGCGTGGAGATGGTCGTCGGCCTGCTGGCGGTGCTCAAGGCCGGTGGCGCCTACGTGCCGCTGGACCCGGAGTACCCCACCGACCGCCTGGCCTACATGATCGAGGACAGCGGCGTGCAACTGCTGCTGACCAGTGCCGGGCTGCTGGAGCGCCTGCCGGTGCCGGCGGGGGTGAACTGCCTGAGCCTGGATACCCTGGCCCTCGGCCACTTGGCCGAGGACGACCTGGGTGTGGCGGTGCAAGGCGAAAACCTCGCCTACATGATCTACACCTCCGGCTCCACCGGTCGCCCTAAGGGCGCGGCCAACCGCCACCGGGCCCTGACCAACCGCCTGTGCTGGATGCAGCAGGCCTATGGCCTGGATGCCAGCGACGCGGTGCTGCAGAAGACCCCGTTCAGCTTCGACGTTTCGGTGTGGGAGTTCTTCTGGCCGCTGATGACCGGCGCGCGGCTGGTGCTGGCCCGCCCGGGCGAGCACCGCGACCCGGCGCGCCTGGTGCGCCTGATCAACGACCATGGCATCACCACGCTGCACTTCGTGCCGTCGATGCTCCAGGCGTTCATGCTCGACCCCCAGGCCGGCAGCTGCCAGGGGCTCAAGCGCATCATCTGCAGCGGCGAGGCGCTGGCGCTGGACACCCAGCAGCAGGTGCTCGCCCAGCTTGGCCAGGCCGGCCTGTACAACCTGTACGGCCCGACCGAGGCCGCCATCGACGTTACCCACTGGACCTGCCGCGAGCAGCACCAGCACAGCGTGCCGATCGGTGAGCCGATCGCCAACCTGTCCACCCACATCCTCGACGCCGGCCTCAACCCGGTGGCGGCCGGCGTGGTCGGTGAACTGTACCTGGGCGGGGAAGGCCTGGCGCGCGGTTACCACCAGCGCCCTGGCCTGACCGCCGAGCGTTTCGTCGCCAGCCCGTTCGGTGCCGGCCAGCGCCTGTACCGCACCGGTGACCTGGCGCGCTATCGCGCCGACGGGGTGATCGAGTACGCCGGGCGCATCGACCATCAGGTCAAGATCCGGGGCCTGCGCATCGAGCTGGGTGAAATCGAGGCGCGCCTGCAAGAGCAGGCGCAGGTGTCCGAATGCGTGGCGATTGCCGGGCAGGGCGCTGCCGGCGTGCAGTTGCTGGCCTACGTGGTGCCCAGCGACCCGGCCTTGGCCGGCGCCGAGGCGGCGGTGCAGCGCGCGCTGGTCGACCAGCTCAAGGCGGCGCTGGGGCAGAGCATGCCCGACTACATGGTGCCGGCGCACATGATCCTGCTGCCAGGCATGCCGCTGTCGCCCAACGGCAAGCTCGACCGCAAGGCGCTGCCGGCCTTCGACCAGCGCCAGGTACAGGCGCTGTACCGCGCGCCGGAAACCGAGCGCGAGCGCAGCGTGGCGGCCATCTGGCAGCAGCTGTTGGGCTGCGAGCAGGTGGGCCTGGATGACGACTTCTTCACCCTGGGCGGGCACTCGCTGCTGGCGACCCAGCTGGTCTCCCGCGTGCGCCAGGCGCTGGCCATCGATGTGCCGCTGCGGGTGCTGTTCGAACACAGCCAGTTGCAGGCCTTCGTCGGCGCATTGGCGCAGGGCGAGCGCCGCGAGGTGGCTGCCATCCCGGCATTGCCGCGGGATACCGGGCTGGCGCTGTCCTATGCCCAGGAACGCCAGTGGTTCCTCTGGCAGTTGGAGCCGCACAGCAGCGCTTATGTGATCCCCATGGTCCTGCAACTGCAGGGCGAACTGGACGTGGCCGCACTGGGCCAGGCGTTCCAGGCGCTGTTCGAGCGCCATGAGAGCTTGCGCACCTGCTTCCAGGAGCAGGACGGCCAGTGTGTCCAGGTGTTCCATGACGGCGTGCAGTTCCCGCTGCCGGTGCAGCACTTGCCCGCCGGTGCCGAGGAGCAGGCGGCCATCGCGGCCTTCGTCGGCGAACAGGTCGGCCGGCCGTTCGACCTGCGCGGCGACCTGCTGATGCGTGCCGCGCTGCTGCAGCTGGCGCCACAGCGCCATGTGCTGGTGGTCACCCAGCACCACATCGTCTCCGATGGCTGGTCGATGCAGGTGATGATCGACGAGTTGCTGCACTGCTACGGCGCCGCCCGCGCCGGGCAGCCGGTGCAGTTGCCGGCGCTGGCGATCCAGTACGCCGACTACGCCGCCTGGCAGCGCCAGTGGATGGACGCCGGCGAGCGTGAGCGCCAGCTGGACTACTGGAAAACCCACCTGGGCACGGCGCCGGTGGTGCTCGAACTGCCTACCGACCATGTGCGCCCGGTGCAGCAGAGCCTGCGCGGTGCGCGCCTGGAAGTGCCGGTGGACGCGGCGCTGCACCAGCGCCTCAAGGCGCTGGCCGAGCAGCAGGGCAGCACCCTGTTCATGCTGCTGCTGGCGGCCTACCAGACCCTGCTGTTCCGCAGCAGCGGCCAGCCGCGCATTCGCGTCGGCGTGCCGATCGCCAACCGCAACCGCCTGGAAACCGAGCGCCTGATCGGCTTCTTCGTCAACACCCAGGTGCTGCAGGCCGACCTGCGCGGCGAGGACAGCTTCCTCGACCTGCTGGCGCAAGTGCGCCAGACCACGCTGGCGGCCCAGGACCACCAGGACCTGCCGTTCGAGCAACTGGTCGATGCCTTGCAGCCCGAGCGCAGCCTGAGCTACAGCCCGCTGTTCCAGGTGATGTTCAACCACCAGGCCGAACATGCCGGCGCCGCCCAGGCGCCACGTGCCCTGGCCGGCCTTGAGGTGCGCAGCCTGGGCTGGTCGGGTGACGACGCCCAGTTCGACCTGACCTTGAGCACCCACGAAAGCCCCGGGCAACTGGCGGCCTCGTTCACCTACGCCACCGACCTGTTCGAGGTGGCGAGCGTGCAGCGCCTGGCTGGCCACTGGCTGGGCCTGCTGGCGCAGATCGTCGAGCGGCCCGAGGCCGCCCTGGGCGAGCTGCGCCTGCTGGACTCCGCCGAACAGGCGCGCCTGGCCAGCTTCAACCCGGCCCGCGAGGCCTATGAAAGCCAACTGTGCATCCATCAACTGATCGAGCGCCAGGCGGCCGAAGCGCCCCAGGCGCTGGCCCTGATCGATGGCGAGCGGCGCCTGGACCACGCCTGGCTGCAGGCCCGGGCCAACCGCCTGGCCCACCACCTGGTGAGCCTGGGGGTTGGTCCCGAGGTGCGGGTGGGCGTGGCCATGCCGCGCAACGCCGAACTGCTGGTGGCGCTGCTGGCGGTGCTCAAGGCCGGCGGCACCTATGTGCCGCTGGACCCGGACTACCCTCGCGACCGCCTGGCCTACATGCTCGAAGACAGCCAGGCCCGCGTGCTGCTGACCCAAGCCGGGGCGCTGGATGGCGTGCCGCTGGAAGGGCTGGCCACGGTGCTGGTCGATGAAGATGACGCGACCCTGGCCGCATACCCGCACACCGCGCCAGCGGTGGCGGTGCGGCCCGACAACCTGGCCTATGTGATCTACACCTCCGGTTCCACCGGCAAGCCCAAGGGCGTGGCGATTGCCCACCGCAACGTGGCCGCGCTGGTGCACTGGTCGGCCGGGGTCTACCCGCGCGAGGCGATCCGTGGCGTGCTGGCCTCGACCTCGGTGTGCTTCGACCTGTCGGTGTGGGAGCTGTTCGTCACCCTGGCCAACGGCGGCCACCTGATCCTGGCGCGTAACGCCCTGGAGCTGGGCAGCCTGCCGGCGCGGGCCGAGGTGCGCCTGATCAACACCGTGCCATCGGCGATTGCCGCGCTGCTGCGTGCCGGCGACATTCCGGCGGGGGTTAAGATCGTCAACCTGGCGGGCGAGCCGCTCAAGCAAGAGCTGGTCGACAGCCTGTACGCGCTGGGGACGTTGGATCACGTGTACGACCTGTACGGGCCGTCGGAAGACACCACCTATTCGACCTACTGCCGTCGCGAAGCCGGTGGGCAGGCCAGCATCGGCCGGCCGCTGTGCAACAGCCAGGGCTACCTGCTGGATGATCAATTGCACCCGGTACCGGTCGGTGTCGCTGCCGAACTGTATCTGGCCGGTGACGGGGTGACCCGTGGCTACCTGCTGCGCCCGGGGCTGACTGCCGAGAAATTCGTGCCCAACCCATCGGGCGCTGCCGGCGAGCGGATGTACCGCACCGGCGACCTGACCCGCTACCGCGAGGACGGCCAGCTGGAATACATCGGCCGGGTCGACCATCAGGTCAAGGTGCGCGGTTTCCGTATCGAGCTGGGCGAGATCGAGACCCGTCTGCAACAGCAGGCCGGCGTGCGCGAGGCGGTGGTGCTGGCGGTGGAAGGGGCCAGCGGCCATCAGCTGGTCGGCTACCTGGTGGCCAATGCCACGCTGGACAGCGAGCAGGTCAAGGCCGCGCTGCGCGAACAGCTACCGGAGTACATGGTGCCGGCGCACCTGCTGCAACTGCCGGCGCTGCCGCTGACCCCCAACGGCAAGCTGGACCGCAAGGCGCTGCCGCTGCCGGACCTTGAGGCGGCGCAGGCCGACTACCAGGCCCCGGCCACTGACCTTGAACAACGCATCGCGGCGATCTGGCAGGACGTGCTCAAGCTGGAGCGCATCGGTGCGCGGGACAACTTCTTCGAGCTGGGCGGCGACTCGATCATCTCGTTGCAGGTGGTCAGCCGGGCACGCCAGGCGGGGATTCACTTCACGCCCAAGCAGCTGTTCCAGCACCAGACGGTGCAGGGCTTGGCTGCGGTGGCCAGTGAAGGCGAGGGCGTGGTGCAAGTAGCGCAGGGCCGGGTCGAAGGACCGACGGCGCTGCTGCCGATCCACCGGGTGTTCTTCGACGAGGTGCAGGTCGAGCGCCATCACTGGAACCAGTCGGTGCTGCTCAAGCCGCAGCAGCCACTGGATGCCGAGCGCCTGGAGCAGGCGCTGGCGGTGGTGCTGGAGCATCACGACGCGCTGCGTTTGGGCTTCGTCGAGGCGCAAGGCCAGTGGCAGGCGACCTACCATGGCCTGCCGGCCCACAGCGTGCTGTGGCGTCGCGAGGTGGCCGATGCCGCCGCGCTAGAGGCGCTGGGCCGTGAAGCCCAGGCCAGCCTGAACCTGGCCA
>NZ_QKVM01000004.1 GCF_003231305.1 Pseudomonas sichuanensis | reverse complement strand
TGCCAAGCAGCCCCGACGATTTCAAATCACTCCTCCGGCCGCAGCTTCAACTCCACCATCAGGTCATCCGCCAGGCTCTCCAGCTTCGCCTGCAAATCGTCCAGGGCCAAGGTCAACGGCAGCGCCAGCAGGGCGTCGGCATGGAACAGCGGTTCGCTGCTCATCGGCGCCGGCCGCACCTCGGTGCTCAAACGCTCGACGTTGACCCCTTGCTCCGCCAACAAACGGGTGATATCACGGACAATGCCCGGCCGGTCGTTGCCCACCAGCTCCATGGCAATCGGCTTCCAGGTGCAGGACGGCTCGATGCCACTTTCGGCGATCAGCACGCGAATATCGTATTTCGACAGTTTATTGAGCGACTCGACCAGTTCGTCGTAGTTCTCTGCAGGCACCGCCACCCGCAGGATCCCGGCGAACTGCCCGGCCATGCGCGACATGCGGCTTTCCAGCCAATTGCCGCTGTGATCGGCGATGCACTGGGCAATACGTTCGACCTGCCCGGCCTTGTCGGGGGCGATCACGGTGAGTACGAGATGGTCCACAGGCCACTCCTTCAGGTTCGGTCAGGGCCGTGTCAAACGGCCGAACAACAGGGACCGAATCAGTATAGGCAAGGCGCGGCAACCTGCCGCAGGACAGTCCCGTCGACCAATCGTGTACTGTTTCAAGATTTATCTGGAACAATCCACCTGTTTTTTGCGAACATACCCTCTCCCGGCGTGACCCTACGCGACTTATCGGTCACGCAGCGACGCTTTTAGTCTGATGTTTACCTGCCTGCTGCTTCATGTAGTATGCGTCGACGCGGACTACAAAGCGTCGTTTGGATGTCTGCCAAGGCGCCTGTGAAAATACGCGAGCCGCCCGCCAGCCAGTCTGGCGAGCCGCACCCAGCCGCGCTCGCCTAACGAGCGCAAGCACTGGTGCCGTGTTTAGAGAAGCGCTACAGGCTTAATACAGAAGAGCGAAAGCGAAATAGCTGAGCAGAGGTGAGGCAAGCAATGACTGGATACGTTCAAGTCGGTGGCCTTCAGGTCGCCAAGGCCCTGTACGACTTCGTCAATAACGAAGCGATCCCTGGAACCGGCATCGAAGCCGACAAGTTCTGGGCCGGGGCGGCAGAGATCATCAAAGACCTCGCTCCCAAGAACAAAGCCCTGCTCGCCAAGCGCGACGAGCTGCAAGCCAAGATCGATGCCTGGCACCAGGCGCGCAAAGGCCAGGCCCACGACGCCGTAGCCTACAAAGCATTCCTCCAGGAAATCGGCTACCTGCTGCCACAAGCAGACGATTTCCAGGCCACCACGCAAAACGTCGACGAAGAAATCGCCCACATGGCCGGCCCGCAGCTGGTGGTGCCGGTGATGAACGCCCGCTTCGCCCTGAACGCCGCCAACGCCCGCTGGGGCTCGCTGTATGACGCGCTGTACGGCACCGACGCGATCAGCGATGAGGGCGGCGCCGAAAAGGGTCAGGGCTACAACAAGCTGCGTGGCAACAAAGTGATCGCCTTCGCCCGCGCCTTCCTCGACGAAGCCGCGCCACTGGCGGCCGGCTCCCACGTCGACTCCACCGCCTACCGCATCGAAGGCGGCAAGCTGGTCGTGGCCCTCAAGGGCGGCAGCAACAGCGGCCTGCGTGACGACGCCCAACTGATCGGTTTCCACGGCGACGCCGCCGCACCGACCGCCGTGCTGCTCAAGCACAACGGCCTGCACTTCGAGATCCAGGTCGACGCCAGCACCCCGGTCGGCAGCACCGACGCCGCTGGCGTGAAAGACATCCTGATGGAATCGGCGCTGACCACCATCATGGACTGCGAAGACTCGGTCGCCGCCGTCGACGCCGCCGACAAGGTGATCGTCTACCGCAACTGGCTGGGCCTGATGAAAGGCGACCTGGCCGAGAACGTGAGCAAAGGCGGCAAGACCTTCACCCGCACCATGAACCCGGACCGCGAATACGCAGCCCCCAACGGCGGCAGCGTCACCCTGCACGGCCGTTCGCTGCTGTTCGTGCGCAACGTTGGTCACCTGATGACCAACCCAGCGATCCTCGACGCCCAGGGCAACGAAATCCCCGAAGGCATCCAGGACGGCCTGTTCACCAACCTGATCGCCCTGCACAACCTCAACGGCAACACCAGCCGCAAGAACACCCGCAGCGGCAGCGTGTACATCGTCAAGCCGAAGATGCACGGCCCGGAAGAAGTGGCCTTCGCCGCTGAAATCTTCAGCCGCGTCGAAGACCTGCTGGGCATGAAGCGCAACACCGTCAAGGTCGGCATCATGGACGAGGAGCGCCGCACCACGGTCAACCTCAAGTCCTGCATCAAGGCCGCCGCCGAGCGCGTGGTGTTCATCAACACCGGCTTCCTCGACCGCACCGGTGACGAAATCCACACCTCCATGGAAGCCGGCGCCGTGGTGCGCAAGGGCGCCATGAAGAACGAGAAGTGGATCGGCGCCTACGAGAACAACAACGTCGACGTCGGCCTGGCCACCGGCCTGCAAGGCCGTGCGCAGATCGGCAAAGGCATGTGGGCCATGCCCGACCTGATGGCCGCGATGCTCGAGCAGAAGATCGCCCACCCGCTGGCCGGCGCCAACACCGCCTGGGTACCATCGCCGACCGCCGCCACCCTGCACGCCCTGCACTACCACAAGGTCGACGTGCAGGCCCGTCAGCGCGAGCTGGCCCAGCGTACCCCGGCCTCGGTGGACGACATCCTGACCATCCCGCTGGCCGCCGACACCAACTGGTCGGCCGACGAGATCCGCAACGAGCTGGACAACAACGCCCAGGGCATCCTCGGCTACGTGGTGCGCTGGATCGACCACGGTGTAGGTTGCTCGAAAGTGCCGGACATCAACGACGTCGGCCTGATGGAAGACCGCGCCACCCTGCGCATCTCGGCCCAGCTGCTGGCCAACTGGCTGCGCCATGGCGTGGTCACCCAGGAGCAGGTGCTGGAAAGCCTCAAGCGCATGGCCGCGGTGGTGGACAAGCAGAACGCCGGCGATGCCCAGTACCGCCCGATGGCGCCGAACTTCGATGACAACATCGCGTTCCAGGCGGCGATCGAGCTAGTGGTTGAAGGTGCCAAGCAGCCAAACGGCTACACCGAGCCAGTGCTGCACCGTCGTCGCCGCGAGTTCAAGGCGCGTAACGGGCTGTAATCAGCCAGCAACGCATCGCGGGGCAAGCCCGCTCCCACGCCGTTGTATTCCGGCGTGGGAGCGGGCTTGCCCCGCGATCGTTTTCAGCCCTGCCCTATTCGCAATTCCTTCCTCACCAGCTCCAGCAACTTGCCCAGGTCCACCGGCTTGAGCAGGAAATCCACCACCCCCAGGTGCATCACGTCCACCGCCTCCTTCACATCGGTGTCGCCCGACACCACGATGATCGACAGCGCCGCCCGCTCCGACTCGCGAACCTGGCGGATAAGCTCCATGCCATCCTTCGGTTCCATGCGCAAATCAGTGATCATCAGGGCAATCCGACGCTCGTAATGCAGCTTCAACATTGCCTCCTGCGCGCCGTCGGCGGTCATGCAGTCGATGCCCCGGCTTTTCAGGTACAAGCTCAGCGCCTGGCTGTTCACCGGGTTGTCATCCACCACCAGTACCACCGGTTTGGGCGCCACCGGCGCGCTCACCACGGCCAACGCCTCACGTTCGGCGTCACTCAATATGTCGTCATGCTCAGCCATGGTCGTCTCGTCGAAAAATCTTGCTCAAGCCTTAAGACCCTAAACCCACACCGCCCTGTTCGCCTTTCGTCGGGGCCTTGCCAGCGGTGCCTCTAGACTTACGTCCAATGGGCACCACAAGGCGGCCAGCCGACCATGGAGGCCGAGAACAACAAAGCCGAGCCCTATAGATAGATATATATAGTTCGGCGTAGCGAAACGGTCAGCTTCATGAGCAAAAAGGACGCCTACCGCCAGGCGGGCAAAACCGCAGTGCAGCAGAACATTCAGGGCACCCTGCAGTTGCTGCAGCGCTTTGCGCCGTTCAACCAGATGGAACATAGCCACCTGGCCTACCTGGTGGAGCAGTGCCAGCTGCGCTTCTACGCGGCTGGCGAAAGCATCATCAAGCCCAGCGACGGCCCGGTCGAGCACTTCTACATCGTCAAGCAGGGCCGTGTGGTCGGCGAGCGCCAGCACGTGACACGGCCGGGCACCGAGACCACCTTCGAGATCACCGGCGGCGAGTGCTTCCCGCTGGCCGCGTTGCTGGGCGAACGCGCCACCCGCACCGAGCACCTGGCAAGCGAAGACACCTTTTGCCTGCAATTGAACAAAGCCGCGTTCATCCGCGTGTTCTCACTGTCCGACGTGTTCCGCGACTTCGCCCTGCGCGGGGTCAGCAGCCTGCTCGACCAGGTCAACCAGCAGGTGCGCCAGAAAGCGGTCGAGACCTTGGGCACCCAGTATTCGCTCAATACCCCACTGGGCGAACTGGCCATGCGCCACCCCGTGGTGTGCAGCCCCGACACGCCCCTGCGCGAAGCGGTGCGGCTGATGCACGAACAACAGGTCGGGAGCATCGTCATCGTCGACCCGCAACGCTATCCCATCGGCATCTTCACCCTGCGCGACCTGCGCCAGGTGGTGGCCGATGCCAGCGCCGAGCTGACCGCGCCGATCGAACGCTACATGACCGCCAAGCCGTTCTACCTGAGCCCCCAGGCCAGCGCCTTCGATGCCGCCATGGCCATGACCGAACGGCATATCGCCCACGTCTGCCTGGTGGACAACCAGCGCCTGTGCGGAGTGATTTCCGAGCGCGACCTGTTCTCCCTGCAACGGGTCGACCTGGTGCACCTGGCCCGCACCATCCGCCACGCCCCGCGGCTGGACAGCCTGGTGTCGTTGCGTGGCGAGATCGGCCAACTGGTCGAACGCATGCTCGCCCACGGCGCCTCCTCGACCCAGATCACCCAGATCATCACCCTGCTCAACGACCACACCGTGTGCCGGGTGATCGAACTGGCCATCGCCGAACGCGGCGACCCGGGCGTGCCGTTCAGCTGGCTGTGCTTCGGCAGCGAAGGCCGCCGCGAACAGACCCTGCACACCGACCAGGACAATGGCATCCTCTTCGAAGCCCGCGACCGCGCCGAAGCCGACGCCATCCGCGCCAGGCTGTTGCCGCTGGCCCAGCACATCAACCACAACCTCGCCCAGTGCGGCTTCACCCTGTGCACCGGCAATGTGATGGCCGGCAACCCCGAGCTGTGCCTGTCGCGCAGCGAGTGGGCGCGGCGCTTCGCCGGCTTCGTGCGCGAGGCCAGCCCGGAAAACCTGCTGGGCTCGAGCATCTACTTCGACCTGCGCGTGGTGTGGGGCGATGAACAGGGCTGTGAACAGTTGCGCCAGGGCCTGCTCGAGCAGGTGGCCGACAACCGCATCTTCCAGCGCATGATGGCCGACAACGCCCTGCGCCAGCGCCCGCCGGTGGGGCGTCTGCGCGAGTTCGTACTGACCCGCCAGGGCGACGACAAGGCCGCCACCCTCGACCTCAAGGTGCAGGGCCTGACGCCCTTCGTCGACGGGGCGCGGCTGCTGGCCCTGGCCCACGGCATCAAGGCCTGCAACACCCTCGAGCGCCTGCGCCAACTGGTCGCCAAGGGCGTCATCGACGCGCTCGACGGCGCTGCCTTCGAGGAGGCCTACCACTTCATCCAGCAGACCCGCATGCAGCAGCACCAGCGCCAGACCCGTGCCAACCTGGGGTATTCCAACCGGCTCGACCCGGACAGCCTCAACCACCTGGACCGGCGCATCCTGCGCGAATCCCTGCGCCAGGCCCAGCGCCTGCAAAGCAGCCTGGCCTTGCGGTACCAGCTGTGAACCTGTTCGCCTGGCTGCGCCCACCGGCGCCCACGCTGGACGAGCACCAGCACCAGCGCCTGGCCACCCTGCCTGGGCCTGCGCCACTGGCCGTGTGCTCCCTGCGTGAGCAGCGCTGGGTAGTGCTCGACCTGGAGACCAGCGGCCTGAACCTCAACCGCGACCAAGTGCTGTCGATCGGCGCGGTGGCCATTGAGGATGGTGCCATCGACCTCGGCCAGCAATTCGAGCGCACCCTGCACCGCCCCGAGCAGAAGACCAACGCCAGCGTGCTGATCCACGGCCTCGGCCCCAGCGCCCTGGCCGCCGGCTGCAACCCGGCCGAAGCCTTGCTCGACCTCATGGCGTTCATTGGCGACAGCCCGGTGCTGGCGTTCCATGCCTCGTTCGACCAGCACATGCTGGCGCGGGCGCTGCAGGACAGCCTTGGCCTGCGCTTGCGGCACCCGTTTTTCGATGTGGCGGAGCTGGCACCCATGCTCAACCCCGACACGGTGCTGCGCGAAGCCGGGCTGGATGACTGGATCGCCCGTTTCGGCCTCGAAGTACAAGCCCGCCACCATGCCAGCGCCGACGCCCAGGTCACCGCCGAGTTGGCCCTGATCCTGTTCAGCCAGGCCCGCCGTCAGCAGTTGGACAGCCCGTTGCAGCTGGATCAGCGCCTTAAACAGTGGCGGCGGCGCCAGGTGCAGAGCCACGGACTGTAGGAGCGGCCTTGTGCCGCGAAAGGGCCGCAGCGCGGCCCCAGGATTTCAGCGTGAATGCGAAAACGCTGGGGCCGCTTTGCGGCCCTTTCGCGGCACAAGGCCGCTCCTACACAGATCATTGGCAACCCGCCAACCGTAATGGCAATCCGATAAGCGTCAATTGCGCCCCCACCCCCGCCTCTGCGACAATCGCGAATAATTATCGTTAGTTAACGCATTCTTTATCGGGGGACGTTCCTTGACGTCTGCGCAGAGCCCACACGCCGAACTGGTCAGCGCGCTGTACCGCGACCATCGCGGCTGGCTGCTGGCCTGGCTGCAACGCAGCACGGCCTGCCGCCAGCGCGCCGAAGACCTGAGCCAGGACACCTTCGTGCGCCTGCTCGGCCGCGAACGGCTGGACGCCCCCCGCGAACCCCGCGCATTCCTGGTCGCCGTGGCCAAGGGCCTGCTGTTCGACCACTTCCGCCGCGCCGCGCTGGAACAGGCCTACCTCGCGGAACTTGCGCTGTTGCCCGAAGCCGAACAGCCCTCGCCAGAGCTGCAATACCTGATCCTTGAAGACCTCAAGGCCATCGACCGCCTGCTCGGCAAGCTGTCGAGCAAGGCGCGCGCCGCGTTCCTGCACAACCGCCTGGACGGCCTCGGCCATGCCGAAATCGCCCAGCGCCTGGGGGTTTCGGTTTCCCGGGTACGCCAGTACATCGCCCAAGGCATGCGCCAGTGCTACATCGCCCTGTACGGGCAGCCGACATGAACAACACCCCCGTCTCCAGCACCGTGCTGGACGCCGCCATCGCCTGGAAGCTGTGCCTGGACGAAGGCAGTGGCAGCCCCGACGAACGCAACGAATTCATGCGCTGGCATGCCGCCCACGAAGAGCATGCCCGCGCCTGGCTGCAACTGGGCCTGCTCGACCAGCGCTTCAACACCGCCGCCGGCCCCGCGCGCCACGCCCTGTTGCAGTCGCGCAGCGGCATGCGCCGACGCCTCGGCGGCCTGGCCGGCATGTTGCTGCTCGGCGGCATGCTGGCCTGGGCCGGCATGCCCTCGCTGTCGCCGGACTACTGGCTGGCCGACCAACGTACCGCCACCGGTGAACTGCGCACCCTGCGCCTGGAAGACGGCACGCTGCTGAGCCTGAACAGCCACACCGCAGTGGATATCGACTTCCAGGGCGAACAACGGCTGATCGTGCTGCACCAGGGCGAGATATCCGTGGAAACCGGGCATGAGGACAGCCGCCCGCTGCATGTGCGCACCGCCGATGGCCGCCTGCGCCCGCTGGGCACACGTTTCCTGGTGAAGCGCGAAGCCGATGGCACTCGCCTGGAAGTCCTGCAGTCGTCGGTGGCCGCCAAACCCCGCGACAGCGGCGACGAACAGGTACTGCGCGAAGGCCAGCAAGTGCTGATGAGCAGCGAGGGCCTGGGCGCGGTCAGTCCGGTAGCGGTCGGCGCCGATGCCTGGACCCGCGGCATGCTGGTGGTCGACAACGTGCGCCTGGCCGACCTGGTGGCCGCCCTCGGCCAGTACCGCAGCGGCCACCTGGGCGTGGCCGACGAGGTAGCCGACCTGCGCGTGAGCGGCAGCTTCCCGCTGACCAACACCGACCTGGCGCTGGCCTCGCTGCAACCGGTACTGCCGGTGAAGATCGAGCGGCATACGCCGTGGTGGGTCACCGTCAGCCCACGCTAAAAGCAGACCTTGTAGGAGCGGCTTTGAGGTTCATCACGTGGGAGCGGGCTTGCCCCGCGATGGCCCGTTAAGTTTTTTTTCAAAGCCCCCTGTCACTTTTCAAAACTCACTCGGCAAGGAAGCAGATAGCACTTATCCGTCGAGGAGCCGCCGCATGTCCCGCGCTGTTGATGCCTTGCTTCGCCCCAGCCTGATGGCCCTGGCCATCGGCCTGGCCGCCCCGTTGACCAGCCCCGCCCTGTTCGCTGCCGAACAGTCGGCGCTGCGCACCTATGCGCTGCCCGGCGCACCGCTGGCCAGCACCCTGAACCAGATCGCCAGCCAGGCCGGTATTACCCTGGCCCTGGACCCGGCCCTGGTCAGCGGCCGCACTTCGGCCCCGGTCAGCGGCCAGTACGACGCCCTCGGCGCCCTGCAGGCCGCCCTGCGCGGCACCGGCCTGCAACTGCAGCAAAGCAGCGCCGGCAGCTACAGCCTGGTGGCCGCCCCCGAAACGGCCCTGGCCTTGCCGGAAACCACCGTGAACGCCGCCAGCGACAGCGAAAGCGCCTGGGGGCCGGTAGACGGCTACCTGGCCAAGCGCACCGCCGCCGGTACCAAGACCGACACCGCCCTGGTGGAAGCACCGCGTTCGATCTCCGTAGCCACCCGTGAGCAGATGAACGACCGCGGCGTGCACAGCCTCGATGACGCGGTGAAATACATGCCGGGCATCGTCTCTGCCAGCTACGGCAGCGACACCCGTTATGACTGGATGCTGGTGCGCGGCTTCGAGCCGACCCAGTTCCTCGATGGCCTGCCGCTGCCCCGCGGCGTGTACGCCAACCCCAAAGCCGAAACCTGGAACCTCGACCGCCTGGCCCTGCTGCGCGGCCCGGCTTCGTCGGTCTATGGCCAGACCCCGCCCGGCGGCCTGCTGGACATGGTCAGCCGCCGCCCGCAAGCCGAAAGCGCCCACGAGATCCAGGTGCAGTACGGCAGCGACAACCATCGCCAGATCAACTTCGCCAGCACCGGCAAGATCGACGACCAGGGCCAGTTCCTCTATGGCGTCAGCGGTGTGGTGCGCGACAGCGACACGCAGATCGACCACATCGAGAACAAGCGCTACAACATCGCGCCGAGCCTGACCTGGAACATCGACGACGACACCAAGCTGACCTTCCTCAGCCAGTTCACCCGTGACGACACCGGCGTCACCAGCCAGTTCTACCCGATCCAGGGCACCAAGATCTCGATGCCGTTCGGTGATATCTCCCACCACAAGAACCTCGGCGATCCGGACTACGACTTCTACGACCGCACCTACTACGCGCTGGGTTATGCGTTCGAACACCGCATCAACGATGTCTGGCAGTTCCGTCAGAACCTGCGTTACACCAAGTCGGATCTGTCGTTCCAGACCGTCACCGTGCGCAGCTACAACCCGGCGTTCGCCGCCTTTGGCTTTGTCGTGGACGACCAGGGCAACACCGGCCGCGGCACCACCAACGTCGACGAGGACATCAGCCAGTTCGCCGTCGACAACAACCTGCAGGGCGACTTCGACACCGGTGCCGTCAGCCATACCCTGTTGCTCGGCCTGGACCACCAGCGCATGAACAACAACTACACGGCGATCTTTGGCAGCGCCACCAACATCAACGTGAACAACCCAGTGACCGGCGCGCCCATCACCCGCCCGCCACGTTCCGACGCGTTCTACGACTACGACCAGAAAACCCGCCAGACCGGCCTGTACATCCAGGACCAGATGGCCCTCGACAACTGGCGCCTGACCCTGGGTGGCCGCCAGGATTGGGTGAAGACCGATACCCACTTCATCAAGGACGACACCGACAACAGCCAGCTCAACCGCAAGTTCAGCGGCAACGCGGCGATCAGTTACGTGTTCGACTCGGGCTTCGTGCCCTACCTGTCGTACGCCGAGTCGTTCCAGCCCACCAGCAAGGCCGACGTCACCTCGACCAGCTCGCTCAAGCCAACCGAAGGCCAGCAGTGGGAGCTGGGCATCAAGTACCAGCCACCCGGCTCCAACACCCTGCTCAGCGCAGCGGTGTATGACCTGACCCAGAAGAACGTCTCGGTCACCAGCTTCGTCGGCGCGGTGCCGGTCACCAGCCAGACCGGCGAAGTGAAGGTGCGCGGCCTTGAGCTGGAAGCCACCTCCGACGTCACCGAAAACCTCAAGGTGATCGCCGCCTACACCCTGGCCAAGTCCGAAGTGCAGGATGGCCAGTACAAAGGCAACCGCCTGCAGCTGATGCCCAACCAGCAAGCTTCGCTGTGGGCCGACTACACCTGGCACAGCGGCGTGCTCGATGGCTTCGGCATCGGTGCCGGCGCGCGCTACACCGGCAATACCTATGGCGACCAGGGCAACACCTGGCTGGGCAAGGCCGACGCCTACACGGTGTTCGACGCCTCGGTGCACTACGACCTCGGCCGCCTGGACAACAGCCTCAAGGGCGCGTCGGTGGCGCTCAACGCCAGCAACCTGTTCAACAAGGACTACATCTCCACCTGCGACAGCTTCTACTGCTACTACGGCGACCAGCGCAGCGTCGTCGCCAGCGCCACCTACAAGTGGTAATGACATCGCGGGGCAAGCCCGCTCCCACGCAGCTGTTCTCATGCGTGGGAGCGGCGGTGCGCCGATGCGACTTGCCCCGCGATGGCGTTCTGCAGAAAAAAGGCTGAACCCTGATGAAAAGCCAAACCATCCGCCGCTGGTCAACGATCCACACCTGGACCAGCCTCATCTGCACCCTCTTCCTGCTGCTGCTCGCCCTCACCGGCCTGCCCCTGATCTTCCACCACGAGATCGAGCACCTGCTGGGCGAAGCCCCCGAATTGCGCGAGATGCCCGCAGGCACCCCGCACCTGGACCTGCAGCAGCTGGTGCTCAAGGCCGAGCAGCACCGCCCCGGCGAGGTGATGCAGTACTTCGGTTACGAGAAGGACGAACCCAACGGCGTGGTGGCGATCACCGCCGCCACCGCCGGCACCGACCCGAACGACTCGCACACCTTCATGCTCGACGCCCGCACCGGCGAGGCGGTGGCCATGCCGGCTGCCAACGGCGGCTTCATGATGCTCATGCTGCGCCTGCACGTGGACATGCTCGCCGGGCTGCCGGGCAAGCTGCTGCTGGCCTTCATGGGCGTCTTGTTCGTGCTGGCGATCATCTCCGGCACCGTGCTCTACGCGCCGTTCATGCGCCGCCTGAAGTTCGCCACCGTGCGCCACGAAAAGTCATCGCGGCTGCGCTGGCTCGACCTGCACAACCTGATCGGCGTGGTCACCCTCAGCTGGGCGCTGGTGGTGGGTGTCACCGGGGTGATCAGCGCACTGTCCGACCTGGTCATCGCCGCCTGGCGCAACGACAGCCTGGCGGCCATGGTCGCGCCCTACCGCGATGCGCCGCCGCTCACCGAGCGCGCACCGGCCACCCAGTTGCTGCACATCGCCGAACAGGCCGCCCCAGGCATGCGGCCGGACTTCATCGCCTTCCCCGGCACACGCTTTTCCAGCGAGCACCACTACGCGGTGTTCATGAATGGCGCCACGCCACTGACCTCGCACCTGTTCACCCCGGTGCTGATCGACGCCCGCACGCTCCAGGTGACCGCCGTCGGCGAGCGCCCGTGGTACATGGATGCCATGGGCCTGTCGCAGCCGCTGCATTTCGGTGACTACGGCGGGCGGCCGATGCAGATCCTCTGGGCCGTGCTCGACGTGCTGACCATCATCGTGCTCGGCAGCGGCCTGTACCTGTGGTGGAGCAAACAGCGCAAACCGAAGGAGGCGCGGGCATGAGCCACAACTCGCAAAGCACCGGGCGGATCTTCGCCTGGCCGGCGCTGGTGGCGCTGCTGAGCTTCGTCGGGCTGTTCGCCGCGCTGCTCGGGGATGGGGGCTGGGACAGCTTGGCCTGGATCGGCCTGGGGACTTCGGCCGTGCTGGGCCTGAGCGGGTTCTGGCGACGCTAGACAGACCCTGGCCTCAGCGGTCTTGATCGTGGGAGCGGGCTTGCCCCGCGAACACCGGCGTAGCCGGTGCCATCCAATGTGCTGGCTGCATCGCGGGTCAAGCCCGCTCCCACGCTAGATCTTCGATCAGTGTTCAGCCAGCCGCGGCAGCACCTTATCCAACCGCTGATACAACGCACTGCTGCGCGGCCAGTTGCGCAGCAGCCGCGCGCGGTCACGGCCAAATGCCGGGGCGAAGCTGAGCTGGGTGGCATGCTGGCACATGGCATCGAGGTC
Source organism: Pseudomonas sichuanensis (assembly GCF_003231305.1). Lineage (GTDB taxonomy): Bacteria > Pseudomonadota > Gammaproteobacteria > Pseudomonadales > Pseudomonadaceae > Aquipseudomonas > Aquipseudomonas sichuanensis. The sequence continues at coordinate 190,702 of NZ_QKVM01000004.1, read as the reverse complement.
GATCAGCGACCAGCGGCCGTTGTCCCAGAACAGGTTATGGCCCTTGAAGTCACCGTGGCTGATGCGTTCGCGGATCAGCTGCTGCATCAAGTGCACCAGCGCCTCGACCTGCTCATCCGGCGCGTCGCCGCTGTCCACGAACGGTGCGAAGCAGGCGGTCAGGTCCGGCCCATCGACATACTCGGTCAGCAGGTAGGCGCGATTGCGCAGGCCCAGGGTGCGGGTTTCCAGCACTGCCAGCGGGCGTGGCGTGGCAATTTCGAGGAATTCCAGGCGGTGGCCCTCGATCCACGAATGCCAGGCCCGGCTCGGGCGCCAGAAACGCTTGAACCAGTGCGCGGTGTTCTTGATGTTGTAGCGCTTGAGCACCAGCGTGCGCCCGCCCACCTCGACCCGCGCGACGCTCGCCGCACCGCCGGTCTTGTACAGGTGGCCCTGGTCGATCAGCGCATCGGCCTGCTCCAGCACCGGCAGCAGCGCCTCGGCTTGCGGGCGCCGCACCGCGCGCAAGCCCGACAGGGTGCGCTCGACGCTGAACAGCGTGCATTCGCGCCCGGCCTTCTCCAGGTAATCCTTCAGGCGCCAGTTGCGCACCTTGTCCACCTGCTTTTGCAGGGCTTCGAGGGGCAGCGCGTGCTCGCCGTTGGCCAACAGGTAATGCACCAGTGCCTCTTCGATGAACGGCTCCAGGCGCTTGGGCAACTGGGCGAACAGCACCCCGAGGTTTTCCAGCACACGCTGACGCGACAGTTGCTGGCCAGGCGTTTCGGCCTTGATGCCAGCACCATCGATCAGGTACACCCGGCCCTCCTGGCGCAGCAGGTTGTCCAGGTGCAGGTCTTCCTGCCACAGGCCCTTGGCGTGCATCTGCGCCACTGCCGTCAGCGCCTCGCCCAGCACCGCATGCTGCTCGTCGGCGAGCATCGGCAGGTGCTCCACGGCGGCCCAGGCATCGGCCAGGCTTTCGGCGTGATTGAGGTACTCGAACAGCAGCCAGCCGCCCTCGCCTTCCTTCAGGCCATCGGCCAGCAACTGCGGCGTGCTCAGGCCTTGTTCGGCCAGCAGGCGCACACCATCAAGCTCACGCTGGAAATGGCGGGCGGCGTTAGCGCCCACCAGCAACTTGGCCAGCACCGGGGTGCCGCGCCAGATACCGGCGCCGACATAGCGCTGGCCGGGCAGCACCCGCAGCAGGCTGAGCAGTTGCAGGTCGGCCGTGCCCGCAGCATCGGCGAGGGTGACGGTCAGCGGCAACGACGGGCTGCGCCCGAGGCCCTTGAGTTCGGACAGGTGCATCAGCGGGCCTCTTTATGGCGACGGCGTTGCGTCAGGCGTTGCAGCCAGGCATTCACCGGCGCGCTGTCCACCGGCTGTTGCAGGTAGGCGCCGAGCAGTTCGCGCACATCCGCCTCGTTCCAGGCACGGGCGCGACGCAACAGCGGCTCCAGGTCCTTGACCCGGTCGCGCTGGCCGAACAGCAGCGGGCGGGTCTTCTCCAGGTCGATCAGCTGCGCCTGCCAGCCTTCGCGGCGCTCGCGCAGGAAGATGTGCTTGGGATAGAAACAGCCATGCATCTGCCCGGCGCCGTGCAGGGTGCGGGCCAACTGGCCGCACGCCTGCAGGATGCCCCGGCGCTGCCCCTCGGGCAGCTGCGGCCATTGCTCCAGCAAACGCTCAAGATCGCTCCAGTCGTCCAACGCGCGGGTCATCAGGATCGCGCGGTGCTGGCCGGCCTGTTTGCGCTCGCCGAAGAACACCGCCTGCAACGCCGGGATATCCAGCTTCTGGTAGCGGCTGATGTTGCGAAATTCGCGGGCGAACGTCGGTTCGCCAAACGGCCGTTGCAGGCTGCGGGTCAAGTAGTCGCACTGGCGCTTGAGGTAGTAGCCCTTGCCCTCCAGCTCCAGGCGGAACACGCTGCTCCAGCCGCCACGGCCGGTGTTGGGCTCATCCACGGCGTCCAGCTGCAGTGCCCACAGCGCTTCGAAATCGCTCAGGCCATGGCGCTTGAGCAGCGCCTGGTCGGCGCTGGCCAGGTAATCGGTCATTCCCTTCCCTCGAAAAAGCTCAGCACCTGGCGAATGCGCCGCTTGTCGCGGGCAGTCAGGCGCGCGTGACGGCGGTATTGCAGGTAGAAGCGCAGGCGCTGGGTCGCCGACAGGTGGTATTTGGCGACCTTGTCCAGGCACGCCAGGTCCTTGATCAGCCGGTGGCGGAGCATGAAGCCGCGCCAGAAATCGCCGGTCGGGCAGTCGATGAAGAACAGCGTGCCCTGATCGTCCACCAGCAGGTTGCGCCACTTCAGGTCGTTGTGGGCGAAGTGATGGTCGTGCATCTCGCGGGTATGCCGGGCCAGCTGGCGGCTGACATGCTCGACCCAGACGCGATCTTTCAAGCGTGGGTCGTTGCGCTCGGCCAACGCCGACAGGTCCTCGGTGTTCGGCAACTCGCGGGTGATCATCGCCCCGCGGCCAAAGGCCAGGCCGTTGCGTTCCAGGCCCCAGGCGACCACCTCGGCGGTGGGGATGCCCCACTTGGCGAACTGCTTGAGGTTCTGCCATTCGGCCTTGATCCGCGGGCGCCCCAGGTAGCGGCGCATGTGCTTGCCGGCACCGGTGTAGCGCTTGACGTAATACCAGACGCCGTCGCGCTGCACACGAATGACCTCGCTGAGCGGGTCGCGGGTCAGGTGTTCGCCCTGCAGGGCGAATACCGTGTTCAGGCTACCGAAGTCCGCCGCCAGCCATTCGTAGCCCGGCGCCAGTGTCCAACCCGCCATCAGAGCGCATCCCCATAGCGTTGCTTGCGTTCGTAGAGTTTCTGCGCCTTGCTTTGCAGCCAGGCCAGCAGTGCGGCTTCCTCCTTGAGCACTTCGCGCAATGGGCGCTGGAAGTAGCCGCGCAGGAAGCGCAGCTTGTCACGGCGGGTCAGGCCGATGTCCAGTGCCGAGAAGTACAGCGCGGCCAGGTCCTTGTTGCGCCAGCGCCGGGTGATTGTCGCCCGGGTCTGGGCCCGGTGCAGGTCGATCACCGACAACTTGAAGTCATCCGCCGTCACCGGGCGGTCGGTGTGCAGCAGGAAATGGCAGATGTAGCAGTCGCGGTGGTTGACGCCGGCGCGGTGCATGCCGCCGGTCATCTTCGCCACCTCGGCAATCAGCGCACGCTTGAGCCGTGGCTCGGGCGGCTGGCGAACCCAGTCGAGGCTGAAGTCTTCCAGGCTGACGGTCGGCGCCAGCTCTTCGGTGACGATGAACGAATGCTGGGTGGCCGGGTTGCTGCCGCGCTCGCCGTAGGCTACCGCGGTCATGGTCGGCACACCGACCTCGTGCAGGCGCTGGATGGCCCGCCATTCCTGACCGGCGCCGAGCACCGGCAGCTTGGCGCTGAACAGGTTCTTGAAGATCTCGCCCCAGCCGATGCCACGGTGGATCTTGACGAAAAAGCCCTCGCCATCGACCTCGGTGCGCAGCGTGCGGCGGCCCTCCAGCTCGCGGTACACCTCGCCCTGCAGTTGCTCGACGGCCTCGAATGGGTCGCGCCCGGCCCACAGGCGCTTGAACGGTTCGGCCAGTATCAGCTTCATGCGGTCTCCTGACCGAGGATCACGTCGGCGGCATGCTGCGGCATGCTGTACAGGTCGGCGCTGTCGGCAAAGGCCACGCCATTGCGCGACCAGGCCGCGCGTGCTTCGGCGTCTTCGAGCATGCGTTGCAGGTAGCTATTGAGCTGCTCCTGCTCGAAGGGGTCGTCCAGCACCAGGCCGCTGTCGGCCTCGGCGATGTAGTGGGCGTAGCCGCAGACTTTCGAGACCAGCACCGGCAGGCCGGCGACCAGCGCCTCGAGCAGCACGGTGCCGGTGTTTTCGTTGTACGCCGGGTGGATCAGCAGGTCGGCCCCCAGCAGGAAGCGCGGGATATCGCTGCGGCCCTTGAGGAACTGCACCTGCTCGCCCAGGCCCAGGGTGGCGCTCTGCAGCTGGAACACCTTGGGGTCGTCCTGGCCGATGACCATCAGCCGGGTACGCTTGCGCAGGGCCGAAGGCAGCGCGGCCAGGGCCTTGAGGCTGCGGTCCACACCCTTGGTCTTGAAGCCCGAACCGATCTGTACCAGCAGCAGCTCGTCGTCGGCCAGGCCGAACTCTTTGCGGAAGTCGGCGCGGATGGCGTCGGCATCGGCCGGGCGGCGGCGGTCCTGGGAGATCCCCGGCGGCAGCAGGTGAAAGCGTGCCTCGGGGGTGTCGTAATGCTTGATGAACAGTGGCTGCTGCACTTCGGAGATCATCAGGATCTCGGTGTGGGCATCCTTGGCGAACACCGCCCGCTCGTACTCGGCGAAATGGCGGTAGCGGCCCCAGCGGCGGTACAGGCCGCCGCGCAGGGTCTGGGCCTTGTCCTCGAAGCAGCCGTCGGCGGCGTAGTACACGTCCAGCCCAGGCATCTTGTTGAAGCCGATCAGGCGGTCGACCGGGCGCTTGGCCAGGTCCGCCGCCATCCAGGCGCTGAGCTTCTCGTTACGCCGGTGATTGAACAGCGCCTTGACCGGCGCCACCAGCACCTCGAAGCCCGGCGGAATATCACCTTCCCAGATCAGCGTGTACACGCGGATCTGGTGACCACGCTTCTGGCACTCCAGGGCGATGCGCATGAAATCGCGCTGCAGCCCGCCAAAAGGGAAATATTTGTAGAGCACGAAAGCCAGTTGCATCAACGAACATCCTCAGCCAGCAGCAGCGCGCTCAAGCGGCCCGCTACATGCTCGGGATTCAGGCGAGTGAAGCACAGCGGCCACTCGCGTTTGAGATCGAACCGGCGCAGGTCCTCGGCGCTCGGTTTGTAGGTGCACTTCTTCTGCAGGCACGGGGCGCAGGGGAAGTTGCTCGCCTGGTGGATCTGGGCGCGTCCGTAGGCACCGGTCAAACCAGGGTTGGTGGGGCCGAACAGCGAAATGGTCGGCACATCCAGCGCAGCGGCCAGGTGGCCCAGGCCGGTATCGACCGCCACGCAGGCCTTGGCGGCCGCCAGCACGCGGGCGACGCCGACCAGGTTCAACTTGGGCAGTACCTGGCAGTTGTTCAAGCCCTGGGCGATGCGCTCGGCGCGGGCCTTCTCCGCCGGGTTGCCCCACGGCAGCATCACCTGCAGCTTGCGCCGGCCCATGCGTTCGGCCAGCTCGCGCCAGTAGGCTTCCGGCCAGTGCTTGGTGGCCCAGGTGGTGCCATGCAGGAACACCACGTAGGGCGCCGCTGGCGGCAGTTGCAGGCGGTTGAGGTCCAGGCCGTAGTTGCCCAGGCCCTCGGGCAGGTCGTAGGCCAGGGCCAGGGCGAACAGCTGGCGCACGCGCTCGACGGCGTGCTGGCCGACGGCGACCGACAGGCGCCGGTCATAGAAACGACTGGCCAGGCCTTCACGGGCCGAATAGCGGTCGAGCCCGGCCACCGGTGCCTTCACGTAGCGGGTCAGCCAGGCCGACTTGACCAGGCCCTGGGCGTCGATCACCAGGTCGTACTTGCGCGCCCGCAGGCGTTGCTTGAAGGCCTTGAACTCGCCGCTCTTGATGGTCTGCCAGAGGTTCTTGCGCCAGCGGCGGATAGCCACCGGGATTACCTGGTCGACCGCCGGGTGCCAGCTGGGGATCTCGGCAAAGCCCTCTTCCACCACCCAGTCGAAACGGATGCCGGGGATGGCGTGGGCGGCGTCGGTGAGCGCCGGGAGGGTATGGATGACGTCGCCCAGGGACGACGTCTTGATGATCAGGACCCGCACTCAGTCGACCTCTGCCACGCTATCGATCAGGTTCGGCCCGCCCAGGCTATGCAGGGCGGCGATCACCTTGGCCGGCTCGAGCAGACGCAGGCAATTGTAGTGGCCGAAGCGGCAGGTGCGGTCGAAGCAGGGGCTGCATTCGATGCCGGTGCGCACCACCTCGACCTGCTCGGCCAGCGGCGGGGTGAAGCCCGGCGAAGTCGAGCCGTACACCGCCACCAGCGGGCGGTTCAACGCGGCGGCCACGTGCATCAGGCCGGAGTCGTTGGAAACCACGGCGTTGGCGCAGGACATCAGGTCGATGGCCTCGGCCAGCGAGGTTTCGCCGGCCAGGTTGTACGATTCTTCACGCAAGCCCGGGATCAGCCGGTCGCGGATCTGCTCGCCCACCGGGTGGTCGTTCTTCGAACCGAACAGCCACACCTGCCAGCCCTGGCGGATCATGGCATCGGCGACTTGCGCGTAATGCTCGGCCGGCCAGCGCTTGGCCTCGCCGAACTCGGCGCCGGGGCACAGGGCCAGTACCGGGCGGTCCAGCTGCAGGTTGAACTTGGCCACGGCCGCGTCGCGGCTCTGGGCCTCGATCTGCAGGCTGGGGCGTGGATACGGTTGCGGCAGTTCGGTGCCCGGTGCGTAGGCCAGGGCCATGAAGCGCTCGATCATCAGCGGGTAGCGCGCCTTGTCCAGCTTGCGCACGTCGTTGAGCAGCAGGTAGCGCATTTCGCCGCGCCAGCCGGTGCGCTTGGGGATGCCGGCGAAGTACGGCACCAGCGCCGACTTGAGCGAGTTGGGCAGCAGGATCGCCTGGTCGTACTGGCCGGCCAGCGACTTGCCGATGCGCCGACGGGTAGCCAGTTCCAGCGCGCCGTGGCCGAGCAGGAAGCTCAAGGCCTGGCGCACCTCGGGCATGCGCTCGAGGATCGGCCGGCTCCACTCGGGGGCCAGCACATCGATCACGCAGTCGGGGTGCTGCTGTTTCAGGCACTGGAACAGGGTCTGCGCCATCACCATGTCGCCGACCCAGCTGGGGCCAATGATCAGTATTTTCATGCTTTATCCAGAAACATTCGGGGAGGCTGCAGGCTGCGTTACAGCCTGGCCTCCCCTCTTTATATTCAGGCTATGTGGCGTGCAGTGTACCACTGGGGTCCGAATCGCGGGGCAAGCCCGCTCCCACGGTGCGTGGGAGCGGCGGTGCGCCGAAGCGACTTGCCCCGCGATGCTTCAACTCAACCCCAGTTGCTCCCAGATCCGCCGCACCTCGCGGCGCTCATCGACGAACTGCGCCGCATCGATCACCCCGGCCTGCTTCTGCAAGGCCTGGCGGTGCGAGGCCGCGCGGAACGCCTTGTACACCTCGCGCAGCAGCACGGCGTCGGCGGCGGGCATCAGCCCGGCCTGCTCCAGCTCTTCGAGGATGCGGATATTGTCGGTCCAGCGCAGTATGGCCGCGTGGTCGTGGGACCAGGCCAAAGCGGCGTATTGCACCATAAATTCGATATCGACGATACCGCCGGCATCCTGCTTGATATCGAAGGGTTGCCCGGCATCGAAGGCGTTGCCCGCGGTACCTGCAGCGGTGCCTTTGGTGCCGAGGTTGTCGCGCATCTTGGCGCGCATCTCGCTTACTTCGGCGCGCAGTTTGTCCAGGTCACGGGCCTTGCCCAGCACCCCCGCGCGCACCGTCTCGAACGCCGCCGCCACCTGCTTGCAACCCACCAGCACGCGGGCGCGTACCAGCGCCTGGTGTTCCCAGGTCCAGGCTTCGTTCTGCTGGTAACGCTCGAAGGCGCCAAGCGAGCTGACCAAGAGGCCCGAAGCGCCGGACGGGCGCAGGCGCATATCCACGTCGTAAAGCTGCCCGGAGTTGGTCTGGGTGGTCAGCAGGTGGATGATGCGCTGGCCCAACCGGGTGAAGAACTGCGCGCTGTCGATGGGCTTGGCGCCATCGGTCTCGGCCTGCGGGTCGCCATCGTGGATGAACACCAGGTCCAGGTCCGAACCATGGCCCAGCTCGATGCCACCAACCTTGCCGTAGCCGACAATGATGAAGCCCGGATCACACAGGCTGCCATCACTGCGCTTGGGCTGGCCATGGCGGCTGACGGTCTGGCGCCAGGCCAGGGCCAGCACCTGGTCGAGGATGGCTTCAGCCAGCCAGGTCAGGTAGTCGCTGACCTTCATCAACGGCAGGTTGCCGGTGATCTCGGACGCCGCCACGCGCAGGCTGTGGGCCAGCTTGAAGTGGCGCAGCGCTTCCATCTGCTGTTCGAGGTCATCTTCGGGGATGCGGGTCAGGCGCTCGCGCAGCTCGGCGGCCAGTTCCGGCGCCAGGGGCGGGCTGAACAGGCGGCCTTCGTTGAGCAGTTCGTCGAGAAGCAACGGATACCGGGCGATCTGCTCGGCGATCCACGGGCTGGCCGCGCACAGGGTCAGCAGGCGGCGCAGGGCGCCGGGGTTTTCGGTGAGCAGCACCAGGTAGGCCGAACGACGGGCCACGGCCTCGACCAGCGGCAGCACCCGTTCCAGCACCAGGTCTGGGTTGGCATGCTCCACGGCCTGGGCCAGCAGGCGCGGAATGAAGGCATCCAGGCGTTCGCGGCCGATACGCTGCATCGAGCGCAGCGACGGGCTGACGCGCAGGGCGGTCAGGCGGCGCAAGGCATCAGCGGGCTGTTTGAAGCCAGCTTCCTCGAGCTGGCGACAGGCCGCCTCTTCATCCTGGGCCTGCTCCCACAGCGGTGACCATTCGCCGCCCACCACCAACTCGCCTTCGGCCTCGTCTTCATCGGGGTCGGCGATCACCTGGCGGAAGTGCCAGTCGATGCGCCCGCGCCACTCCATCAGCTGCGCGTGGAAGCTGGCCCAGTCGGCAAAGCCGAGCATGTAGGCAATGCGCTCACGGTCGGTGTCGTCATCCGGCAGCATCTGGGTCTGGCGGTCGGCGATGGCCTGGATCGCATGTTCGGTGTAGCGCAGGAACTCATACCCCTCGCGCAGCTCGGCGACCACCGCTGGCGGCAGGTAACCCTGCCCCTCCAGGGTCGCCAGCACTTTCAGCAAGGGCCGTTGCTGCAAGCTCAGGTCGCGCCCGCCGTGGATCAGCTGGAAGGCCTGGGCGATGAACTCCACCTCGCGGATGCCACCGGCGCCGAGCTTGATGTTGTCGGCCATGCCTTTGCGCCGCACTTCCTGCTGGATCAGCTGCTTCATGGTGCGCAGCGCTTCGATGGCGGAGAAATCCAGGTAACGGCGGTACACGAACGGGCGCAGCATTTCCTGCAACTGCGCGCCGGCCGCCTGGTCGCCGGCCACCACCCGCGCTTTGATCATCGCGTAGCGCTCCCAGTCGCGGCCCTGGTCCTGGTAGTACTGCTCCAGCGCATTGAAGCTCAGCACCAGCGAACCGGCCGAGCCATAAGGGCGCAGGCGCATGTCGACGCGGAACACGAAACCATCGACGGTGACCGGGTCGAGCGCCTTGATCAGGCGCTGGCCCAGCCGGGTGAAGAACTCCTGGTTGTCCAGCGAGCGCTTGACCCCGGTGGTTTCGCCGCCTTCGGGGAAAGCGAAGATCAGGTCGATGTCGGAAGACAGGTTGAGCTCCACCGCGCCCAGCTTGCCCATGCCCAGCACCACCATGTGCTGCACTTCCCCGCTGCGGTTGCCGATGGGCGTGCCGAACTGCTGGCAGTGGCGCGGGTAAAGCCAGGCATAGGCTTCATCTATACAGGCATCGGCAAGGTCGGACAGGTCGCGGCAGGTTTCGCCCAGGGCCGCACTGCGGGTGATGTCGCGCCAGATGATGCGCAACTGCTGGCGGTTACGCTCGCGGCGCAGGTTGCGCGCCAGTTCGTCCTCGCTCTGGGCGGCCTGGGCCACGGCGTTGATCTGCCCGCGCAGTTCGCCCGGGGCATAGGGCCGATCGAGCTCGCCACCTTGCAGCAGGCCGAACAGCATGGTCGGGTCGCGCTGCGCCTGGGCCAGCACGAAGTCGCTAGCAGCGCACACCTGGTCGAACTGCCGTCGCTGCTCAACGCTCCAGCTGTCCGGGTTCAGCTCGGGGTGCCCGGCCAGCGCATCGCGCAGGAACTGTTGATTGCGGGCAACCAGCGGTTGCAGGGCGGCAGGCAGATCGAGCGGCAAAGGCAGGCGCATGGTCTATCCTTGATCGGCGTGAAAGAGAGGGGTTGGAGCGGTCGAACGGGGGCCGGACCACGGTTGGACTGTCATACAAAAGTTAGAAATAGCTGAAAATCTTGATTTTCTAGTAAGAAACATCAACAAACACCTAACTCGAACACAGATTCAACCGACGGGAACGTTTTTCCCCACAACCCGGGATGCGACAAACCGTCGCATTTGTGTAGTTTTACTACTACCCATGCCGTGCAAAAGCATGAAATCCGAAAGCATTTGTAGTAAAACTACACCGCGCCGGATGACTGTCCGGTAATCCAAGAATTCACGACGTCTGCCCATAAGGCCAGTCGCAAACTCAGGCCCCCGATTCTGGTGGCCTTTCCGCCCTGGAGCAAGCCATGCAAGACCTCGATCCAATCGAAACCCAGGAATGGCTGGATGCCCTGGAGTCGGTCCTCGACAAAGAAGGCGAAGACCGCGCTCATTACCTGATGACCCGTATGGGCGAGCTGGCCACCCGCAGTGGCTCGCAGCTGCCGTATGCCATCACCACGCCGTACCGCAACACCATCCCTGTCACCCACGAAGCACGCATGCCTGGCGACCTGTTCATGGAACGCCGCATTCGCTCGATGGTGCGTTGGAACGCCCTGGCCATGGTCATGCGCACCAACCTGAAAGACTCGGACCTGGGTGGCCACATCTCGAGCTTCGCCTCCAGCGCCACGCTGTACGACATCGGCTTCAACTACTTCTTCCAGGCCCCGACCGAAGAACACGGCGGCGACCTGATCTTCTTCCAGGGCCACGCTTCGCCAGGCGTCTACGCCCGCGCCTTCATGGAAGGCCGCATCAACGAAGACCAGATGAACAACTTCCGTCAGGAAGTGGACGGCAACGGCCTGTCTTCGTACCCGCACCCTTGGCTGATGCCTGACTTCTGGCAGTTCCCGACCGTTTCGATGGGCCTGGGCCCGATCCAGGCGATCTACCAGGCACGCTTCATGAAGTACCTGGAAGCCCGTGGCTTCATCCCGGCCGGCAAGCAGAAGGTCTGGTGCTTCATGGGCGACGGCGAGTGCGACGAGCCGGAATCCCTGGGCGCGATCGCCCTGGCCGGCCGCGAGAAGCTGGACAACCTGATCTTCGTCATCAACTGCAACCTGCAGCGCCTCGACGGCCCGGTTCGCGGCAACGGCAAGATCATCCAGGAACTCGAAGGCGTGTTCCGCGGCGGTGGCTGGAACGTCAACAAAGTGGTCTGGGGCCGTTTCTGGGACCCACTGCTGGCCAAGGACACCAACGGTGCCCTGCAGCGCCGCATGGACGAAGTCATCGACGGCGAGTACCAGAACTACAAAGCCAAAGACGGCGCGTACGTTCGTGAGAACTTCTTCAACACCCCAGAGCTCAAGGCCATGGTCGAAGACCTGTCCGACGAGGAGATCTGGAAGCTCAACCGTGGCGGCCACGACCCGTACAAGGTCTACGCGGCCTACCACCAGGCTGTGAACCACAAAGAGCAGCCGACCGTCATCCTGGCCAAGACCATCAAGGGTTATGGCACCGGTGCCGGCGAAGCCAAGAACACCGCGCACAACACCAAGAAGGTCGACGTCGACAGCCTGCGTCACTTCCGTGACCGCTTCGACATCCCGGTCAAGGATGCCGACCTTGAGAATCTGCCGTTCTTCAAGCCGGAAGAAGGTTCCGCCGAAGCCAAGTACCTGGCCGAGCGCCGCGCCGCCCTGGGTGGCTTCGTGCCGCAGCGCCGCGCCAAGAGCTTCAGCGTACCGACCCCATCCCTGGAAACGCTGAAAGCGATCCTGGACGGCTCGGGCGACCGCGAAATCTCCACCACCATGGCCTTCGTGCGTATCCTCGCGCAGCTGGTCAAGGACAAGGAAATCGGCCAGCGCATCGTGCCGATCATCCCGGACGAAGCCCGTACCTTCGGTATGGAAGGCATGTTCCGCCAGCTGGGCATCTACTCGTCGGTCGGCCAGCTCTACGAGCCAGTCGATAAAGACCAGGTGATGTTCTACCGCGAGGACAAGAAGGGCCAGATCCTCGAAGAAGGCATCAACGAAGCCGGCGCCATGTCGTCGTTCATCGCTGCCGGTACTTCGTACAGCTGCCACAACCAGCCGATGCTGCCGTTCTACATCTTCTACTCGATGTTCGGCTTCCAGCGTATCGGCGACCTGGCCTGGGCCGCTGGCGACAGCCGCACCCGTGGCTTCCTGATCGGCGGTACCGCCGGCCGTACCACCCTCAACGGTGAAGGCCTGCAGCACGAAGACGGTCACAGCCACATGATGGCGGGCACCATCCCGAACTGCCGCACCTACGATCCGACCTACGGCTACGAGCTGGCGGTGATCATCCAGGACGGCATGAAGAAGATGACCGAAGAGCAACAGGACATCTTCTACTACATCACCGTGATGAACGAATCCTACCAGCAGCCAGCCATGCCGGCCGGTGTCGAGGAAGGCATCATCAAGGGCATGTACCTGCTCGAGGAAGACACCCGCGAAGCCGCGCACCACGTACAGCTGATGGGCTCCGGCACCATCCTGCGCGAAGTCCGCGAAGCGGCGAAGATCCTGCGTGAAGAGTTCAACGTCGGTGCCGACGTGTGGAGCGTCACCAGCTTCAACGAACTGCGTCGCGACGGCCTGGCCGTGGAACGCGCCAACCGCCTCAAGCCTGGCCAGAAGCCTCAGACCACCTACGTGGAAGAGTGCCTGGCCGGCCGCAAAGGCCCGGTCATCGCCTCCACCGACTACATGAAGCTGTTCGCCGAGCAGATTCGCCAGTGGGTACCGAGCAAAGAATTCAAAGTCCTGGGTACCGACGGTTACGGTCGCAGCGACAGCCGCAAGAAGCTGCGTCACTTCTTCGAAGTCGACCGCCACTTCGTGGTGCTGGCTGCCCTGGAAGCCCTGGCTGACCGTGGCGAGATCGAACCCAAGGTTGTGGCTGACGCCATCGTCAAGTTCGGCATCGACCCGGACAAGCGCAACCCACTGGACTGCTGAGGAGTATTTTTAAGTGAGCGAACTCATTCGCGTACCTGACATCGGCAGCGGTGAAGGTGAAATCATCGAGCTGTTCGTCAAGGTCGGTGACCGTATCGAGGCCGACCAGAGCCTGCTGACCCTGGAGTCCGACAAGGCCTCCATGGAGATCCCGGCCCCCAAGGCCGGCATCGTCAAGGAACTGAAGGTCAAGCTGGGCGACCGCCTGAAAGAAGGCGACGAGCTGCTGGTGCTGGAAGTCGAGGGCGCGGCTTCCGCGCCCGAGGCTCCGGCCGCTGCTGCCCCGGCAGCCGCACCGGCGCCGGCTGCCGAAGCCGCCCCAGCTGCCGCGCCAGCCGCAGCAGCCCCGGTTGCTGCCAGCGTGCAGGACATCCACGTGCCGGACATCGGTTCGTCGGGCAAGGCCAAGATCATCGAAGTGCTGGTCAAGGTCGGCGACACCGTCGAAGCCGACCAGTCGCTGATCACCCTGGAGTCCGACAAGGCCTCCATGGAAATCCCGTCGCCTAGCGCCGGCGTGATCGAAGCCGTGCTGTGCAAGCTGGAAGACGAAGTGGGCACCGGCGACCTGATCTTCAAGATCAAGGCCGCAGGCGCCGCCCCTGCTGCCGCACCGGCTCCGGCCGCGGCTGCTCCGGCTGCCGCTCCTGCCCCAGCTGCGGCACCAGCCGCCGCCGCTGCGGCCCCTGCTGCTGCCCCTGCTCCGGTCGCTACCGCGCCGGCAGCCGGCAGCAACGCCAAGGTTCACGCAGGCCCGGCTGTTCGTCAGTTGGCCCGTGAATTCGGCGTCGACCTGGGTGCTGTCGCGGCCACTGGTCCGCACGGCCGTATCCTGAAAGAAGACGTTCAGGTTTACGTCAAGGCCATGATGCAGAAGGCATCGGGCGCCCCAGCCGCCGGTGCTACCGGTGGCGCAGGCATCCCGCCGATCCCGGCCGTGGACTTCAGCAAGTTCGGTGAAGTCGAAGAAGTGGCCCTGACCCGCCTGATGCAGGTCGGCGCCGCCAACCTGCACCGCAGCTGGCTGAACGTGCCGCACGTGACCCAGTTCGACTCGGCCGACATCACCGAGCTGGAAGCCTTCCGCGTCGCGCAGAAAGCCGTCGCCGAGAAAGCCGGCGTCAAGCTGACCGTGCTGCCCCTGCTGCTCAAGGCCTGCGCCTTCCTGCTCAAGGAACTGCCGGACTTCAACAGCTCGCTGGCGCCAAGCGGCAAGGCGATCATCCGCAAGAAGTACGTGCACATCGGCTTCGCCGTGGACACCCCGGATGGCCTGCTGGTCCCTGTGATCAAGAACGTCGACCAGAAGAGCCTGCTGCAACTGGCTGCCGAAGCCGCCGCGCTGGCCGAGAAAGCCCGCACCAAGAAGCTCTCGGCCGACGACATGCAAGGCGCTTGCTTCACCATCTCCAGCCTCGGCCACATTGGCGGCACCGGCTTCACGCCGATCGTCAACGCGCCTGAGGTGGCTATCCTGGGCGTCTCCAAGGCGACCATGCAGCCGGTCTGGGATGGCAAGGCCTTCCAGCCCAAGCTGATGCTGCCGCTGTCGCTGTCCTACGATCACCGTGTGATCAACGGCGCCGCCGCCGCGCGCTTCACCAAGCGTCTGGGCGACGTGCTGGGCGACATCCGCACCATGCTGCTGTAACCCGCTGTTTGCCTGCCTTCCCCCGGGAAGGCAGGCACCCCTTTCGAGCTGCCACGCTCGTACCTCAACCCCGCCAATTGGCGGGGCTTTTTTTGCCTGTTCGAAATATTTCAGCGACTTGAGACGTGGGAGCGGGCTTGCCCCGCGATTGCGATTCAAGCCGTCAATCGCAGCGCCCGCAGGCAGGTAATCGCGGGGCAAGCCCGCTCCCACGCCCCACAGCGCTTCAGATTTCATCTTGTTTGCCGACAACCTGCACACAGCATCCCGCATGGCCGCTTGCCAGCCCACGGGACATGATGCAACCTTGCCCGATGCGCCGCTTTCCAGGCGGCGCTCCCTGTTCAAGCGAGTCTTCGATGAAAAGCCAACCCGATGCCGCCAGCCGAGTGGCGGCCGAGGTCGTCACGCAGCTCCCCGTGCCCTCGCGGCTCGGCATGCTGCGTTTCGAACGGCTGAACGAAGCCAGCTGGGCCATGCTCTACGTCGACCCCGCCTGCGAGCGGCAATTCGGCCTGGCCGCCGCCGAGCTGTGCGCCTTGATCGGCTCGCCCTACGCCAGCCTCATGGAACCTGAGGCGCGCTACAAACTGCACGATGAAATCCAGCTGCAACTGGCCCGGCGCGGCCACTACCGCGTGCGCTACACCCTGCACGCAGGCCCGACGCCGTTACGCCTGCTGGAAGCGGGCGAAAGCTACAAGCAGCACAACCGCCAGCTGCTGCGTGGCTACCTGACGGTGATGGACGACCAGCAGGACGACACCGCAGACCTCGACGCAAACGATCTCGAGTCCCGCAACAACCGCCTGCAACTGGCCCTGCAGCTCAACCAGCGCGCCCAGCAGGAGCAGCTCGAACACCTGGAGCGGGTGCGTGCCCAGCAGGACCTGATCCTGCGCCTGGCCCGCCAGCGCTACAGCATCGGCAACTCGCTGCTCGAAGCCGCCGAACTGATCACTCAGAGCGCCTGCGAGATCTACAAGGTCGACTGCGCCAGCATCTGGTACCTGCACGATCAACGCCTGGAGCCGATCAGCGCCTGGTACCACCACGAGCGGCTGCACCGCCTGCCCGAGCCGATCGACGCCAGCCGCTTCCCCGACTACCTCGAAGCCCTGCACGCCAGCCGCGCCATCGATGCCCACAATGCCAGCCACGACCCGCGCACCCGCGAAATGGCCGAGCTGCTCTACCCCACCGACGACAACGCCATGCTCGATGCCAGCATCCGCATCGACGGCCAGGTGGTGGGGGTGCTGTGCCTGGAGCAGACCGGCCGGCCAAGGGCCTGGCAGTCGGACGAGATCGCCTTCGCCGGCGAGCTGGCCGACCAGTTCGCGCAAGTGATCAACAACCACAACCGGCGCACCGCCGCCAACGCGCTGCACCTGTTCCAGCGCGCCGTGGAACAGAGCGCCAGCGCCTTCCTACTGGTCAACCGCGATGGCGTGGTGGAGTACGTCAACCCCAGCTTCACCGCCATCACCCAATACAGCACCGAGGAAGTCCAGGGCCATCACCTGGCCGAGCTGCCGGCCCTGGAAAACCTGAGCGAGCTGCTGTTCGACTCCCCCTCCAGCCTGGCCATGGGCAACAGCTGGCAGGGCGAGTTCAAGAGCCGGCGCAAGAACCTCGAGCCTTACTGGGGCCAGCTGTCGATCTCCAAGGTGTACGGCGACAACCGCGAGCTGACGCACTACATCGGCATCTACGAAGACGTCACCCAGACCAAGCTGGCGCAACAGCGCATCGAGCGCCTGGCCTACACCGACAACCTGACCAACCTGGGCAACCGCCCGGCGTTTATCCGCAACCTCGACGAGCGCTTCGCCCGCGACAGCAGCAGCCCGATCTGCCTGCTGCTGGTGGACATCGACAACTTCAAGCGGATCAACGACAGCCTCGGCCACCAGACCGGCGACAAGCTGCTGATCAGCCTGGCCCGGCGCCTGCGCAACAGCCTGAGCAGCGGCGGCAGCCTGGCGCGCTTCGCCAGCAACGAATTCGCCGTGCTGCTCGACGATACCTCCCTCGAGGACGGCCAGGGCGTGGCCCACCAGTTGCTGCGCACCCTCGACAAACCGATGTTCGTCGACAACCAGTTGATCAACGTCACCGCCTCCGTGGGCCTGGCCTGTGCACCCCTGCACGGCAGCGACCCGGCCACCCTGATGAAGAACGCCGGCCTGGCTTTGCACAAGGCCAAGGCCAACGGCAAGCACCAGGTGCAAGTGTTCACCGAAGTGCTCAACGCCGAGGCCAGCTACAAGCTGTTCGTCGAGAACAACCTGCGCCGGGCACTGACCCAGAACGAGCTGGAAGTGTTCTACCAGCCCAAGCTGTGCCTGCGCAGCGGTCGCCTGCTCGGGCTCGAGGCGCTTCTGCGCTGGAACCACCCGGAGCGCGGCATGATCCGCCCCGACCAGTTCATCAGCGTGGCCGAAGAAACCGGCCTGATCATCCCCATCGGCAAGTGGGTGGTGCGCCAGGCCTGCCGCATGAGCCTGGAGCTGCGCGAGGCCGGCATGGGCAACCTGCACGTGGCCATCAACCTGTCGCCCAAGCAGTTCTCCGACCCGGAACTGGTGAGCTCGATCGGCAGCATCATCAAGGAAGAGGCGCTGCCGCCGCACCTGCTGGAGCTGGAACTGACCGAAGGCCTGCTGCTCGAAGCCAGCGAAGATACCCACCGCCAGCTCGACGAGCTCAAGGCCCTGGGCCTGACGCTGGCCATGGACGACTTCGGTACCGGCTACTCGTCGCTGAGCTACCTGAAGAAGTTCCCGATCGACATCATCAAGATCGACCGCAGCTTCATCAACGAAATCCCCGACAACCAGGACGACATGGAGATCACCTCGGCGGTGGTGGCCATGGCCCACAACCTCAAGCTCAAGGTGGTCGCCGAGGGCATCGAGACGCCGGAACAGCTGGCATTCCTGCGCCGGCACCGCTGCGACGTCGGCCAGGGCTACCTGTTCGACCGGCCGATCCCCGGGCGCGAGCTGACCGAAAAGCTCAAGCGCTATCCGCGTGGCCCGCTGGCCTGACAGCGGCCCAAACCTCGGGCACTATAGAAACCATTCGGGCCCTATCGCGGGGCAAGCCCGCTCCCACGCCGATTGAGATTCTGGCGTGGGAGCGGGCTTGCCCCGCGATGAGGTCAACACCTATCCCACTGAAAAACACAGAGGAACGGCCATGACCCTGCGTTCGGAAATCCTGGTGAACAAGAACGTCCTGCCCACCGCGGAACAGGCCCTGCCTGGCCGCGAAACCCCGATGACCCTGCCCGAGTTCCACTACGTGTTCGAAGGCACCCCGCTGCTCGGCCCGTTCTTCGAAGGCAGCATCGACTTCGCCATCTTCGGCCTGGGCTGCTTCTGGGGTGCCGAGCGCCGCTTCTGGCAGCGCGAAGGCGTGGTCAGCACCGTGGTCGGCTATGCCGGCGGCTTCACCCCCAACCCCACCTACGAAGAAGTCTGCTCGGGCCTGACCGGCCACACCGAAGTGGTGCTGGTGGTGTTCGACAAGGACCGGGTCAGCTACCGCGAACTGCTGGCGATGTTCTGGGAGCTGCACAATCCGACCCAAGGCATGCGCCAGGGCAACGACATCGGCACCCAGTACCGCTCGGCCATCTACTGCACCTCGCCGCAGCAACTGATCGAGGCCAAGGCCAGCCGCGATGCCTTCCAGGCCGAACTGAGCAAGGCCGGCTTCGGCGAGATCACCACCGAGATCGACCAAGCACCGACCGTGTACTTCGCCGAGGCCTACCACCAGCAGTACCTGGCCAAGAACCCCGACGGCTATTGCGGTATCGGCGGCCTGGGCGTGTGCCTGCCACCCAGCCTGCAGGGTAATTGAGCCATGATCCTGTTCCATTCGCCGTTGTCGCCGTTCGTGCGCAAGGTCATGGTGGTGCTGCACGAGACCGGGCAATTGGGCGACGTCACCCTGCAAGGCGTGAACATCAGCCCGGTGAGCGGTGACGAGCAGCTCAACCAGGGCAACCCGATCGGCAAGATCCCGGCCCTGCGCCTGGACGACGGCAGTGTGCTGCATGACAGCCGGGTGATCTGCGAGTACCTCGACAGCCGCCACGTCGGCAACCCGCTGCTGCCCCGCGAAGGCTCGGCGCGCTGGCGCCGGCTGACCCTGGTCTCCCAGGCCGACGCGATCATGGATGCCGCGGTGGGTACTCGCTACGAAACCTTCCTGCGCCCGGCCGAAAAGCAGTGGGACGGCTGGGTCCAGGCACAGGGCGAGAAGATCCGTCGCAGCCTGGCCAACCTGGAACAAGAGCACCTGGCGGAGCTGGCCTCGGGGTTCGACCTGGCGGCGATTGGTGTGGCTTGTGCCTTGGGTTATCTGGACCTGCGCCAGCCTGATTTCGGATGGCGTGAGCAGCAGCCTGGGTTGGCGGCGTGGTATGCCGAGGTGTCGAAGCGGCCTTCGATGGTTGCTACAACGCCGGTAGCCTGATCGGGCCCTATCGCGGGGCAAGCCCGCTCCCACGCCATTACCTCAGTATCGGGATTGGGCGTGGGAGCGGGCTTGCCCCGCGATGGATTCACCTCGGTGTTACAGGAAACAACATTCCAATTTTAAGGGCCAACCACCGCCCAACCTCTCTATCCTCCCTCATCCCAACCTCCCCACCCGCGACCAGTCCAACCGACGGGTCAGCACCATGAACACCCCCAGCAACCCGAAGCACAACAACGAGCCCATCAGCAGCGCATAGTCCTCGGCACTGAGCAGCCCATAAAGCATCGCGTACAGCGCCGCCAAGCCCGCCGCAAAGCCCACCCCGCGCCCCAGGCTGCGCAGCACGTGCGCCAGGTAGAAACCGATCAGCAGCACACACCCCGACGCCGACAGCCCATAGGCCAGGCCAAACCCCAGGTGCTCCGACAGCGACAGCAACAGCAGGTAGAAGAATGCCAGCGCCACGCCTACCAGGATGTACTGCACCGGGTGCACGCTCAGGCCCTTGAGCACCTCGAACAGGAAGAAGCCGGCGAAGGTCAGGGCAATGAACAGCAGCGCATATTTGATCGCCCGCTCGCTCTTGAGGTACTGGTCCACCGGGTCGACGAAGCTCACACCAAAGGTGGTGCCCAGGAACACGTTGCATGTCTGCGGGCTGACGCACTGGTCGAGAGCGTCTTCCAGGTTGGTGGCAAAGAACGAGGTCTGCCAGTGGGCGGTGAAGCCGGTGTCGTCGATGTCGCGACGAGTCGGCAGGTAGCTGCCGATGAAGCTGGGGTGCGGCCAGTTGGCGCGCATGGCCACGCTGCTGCTGCGGCCCACCGGCAGCACATGCAGCTGGCCGGTGCCCTGCAGGGCGATGTCAAAGCCGTAGTCGAAGGCCCGTGCCTGCTGGCCATCGAGCTGCGGCAGCGGCACATGCACCCCGGCGCGCATCCAGTCCAACCCGGTGCCGGCCTCGAAGGCCAGTTGCTGCTCGTCGAACTTCAGCTCCAGGCCGCTCTCGATGCCGCGGATATCGCTGATGCCCACCACCAGGTACGGCTTGTCGAAGCGGTAGTCATCGTAGTCCTTGTCGATGCCCCAGCGCTCGGGCAGCTTGAAACGGCCCTTGATGCTGCCCTTGGCGTGGAACAGCCGGGCCTGGTAGATGCCACGGGCGCGCAGCTCGGTCTCCACGCCGATGTCGGCATCCATGGTTTCCGGCAGGAAGTACAGGTTGCCATTGAGGGTGTAGGTTTCCTGAACGCTCTGGCCGTCCTTTTCGATCCAGCGGCGTTCGTACTTACGGTAGGGCACCACCACCATCGGGCCGCTGATCTGCTGCTCGAAGCTGGAACTGCGTGCGATATCGCGCAACACATCGTCACGCAGGCTCTGCCGTTCGTCGATGAGGCCGCCAATCATGAATAGCGGGATGAGCAACAGCAGGATCAGCACGGCGATGGTGCCGAGCTTGAATCCGAGGGTCTTGTTCATGGGTGAGGCTCCGTGTGCGATGGGGCCAGTGTCTGCCCGCTGCGTGGAGCCCTCAGGGAGGGAATGTGGAGATTGTGTGGAGATTGCATGTTGTGGGAGCGGGCTTGCCCCGCGATGAGGCCAGCCCGGGCAACTTCACTGCCTGATCGGGCCTCATCGCGGGGCAAGTCGCATCGGCGCACCGCCGCTCCCACGCGTTAGCTGAAGCGGCGCACCGGCAACCAGAGCCGCACCCGCACCCCACCCTCGACGTTGTCCACCGCCAGCGAGCCGCCATGCAGCTGCATCACCTCGGCGACGAAGTTCAGCCCCAGCCCGGTGCTCTTGCGCCCGGTATCCGGCCTTGGCAGTGAATAGAACCGCTCGCTCACCCGCCCCAGCGCGTACTCGGGAATCGCCTGCCCCTGGTTGAACAGGCTCAGCGCCACCCGCTCGCCCTCGCGCTCCAGCTCGAACAGCAAGGCGCCGCCCTGCGGGGTGAAGTCCAGGGCGTTGTCCAACAGGTTGGCCAGCGCCTGGCGCATCAGGAACGGGTCGCACCACAGGCGGATATCCACCGGCACCCGCTGGCGCACCTGCAAGCCGGCATTGTCGATACGCGCCCCATGGGCCAGCAGCAATTCATCGACCAGCGCCGCCAACGCCACCTGCTGTTCGTCCTCCAGCGCCTGCATCTGCTCGACCCGGGCCAGGTTGAGCAGGCGCTCGATCATCTGCTGCAGGCGCTCGCTCTCGCGCTCGATATTGCCGGCGAAGCGCGCCCGCTGCTCATCCGGCATGGCGCCCTGGAGCAGCTCCGAAGCACCGCGGATTGCCGCCAACGGGCTCTTCAGCTCATGGGTAAGGGTGTGCACGTAGCGCTCGACATAAGCTTTGCCTTCCAGCTGCGTGCGCATGCGCTCCACCGCCGTGGCCAACTGCTGCAGCTCGCCGCCCTTGTAGTGCGGCAAAGCGGCGCGCTCACCTTCGCTGACCGCCTGGGCATAGTGGGTGAGCCGGCGCAGCGAGCGGGTCAGCCACCACGACAGCGCCGCGCCGACCAACAGGCCGAGCACGATCAACCCCAGCCCGAGGGTCAGCAGGCGCTGTTCGGAGCGGTCGATGTAGGGCTGCAGCGAGCTGTTGGGCTTGGCCACCGTCACCACGCCGATGATCTGCCCGTCATCGAGGATCGGCGCCGCCACGTGCATCACCGAGGTGCTTTCGTCGTCCGGGTCGCTGCGCGTCGAGCGCGCGCCGTACTGCCCGCGCAGGGTGAGGTAGACATCGTTCCAGCGCGAATAGTCCTTGCCCAGGGCCTGGCCGCTGGAATCGAGCAGCACGATGCCCTTGGCGTCGGTGACGTAGATACGGTGGCTGACCTGGTTCTTCGCCAGCCCCCAGATCTGCGCGCTGGGGCGGCGCTCGCCGTAGGACTTCAGCACCTGCGACAGGCGGCTCTGGTTCAGGGTGCCCTGCTTGACGTCGTCATGCAGGATTTCCGCCAGCAGGTTGGCAGTGTCCACCAACGTTTCCTCGGAGGACTGGCGCACCACCGGGCGGATCTGCTCGCGCACGGTATTGAGCAGAAAATAACCGGCCAGCCCGACGAACAGGAAATACACCAGGAAGATGCGAATCCCCAGGCGCATCAGGCGTGCTCCGGGCTATAGCTGTAGCCCAGGCCGCGGTGGGTCTGGATCGGTTCGGCGTCGGCGGCCACTTGGCGCAGCTTGGCGCGCAGGCTCTTGATATGGCTGTCGATGGTGCGTTCGTAGCCCACGTCCGAGGCCACGCCCAGGCCATCGAGCAATTGCTCGCGGCTGAACACCCGCCGCGGTTGTTCGAGCAGGCATTGCAGCAGGCGGAATTCGTGGCGGGTCAGCGCCAGCGCCTGGCTGCGATAGACGATACGCATGGCCAGGCTGTCGAGCTGGAACGGCGTGGCGTCCGTGGCCGGCTCGCTGCGTGGCGCCATGCGCTTGAGGATCGCCCTTACCCGGGCCGCCACTTCGCGCGGGCTGAACGGTTTGACCACGTAGTCGTCGGCACCGATTTCCAGGCCCAGCACGCGGTCGATCTCGGCGTCGCGGGCGCTGAGGAACATCACCGGCACCTCGGTGAAGCGGCGCAGTTGGCGGCAGGTTTCGAAGCCGCTGATGTCCGGCAGGCCAATGTCGAGGATCACCAGGTCGGCCGGGCGCAGGCGCTGCTGCTCGAGCGCGGCACTGCCCAGGGTCACCCATTCGGTGCTGTGGCCGTCGGCCTGCAGGGCGTAGACCAGGGTGTCGGCGATGGCGGATTCGTCTTCGACGATGAGGATGTGGGGCATGGCGTCCGGCCTTGCTGGGTGGGAGGCTGGACTTTGCAGCATCGGCCTGTGAATGCGCAATCGTGGGAGCGGCGGTTCGGCGCTCCGACTTGCCCCGCGATGGCGTCGTTTGGCCTGACGCTATCGCGGGGCAAGCCCGCTCCCACAGATGGCCTATCGAATCAGCAGCTCGGCTTGCCCGCGGTGAATTTCTCCGCCGGGTTCACCGCCGCCTTGAACTTCTTCAAAGCCTTGGCGCCGACCAGCAACGGATAGTTGAAGTTGCTGCGATCGACCAGGTTGACCTCCACGGTGCGCTTCACGTCACCCAGGCACAGCTCCAGGTCGACCACCGGGCGGCGGGACAACTCGGGGGCATCACCCTCCTCGTCCTCGTCGGCGCGGTTCTTGATCTTGCTGATGCGCGAAACTTCATGCTCGTAGACCTTGCCATCGGCGTCCTTGGTCGCCAGGCGAAAGCGCACCCACTCCTGGCCGTCACGGGTGAACAGCTCGATGTCCTTGGCCGACAACGACGCGGTGTAGGCACCGGTGTCCATCTTGGCTTTCAGGGTTTGGCCGAGCTCCGGCAACTTGATGTTCTCGTAACGGCCGTAGAGCGTGGGCTCGGCGGCCATGACCGGCAGCGCCAACAGGGACAGCAGGGCAAGCAAGGGTTTCACGGGGCAGGCTTCCTTGAGAGGGGTCAGTGCTTAGACTGCGCGGGCAGGATAGGTTCGTTGCCACAGGTTAAACAACACAATGTGAAACATTTGTGCCACTTAATGGACGTACGACGTTTGGCGTAGGCCCCCGGGCTGCTTATCATTGCCGCCCGTACCTTTCACACAACAAGAGTTCCCTTATGCGTCGCCTGTTGACTGGCCTGCTCACCACCACCCTGCTGCTGCTCAACACCCTGGTGATGATCGGCCCGCTGCTGGTTTTCGCCCTGCTCAAGCTGGTGCTGCCAGGGCGCGGGCGCGACTATGCCTCCGCCGGGGTGATGTGGATGGCCGAAAGCTGGTCGGAAGTCGACAAGGCCATCTTCGCCCTGTGCATCCCCACCCAATGGGAGGTGCGCGGCGTCGACACCCTGCGCCAGGACACCTCGTACCTGTGCATCAGCAACCACCAGACCTGGGTCGATATCCCCGCGCTGATCGAAAGCCTCAACCGCCGCGTGCCGTTCTTCAAGTTCTTCCTCAAGAAGGAGCTGATCTGGGTGCCGCTGCTGGGCCTGGCCTGGTGGGGGCTGGACTACCCGTTCATGAAGCGCTACAGCAAGGCCTTCCTCGACAAGCATCCGGAGCTCAGGGGCAAGGACCTGGAAATCACCAAGGCCGCCTGCGAGCTGTTCAAGCGCCAGCCGGTGACCGTGGTCAACTACCTCGAAGGCACCCGCTTCACCCAGGCCAAGCATGCCCAGCAGCAGTCGCCCTACCGCCACCTGCTCAAACCCAAGGCCGGCGGCGTGGCCTTTGTGCTGGCGGCGCTGGGCGAGCAGCTCGATGCGTTGCTGGACGTGACCATCGTCTATCCGGGCAACAAGGCCCCGGGGTTCTGGGACCTGCTCAACGGCAGCATCAGCCGGGTGATCATCGACATTCGCGTGCGTGAGCTGGACCCGGCGCTGTGCGCGGGCGATTACGAGAACGATCCGGTGTTTCGCCAGACGGTGCAGAGCTGGGTGAACCAGCTATGGGTGGAGAAGGACCAGCGCATCGAGGAACTGCGGGCAGAGATGCGTTGAAGCCATCGCGGGGCAAGCCCGCTCCCACGCCGATCGAATTTCTTGCGTGGGAGCGGGCTTGCCCCGCGATAAGGCCCGCCAAATCACAACATATTCCCGATTAAAATCCAGATTAATAATCGACATTAGCAACTCTTTGTTTGTCACCAGCCACCCTGGTGGATAAAAATCGATCAACCACAACTACAAAAAAGCCAGGATTGATCGATGGCAACCCAACCTTGCTCCGCCCCCGCGCAACTGCGCCGTGTCCTGGGCCTGCCCGCCCTGGTGTTCTTCGGCCTGGTGTACATGGTCCCGCTGACCATTTTCACCACCTACGGCATCGTCACCGAGCTCACCGGTGGCCGCACTGCCGGTGCCTACCTGGTCACCCTGCTGGCCATGCTGTTCACCGCCACCTCCTACAGCTTCATGGTCCGGCGCTTCCCCGTCGCGGGTTCGGCGTACTCCTACACCAACATGGCCTTCGGCCCCAACGTGGGCTTCCTGGCCGGCTGGTCGCTGCTGCTCGACTACCTGTTCATCCCGATGATCAACTACCTGCTGATCGGGCTGTTCCTCAACATCGCCTTCCCGGCCATCCCGGCCTGGGCCATCGTGCTGGCCTCGATCGCCCTGGTGACGGTGCTCAACGTGATCGGCATCCACTCGGTGGCCAAGACCAGCAACCTGATCGTCGGCGCGCAGATTGTCTTCATCGGGGTGTTCGTCGCCCTGTCGTGGCAGGGCCTGGCCGGGCAGCCGGTGGATTTGCTGGCGCCATTGCGCGGTGATGGCAGTGCGCCGGGCTTCGGCGCGCTGATGGCGGGGGCGGCGGTGCTGTGCCTGTCGTTCCTCGGCTTCGACGCTGTCTCCACCCTGGCCGAAGAGTGCAAGGACGCCCGCCGCGACGTGCCCCGGGCGATCATCCTCACCACCCTGGGCGCCGGTGTGCTGTTCACCGTGCTGGCTTATGTCAGCCAGCTGGTGCTGCCGGGCAGCCACTTCGCCAACGCCGATGCGGCGGCCAACGAAGTGATGCTCAAGGCCGGCGGGCAGTTCCTCGCCAACTTCTTCACCGCCGCCTTCGTCGCCGGCAGCCTGGGCTCGGCGCTGGCCTCGCAGGCGGCGGTGTCGCGCATCCTGTTCACCATGGGCCGCGACCGTGTGCTGCCGCAACGCAGCTTCGGCTATCTGTCGCCACGCTTCGGCACCCCGGTGTTCGCCACCCTGCTGGTGTCGGCGTTCTCGCTGCTGGCGTTGGTGATCGACCTGGCCACCCTGGCCTCGCTGATCAGCTTCGGCGCGCTGGTGGCGTTCTCGGCGGTGAACCTGGCGGTGGTGAAGACGCACCTGGTGAACGAAAGCGCGCATCGCAACCTCAAGGGGTTGCTGCGCTACGGCGCGGTGCCACTGGTGGGGTTGGGCCTGACCCTGTGGCTGTGGACCAGCCTGTCGGCGCTGACGCTGGTGATCGGGTTGTGCTGGTTTGCCCTGGGGTTGGCTTACCTGGCCGCGCTTACGGCGGGCTTTCGCAAGCCGGTACGCCTGGTGGATTTCACCGAAGCCGTTTGAAGGAACATAGCGCCTGTGGGAGCGGGTTCACCCGCGAATGCGAGGGTGAATGCACCGCCGCCTTCGCGGGTAAACCCGCTCCCACAGGGGCCGCGTCGGGCGATTAGACCGATGGCTGGGCCAACGGCGCCGGCGTTGCCCACAAATTCCCCAGGTTCTGCAGCAACGACCCGGCAATCCCCTGCTGCCCCAGGTATTGCAGGATCAACGGCGCAAACTGCCCGATCATCCCGGTATCCAGGCCCAGCGCCTTGAACGCGGTGTCCAGGTCGTTGCGGTTCTGCACCTCACCACCCAGCGCATTGCCCAGCGGCGAGTCGGTCTTGCCGTTGCCCAGCAGCTGCCCCAGGCCGCTCAACCCGCCCAATGCACTGGCACCCGACAGCAAGTCCAGCCCCGGCACGGCCTTGGTCAACTGGCCATAGTCATCGCCGCTGAGGTTGTTGCGCGCCAACCCCAGCATCGCCCCGGCGCCGCCGATGGCCTGCTCGGGGGTGATCTTCAACTCGCTGCCCAAGGTGTTGAGCAGGTTGGCCTGGGCCGCAGGCGCCTGCACCTGGGCGCCCTGCTCCTGGTTTTGCGTGGCGGATACCGCGTTGGCGACGTCGCTGAGGTTGAAGGCGAACACCGGGCTTGCGGCCAGGGTCATC
The DNA here is from genome assembly GCF_003231305.1 of Pseudomonas sichuanensis. Classification (GTDB taxonomy): domain Bacteria; phylum Pseudomonadota; class Gammaproteobacteria; order Pseudomonadales; family Pseudomonadaceae; genus Aquipseudomonas; species Aquipseudomonas sichuanensis. The sequence continues at coordinate 163,871 of NZ_QKVM01000004.1, read as the reverse complement.
AGGGTTGCCAGGGTGACTGCTTTCATCGGGAGGGACCTCGTCGGCCGGAATGGCCGGGAAACGAGGGGTTTGACTGGGGGTTTGAACCTTTGTTCCGGGCCGATTGTCGGCGCAGTTCGGGTTGGACGATACCTCGCAGCATGGCTCAAGCAGGCATGAAAAAGCCCCTCGGCAAGAGGGGCTCTTTTCACTTCACATCCGTTACGCCGCGCCCCACATCTTGTGCGGGTCGATCACGAATTTCTTCGGCACGCCGGCATCGAACTCGCCATAGCCTTCCGGCGCCTGGTCGAGGTTGATCACCTGCACGCCCACCACTTCGGCGATGTTGATGCGGTCCCACATGATCGCCTGCATCAGCTGGCGGTTGTACTTCATGGTCGGGGTTTGCCCGGTGTGGAAGCTGTGCGACTTGGCCCAGCCGAGGCCAAAGCGGATGCTCAGCGCGCCGATCTTGGCGGCGGCGTCGACCGCGCCCGGGTCTTCGGTCACGTACAGGCCAGGGATACCGATGCTGCCGGCCACACGGGTAACTTGCATCAGCGAGTTCAGCACGGTGGCCGGCGCTTCATGCTTGGCGCCTTCATGGCCATGGCCACGGGCCTCGAAGCCTACGGCATCGACGGCGCAATCCACTTCGGGCTCACCGAGGATGTCGACGATCTGCTCGTGCAGCGGGGTGTCCTTGGACAGGTCGACCACCTCGAAGCCCTGGGACTTGGCGTGGGCCAGGCGGGCCGGGTTGAGGTCGCCGACGATCACGCAGGCGGCGCCCAGCAGGCGAGCCGAGGCAGCCGCTGCCAAGCCGACCGGGCCAGCGCCAGCGACGTAAACGGTGCTGCCTGGGCCAACGCCGGCAGTCACGGCACCGTGATAACCGGTCGGCAGGATGTCGGACAGGCAGGTGAGGTCACGGATCTTTTCCATGGCCTTGTCGCGGTCAGGCAGTTTCAGCAGGTTGAAGTCGGCGTACGGCACCAGCACGTATTCGGCCTGGCCGCCGGTCCAGTCGCCCATGTCGACGTAACCGTAGGCGCCGCCGGCTCGGGCCGGGTTGACGGTGAGGCAGACGCCGGTGTGCATCTCTTTGCAGGAGCGGCAGCGGCCGCAGGCGACGTTGAACGGCACGGACACCAGGTCGCCGATCTTCAGGCGCTCGACGTCACGCCCCATCTCGACGATTTCACCGGTGATTTCGTGGCCCAGTACCAGGCCGACCTGGGCAGTGGTGCGGCCGCGGACCATGTGCTGGTCGGAGCCGCAGATGTTGGTGGAAACCACCTTGAGAATGACGCCGTGTTCGATCTTCTTGCCGCGCGGGTCCTGCATTTTCGGGTAGTCGATCTTCTGTACTTCGACCTTGCCAGCGCCGAGATACACCACTCCACGATTGCCAGACATGCTCTTACCTCGCTTGATTTGTATTTATGCAGCGTTGGTTGAAGCGCCGCCATCCATGGGCGGCATGTGTTTCTGGAATGCAGGAATTGTGGGCCTGATGGGGGATGTCGCAGTGACTGGTTGCGACAGGGGGATGCCTGTTTGCGGCGCAGGGCTGTCGCAAAAAGCATCGCGGGGCAAGCCCGCTCCCACGCTCGGTGGACTGCTCCCAAGGGTTGGCTTGGGGGGCCGTTCACTGCGTGGGAGCGGGCTTGCCCCGCGATGGAGTTAACTCAGAGAACGACGGTGCGATTGGCGTTCAAGAACACCCGTTTCTCGATGTGATACCCCACCGCCCGCGCCAGGGTCAGGCACTCGATATCGCGCCCCTTGGCGATCAAGTCCTCGGGGTAATGGCTGTGGTCCACCACCTCGACGCCCTGGGCAATGATCGGCCCTTCGTCCAGGTCGTTGTTGATGTAGTGCGCGGTGGCCCCGACCATCTTCACGCCCTTGTTGTAGGCCTGGTGATACGGCTTGGCGCCCTTGAACCCCGGCAGCAACGAGTGGTGAATGTTGATCGCCCAGCCATCCAGGCGCCGGCACAGCTCGGGCGACAGCACCTGCATGTAGCGGGCGAGGATCACCAGCTCGGCACCGGTCTGCTCGATCACGTCCAGCACCTTGCGCTCTTGCGCCGGTTTGTCGTGGGGGTCGAGGGCAAAGTGGTAGTAAGGGATCTTGTGCCAATGGGCCAAGGGTTCGAGGTCGGGGTGGTTGGACACCACCGCCACCACGTCCATGGCCAGCTGGCCGATGCGCTGGCGGTACAGCAGATCGTTCAGGCAGTGGTCGGCCTTGGACACCATGATCACCACCTTGGGGCGATGATGGGGTGCGGTCAGCTCGAAGGCCATGCCGAAGGCTTCGCTGCGCTCGGCAAGGCCGGCCCGAAAGCCGTCCTCGTCGAAACCGTCCGGGGCACGGAACTCCACGCGAATGAAGAACCGCCCCGACAGCCGATCATCGAAGGAATGGTGCTCGGTGACGTAGCAGCGCTGCTCGTAGAGGTGACGCGTCACCACATCGACGGTGCCGAGCATGCTCGGGCAGTCGGCAGTGAGAATCCAGGTGTCCGGTGCCCGACTCATGCTGTGTACTCCTTCAGGCTTCGATGGCCAGGCCGTATTCGGCCGATGCGTCCTGCAGCCACAGCCACCAGTAGTCGGAGAAGCTGCGGCGGATCATCAACTCCCAGGTGTCTTCGGCGGTGCGGCGGATCACCAGTTGCGACTTGGCGAACACGGTGCCCACGGCCTTGCCCACCGGGAAGTTGTTCGGGTGTACATCATAGCTGGTGGATTTCATCAGCACGTCGCGCACGTTGGGGCCGCGCAGCTCGAGCAGGGTCTGCCCGCCGCTGACGTTGACCACCTGGATGTGCTGGCCGTCGAGGGCTGCACGCAGCTTGTTCTCGACTTCCACTTCCTGGCCGCCGGGAACGATCAGCAGGAACTCGTCCGGCCCCATCCACTGCAGCGACATGTCGCCGTTGGCGACCACGGTCAGGGCCACCGGCAGCTCCAGGCCCAGGGCCTTGTGCACGGCGCCGGCGAAGGCCGGGTCGTGGCCATCGCCACGCAGGGTCAGGTGGCCGAGGAATTTCTTCTCGCGCAGGGTCACGCCTGCGTTCTTGCGGCCCTTGCCGACCAGGCTGGCCAGGTCGGCGTGGTGCAGTGGCGACTGAGCCTTGGCATCAGGGCCGGGGTTTTGCTGGAAGACGTTGATAGCGCTCATTTCTTACCTGCCTTGAATTCTTGTGGGTCAGAGCGGACACCGAACCTGTGGGAGCGGGTTTACCCGCGAATGCGGCGGTAAAGCCAGCATCGCATTCGCGGGTAAACCCGCTCCCACAGTGTCCGGTGTTGTCAGCCGGAGCCTTAGACGTTCTGCCGCTCACCCTTCGGATCGAAGAACACCGCGGAGACGATTTCCGCCTCGATCACGCTGCCATCGGCCTGTGGCGAATACACCCGCTCGCCCATGCGCTTGAGGCCACCCTTGACCACACCCATGGCGAACGAATAGCCCAGGGAGTTGGCCGCGTAGCTGGAGGTGACGTGGCCGACCATGTCCATCGGGATCGGTTGCTTGGGGTCGAACACCAGCTGGGCGCCCTCAGGCAGCCACACCTTGGGGTCGACCGGCTTGAGGCCCACCAGCTGCTTGCGGTTGTCGCGCAGGCAGTCTTCGCGGTTCATGCCACGCAGGCCGATCCACGAGAACGGCTTGTTGCGGCCCACGCACCAGCTCATGTTCAGGTCGTCCGGGTTCATCGAACCGTCGGTGTCCTGGCCCACGATGATGAAGCCCTTCTCGGCACGCAGCACGTGCATGGTCTCGGTGCCGTACGGGGTCAGGTTGTACTTCTTGCCAGCCTCGACGATCTGCTCCAGCACGCCCATGGCGTAGTTGGCCTGCACGTTCACCTCGTACGACAGCTCGCCGGTGAACGAGATGCGGAACACCCGGGCCGGCACGCCGCCGACCTTGCCTTCCTGCCAGGTCATGAACGGGAAGGCTTCCTTGTCCATGTCGATGTCGGTCAGCTCGCTGAGCAGCTTGCGGCTGTTGGGGCCGGACAGGGTCATGGTCGCCCAGTGGTCGGTGACCGAGGTGAAGTACACCTTCAGCTCCGGCCATTCGGTCTGGTGGTACAGCTCCATCCACTGCAGCACACGGGCGGCGCCGCCGGTGGTGGTGGTCATGATGAAGTGGTTGTCACCGACGCAGGCGGTCACGCCGTCGTCGAAGACCATGCCGTCCTCTTTGCACATCAGGCCGTAGCGGGCCTTGCCCACGTCGAGCTTGGTCCAGGCGTTGGTGTAGATGCGGTTGAGGAACTCGCGCGCATCCGGCCCCTGGATGTCGATCTTGCCGAGCGTGGAGGCGTCCAGCAGGCCGACGCTGTCACGCACGGCCTTGCACTCGCGGGCCACGGCGGCGTGGATGTCTTCACCGGCTTTAGGGAAGTACCACGGGCGCTTCCACTGGCCGACGTCCTCGAACTCGGCGCCGTTCTTCACGTGCCAGGCATGCAGGGCGGTGAAGCGCACCGGCTCGAACAGGTGGCCACAGTGACGGCCCGCTACCGCGCCGAAGGTCACCGGCGTGTAGTTGGGGCGGAACATGGTGGTGCCCATTTCCGGGATGGTGATGCCGATCGAACGGGCGGCGATGGCCAGGCCGTTGATGTTGCCCAGCTTGCCCTGGTCGGTGCCGAAGCCCAGCGCGGTATAGCGCTTGACGTGCTCGACCGACTCGAAGCCTTCGCGGGTGGCCAGTTCGATACCGGCGGCGGTGACGTCGTTCTGCTGGTCGACGAACTGCTTCGGCCCTTTGCTGCCCTTGTCGTGCGGCACCTGGAACAGCGCCACGGTGGCCTCTTCCTTGCGCGCCACGGTTTTCGGCAGGGTGCCGACGGTGGCCTTGAAGCCCGCTTCGGTAGCTGCGCGCACGCCGCCTTCGAAACCATCGGCAATCACGTCGCCGAGGGCGTAGACGCCGTTGATACCACCGACACATTCGCGTTTCTGTGGCGCATCGCCCGGCACGAAGCCGAGGATGTCGTCACGCCATACCGGGCGACCGCCCAGGTGCGAAGCCAGGTGGACGATCGGGCTGTAGCCGCCGGACGTGGCGATCAGGTCGCACTCGAGGGTCTCGCCTGGGCTGGTGACCTTGTGTGCCTGCACATCGATGGCGGCCACACGGGCGCCGGTGACATGCTTGCTGCCCTTGGCCTCGACCACGGCACTGGAGGTGAGGATGCGGATGCCCTTGGCACGCGCTTCTTCAACCAGCGAACCACGCGGGTTGTGGCGGGCGTCGGCGATGGCGACCACTTGCAGGCCGGCGTCGTGCCAGTCGAGCGCGGCGCGGTAGGCGTGATCGTTGTTGGTCGACAGCACCAGCTTGCGGCCCGGCGCTACACCGTAGCGGCGTACATAGGTGGACACGGCGCCGGCCAGCATGTTGCCCGGCACATCGTTGTTGCCGTACACCAGCGGGCGCTCGTGGGCGCCGGCGGCCAGCACCACGCGCTTGGCGCGCACGCGGTGCACGCGGTGGCGCACCTGGCCGATCGGGGCGCGGTCGCCGAGGTGGTCGGTGAGGCGCTCGTGAATGGTCAGGAAGTTATGGTCGTGGTAGCCGTTGACCGTGGCCCGTGGCAGCAGGGTCACTTCCGGCAGGCTTTCCAGTTCTTTGACCACGGCGTTGACCCAGTCGGCGGCGGGCTTGCCGTCGAGGGTTTCGCGGGTGTCGAGCAGGCTGCCGCCAAACTCTTCCTGTTCATCGGCCAGGATCACCCGGGCGCCGCTGCGGGCGGCGGCCAGGGCGGCGGCCAGGCCAGCGGGGCCGGCGCCGACGATCAGCACGTCGCAGTGCTGGTTCATGTAGTCGTAGCTGTCCGGATCGTTCTGCAGTGGCGCACGGCCAAGGCCTGCGGCTTTGCGGATGTACTTCTCGTAAGTCATCCAGAACGATTTCGGGTACATGAAGGTTTTGTAGTAGAAGCCCGGCGGCATCATGCTGCCGCCCACCTTGCCGAGGATGCCCATGACGTCGTTGTTGACGTTCGGCCAGCCGTTGGTGCTGGTGGCGACCAGGCCTGCGTACAGCGCCTGCTGGGTGGCACGCACGTTGGGGATCTGGGTGGCTTCGCTGGAGCCGATCTGCAGGATGGCGTTCGGCTCTTCGGAACCGGCGGCGATGATGCCGCGGGGGCGCGAGTACTTGAAGCTGCGCCCGACGATGTCGACGCCGTTGGCCAGCAGGGCGGCAGCCAGGCTGTCGCCGGCATAGCCCTGGTAGGTCTTGCCGTTGAAGGTGAAGTTCAACACCTTGCTGCGGTCGATACGGCCGCCGCTGGCGAGGCGATAGGTCTGGCTCATACTTTTTCCCCTTGGCCCTTGGCGGTCGCGGATGCCGCGCTCTGCTTGCCGGCAGCGGTGACTTGAGGCTTCTCGCCGATCTTGTAGGTTTCCAGAATTTCGTAGGTCACGGTGTCACGGGTGACGTTGAAGTACTGGCGGCAGCCGGCAACGTGGTCCCACAGCTCGTGGTGGATGCCGCGCGGGTTGTCGCGGAAGAACATGTAGGTGCCCCACTCCTCGTCGGAGCAGGCGGCCGGGTCCAGCGGGCGCGGGATGTGGGCCTGGCCGGAAGCGTGGAATTCTTCTTCGGAGCGCAGCTCGCCGCAGTGGGGACAGAAAATATGCAACATGACGGTTGTCTCCGGGTCAGTGGGCGACGGCAGCAGCGCCGTGTTCGTCGATCAGCGCACCGTTGTAGAAACGGTCCATGGAGAACGGCGCGGCCAGTGGGTGCATTTCGCCCTTGGCCAGGCTCGCGGCGAACACGTTGCCCGAGCCCGGGGTGGCCTTGAAGCCGCCGGTGCCCCAGCCGCAGTTGAAGAACATGTTCTTGACCGGGGTCTTGGAGATGATCGGGCAGGCGTCCGGCGAGGTGTCGACGATGCCGCCCCACTGGCGATTCATGCGCACGCGCGAGAGGTTGGGGAACATCTCGACGATGGCCTGCAGGGTGTGTTCGATCACCGGGTACGAGCCGCGCTGGCCGTAGCCGACCCAGCCGTCGATACCGGCGCCGATCACCAGGTCGCCCTTGTCGGACTGGCTGATGTAGCCGTGCACGGCGTTGGACATGATCACGCTGTCGATGATCGGCTTGATCGGCTCCGATACCAGGGCTTGCAGCGGGTGCGATTCCAGCGGCAGGCGAAAGCCCGCGAGCCTGGCCATGTGCCCGGAGTTACCGGCGGTGACCACGCCGACGCGCTTGGCGCCGATGAAGCCTTTGTTGGTTTCCACGCCGATCACGGCGCCGTTCTCTTTACGGAAGCCGATCACTTCGGTCTGCTGGATCAGGTCCACGCCCAGGGCGTCGGCGGCACGGGCGAAGCCCCAGGCCACGGCATCGTGACGGGCCACGCCGCCACGGCGCTGCACGGTGGCACCGAGGATCGGGTAGCGGGTGTTCTTCGAGCAGTCCAGGTAGGGGATCTCGGCCGCGACCTGGGCAGTATTGAGCAGCTCGCCATCGACGCCGTTGAGGCGGTTGGCGTTGACCCGGCGTTCGGAGTCGCGGATGTCCTGCAGGGTGTGGCACAGGTTGTACACGCCGCGCTGGGAGAACATCACGTTGTAGTTGAGGTCCTGGGACAGGCCCTCCCACAGCTTCATGGCGTGCTCGTACAGGTGCGCCGACTCGTCCCACAGGTAGTTGGAACGCACGATGGTGGTGTTACGGGCGGTGTTGCCGCCGCCCAGGTAACCCTTCTCGATCACCGCGACGTTGGTGATGCCGTGCTCCTTGGCCAGGTAGTAGGCGGTGGCCAAGCCATGGCCGCCACCGCCGACGATGACCACGTCGTAGACCTTTTTAGGGGTTGGCGTGCGCCACATGCGCTGCCAGTTCTCGTGGTGGCTGAGGGAGTGTTTGAAGAGGCCGAAGCCCGAGTAGCGTTGCATGGTCGTTTACTCCACTCAGCGGTAAACAGGGAAGTCTGCGCACAGGGCGGCGACGTTCTTGGCCACATCGGCTTCGACGTCAGCGTCGCCGAGGTTGTCGAGGATGTCGCAGATCCAGCCGGCCAGCGCCACGCACTGGGCCACCTTGAAACCACGGGTGGTGACGGCCGGGGTGCCGATGCGCAGGCCCGAGGTGACGAACGGCGACTGCGGGTCGTTGGGCACGGCGTTCTTGTTGACGGTGATGTGCGCGCGGCCCAGGGCGGCGTCGGCATCTTTACCGGTAAGGCCCTGGCGAATCAGGCTGACCAGGAACAGGTGGTTGTCGGTACCGCCCGAGACCACATCGAAGCCACGGTCGATGAACACCTGGGCCATGGCCTGGGCGTTTTCGATGACCTGCTTCTGGTAGGCCTTGAAGCCAGGCTCCAGCGCTTCCTTGAAGCACACGGCCTTGGCGGCGATCACGTGCATCAGCGGGCCGCCCTGGGCGCCGGGGAAGACTGCTGCGTTGAGCTTCTTCTCGATCTCTTCGTTGCTCTTAGCCAGGATCAGGCCGCCACGTGGACCGCGCAGGGTCTTGTGGGTGGTGGTGGTGACCACATCGGCGAAGGGGATCGGGTTCGGGTACAGGCCGGCGGCGACCAGGCCGGCGACGTGGGCCATGTCGACGAACAGCAGGGCACCGACCTTGTCGGCGATCTGGCGGAAGCGTGGGAAGTCGAGGGTCTTGGAGTAGGCCGAGAAGCCGGCGACGATCATCTTCGGCTTGTGCTCGACGGCCAGGCGCTCGACTTCGTCGTAGTCGATCAGGCCGGTCGTGGTGTCGATGCCGTACTGCACGGCGTTGTACAGCTTGCCGGAGGAAGACACCTTGGCGCCGTGAGTCAGGTGGCCGCCGTGGGCCAGGCTCATGCCCAGGATGGTGTCGCCGGCCTGCAGCAGGGCCAGGTACACGGCGCCGTTGGCCGACGAGCCGGAGTGCGGCTGCACGTTGGCGTAGTCGGCGCCGAACAGCTGCTTGGCGCGCTCGATGGCCAGCGCCTCGACCTTGTCGACGTGCTCGCAGCCGCCGTAGTAGCGCTTGCCCGGGTAGCCTTCGGCGTATTTGTTGGTGAGGCCGCTGCCTTGGGCCTGCATCACGCGCTTGCTGGTGTAGTTCTCCGAGGCGATCAGCTCGATGTGATCTTCCTGGCGCTGTTCCTCGGCATTCATCGCCGCCAGCAGTGCGTCGTCGTAACCCTGGATCTGGTCTTGCTTGCTGAACATCATGTATCTCCCGGCAGCGATCGTTTCTTGTCTGTAGAGGGACTTGTCACCCTTTGCAGCGATGGTATGACCGGGCCGGGGGGCACAGATGCCTGCGCGCGCCTTGCAATGGCGCGTTTACGACATTGCCTGCAGGGTTTGTCCGTGCCGGCCCCTTCGCGGGTAAACCCGCTCCCACAGGGACTGCGGCATACCCTGTGGGAGCGGGTTTACCCGCGAAGAGGCCGGTACAGGCGACGCAGGCCTGGCCTGTATAGGCAACCGCCAAATCGATGGTTTAGAGTGCGTGCCTGCGTCGTAAAAAAGGACAGGCGTCATGACCGACAACAACCAACAATTCGCCAGCGACAACTATTCCGGCATCTGCCCCGAAGCCTGGGCCGCGATGGAAAAGGCCAACCACGGCCACGAACGCGCCTACGGCGACGACCAGTGGACCGAGCGCGCCTCGGAGTACTTCCGCAAACTGTTCGAAACCGACTGCGAGGTGTTCTTCGCCTTCAACGGCACCGCCGCCAACTCCCTGGCCCTGGCTTCGCTGTGCCAGAGCTACCACAGCGTGATCTGCTCCGAGACCGCCCACGTCGAGACCGACGAATGCGGCGCGCCGGAGTTCTTCTCCAACGGCTCCAAGCTGCTGACCGCACCCAGCGTCAACGGCAAGCTCACCCCCGAGTCGATCCGTGAAGTGGCGCTCAAGCGCCAGGACATCCACTACCCCAAGCCCCGCGTGGTGACCCTCACCCAGGCCACCGAAGTGGGCACGGTGTACCGCCCCGACGAGCTCAAGGCGATCAGCGCCACCTGTAAAGAGCTGGGCCTGAACCTGCACATGGACGGCGCGCGCTTCACCAACGCCTGCGCGTTCCTCGGCTGCACGCCGGCAGAGCTGACCTGGAAGGCCGGCGTCGATGTGCTGTGCTTTGGCGGCACCAAGAACGGCATGGCAGTGGGCGAGGCGATCCTGTTCTTCAACCGCAAACTGGCCGAAGACTTCGACTACCGCTGCAAGCAGGCCGGGCAACTGGCCTCGAAGATGCGTTTTTTGTCGGCGCCGTGGGTCGGGCTGCTGGAAGACGGCGCCTGGATGCGCCATGGCCGCCACGCCAACCAGTGTGCGCAACTGCTGGCCTCGCTGGTCAGCGACTTGCCGGGCGTGGAGCTGATGTTCCCGGTGGAGGCCAACGGGGTGTTCCTGCAAATGCCGGAGCCGGCCATCGAAGCGCTGCGCAATAAAGGCTGGCGCTTCTATACCTTCATTGGCAGTGGTGGGGCGCGGTTCATGTGTTCGTGGGATACCGAAGAGGCACGGGTGCGCGAGTTGGCGGCGGATATCCGCAGCATCGTCGGCGCCTGATCCAGCGCATTCGCGGGTAAACCCGCTCCCACAGGTACGGCACCGTCTTCAAGGACAGTGATCAGCTTGTGGGAGCGGGTTTACCCGCGAAGCATCCAACACCGATTAAAGCCTGAACCCACCCATCTGCCGCGCCAGGTCATCGGCCAACCCGCGCAGCGCCTGGCATTCCTCCCGGCACCCCTGCACCTCGGCCGCCGTCTGCCGCGCCAGGTCGGAAATCCCCTGCACCGTGCGGTTGATTTCCTCGGTCACCGCCGACTGCTCCTCGGTCGCCGTGGCCACTTGGTGATTCATGTCGCTGATCTGCTCGACCTGATCGGTGATCGCCCCCAGCGACGTGCCCGTGAGCTGGCTGGACTCGACCCCATTGCCGGTCGCCTGCTGCCCCGCCTGCATCGACGACACCGCCGTGCCCGCACCCTGCTTGAGGCGCTGGATCATCTGCTGCACTTCGTCGGTGGACACCTGGGTACGCCGGGCCAAGGTGCGCACCTCGTCGGCCACCACGGCAAAGCCACGGCCCATCTCACCGGCCCGCGCCGCTTCGATGGCAGCGTTCAGCGCCAGCAGGTTGGTCTGTTCGGAAATACTGCGGATCACCGCCAACACTTCATCGATAGAGGCGACTTCGTCGGCCAACTGGCTGACCGCATCGGCCGCCCTGCCAATCTCGCCAGACATGCCTTCGATGTTGTGAATGGACCGACGCACCACTTCGCGCGCCTGCAGTGCCTCGTCGCGGGCCGACTGCGAAGCCACGGCGGCAGAGCCTGCATTCTGGGCAATGTCCTGCACGGTCAGGCCCATCTCGTGCACGGCGGTGGCGACCATCTCGGTCATTTCCTGCTGCCGCCCGGAGCGTTCGGCGGTGTTGTCCACCACTTGCGTTACCTGCTCAACCGAGCGGTGCAGGCGTTCGGTGGTACGCAGCACTTCGCCGATCAAGCCGCGCTGGCTGTCGAGGAAGCGGTTGAAGCCCCGGGCCAGGTCGCCCAACTCGTCCTGGCGCGAATCGTCCAGGCGATGGCTGAGATCGCCCGCACCACTGCCAATCTGCACCAATGCCGCAGTGACCTGACGGATCGGCCGCACCAGCCCGCGCGCCAGCAGCACCACCAGCAACAGCGACACCAGCGCCACGCCTCCGCCAATCAGGCTGGTGAGCCATACGGCCTGACGCATCTGGGCATAGATTTCGGCCTCCGGCACTTCGGCCACCAGGGTCCAGTTCAGGTCCCGCAGTGGCAGGCCCAGGGCCAGGTAGGTTTCACCGTCGCGGCTGAAACGGCTGTTGCGCAGGCCCTGCCCGCCGCTCATCACCGCCTTGGCGGCGTCGGCGTCAAGCTGCTCGGCGAGCTGGCGCTTGCCGCTGAACTGCTGGTCGGGGTGCACCTGGATCAGGCCATCGTTGCGCACCAGGAACACCTTGCCGTGTTCGCCGAAGCTGAAGTCGTGGATCAGCTTGGACAATTCGCTCATGCGCAGGCCCATGCCCGCCACGCCCACCAACTGGCCATCCTTTTCCACCCGATAGTCGATGAACAGCGCCAACTCACCGGTGGCCCCGTCGATGTCGATATTGACCAGGCGCTCGGCGCCGCTGTCGATATAGCCGTAGAACCAGCTGTCCTTGGGGTTGGCGCGGCTGAGGGTGCGATCCAGGCCTTTCTCGTTGTAGTAGTGGTTGCTCGCAGTGGCGGCGAACATCGTGGTGAAGGCCTGGTTGCGCTGCCTGGCGCCCTCCAGGTACTCGATGAAACGCGGTGCTTGTGCAGGGTCCTCACCGGCCGCCAGCCAGTCGCGCAGCAGGGTATTGCCGGCGATGTCCGCCGCAGCCACCTGCGGTCGGCCGAGCATGCGTTCGATGTCGTTGCGAATCGCCTCGATGCTGGCCGGCAGCGCCGTGTCGACCAGGTACCGCTCGGTGAGGCGGTTGACCGCCACGGTGTAGATCGCCACCACCACCAGGATGCTCGCCAGCAGGGCCGCGCCCATGCTTGCGATCAATTGCCACTGGATGCTCCGCCGCCAGATACGCATGCCCCGCTACTCCCGCTAATTATTGTTTTGCGAGAAGTGTATACACTCAAGTATCCAGTTATTCCAGAGATCTGAGACAGCACAAAAAGACTGTGGGAGCGGGTTTACCCGCGAAGACGTCGGTGAAACCACCATCGTCTTCGCGGGTAAACCCGCTCCCACAGGGGATGCTTGAGCGCTTTACTGGTCGCCGATGGTGCGGCTGATGGCATCGACGGTGGCGTCGATCTGCGCCTGGGTGCGCTCCAGGGTCTTGGCGTGTTCGCGCTGCAACTCGATCTGTTTCGAGCACAGGTTCAGGGCCGCCAGCACCAGCAATTTGTCACCGATCAGCGTCGGGTAGCTGCGCTTGGTCTCGGCCAGGGCGACGTTGAGCATGCGCACGGCCTGGGCCAGGGTCTCTTCCTGGCCTTCCGGCGCCTTGAGCGAATAGTCGTTGCCGAGGATCGATACGACATTGACCGGCTGCGCGTGCAGCCTCATGCGTTCACGACACCCGCGCTGGCGCGGTCGACCAGGGCCTGGATGCGGGCAGCGGTGGCGCCGTGCTTCTCTTCCTGCTCCATCAGCGACAGCTGCAGGGTCTCGTTCTCTTCCTTGGCCTGGGCCAGTTCCTGGCCGAGGGCGGTGTTCTGCTCGGTGAGTTGAGCGTTCTTGTGCATCAGGTCGCTGACCAGTTGCTCGAGTTGATTCAGGGAAGTTTCCAACATGCGTCTATCTCGGGTTGTTGCAAAGGGCGCACACGATAAGGAAAAACCTGCGCCCTCGCCATTAAATATCGGATTCAAAAGGTTTTTACCTGCTCAGGTTGACCGGTGTCGGCCGCCCTTGTTCCGGCCTGGGTCAACCGCCTGTCAGGAATTTCGTTAGCTGCCTCATAAATTCTCCATGCCACTATCAAGACTGACCGGTCACGACCGATACGCCGGCAGGTCCTATTTCGTCGCATGGACTGCGGCCCCCTTTCTGTCCTGGATACCGCCTCCATGTCCCTACGCAACATGAATATCGCCCCGCGCGCCCTGCTCGGGTTTTCGGTGATCGGCCTGCTGATGCTCGGCCTGGGTGTCTTCTCGCTGATCCAGATGGGCAACATCCGCCACGCCGGCGTGACCATCGAGCAAGTCAGCGTGCCCAGCATCAAGACCCTCGACGAGCTGACCGCGCTCAACCTGCGTCTGCGCACCCTCTCCTACCGCCTGCTGCTCAACCGCGAACCGGCCACCCAGCAGGACACCCTGCGCCTGCTCGACGAGCGCAACGCGCAGATCGACAAGGCCCGCCATGCCTACGAGCCGCTGATCAGCGCCGCCGACGAAAAAGCCGCGTTCGAACAATACGGCCAGTTGCTCGGCCAGTACCGCCAGCTCGAAGCGCGCATGCGCAGCCTGAGCCAGGCCGGCGACCTGGAAGGCCTGCGCGCCATGCTCAACCGCGACCTGCTGGACAACTCCGAACAGATCAACAAGGTCATGGACACCCTGGTGCGCATCAACACCGACCAGACCCGCGACACCAACCAGCAGGCCGCCGACCAGTACAACGGCGCCTTCGCCCTGGTGATCGGCCTGCTGATTGCCGCCACCGTGCTGACCCTGCTGTTCGCCTTGCTGCTCACCCGCAGCATCGTCAAACCCATCGACGAAGCGCTCAAGGCCGCCGAGCAGATCGCCGAGGGCGACCTCACCCACAGCATCCGCCCCGAAGGCACCGACGAAGCCGCGCGCCTGCTGCAGGCCATGGCCAAGATGCAGGACAAGCTGCGCGATACCCTGCAGCTGATTGCCGGCTCCGCCACCCAGCTGGCCTCGGCTGCCGAAGAGCTGAACAGCGTCACCGACGAAAGCGCCCGTGGCTTGCAGCAGCAGAACAACGAAATCGAGCAGGCCGCCACCGCCGTCACCGAAATGACCAGCGCGGTCGAGGAAGTGGCACGTAACGCGGTGAGCACCTCGCAAGCCTCCAGCGAAGCCAGCCGTTCGGCCGGCGATGGCCGCGACCTGGTCATGGAGACCGTGGGCGCCATCGAGCGCATGAGCGGCGACGTACAGGCCACCGCCAAGCTGATCACCCACCTGGCGGAGCAATCGCGCGACATCGGCAAGGTGCTGGACGTGATCCGCGGCCTGGCCGACCAGACCAACCTGCTGGCGCTCAACGCCGCCATCGAGGCGGCGCGTGCCGGCGAGGCGGGCCGTGGCTTTGCCGTGGTGGCCGACGAAGTCCGGGCGCTTGCGCACCGCACCCAGCAGTCCACCAGCGAGATCGAGCGGATGATCGGCAGCATCCAGGGCGGCACCGAACAGGCCGTGGACTCGATGCGCACCAGCACCGAGCGCGCCGAATCGACCCTGAACATCGCCAAGGGCGCAGGCCTTGCCCTGGACACCATCGCCGCGGCGGTGGGGCAGATCAACGAGCGCAACCTGGTGATCGCCAGCGCCGCCGAGGAGCAGGCCCAGGTGGCCCGCGAGGTGGACCGCAACCTGGTGAACATCAACGACCTGTCGGTGCAGAGCGCCACCGGCGCGCACCAGACCAGCGCGGCGAGTGCCGAGTTGTCACGCCTGGCGGTGGACCTGAACGGGATGGTGGCGCGGTTCCGCATCTGATCCTGGCGAATGCCGGGCGCCTGCACGCCCCTCAGCGAAAGTGGCCAGTCAATCAGTCCCCCTGATCGACTGGCTGATCTGCACGGGCTGCACCTGTACATCAACGGTGGTGAACGGCGGGCTGGGCGTCTGCACCTTTACCTGCTCGGCCGCGGGTCGCACTACCTTATCGGCAGGGCGCATGCCCAGTATGGCCCTGGTATTGGTCGTGACACTTCTCTTCACGTATTGCCAGAGTCCCTCCCAGTTGTCCCAGGCGGCTTTGGCAATCCGAGTCCCGGCCCCCGCCACCAGCAGTGCCGTACCGGCATTGGCAACGTAGGTGGCCGCCGCTACGCCGGCCAGTCCCATGCCAGCTGCCGCCGCGCTCGTGGCGGAGCCCAGCAAGGCGACCCGCGAAGCGTTCACTGCCAGCGCCCCCTTTGGCTCGGGGCCGAGCATGAGTGCGAGCGGTGACGCCGTGTGCAAGGCGATGGTCCCCGAACGTTGGATGATCTGCGAGATCAAGACGGAAGAACCTGCGCTTGGATCATGGCGATTCACCGGGTCGCCGGAACAGTACAGGTAGACATGGATCCCTCCTTCAGCGAACGGGCTGAGGGCGTCGGGCTGGTAAAAACGCATCAACGCCGGATTGTAATGACGGTGCCCATTGCCCAGCAGATAGCCGTCCATCCGCGGCTCACGAAGCTGGCCACAAAAGCCGGTCTTCAGGCCAGGCGGTGACGGCAGCGCACCATAGGCCGTGAAGCTGCGGCCTGGGAGCCCGGTAGCGCCGATGGGGCTGCGTTGTCTATCACAGGCAAGCAAGTAGGTAGGCACTGTCCAAACTCCTTTGCTGGGGTTCCCATCCGGAGCTTGGCAGCGACGCAGTGGCAGTGAAACTGGCAAAAATATCAGGTGCCCATACAACCGGGGCCACCTTGCGGCCCATTGCCCGCAAGCCTGGCTCCCACAGAGGCCCGTGCCGTACCTGTGGGAGCCGGCTTGCCGGCGAAAGGGCTGCGCAGCAGCCCCTGGTGCTCGAGTATCAGCTCAATACTCGATCCGCACATCCCCCTTCGGCACACTGCAGCACGACAGGATGTAGCCCTCGGCCTCGTCCTCTTCGGTGATCCCGCCGTTGTGCTCCATCTCCACCTCACCGCCCAGCTTGAGCACCTTGCAGGTGCCGCAGATGCCCATGCCACAGGCCTTGGGGATCATCAGCCCGACCTTGGCCGCCGCCGCATGCACGGTCTCGCCCGGGGCCACGCGAATGCTCTTGTCGCTGCCGACGAACTCCACCAGGTTGAGGTCGGCCGCGTCCACTTCCGGCGCATCGGCCGCAGCTTCCGCGTGCTCCACCGCATCGGCCTTGGCCTCGGGCGGCGTCGCGCCGAACGACTCCTCGTGATAGTTCTTCATGTCGAAGCCGACCGCCTCGAGCATGCGCTTGACCGCGCTCATGTAGGGCGTTGGGCCGCAGCAGAAGATGGTGCGCTCCAGGTAGTCCGGGGCGATCAGCTCCATCAGGCGCTGGTTGAGGTAACCGCGGTAGCCGGCCCACGGCTCGCCCAGCCCGTGCTTCTCGCAAATGATGTGCAGGCTGAAGTTGGGGATGCGCGAAGCCATCTGCTCCAGCTCGCGGTGGTAGATGATGTCCTTCGGCGAGCGGGCGCTGTGCACGAACACCATGTCGACATTGGCGTTGGTGTCGTAGAACCAGCGGGCCATGGACATCACCGGGGTGATGCCGACACCACCGGACAGGTACAGGGTCTTGCCCGCCGGGAAGTCGATGGCGTTGAACAGCCCCACCGGCCCGTGCACCGGCAGCTCGGCGCCTTCGTGCATGGTGTCGTGGAGGAAGTTCGACACCAGCCCGCCCGGCACGCGCTTGACGGTGATCGAGAAGCTGTAGGGCACCGACGGCGAGCTGGAGATGGTGTACGAACGCATCACCGGCTTGCCTTCGATCTCCAGCTCCAGGGTGACGAACTGCCCGGGCTTGAAGAAGAACATGATCGGCTGGTCGGCCATGAAGCAGAACGTGCGCACATCCCAGGTTTCCTGGATGACCTTGACGCAGCGCACGATGTGGCGGCCATTGGCCCAGGTCTGGGTGGTGACCGGGTTGAGGAAGGTATCGGACATGTTCATCTCCAGCAGCCGACTGTCGGCCTTTCTTATGGCTCCGATAATGCGCAACGCGAGGGCTGCGTACATTCCCATCCGCGACATCGGCGTGCTTATCGCGACCAGCCCCACGCTGCAAGGGTTGGCGCGTCGGAATTCGATGCGGCCATGTCGCCCATGGATATGGTTCCCGACGCCTTCGAACGCACACTCCTCGGCAAAACAACACGCTGTTTATCCAAAGCAGCAGCCCTGCGGCAAACAACAACGATTAGCCACTTCTGTCGGCCGCACGCGGCCCCGAGGACCACACGATGGACGTCACCGCAACCCTGAGCCTGGGCGACCCACTGGAACCCGCACGCAAGGCCACCGCCGAGATGCTGCAGACCCGCGAGCGCACCTACTCGCTGCCGCAACCTTTCTACAGCGACGAGCGCCTGTTCCAGATCGACATGCAGGAGATCTTCCACAAGGAATGGCTGATCGCCGGCATGGTTTGCGAGATCCCGACCAAGGGCAACTACATCACCCTGCAGATCGGCAAGAACCCGATCATCGTGATTCGCGGTGCCGAAGGTAAGGTGCATGCCTTCCACAACGTCTGCCGCCACCGCGGTTCGCGCCTGTGCGTCAGCGACAAAGGCAAGGTGGCCAAGCTGGTCTGCCACTACCACCAGTGGACTTACGAACTCGATGGCCGCCTGCTGTTCGCCGGCACCGAGATGGGCGCCGACTTCGACATGAACCAGTACGGCCTCAAGCCTGTGAACGTGAAGGTGGCCGGTGGCTACATCTTCATCAGCCTGGCCGAGAACCCACCGGCCATCGACGAGTTCCTGGCCACCCTCGACCACTACATGGAACCGTACGACATGGAGAACACCAAGGTGGCGGTGCAGACCACCTTGATGGAGAAGGCCAACTGGAAGCTGGTGCTGGAGAACAACCGCGAGTGCTACCACTGCAGCGGCTCGCACCCGGAGCTGTTGAAGACGCTGCTGGAGTGGGACGACACCAACGACCCGCGCGCCAGCCAGGAGTTCAAGGACCACGTAGCTGCCTCGGCCGCCGCCTGGGAAGCCGAGAAGATCCCTTACCTGCACAAGAGCCACGGCCTGCGTAACCGCATCGTGCGCATGCCGCTGCTCAAGGGCACCGTGTCGATGACCATGGACGGCAAGGTGGCCTGCAAGAAGCTGATGGGCCGCATCCAGAACCCCGACCTGGGCTCGATGCGCATCCTGCACCTGCCGCATTCCTGGAACCACTGCATGGGCGACCACATGATCGTGTTCACCGTGTGGCCGATCAGTGCGCAGGAGACCATGGTCACCACCAAGTGGCTGGTGCACAAGGATGCGGTGGAGGGGGTGGATTACAACCCTGAAGAAATGCGCAAGGTGTGGGATGCGACCAACGACCAGGATCGGCGGTTGGCGGAGGAGAACCAGCGGGGGATCAACTCCACGGCGTATCAGCCGGGGCCTTACTCGAAGACTTACGAGTTTGGCGTGGTGAACTTCATCGACTGGTACAGCCAGCGTGTGCTGAACAATTTGGGGGCCGAGCCGGCGCCTTATCTAGTGGAAGTAAAAGCACAATAAGAAGCTCGCCCCCAGCCATTGGGGGCGATTCTTAACGTTGTAAATGTGGCCATATTATTGTCTAGCAGCATCCGATCTTTAAATGAGTTGCGTCAACTGACTAGCATTATCCCTAACTTGAGCCACACTCTCCTCTATAGCAGCCTGCCGTTCATAACTGCCATTTGAAACTGATGAAGTAACGCTTGTTTGCTGCCCATACGAACGACGATCAAAGTCAGGCGGGTTAGTTACAACTGATGCCCCCGCATGCACTTTCTGAACCGGAGAACTCACTTTCTCGCTGTTCAGGCTACGCTCTCTGCTTACTGAGGGCGACAAAGCCCTGTGTGTGCCGCGCATTGACCTTACGACATCAGACGCACCGACAATTGTTCCAGCGACCATCATATAGTTTCCAACTATTTGGAATCCGACACTATGATCCAGTTCCATTCCTTCCATGACGCGCCCCACGCCATAGCTGCTAGCACCAGCGACGGTGAGGGTCAGCGAAGCAATCGATGCTCGGCTGAATTTTTGATTTAAATACTTGCTAGCGAACCCGAGTATGCCGCTAGTTATCAACGCGGTGAAATTGAGCAGATCGCCAGAAAAAACCGCATGTGAATATCGCCCATTACGATCATGCCAATTGACAGGATCTCCGCCACAGTATGCGTAACTATTTACGCCTCCCTCATCGAAAGGGCTGCGCCGATCCGACGAGTGAAACCGCATTAGCGCAGGATTATAGAGGCGATGCCCGTTGCCCAGTAAATATCTGTCGAGATCGTGCTCACGCATCTGTCCGGTAAAACCTGTAATCGCCGCTGCCGAAGGTGCGGAACGTTGCCCAGTAACGGTATAGGCAATAGGCGACCAGTCAGCCATCCCTGCTATCAAAATCGGACTAAGTAGACGATCCGTAGCCAACAGCCTAAGAGTTGGCATTCTTTCTCCCCTCACAATGTTGTTTGCGTAGACAAGCTAGCACTACCAGTTGGTGGGCGTAACTGGCAAAACTGTCAGGTAAAGCTCAACCAGGTGTGCTGGAGGATGGCCTTGCGGAGATCTGTCAGAAGTGCCGTTCGCAGTGCGATGCCTTCATGCGAGTCAATCGTTTATCCACAGATCTGCCGACAATGACTGGCCGGCCCGGATGACTCAAGTCACACGCCACTGATCAAAAAACGATCAACTCACTGTAGACCTTAGATTACGTGACCTCCAGCTATTTCCGAACAACTTATCCACATGTCGACCAACAGGGATTGTGAGCAGATTCCGGCGGCCCATTGAAGAGATATGGATAACCGTCCCAACATACTGATTTTCGGACGCTCCGAGGACATTCCTCACGATTTGATCAAAAAACAATCAAAATGCTCCAAGCCTTTAAAACAAAGGCCTGGAGAAGAAACCAAACATGTTGTCCACAGGGCCGCCAACAAAGAATGTGGGAAAACCCGGGCTGGCCGTAAACTGGCTGTGGAAAAGCCCGGAAAGCCCAGATAATCAGCGGGTTTACCTGACTTTAGTGGCAATAGATCAAAAAACGATCAATTCTTTGCAAGCCAGTAAATTCAACGCCTGCACTAATGGGCGAACATGTTATCCACACACCGGCCAACAGCGATTGTGGGCAGTTTTGCGGGCTCGGGCCTCGAAGATGAAATCAACGACTGATCACAAATTGATCAAAACCTTGAACCCGTTGATTTCAAAGGGCTACAGCATTGCGCAAACACTTTGTCCACAGCTTGGCGAACAGAATCCGTGGGCAAGATTATTCGCCGTGCACTCACAGAGGCCACGCGTAACCTGTGGGAGCGGCTTTAGCCGCGAAGCAGGCGATGCGGTGGATGGCACCGGCTCAGCCGGTGTTCGCGGGTAAACCCGCTCCCACACGGTTAGCGCCAGGCCAACTCTGCGCATTCCTGTGGAAGCAGGGCTTGAATAGCAGGGTTTGCTCAGCGCAGAACCCCCTCCTCCACCAACAACTTGAGGATCGCCTCGGCGCCTTCCTGGGGTGACACATCCTTCAGCACCTTGCCCCCGCCGCCACTGGCCTTGGCCGTGGCGGCCTTCATGCGGTCGGCACCGCTCTTGGCCTTGATCACCTTGAGCCGCTTGGGCCGTGGGCGAGCGGGTTGCAGGGCGTCATCACCCAGTACCGGGTCGTCCACCACCGCCACATCAAAGGGGGCCAGCACTCCGCGCCGCGCCGGGCCGAATGCGCTCTGGCGGGGCTTGGGCGCCGCGTTATCCACAGTTGCCAACAAGGGCAGGCGCACTTTCAAGCGACGCCGCTGGCCCCGTGGCAAGGCTTGCAGCACCTGGGCGGTACCGTTCTCGATCGATTCCACCTCGGCCAGCCCGACCACCAACGGCCAACCGAGCTTCTCGGCCAACAGGAACGGCAACATGCCCGAGCCTTCCCCGGTTTCCGCCTGGCTGCCAGTCAGCACCAACTGGGCGCCGGCATCGCGCAGGTAGTCGCCCAACACGCCCAGTACATCGGCGCCAGCGGGCTGTTCCAATACGTCCAGGTGTTCAAGCCCCATGCCCAGGTAAGCACGCAAGGCCTCTTCGCGGGGATCACCGGCATGCACCACCTGCAAGTTATCCCCAGCCAGCTGCAAGCCCAGCTCCACCGCACGGGCATCCTGCTCGGCGCGGCGCGCACGCCCGGAACTGGGGTGAGCGCCGATGGAAACCAGACTGATCACTTTGGTAGTCATGCTCACGCCCTTATGCCGCGTCGCGCTGGCCGCCGCTGCGGTAGTTGTCCACAGCCTCGATCAGTGCCTTGAGAATCGCCGAGCTGTCGCCAATCACCGACAGGTCGGCCCGTTTGATCATGTCGCAGCCCGGGTCCATGTTGATCGCCACCACCTTGTCGCAGGCGCCGATGCCCTGCAGGTGCTGGATCGCGCCGGAGATACCCACAGCCACGTAGACCCGCGCCGTGACCCAGGTGCCGGTGGCCCCCACCTGGCGGTTGCGCGGCATGAAGCCGTCGTCCACCGCCACCCGCGAGGCGCCTTCGGTGGCGCCGAGGGCCTTGGTGGCCTGGTGGTACAGCTCCCAGTCCTTGACGCCGTTGCCGCCCGAGACGATGAACTCGGCCTCGGCCATGGCGATGGCGGCCGGGTCCACGGCCACCGAGCCAAGGTCCTCGATGCGCGACAGGCTGCGCGCCACGCCTGTGGACAACTCCACCGGCAGGGCTTCGTGTCGGGTTTCGCTCACAGGCTCAGCGCATTCGGCAGCGGCCAGGATCAACCGTGGCACGTCACGCTGGATGTCCTGCTGGCCGGCGCCGGCACGGCCGATGCACTGGCCGTCCTTGACCTGCCATACCCGCGTCGCCGGGCGTTCGCCCAGGGCCGCGGCGAAGCGCCGGCCGAGCTCCCCGCCACCGGTACGGCTATCGGGCAACAGCCAGTGGCGCGGCGCGAACTGGTTATCCACAGCCCGCAGGCCCTGGACCAGTTGCTCCGGTGCATAACCGTCGAAGGCCTCGCCTTCGATAACCAGCAGGCGATCAACGCCGGCGGTGGAGAAGTTGCTTTCCTTGTGCTCGCCGAACACCACCGCCAGCACCGCGCCGTCACTGCCAGCCAGGCTGTGGGCCAGGCCGAGCAGGTCGCGGTCGTGGCTGCCGAGGCGGCCGCCGACCATGTCCGGCACCACGGCGATGTAGAACGCAGGCTTGGCCACCTGATGCAGCGGCAGCTGTACTTCGGCGGCGGCCGTGCGCCGCCCGCCCACACCGGTGCCCTGCTGGGCGCCGCTGCGGTCGATGCGCTTGAGGCCGCTGGGGCCGATGAAGCCGGCAGCGATCGCATGGGGGTTCTTGCGCATCAGGCCGTTGGGGCCCATCCAGCTGGTTTGTTGCGTCTGCATCGCTGCATGCAGCGGGTGCAGGCGGTTACGGGCGATCCACTCGGCGCGTGGGTCGCGGCGGATGATGTCGCTCATCAGTGCACCTCCGCAGGTTCACGTTTGCTGGCCGGCGGCTTGGCGCTCGCCGGGGCCTCGTCTTCGATCAGCACATCGGCGACCAGCTCGGCGAGGTCCTTGATCTGTGGACGCGGTTCGACCACGCCTTCGAGCATCGCCGTGCACTGTGGGCAACCCACGGCCACCAGCTCTGCCTCGGTCTCGCGGATATCGTCCATGCGCATGTCGGGGATACGTTGCTTGCCCGGGATGTCGGTGATCGGCGCGCCGCCGCCGCCGCCGCAGCAACGGGAACGGAAGCCCGAGCGCTGCATCTCGCGCACTTCGATACCCAAGGCCTTGAGCACATCGCGCGGGGCCTCGTACTCGCCGTTGTAACGGCCCAGGTAGCATGGGTCGTGGTAGGTGACGCTGCCGCCCTTGTGCTGGCCAAGGTTGAGCTTGCCGGCGGCGATCAGTTCGGCGATGTAGGTACTGTGGTGCTGCACCTGGTAGTCGCCGCCAAGGGCACCGTATTCGTTCTTCAGCACATGGAAGCTGTGCGGGTCGCAAGTGACGATGCGCTGGAACTGGTACTTGGCCAGGGTCTGGATATTGCGTTTGGCCAGGTGCTGGAAGGTCGCCTCATCGCCCAGGCGACGGGCCACGTCACCGCTGTCGCGCTCTTCCAGGCCAAGCACGGCGAAGTCCACGCCGGAGGCCTTGAGCACTTTGACGAAGGCGCGCAGCGTGCGCTGGTTGCGCATGTCGAAGGCGCCGTCGCCAACCCAGAACAGCACCTCGGTGCGCTTCACATCGCTGAGCAGTTGCAGGTTGAGGTCGGCCGCCCAGTTCATCCGCCCGCCCGGGGCGAAGCCGCCGGGGTTGTCGGTGGCGATCAGGTTGTCCAGCACCTCGGCGCCCTTGTTCGGGGTGGCGCCCTTTTCCAGGGTGAGGTGGCGGCGCATGTCGACGATGGCATCGACGTGCTCGATCATCATCGGGCACTCCTCCACGCAGGCGCGGCAGGTCGTGCACGACCACAGGGTTTCGGCATCGACCAGGCCGTTGACGATCGGCTGGTGCGGATGGCCGCCATGCTCACCGATCGCCTTGCCCGGATAGGGGCTGCCGGCGAAGGTGGCGTCGGTGCCTCCGGCCAGGCCGATGACCATGTCCTGAATGAGCTTTTTCGGGTTCAGCGGCTGGCCGGCGGCGAACGCCGGGCACATGGCCTCGCACTTGCCGCATTGCACGCAGGCGTCGAAGCCGAGCAGCTGGTTCCAGGTGAAATCCACCGGCTTTTCCACGCCCAGCGGCGCGTTCGGGTCTTCCAGGTCCAGCGGCTTGAGGCCGGTGGAACGGCCGCCGCCGAAGCGCTCGGCGCGGCGGTGCCAGGCCAGGTGCAGGGCGCCGGCGAACGCGTGCTTCATCGGCCCGCCCCAGGTCATGCCAAAGAACAGCTCGGACACGCCCCACAGCACGCCAACCCCCAGGAGCGCCACCAGCACCCAGCCACCCGTGCCTTGCGGCAGGATGCCGGCCACCGGCAGCGTGGCGATGAAGAAGCTCGCCGCGAACATCAGCAGGCTCTTGGGCAGGCGCATCCACGGGCCTTTTGAAAGGCGCGACGGCGGATCGAGACGGCGTTTGAAGACGAAGATCGCGCCGATGAACATGATCACCGTGGCTACCAGCAGGGCAAACCCGAGGATCTTGCTGTGCAGGCCGAAGCCGTGCACCAGGATCGCCAGCACGGCCGACAGCACGAAACCGCCGGCAGTGGCCACGTGGGTCTTGGACATGTACTTGTCGCGCTCGACCACGTGGTGCAGGTCCACCAGGTAGCGCCGTGGCATGGCCAGCAGGCCTTTGATCAGGTCGACCTTGCTCGGCCGCCCGCGCCGCCACATGCGCACCCGGCGCAGGGCGCCGAGCACCGCCAGGGCCAGCGCGGTGAACAGCAGGATGGGTAGAAGGGTGTTCAACATGGGAGGCTCCCACAGTGTTCCTCTACAGATGCCGCGTTGGTTCTGCGATCAGAAATCCTTGCACAGGCGCAAGGCGTCGTAGATCGCCGCATGCACGTTGCGCTGGGCCACGCAGTCGCCGATGCGGTACAAGAGGTAGCCCTCGCCCGGCTGGCTGAGAATCGGCTGCGGCTTGATGGCAAACAGTGCCTCGACGTCGATCTGGCCCTTGTTGCGCGAACCGTCTTTGAGCGCGTAGTACAGCTGCTCGTCGGGACGCACGCCGTTCTCCACCACCACCTGGTCCACCACCCGCTCTTCCTTGGCGCCGGTGTACTCGTTCTCGAGCACCGCCACCAGCTTGTCGCCTTCGCGGTAGACCTTCTCCAGCATCATGTCGCCGGTCATGATCACTTCTTTGGGGTACATGCTGCGGTAGTAGGTGGGGAAGCTGGTGCCGCCCATGGCCACGCCCGGCTTGATGTCGTCGGTGACGATCTCGACCTGGCTGCCCTTGTCGGCGATGAAGTCCGCCGTCGACATGCCGGTGAACTCGCAGATGGTGTCGTACACCAGCACGTTCTTGCCCGGTGCGACCTTGCCATCGAGCACGTCCCAACTGCTCACCACCAGCCCTTCGGCAGCGCCCCAGTGCTCGTTCTGTTCGACGAACGGATGGCCGCCCACTGCCAGCACGATGATGTCCGGGCGCAGGTCCTGGATGGTCGCCACGTCAGCGGCGGTACCCAGGCGCAGGTCGATCTTCAGGCGAGCGAACTCCAGCTGGTACCAGCGGGTGATGCCGGCGATCTGGTCGCGCTGCGGGGCCTTGGCGGCGATGGTGATCTGCCCGCCGATCTGCTCCTTCTTCTCGAACACGGTCACATCGTGGCCACGCTCGGCGGCCACGCGGGCAGCCTCCATGCCGGCAGGGCCTGCGCCGACGATCACCACCTTGCGCTTGGCGCCGGTGGTCTTCTCGATGATGTGCGGCACGCCCATGTATTCACGGGAGGTGGCGGCGTTCTGGATGCACAGCACGTCCAGGCCCTGGTACTGGCGGTCGATGCAGTAGTTGGCGCCGACGCACTGCTTGATCTGGTCCACCTGGCCCATCTTGATCTTGGCGATCAGGTGCGGGTCGGCGATGTGGGCGCGGGTCATGCCGACCATGTCCACGTAGCCGCCTTCCAGGATGCGCGTGGCCTGGTTCGGGTCCTTGATGTTCTGCGCGTGCAGCACCGGAACCTTGACCACTTCCTTGATGCCGGCCGCCAGGTGCAGGAACGGCTCCGGCGGGTAGCTCATGTTGGGGATGACGTTGGCCAGGGTGTTGTGGGTGTCGCAACCCGAGCCGACCACGCCGATGAAGTCGAGCATGCCGGTAGCGTCGTAGTAGGCGGCGATCTGCTTCATGTCCTCGTGGCTGAGGCCATCGGGGTGGAATTCGTCGCCGCAGATGCGCATGCCCACGCAGAAGTCGTCGCCTACCTCGGCACGCACGGCCTTGAGCACTTCCAGGCCGAACTTCATGCGGCCTTCGAAGGTGCCGCCCCACTCGTCGGTACGCTTGTTGACCCGCGGGCTCCAGAACTGGTCGATCATGTGCTGGTGCACCGCCGACAGCTCGACGCCGTCCAGGCCGCCTGCCTTGGCGCGGCGCGCAGCTTGCGCGTAGTTGCCGATGACGCGCCAGATCTCTTCCACTTCGATGGTTTTGCAGGTGGCGCGGTGCACCGGTTCACGGATGCCCGACGGCGACATCAGGGTCGGCCAGTTGAAACCGTCCCAGCGCGAGCGACGGCCCATGTGGGTAATCTGGATCATGATCTTGGCGCCATGCTTGTGCATGGCATCAGCCAGGTTCTGGAAGTGCGGAATGATGCGGTCGGTCGACAGGTTGACCGACGACCACCACTCTTGCGGGCTGTCGATGGCCACCACGGACGAGCCGCCGCAGATCGCCAGGCCGATGCCGCCCTTGGCCTTCTCTTCGTAATACTTCACATAGCGGTCGGTGGTCATCCCGCCGTCGGTGGCATACACCTCGGCGTGCGCGGTGCTGAGCACACGGTTGCGGATGGTCAGTTTGCCGATCTGGATCGGCTGGAACATTGCTTCGAAGGCCATGACGCTATCTCCGGCTTACAACGGCTTTGTAACGAACAGGCCATCTTCGTGGCCTTCTTCCGACCCGCCGTAGACCTGTTCGGCCACGGTGCGGATCGAGCTGCCGCGGGCAGCGAGAATCTGGTCCATGGCGCCGGCGAACCAGCCGGTGAACATGTAGTCGACCTTGCGGCCAACCTTGCCGTAGACATAGACGAACGCCGAGTGCTCGAGCTTGACGCTGCAGGTGCCTTTGTCCAGGTCGATGTCCTGGATCTTGAACAGGCCCCAACCACGCTGGCTCAGGCGCTTCATGTAGTGCTCGAACACCGCCACGCCTTCCAGGCCATGGCACTCGGCTTCTTTTTCGCACCAGTGCCAGGCGGACTTGTAGCCGGCCTTGTAGAGGATCTCGGCATAGGCGTCGGCGCCCAGCACTTCCTCGATGCCCATGTGGTTGTTGACGAAGAAATGCCGTGGCACGTAGAGCATCGGCAGGGCGTCACTGGTCCAGACACCGGTCTCGCTGTCGACTTCGATTGGCAATTGCGGGGCGATCTTGGCCATGGAAACTCAACTCCATAAAATTTTTGTTGGGAGGCCCCGGCGTTGCTGGCCGGGGTTTTCAGGCTTGGAGTGCGGCTTATTCGCCCCACACATCCTTGAGGACGTTGACCCAGTTCTCGCCCATGATCTTGCGCACCACGCGCTCGGAATGGCCGCGCTTGAGCAGGGTCTCGGTGAGGTTGGGGAACTCGCCGACGGTACGAATGCCGAGCGGGTTGATGATCTTGCCGAAGTTGGTCAGGCGACGGGCGTAGCCCTTGTCGTGGGTCAGGTACTCGAAGAAGTCCTGGCCGTGGCCCTGGGTGAAGTCGGTGCCGATACCGATGGCGTCTTCACCGACGATGTTCATGGTGTACTCGATGGCTTCGGCGTAGTCGTCGATGGTCGAGTCGATGCCCTTGGCCAGGAACGGCGCGAACATGGTCACGCCGACGAAGCCGCCGTGGTCGGCGATGAACTTCAGCTCTGCATCGGACTTGTTGCGCGGATGCTCCTTGAGCCCCGACGGCAGGCAGTGGGAGTAGCAGACGGGCTTTTTCGATTCGAGGATGACTTCCTCGGAGGTCTTGGAGCCGACGTGGGACAGGTCGCACATGATGCCGACGCGGTTCATCTCGGCGACGATTTCGCGGCCGAAGCCCGACAGGCCGCCGTCACGCTCGTAGCAGCCGGTGCCGACCAGGTTCTGGGTGTTGTAGCACATCTGCACGATGCCCACGCCCAGTTGCTTGAACACGTCTACATAGGCGATCTGGTCTTCGAACGCGTGGGCGTTCTGGAAGCCGAAGAGGATGCCGGTCTTGCCCAGCTCCTTGGCCTTGCGGATGTCGGCGGTGGTGCGCACCGGCATCACCAGGTCGCTGTTGTCGCGAATCAGCTTCTGGCTGGCGGCGATGTTGTCGACGGTGGCCTTGAAGCCCTCCCACACCGACACCGTGCAGTTGGCTGCGGTGAGCCCGCCCTTGCGCATGTCCTCGAACAGTTCGCGGTTCCATTTGGCAATGATCAAACCGTCGATGACGATGCTGTCGGCGTGAAGTTCGGCTGGGCTCATCAGGCTGTCCCCTTTTATTGAGTTTGCTGGCGCCAAACCTTGTGTCGGCGCTTTGGGGCCAGCATATGCCTGCCGCCCGAGGCGCCCCGATGCAAAAACGACAGGGGGTTTGCCGAAAGCGTCAAAGGCCGAAACGGCGCGCTCTGGCCTGCGCCTCGCAGATGAGAGCCAGTCTCGACAACGGCTTCTGTAAGGCTTTGATGAACATTTCGTCAGGGAGCTATCGCCGCGCCCGAGGCTGAGCGAGAATCCCTGCGATTCGTCAGCCTGTTCAGGAGAAAACGGATGAAATCAATGGCATGGCTGGTCCTGCTGGCCGTCGCGTGCGGCGCCCAGGCCGCCGAGGAAGAAAGCACGCCCTGCGACAACGTCGAGACCGACCAGCAGGGCTATGCCTGCGCGGCCTACAACAAGCAGACCGCCGAGCGCGAGCTGAAGGCCGCCTATGACGACCTGATCCAGCGCATTCGCGACCAGTATGCGGATGAAAACGACAAGGCCGCGGCGCTGAGCGCGAAGATGGAGGCTGCGGAGAAACTCTGGGCCCAGTTGCGCGATGCCGACTGCAAGGTCGAGACCTATGCCGAGAAGCCCGGCAGCAAGGCTTACGAAGCGGCGTGGAACACCTGCGTGGCGCAGCGTAGCGATGAGCGCTCGGAGTATCTGCAGACCATCGGTCAGCAATAAATCAGGTAGGCAGAGCCTCTGTGGGAGCCGGCAAGCCGGCTCCCACACAATGAACTTGCCCGCCCGCTGCGGGGGCGGGCCTGCCCCGCGAAGGTTTGATCAGGCGCCGCGACGGTTCAGGTCAATCACCGTGCTTTCGTCGAAGTACCCATCCATGCTCACCACATCGACCTGCAACTGCTGCCTGTTCCAGTCGAAGGTCAGGCGCAGGTAGGTACCCGCGTTCAAGGCGCCGGCCTTGAAGTGCGGAACCTTGCCGAAGCCGCTGTAGTACTTGCCTGCGTTCGAGTGCAGGTGACCGGAAAACACTGCGGCGACGTTATGGGCTTCCAGCAGTTTCGGCACTTCCCGGTAACGTTGCTCCTCGTCCACCCAGTATTCCGAGATGTGCATGTTGACGATGACCACCTCGCCCCGGGCGGTGGCGTCCTCAAGCTGGCCTTTCAACCACTCCAGCGAGCGGGTGATGTTGAAATGGCGCTTGGGTTTCAGGCTCCATCCGCCACCGGTGCTCCACTGGCGTTCATAGGTCGGTTCGTTGTTCAACTGGATGATCCGCACACGGCCCACGGTGACCGAGTAGGACAGCGAGCCCGAGTGTGTGTCGTTCTGGTAGCGATAGTCGAAATCGTTGACCGGATCCATGGCCTTAACCCAGGCAATGTGATCGCAAACGGCATCACGGGCGCAGCCATTGTTGCTGCAATCGTCGACGTTGTTCTCGTAGTCATGGTTGCCCAGCCCTGGCAGCAGCAGCGGGCCGCCAACACCGGCGGCCATCTTGCGGAACATCACCTGCATCGCCGAGCGTTCGTTGCCATGGCCGTATTCGGTGATGTCGCCGTTGACCACCACCGGCACATGGTAGGGAACCTCACGCTCGCGGGCGATTGCCTCGTAGACAGGCGCGGTCTTGTGCCAGCCGTCCGAGTCGATCTCCTCGACGTACTCATCGAAACGCTGGCTCATGTAACGGAACGCCTGGGAGTCGGAGGCGATGATCATCTTCTGCCGGCCATCGGGGTAGTCGGCCGGCTGGTTCCAGCCGGGCTGGTAGTAGTCCTGATACAGATCGGTGCTGGTGCTTTCACAACCTGGTACAGCGGCATGGGCCTGCCAGGGCGCCAGCATCGAGGCAAGCGCCAGCG
Source organism: Pseudomonas sichuanensis (assembly GCF_003231305.1). Classification (GTDB taxonomy): domain Bacteria; phylum Pseudomonadota; class Gammaproteobacteria; order Pseudomonadales; family Pseudomonadaceae; genus Aquipseudomonas; species Aquipseudomonas sichuanensis. The sequence continues at coordinate 133,469 of NZ_QKVM01000004.1, read as the reverse complement.
AACTGAACAGGTATTTGCTGAATCCATGCGTAGGAGACATCGTGACAATCCTTGGTTCGTTAATGGATTGCCTACGCTAGTGAACTATCGGTCTGACAATAATCGGGAAGTCCGCCCTAGGCGTTCAGCGGGCGGTAATCGGCGCCCGCCACTTGGCGGTCCTGCCGCGGGCACCGCTCGAAGCGCGCCCGGTAGCAGCGGGTAAAGTACGACGACGACTCGAAGCCGCAGGCAACCGCCACTTCCAGCACACTCATGTCGGTCTGGCGCAACAGCTGCCGGGCCTTGTCCAGGCGCAAACGCAGGTAGAAACCACTGGGTGTGTCGTCCAGGTGCAGGCGGAACAGCCGCTCCAACTGGCGCCGGGTGACCTGTATCGCCTCGGCCAGCACCTGGGTGTTGAGCGGCAGCTCAGTGTTGCGCTCCATTTCGCCAATCACCTTCACCAGCTTCTTGTTGCGCAACCCATAGCGGCTGGCGATCTGCATGCGCTGGTGGTCCTGGCGCGGGCGAATGCGGCCAAGCACGAACTGCTCGGACACCTGCACCGCCAGCTCGCTGCCATGGGCCTGGGCGATCAGGTCGAGCATCAGGTCGATGGACGCGGTGCCGCCGGCGCAGGTGATGCGCCGGCGATCGAGTTCGAACAACTCCTGGGTCGCCTGCAGGCGCGGATAACGCTCCTTGAAGGCCTCCAGTGCCTCCCAGTGCAGGGTGGCGCGGTAGCCATCGAGCAGGCCCGCCTCGGCCAGCACCATGGCGCCCGTGTCGATGCCGCCCAGCACCACACCGTCATGGTCGAGACGGCGCAGCGCCTGCTGCAGTACCGGCCCAAAGCAGGCAAGCGGCTCGAAGCCGGCCACCACCAGCAGCAGGCGTACCTGCTCGCCTTCACCCAGCGCGCCATCGGCATTCACCGACATGCCGTTGCTGGCCTGCACCGCCCCGCCATCGAGGCTGAGCACGCGCCACTGGTACAGCGCGCCACGAAAGCGATTGGCCACCCGCAGCGGCTCGATGGCGCTGATGAAGCCCATGGCCGAGAAGCCCGGCAACAAGAGGAAATGCAGCGTTTCCGACATCCCATGCTCCCCACAAAAAGTGGTCGCCTGCGTGCAAGTGTTGGTCGCCAGGGTGCGATTTCCCGGCCCGTCACCAGCGTAGCGTGTTCTCACGGCCCGCAGAGGCCGGAACCCATAACAATATGCACTGCCGATGGAGAGCCACCATGCAACGCTTTATCCGCCGCAGCCTGTTGTCCCTCGCGCTCAGCACCACCGTAGCTACCCCCCTGTTCGCCGCCGAACCCGCCGCCTGCAAGGACGTGCGTCTGGGCGTGGTCAACTGGACCGACGTGATCGCCACCAGCGCCATGGCTCAGGTGCTGCTCGATGGCCTGGGCTACCAGACCAAGCAGACCAGCGCCTCGCAGCAGATCATCTTCGCCGGCATCCGCGACAAGCGCCTGGACATGTTCCTGGGTTACTGGAACCCGATCATGACCCAGACCATCACCCCGTTCGTGGCGGCCAGCCAGGTCAAGGTGCTCGACAAACCAAGCCTGGAGGATGCCCGCGCTACCCTGGCGGTACCCAAATACCTCGCCGACAAGGGTTTGAAGACGTTCGCCGACATCCACAAGTTCCAGAAAGAGCTGGGCGGCAAGATCTACGGCATCGAGCCGGGTTCCGGCGCCAATACCCAGATCAAGGCGATGATCGCCAAGAACCAGTTCGACCTGGGCAAGTTCCAGCTGGTCGAGTCCAGCGAGGCCGGCATGCTCGCCGCGGTCGACCGCGCCGTGCGGCGCAACGAAGCGGTGGTGTTCTTCGGCTGGGCGCCGCACCCGATGAACGTGAACATCGACATGGTCTACCTGGGTGACAGCCAGGACGCCCTCGGCCCGGATGAAGGCCGCGCTACGGTGTGGACGGTGACCGCGCCGGACTACGCCGAACGTTGCCCCAACGCCCACCGCCTGCTGACCAACCTCAGTTTCAGCGCCGAGGACGAGAGCCGCATGATGCAGCCGCTGCTCGACCACAAGGATGCGCTGGAGTCGGCCCGCCAGTGGCTCAAGGACCACCCCGAGGACAAGGCCCGCTGGCTGGAAGGTGTGACCACCTTCGATGGCAAGCCGGCCGCCGACAACCTCAAGCTCACTGCCAACTGATCCGACCCTGTCGCGGGGCAAGCCCGCTCCCACGCATACGCACACGGCCTTCGTGGGAGCGGGCTTGCCCCGCGAAAACCCTCGACCATGAGAATCCGCACCATGAACCACGACGTCATCATCACCTGCGCCCTCACCGGCGCTGGCGACACGGTCGCCAAGAGCCACCTGGTCCCAGTCACCCCCAAGCAGATCGCCGAAGCCGCCGTAGAGGCCGCCAAGGCCGGCGCCACCGTGGTCCACTGCCACGTCCGCGACCCGCAGACCGGCCGCTTCAGCCGCGACGTGGCGCTGTACCGCGAAGTGATGGAGCGCATCCGCGAAGCCGACGTGGACATCATCGTCAACCTCACCGCCGGCATGGGTGGCGACCTGGAGATCGGCCCGGGCGAAACCCCCATGGAGTTCGGCGCCGGCACCGACCTGATCGGCCCGCTGGAGCGCCTGGCCCACGTCGAGGCGCTGCTGCCGGAAATCTGCACCCTGGACTGCGGCACCCTCAACTTCGGCGACGGCAACGCCATCTACGTGTCCACCCCGGCGCAACTGCGCGCCGGCGCCAAACGCATCACCGAGCTAGGCGTGAAAGCCGAGCTGGAGATCTTCGACACCGGCCACCTGTGGTTCGCCAAGCAGATGATCAAGGAAGGCCTGCTGCACGACCCGCTGTTCCAGCTGTGCCTGGGCATCCCGTGGGGCGCACCGGCCGACACCACGACGATGAAAGCCATGGTCGACAACCTGCCCGCCGATGTGACCTGGGCCGGCTTCGGTATCGGCCGCATGCAGATGCCGATGGCCGCCCAGGCGGTGCTGCTGGGCGGCAACGTGCGGGTGGGGCTGGAAGACAACCTGTACCTGGATCGCGGCGTGCTGGCCAGCAACGGCCAGTTAGTGGAGCGCGCGGTGGAGATCATCTCGCGCCTCGGTGGCCGCGTGCTGACCCCGGCCGAAGGCCGCGAAAAAATGAACCTCAAGCGTCGCGGATAAAGCCAGCCCGTAGCAATCCCTGTGGGAGCGGGTTTACCCGCGAAGCAGGCGGCGCGGTGGATGGCACCGGCTGCGCCGGTGTTCGCGGGTAAACCCGCTCCCACAGGGGCTGCGTCTAGCCATGAAATTTTCAGTGAGGATCAGATATGCCTTTCATCACCGATATCAAGACCTTCGCCGCCCTGGGTAGCGGCGTCATCGGCAGCGGCTGGGTCGCCCGCGCCCTGGCCCACGGCCTGGACGTTATCGCCTGGGACCCGGCGCCCGGCGCCGAGGCGGCGCTGCGCAAACGCATCGCCAATGCCTGGCCGGCACTGGAGAAACAAGGCCTGGCCCCCGGCGCCGCACAGGGCCGCCTGAAGTTCGTGAGCACCATCGAAGCATGCGTGCGCGACGCCGACTTCATCCAGGAAAGCGCGCCGGAGCGCCTGGACCTCAAGCTCGACCTGCACGCCAAGGTCAGTGCGGCCGCCAAGCCGAACGCGATCATCGGCTCCAGCACCTCGGGCCTGTTGCCCAGCGAATTCTACGAGTCGGCCACCCATCCCGAACGCTGCGTGGTGGGCCACCCGTTCAACCCGGTGTACCTGCTGCCGTTGGTGGAGATCGTTGGCGGGCGCAACACCAGCCCCGAGGCCATCGAGGCGGCCAAGACCATCTACACCGCGCTGGGCATGCGCCCGCTGCATGTGCGCAAGGAAGTCCCAGGGTTCATCGCCGACCGCCTGCTCGAAGCGCTGTGGCGCGAAGCCCTGCACCTGGTCAACGACGGCGTCGCCAGCACTGGCGAGATCGACGACGCGATCCGCTTCGGCGCAGGCTTGCGTTGGTCGTTCATGGGTACCTTCCTCACCTACACCCTGGCCGGGGGCGATGCCGGCATGCGCCACTTCATGGCCCAGTTCGGCCCGGCGCTGCAGCTGCCCTGGACCTACCTGCCGGCGCCGAAGCTGACCGACAAGTTGATCGACGATGTGGTCGACGGTACTTCGGAGCAGTTGGGCGAGCGCAGCATCGCCGCGCTGGAACGCTACCGTGACGACACCCTGCTGGCAGTGCTGGAAGCGGTGAAGAACAGCAAGGCCAAGCACGGCATGGCCTTCTGCGACTGAGGAGACGACGATGCCCGCACTGACCACCTACCGCACCCAGGTGCTGCCTGACTGGGTCGACTACAACGGCCACCTGCGCGACGCCTATTACCTGCTGATCTTCAGCTACGCCACCGACGCGCTGATGGAACGCATCGGCCTGGATGCCGATGCGCGGGGGCAGAGCGGGCATTCGCTGTTCACCCTGGAGGCGCATATCAACTACCTGCACGAGGTGAAGCTGGATACCGAGGTGTGGGTGCAGACGCAGATCATCGGTTTCGACAAGAAGCGCCTGCACCTGTACCACAGCCTGCACCGGGCGGGGTTCGACGAGGCGCTGGCGGCCAGTGAACAGATGTTGTTGCATGTGGACCTGGCGGGGCCGAAGTCGACGCCGTTCGGGGACCGCAGTGTCGAGTTGCTACGCGGTATTGTGCTTGAGCAGCAGGATCTGCCTGGCGCTGAGTTCGCAGGCCGGGTGATAGCGCTGCCTGGATAGCCGGAACATGCCATCGCGGGGCAAGCCCGCTCCCACGCATTGCTTGCCTTGCATCGGGCTTGCGTGGGAGCGGGCTTGCCCCGCGATGGCGTTGACGGCCAAAAAATAACCCCGCAAAGCCGTGAGCTTGCGGGGCCAAGAGCGAGCAACATCCACTGTGCGAGAAGTGAGGGTGACCAAACCCCCGGTGCCGTGAATGACCTCAGTTTGCTGGCTTCTGCCCTGGTCGATTTAGCCGTAAACGACCTGTTCTTAGCCAAAGCGGCCATCGCGACAGCCTGCCCTTGCCGGGTTGTCGGCTTGGTCACAGAATCGGTCGCAAACAACAGCAGCCAAAGGACAACAGCCATGATGCATGCGGATCTGATCGATCAGGATGACCTGCTGGGCCAACTGCGCTCGCGAGGTTTCGACATTCCGGTCGGCGCCAGCGCCGAACAGGCCTGCGAGGTGGTGGTAAGGGGGCTGACCGAGCCCAATGCCCGCGCCCTCAAGGGTATGGTGGAGCAGATGTACACCGGCAGCGCGACCATTCTCCCGGCGGTGCGCCAGGCCATCGACAAGCAGTTGCTGCCGGCGCTGGCGCAGTACAGCAAGCGCGCCTGACTTTCAGTTTTCATTGGCCTCTTTGCGGGTAAACCCGCTCCCACAGGTGCTGCATCACTCTTGAAGAGGGTGCAGTACCTGTGGGAGCGGGTTTACCCGCGAAAAAGGCGACGCCGAATCAGAGCCTGACGCTGGCGAAGGTCGACTCGTTGCGCGCCTGGCTCAGGGCGGCCAGCGGGCCGCTGTGCGGCGACAGGGCCATGGCCTGCGGGATCGGCATCATCGCCACCTGCTGGGTGGTGTTGGAGCCTACGCGCTCGTCACGCGGCGGGATGCCGAAGTACTCGCGGTAGCACTTGGAGAAATGCGGTGTGGAAACGAAGCCGCATACCGACGCCACCTCGATGATCGACATCGGCGTCTGCTTGAGCAGTTGCCGTGCGCGAATCAAGCGCAGCTTGAGGTAGTAGCGCGACGGCGAGCAGTGCAGGTACTTCTGGAACAGGCGCTCGAGCTGGCGCCGCGAAACCGCCACGTACACCGCCAGTTCGTCGAGGTCGATCGGCTCTTCCAGGTTGGCCTCCATCAGCGCGACGATTTCCTGCAGTTTCGGCTGGTTGGTGCCGAGCATGTGCTTGAGCGGCACGCGCTGGTGGTCCTGTTCGTTGCGGATGCGCTCGTAGACGAACATCTCGGAAATCGCCGCCGACAGTTCGCGGCCGTGATCGCGGCTGATCAGGTGCAGCATCATGTCCAGCGGCGCGGTGCCGCCGGAGCTGGTGAAACGGTTGCGGTCGAGGGTGAACAGGCGGGTGCTCATGTTCACCCGCGGGTAGGCCTCCTGCATCGCGGCCAGGCATTCCCAGTGCACGCTGCAATCGAAGCCGTCGAGCAGGCCGGCACAGGCCAGCGCCCAGCTGCCGGTGCACACCGCACCGAGGCGGCGCGACTGGCGGGCCTGGGCCTGCAGCCAGGTGACGTGCTCACGGGTGACGGTACGCTGGATGCCCACGCCGCCGCAGACGATCACGGTGTCGATCGGCGGGGCGCTGTGCATGGCGGCGTCGGGGGTGATCTGCAGGCCATCGCTGGCCCACACCTGGCCGCCGTCAGCGGTCAGGGTGTGCCAGCGGTACAGCTCACGGCCGGACAGCTGGTTGGCCATGCGCAGGGGTTCGACTGCCGACGCCAGGGAAATGAGGGTGAAGTTGTCCAACAGGAGAAAACCAATGGACTGGGGTGCTGTGCGGTTCTGGGTTGGGGTCCCGGAGGTGTACGACGTCATCGCGATTTCTCCTCACACAATGCAGGGTGTGCCTCAGGCGAGCACTGTTCTTGTAATGGCCCCGTTTCGTATGCAGGGGCTTTGCCAATCTCAACGCAAATGGCATGCCTGAAATTGAACGCTCATCCAATAAAACCCAAAAACGACGCCGACAAGCGGTGTGCAGCGGGCTCTGGATCGAGCGTAGACCTAAACGTAAACAGGCGCGCCAGCGCCTGCGGATGAATCGGCTGAGCAATTCGGTAGCACTGCTGGGTAGCTTGCCCAGATGCGACAGACTTGAGTGTCACCGACAACGACCCTACCGGTAACGACAGCCGACAACCGGTAGATGACAACCGCTGCGCCAAAATGTGGCGCAGCGGCCAGGCACGGGCAGAAACGGCGCATCAGCACTCGATGGCACTGACCGCGAGGCCCCCGCGCGAGGTTTCCTTGTACTTGTCGTGCATGTCGGCGCCGGTGTCACGCATGGTGCGGATCACCTGGTCGAGGGAGATGAAGTGTTCACCGTCGCCGCGCAGGGCCATCTGCACGGCGTTGATCGCTTTTACCGCAGCAATGGCGTTGCGCTCGATGCAGGGCACCTGGACCAGGCCACCGACCGGGTCGCAGGTCAGCCCGAGGTTGTGTTCCAGGGCGATCTCGGCGGCGTTCTCCAACTGCGCCGGGGTGGCCCCGAGCACCTCGGCCAGGCCCGCTGCGGCCATGGCGCAGGCCGAGCCGACCTCGCCCTGGCAGCCGACTTCGGCGCCGGAAATCGAAGCGTTCTTCTTGCACAGGATGCCGACTGCCGCCGCACCGAGGAAGAAGTCGACAACGTTGGACTCGTCCACCACGTCGGAGAAACGCATGTAGTAGTGCAGCACGGCCGGGATGATCCCCGCCGCGCCGTTGGTGGGCGCGGTCACCATGCGCCCGCCGGCGGCATTCTCTTCGTTGACCGCCAGGGCGAACAGGTTGACCCACTCCATGGCGCTCATGGTCGAGCCGATGACGTTGGGTTTGCCGATCTCCTGCAGGCTGCGGTGCAGCTTGGCGGCGCGGCGGCGCACATTGAGCCCGCCGGGCAAGGTTCCCTCGTGCTTGAGGCCATTGCTCACGCACTCCTGCATGGCGCTCCAGAGCTTGAGCAGGCCGGCGCGAATCTCCTCTTCGCTGCGCCAGACCTTTTCGTTGGCCAGCATCAATTGCGACACGCGCAGGTCGTTTTGCTTGCACAGGCGCAGCAGCTCGGCGGCGCTGTTGAAATCGTAGGGCAGCACGGTCTGGTCGGCGTCCAGCACGCCGCTGGCGGCCTGGGCGGCATCGACCACGAAACCGCCGCCCACCGAGTAGTAGGTGTCGCGGTGCAGTTCGCCGCCCTCACCTTCGGCCACCAGGGTCATGGCGTTGGGGTGATACGGCAGGTTCTCGTCCAGCAGCAGCATGTCGCGGGCCCAGACGAATTCGATGGGCAGGCGGTTGTCGAGCTTGAGCACGCCGGTTTCGCGCAGGTCGGCGATGCGTGGGGTGATCTGGGACGGGTCGATGGCGTCGGGCCATTCGCCCATCAGGCCCATGATCGTGGCGCTGTCGGTGCCGTGCCCGACCCCGGTGGCCGACAGCGAGCCATACAGCCGCACTTCGATACGCCGCACCTGATCCAGCTCGCCGCGTTGGCGCAGGCCCTGGACGAACAGGGCGCCGGCGCGCATGGGGCCGACGGTGTGGGAGCTGGAAGGCCCGACACCGATCTTGAACAGGTCGAACACGCTGATGGCCATTGTCGCTTCACCTCTTGATGGGCTTGCCTGGTCGCGCCAAACGCCGCCTTGTGCAACTGCTAGGCTGAAACGTCGAGCCGCCTTGGAATGCTCGCATCATCGGGCTTTTACCCACCCCCTCGCCGTCTGCAACCGACGTACTTTTGTCCGCCTGCGCCGCACTGATCCGGTCCGGTTCGCGCCGTTCTGCAGCGCTCGGACGGCGTAAAAACCCGGGCGCGGGGGTGGAAAAATCCAGTTGCGACATTGCCCTTACTGGATGCGACCCGTCCTGTACTGGATACGACGCCACCAGTAGGCGATTGCCGAACGCTGGAGGATTATCGAAAGCGACTCGTTTTGCACGGCCTCGCATCCTGCCCTCTGCAGGCCTGGCCGATCGGCACCCTAGAAAGCGCCGACGGCCCCCGCGAACCCGAAGATAAAATCACAGGAGTCCACCTATGAAAGCTTCACCCTCGCTGTTGCTGGTTGCGATGTTGTCCGCTCCATTGCTGGCCCAGGCTGCAGAACCCGAACAGTGCCAGACGGTACGGTTCTCCGACGTCGGCTGGACCGACATCACCGTGACCACCGCGATGACCAGCGTGGTGCTCGAGGCCCTGGGGTACAAGACCCACACCAACATGATCTCGGTGCCGGTGACCTACAAGTCGCTGGCCGGGGGCAAGGACCTCGACGTATTCCTCGGCAACTGGATGCCGACCATGGAAAACGACATCAAGCAGTACCGCGATGCCGGTACCGTCGAAACCGTGCGCGCCAACCTGGAGAACGCCAAGTACACCCTGGCGGTGCCCCAGGCGCTGTATGACAAGGGCCTGAAGGACTTCAGCGACATCCCCAAGTTCAAGAAGGAACTCGAAGGCAAGATCTACGGCATCGAGCCAGGCAACGACGGCAACCGCACCATCCAGAGCATGATCGACAAGGACGCCTTCGGCCTCAAGACCGCCGGCTTCAAGCTGGTGCAGTCCAGCGAGGCGGGCATGCTGTCGCAGGTCGACCGGGCGCAGAAACGGGGTGAGGCGGTGGTGTTCCTGGGCTGGGAACCGCACCCGATGAACAAGCGCTTCGCCATGAAGTACCTCACCGGCGGCGATGAGTTCTTCGGCCCGGACTTCGGCAAGGCCACCGTGCTGACCAACACCCGCAAAGGCTATGCGCAGGAATGCAGCAACGTGGGCCAGCTGTTGAAGAATCTGTCGTTCACCCTCGACATGGAAAGCGAGCTGATGGGCAAGGTCCTGGACGACAAGATGAAAGCCGACGCAGCCGCCAAGGCGTGGCTGAAGAACAACCCGCAAGTGCTCGACACCTGGCTGGCAGGGGTGACGACCGTGGATGGCAAACCCGGCCTTGAGGCGGCCAAGGCCAAACTGACGCAATAACGCAAGGCGCTATGGCAACACCGCGGGGTGGGACCGTGCCCACCCCGAACTGATTTCAATCTTTGCAGGTGGAAGCTCGCTATCATGCTTATCGATCAGAAAATACCCCTGGGGCAGTACATCGCCTCATTCGTCGAATGGTTGACCCAGAATGGCGCCGATTACTTCGACGCCATCGCCAAGGGCCTGGAATTCATGATCCATGGGGTCACCGGCGCCCTGACCTGGTTCAACCCGTTCGTGCTCATCGCCCTGTTCGCCGCCCTCGCGCACCTGATCCAGCGCAAATGGGCCCTTACCGTATTCGTCGCCCTGTCGTTCCTGCTGATCCTTAACCTGGGGTACTGGCAGGAAACCATGGAAACCCTGGCACAAGTGAGCTTCGCCACCGTGGTGTGCGTGGCCATCGGCGTGCCGCTGGGCATCGTCGCCGCACACAAGCCGATGTTCTACACCGGCATGCGCCCGGTGCTGGACCTGATGCAGACCGTGCCCACCTTCGTCTACCTGATCCCCACGCTGACCCTGTTCGGCCTGGGCGTGGTGCCGGGGCTGATCTCGACGGTGGTGTTCGCCATCGCCGCGCCCATCCGCCTCACTTACCTGGGCATCTGCGACGTGCCGCAGGAGCTGCTCGACGCCGGCAAGGCCTTCGGCTGCTCGCGCCGCCAACTGCTGACCCGCATCGAACTGCCCCACGCCATGCCGAGCATCGCCGCCGGCGTGACGCAATGCATCATGCTGTCGCTGTCGATGGTGGTGATCGCCGCCCTGGTGGGCGCCGACGGCCTGGGCAAACCTGTGGTCAACGCACTGAACACCGCCGATATCTCGCTCGGCTTCGAAGCGGGCCTGGCGATCGTGCTGCTGGCGATCATGCTGGACCGTATCTGCAAGCAACCGGAACTGCCGGTAAGGGGTGAGGCATGAGCATCATTCGTTTCGAAGACGTCGACGTCATCTTCTCGAGCAAGCCGCGCGAGGCGCTGTCGCTGCTGGACGAAGGCAAGACCCGCGAACAGATCCTCAAACAGACCGGCCTGGTGGTCGGTGTCGAGAAGGCCAACCTGGACATCAACAAGGGCGAGATCTGCGTGCTCATGGGCCTGTCCGGCTCGGGCAAGTCGAGCCTGCTGCGCTGCATCAATGGCCTGAACACCGTCAGCCGCGGCAAGCTGTTCGTCGAGCACGAAGGCAAGCACATCGACATCGCCCACTGCACCCCCGCAGAGCTGAAGATGATGCGCACCAAACGCATCGCCATGGTGTTCCAGAAGTTCGCCCTGATGCCTTGGCTGACGGTGCGCGAGAACATCAGTTTCGGCCTGGAAATGCAGGGCCGCCCGGAGAAGGAACGGCGCAAGCTGGTGGACGAGAAGCTGGAGCTGGTGGGCCTGACCCAATGGCGCAACAAGAAGCCCGACGAGCTCTCCGGCGGCATGCAGCAGCGCGTGGGCCTGGCCCGGGCGCTGGCGATGGACGCCGACATCCTGCTGATGGACGAACCGTTCTCGGCCCTCGACCCGCTGATCCGCCAGGGTTTGCAGGATGAGCTGCTGGCCCTGCAAAGCAAACTCAGCAAGACCATCGTGTTCGTCAGCCACGACCTGGACGAAGCCCTGAAGCTGGGCAGCCGTATCGCCATCATGAAGGACGGTCGGATCATCCAGTACAGCAAGCCCGAGGAGATCGTGCTGAACCCGGCCGACGAGTACGTGCGCACCTTCGTCGCCCACACCAACCCGCTGAACGTGCTATGCGGCCGCAGCCTGATGCGCACCCTGGACAAGTGCAAACGGGTCAACGGCTCGGTGTGCCTGGACCCGGGCGGCGACTCGTGGCTGGACCTGGGCGAAGGCAACTCGATCAAGCGCGCACGCCAGGGGCAGAACGGGCTGGACATGCAGAACTGGGTGCCGGGGCAAGCGGTGGAAGGGCTGGATCGCCGGCCGACCGTGGTGCACGCCGACATCGGCATGCGCGACGCGCTGCAGATTCGTTACCAGACCGGCAACAAGCTGGTGCTGCAGGAGAACGACAAGCTGGTGGGGATTCTGGGGGATACAGAGCTGTATCACGCGTTGTTGGGCAAGACCCACGGGTGATGCAATTGGGGCCGCTGTGCGGCCCTTCGCGGGTAAACCCGCTCCCACAGGGCATAGCGTTGTGTGGGAGCGGGTTTACCCGCGAAGGGCTGCAAAGCAGCCCCAATCAATGTTTCAGCGCACGACGATCCCGCGCGAAGCCATGTACGCTTTCGCCTCCGGCACCGTGTACTCGCCGAAGTGGAAGATGCTCGCCGCCAGCACCGCGCTGGCATGCCCTTCCAGAATCCCGTCGGCCAGGTGCTGCAGGTTGCCCACACCACCGGAGGCGATCACCGGGATCCCCAGCGCATCGCTGATGGCGCGGGTCACGCCCAGGTCGAAGCCGTTCTTCATGCCGTCCTGGTCCATGCTGGTCAGCAGGATCTCACCGGCACCCAGGCCTTCCATCTTCTTCGCCCACTCCACCGCATCCAGCCCGGTAGGCTTGCGCCCGCCGTGGGTGAAGATCTCCCAGTGCGGCGTTTCGCCCGGGCCGGAGACCTTCTTGGCGTCGATGGCGACGACGATGCACTGCGAACCGAAACGGTCGGCCGCCTCACCCACGAATTCCGGGTTGAACACCGCGGCGGTGTTGATCGAGACCTTGTCGGCACCGGCGTTGAGCAGGTTGCGGATGTCCTGCACGGTGCGCACGCCACCGCCCACGGTCAGCGGGATGAACACCTGGCTGGCCATGCGCTCGACGGTATGCAGGGTGGTGTCACGGCCATCGACGCTGGCGGTGATGTCGAGGAAGGTGATCTCGTCGGCACCCTGCTCGTCGTAGCGACGGGCGATTTCCACCGGGTCACCGGCATCGCGGATGTTCTCGAACTTGACGCCCTTGACCACCCGGCCGTTGTCCACGTCCAGGCAAGGGATGATGCGCTTGGCCAGTGCCATGGTCGTTCCTCAGCCTTGGTAGTTGTCGCAGAAGGCCTGGGCCTCGGCGACGTCGAGGGTGCCTTCGTAGATGGCACGGCCGGTGATGGCGCCGATGATGCCCGGCGCTTTTGCGTCCAGCAGGGCCTTGATGTCACCCAGGTTGTGGATGCCGCCCGAGGCGATCACCGGGATCGAGGTGGCTTCGGCCAGGGCCTTGGTGAAGGGCACGTTGCAGCCCTGCATCATGCCGTCCTTGGCGATGTCGGTGTAGACGATCGACGAGACGCCATCGGCCTCGAAACGCTTGGCCAGGTCGATGACCTGCACGGTGCTCACTTCGGCCCAGCCGTCGGTGGCGACGAAGCCGTCCTTGGCGTCCAGGCCAACGATGATCTTGCCTGGGAAGGCCTTGCACGCTTCGGCGACGAACTCGGGTTGCTTGACCGCCTTGGTGCCGATGATCACGTGGCTGACGCCGGCCTTGACGTAGTGCTCGATGGTTTCCAGCGAGCGGATGCCGCCGCCGATCTGGATCGGCAGGTTCGGGTAACGCTTGGCAATGGCGGTGACCACTTCACCGTTGACCGGCTGGCCTTCGAAGGCGCCGTTGAGGTCGACCAGGTGCAGGCGGCGGCAGCCACCTTCGACCCATTTGGCGGCCATGCTCACCGGGTCGTCGGAGAATACCGTGGAGTCTTCCATGCGGCCTTGGCGCAGACGCACGCAAGCGCCGTCCTTCAGATCGATAGCGGGGATAATCAGCATCTTGGAAACCTGTCTTGTTCGTTGAGTTCAGGGCTTCTCGAGCGCCCACAGGTCGCTTTCGATGCTCTCGAACCGCTCCTTGAGGTGCAGCTGAACATCGGCAATCGCCCTGTTGTAGTAATACGGAGCAACTTCTCTGGAAAACAGCTCGAGGACCTCGGCCACCTCGAACGACCCCAGCTCCAGCTCGAAACGGTCTTCGAGGAAGCGCTTGAGCTTGTCGAGCGCCTCGCGCTCCTGCTCGGGGGCCAGCGTGAGGATCGGTGCCTTGGTCCGCGACCTGCTCATTTACCAGCGCCCATCCCAGGCGACGAAGTTCTGCAGCAGTTGCAGGCCATGGGTATGGCTCTTCTCCGGGTGGAACTGCACGGCGAAGCGCGAACCCTCGGCCAGCGCGGCGGCGAAATCGACGCCGTAGTGGCCGCGGCCGACGACCTGGCCCGGCTTGCCGGCATTGATGTAGTAGCTGTGCACGAAGTAGAAGCGCGCGCGGTCGGGAATGTCATGCCACAGGGGGTGGTCGATGGTCTGGCCGACTTCGTTCCAACCCATGTGCGGCACTTTCAGGTGCTCGCCGTCTTCTTTGAGGTCTTTGCCGAAGAAGCGCACCTGGCCGGGGAACAGGCCGATGCAGTCGACGCCATCGTTCTCTTCGCTGTGCTCGAGCAGGGCTTGCATGCCCACGCAGATGCCGAGGAACGGGCGATCCTGGCTGACTTCGCGGACCAGGCTGTCGAAGCCCAGGCGGCGGATTTCGGCCATGCAGTCGCGGATCGCGCCAACGCCGGGGAACACCACGCGGTCGGCTTCACGAATGACGGCGGCGTCGCTGGTGACCAGCACCTTGCCGGCACCCACGTGCTCGAGGGCCTTGGCCACCGAGTGCAGGTTGCCCATGCCATAGTCGATTACGGCTACGGTCTGCATTTACAGGCACCCTTTGGTCGATGGCATCTGCCCGGCCATGCGCTCGTCCTGCTCCACGGCCATGCGCAGCGCGCGGCCGAAGGCCTTGAACACGGTCTCGATCTGGTGGTGGGTGTTGTGGCCACGCAGGTTGTCGATGTGCAGGGTCACCAGGGCGTGGTTGACGAAGCCCTGGAAGAATTCCTGGAACAGGTCGACGTCGAAGCCACCGACGCTGGCGCGGGTGTAGGGGACATGCATCTGCAGGCCCGGGCGGCCAGAGAAGTCGATGACCACGCGCGACAGCGCTTCGTCGAGCGGCACGTAGGCGTGGCCGTAGCGGAAGATGCCTTTCTTGTCACCGATGGCCTGGGCAAACGCCTGGCCGAGGGTGATGCCGACGTCTTCGACGGTGTGATGGTCATCGATATGCAGGTCGCCCTTGCATTCGATGTCCAGATCGATCAGCCCATGCCGGGCGATCTGGTCGAGCATGTGTTCAAGGAAAGGCACGCCGATATCGAATCGGGCCTTACCAGTGCCATCGAGGTTGATCGAGCACTTGACCTGGGTTTCCAGGGTATTGCGCTCGACGGAAGCCTTACGTTCGACCATCACCAGCTCCGCAAAATCATTGGGCGAAAAGGGCAACATTATAGGCCCAGAACGCGCCAGCTTGAAACGCGGATGACATATGGCAGGGCTAGCAATTGCGGGGGGATGACAGGCTTACAGGTCTATACAAGAGCGGACGGGGGCTGCTTTGCAGCCCATCGCGGCACAAGGCCGCTCCTACAGGGACCGCACTAACCCGACGGTTGTAGGAGCGGCCTTGTGCCGCGAAAGGGGCGCAAAGCGCTCCAAGGCAGCTACATCAATGGAACAGCACTGCGGTTTTCTGCAGGGTAATCCACACCCCCCAGGCCAGCGGAATCACCACCACGGCCCAGGCCAGCAGCACCAGCGGCAGGCTGCCCGGCGCGGCATGCCACTCCAGCGAACGCGCGCTGTCGGCACCCTTGTCATGGCTCAGGGCACGCTCCGCGGCCAGCTCGGCCTCGGTCATGAAGTACTTGTCGGCCACCGGGCGTACCAGCATGTTGCAGACAAAGCCCAGCACCAACAGCCCGGCGAGGATGTACAGGGTCATGTCGTAGGCCGCGGCCCGCTCCACACCCGCCGCCAGCTGCGCTTCGCGCAGGTAGGTGATCAGCACCGGGCCAAGCACGCCAGCGGCGGCCCAGGCGGTCAGCAGGCGACCGTGGATGGCACCGACCATCTGCGTGCCGAACAGGTCGGCCAGGTAGGCCGGCACCGTGGCGAAGCCGCCACCGTACATCGACAGGATGATGCAGAACGCCGCCACGAACAGCGCCACGTTACCGATGTGCCCCATGTTCGGCACCAGGCTGTAGAGGCCCACGCCCAGGGCGAAGAAGGCGAAGTAGGTGTTCTTGCGGCCAATGTAGTCGGAGAACGACGCCCAGAAGAAGCGCCCGCCGATGTTGAACAGGCTGAGCAGGCCGGTGAAGCCGGCGGCGATGGCGGCGATTTGCGCCAGTTGCGTGGCGTTCAACTCGCTGAAAGTCAGCTCGTTGCCCAGCAGCTTGCCGGCGAACACTTCCTGCAGCAGTGGCGAGGCCATGCCGAGAATGCCGATACCGGCCGAAACGTTCAGGCACAGCACCAGCCACACCAGGGCGAACTGTGGGGTCTTCCAGGCCACGCTCACGTGCACGTGGCGGTCGGTGACCATGGCGTTGGCCTTCTTCGCCGGTGGGGTCCAGCCCTCTGGCTTCCAGCCGGTGGGCGGCACGCGGTAGGCCAGGGCGCCGGCGGTCATGAACACGAAGTAGATCGCGGCCATGGCAACGAAGCTCTGCCACACGCCGACTTCAGTCGCACTGCCGAAGTGGCCCATCAAAGCGGTCGCCAGCGGCGCACCCACCATGGCACCGCCACCAAAGCCCATGATCGCCATGCCGGTGGCCATGCCGCGCTTGTCCGGGAACCACTTGATCAGGGTCGACACCGGCGAGATGTAGCCCAGGCCCAGGCCGATACCACCGATTACCCCCGAACCGAGCCACATCAGCCACAGCTGATGGGTCTTCACGCCGATCGCCGAGATCAGCAGGCCACCGCACCAGCACAGTGCCGACACCAGGCCGGCCTTGCGCGGGCCTGCGTGTTCCAGCCAGCCGCCGAGCACTGCGGCCGAGCAACCGAGGAAGACGAAGAACAGGGTGTAGATCCAGCTGAGCATGGAGATCGGCCAGTCGCACTCGGCGCTGAACAGGCGGGCGACGAAGCCCATGTCCGCCGCGCACGCCACCGGCGCGCTGACGCCCAGGGCCTGGGACAAAGGCAACCAGAACACCGAAAAACCGTAGGCCATGCCGATGCACAGGTGGATGGCCAGGGCCGCCGGCGGTACCAGCCAGCGGTTGAAGCCCGGGCGGGCAATGATGCGCTCCTTCGACAGGAAACCGGGCACGCTTACCGGCATCTCCGTCGTGATACTGCTGCTCATGGATCGTTCCTTTTGTAGGTGGGCTGCTTGCGGGCTGCCGGCACGGCTCTGCTGTGGCGCCTCCCCCGGGATGACGCCGGCCATTTGCGGCATTGCCCCGCGACAATGGGTCGCGGATGCGGCGAAAGCGGCGCAAGATTACCAGCAGCCAGTGGCATGAAAGCAATCTGATATCGCGATTTTTTTGCCAGCTGAAACGGTAATTCGCATGTTTAGGTGAAGTTATGTCGCCTGGTCTGGCCTCATCGCGGGGCAAGCCCGCTCCCACGCTGGATTGCGTTGC
This sequence comes from Pseudomonas sichuanensis, assembly GCF_003231305.1. Lineage (GTDB taxonomy): Bacteria > Pseudomonadota > Gammaproteobacteria > Pseudomonadales > Pseudomonadaceae > Aquipseudomonas > Aquipseudomonas sichuanensis. Next base: position 116,266 of record NZ_QKVM01000004.1, on the reverse strand, counting down.
TTTCGTGGGAGCGGGCTTGCCCCGCGATGGGGGCCGAGCAGGTCTTGAATGAACTGTCGTCATTCCCACTGTCGAAATGTCGGATACGCAGAGCCAAGTGCCACAGCGCTATACTCGCCGCTGAATTTCACAATCGGACTACAAGGACTCGCCCATGAAAGCGTTCGGCAAAATCCTGGGGCTGTCGCTTCTCGGGTTGTTGCTGATCATCGTGGCGCTGGGCTTCGCCCTGACGCACCTCTTCGATCCCAACGACTACAAAGACGAAATCCGCCAGCTGGCCCGCGACAAGGCCCATGTCGAGCTGACGCTCAACGGCGACATCGGCTGGAGCCTGTTCCCCTGGCTGGGCCTGGAGCTGCACGAGGCGAGCATCGCCACGCTGAACAACCCCAAGGTGCCGTTCGCCGACCTGCAGATGCTCGGTTTGTCCGTGCGCGTGCTGCCGCTGCTGCGCCGTGAAGTGCAGATGAGCGACGTGCGGGTCGAGGGCCTGAACCTCACCCTCACCCGCGATGCCAATGGCCACGGCAACTGGGAAGACATCGGCAAGCCGCTGCCTGACCCGGCCATTGCCAGCGCCCCGGCCACCGCGCCAGGCGAAGCGCCGGCCAGCGAGCCGGCCAAGCCCGAAGCCAGCGAGCGTTCGGTCAAGCTCGACATCGACAGCCTGACCGTCAACAACGCCCGGGTGCAGTTCACCGACGAGAAGGCCGGCCAAAGCTACGGTGCCGAAAGCATCCAGCTGAGCACAGGCCCCGTGCATGAAGGCGTGAACATCCCGCTCAAGGCCAGCGCCTTCCTCAGCGCCAGCCAGCCGAACATCAAGGCGCGCACCGAGCTGACCGGCGAACTGCGCTTCGATCGCAAGCTCAAGCGCTACAACCTGGAAGACATGCGCCTGTCCGGCGAAACCTCGAGCGAGCCGCTGGCCGGCAAGACCATGACCTTCGTCGCGCAAGGCCAGGTGCTGGTCGACCTGGCCGCCAATGTCGCCTCGTGGAGCAGCCTGAAAGTCTCGGCCAACCAGCTGCGCGCCCTGGGCGAGCTGAACGTGCGCGACCTGGACAAGGCGCCGCAGGTGAGCGGCGGGCTGTCCATCGCCCAGTTCAACCTGCGCACCTTCCTCGACGGCATCGGCCACCCGCTGCCGGCCACCGCCGATGCGGCCGCCTTCAACAAGCTGGAGCTGGTTGCCCGCCTGCAAGGCACACCGAACAGCCTGGCCCTGGAAGACCTGGCGGTGAAGCTGGACGACAGCACCTTCACCGGCCGCGTGGCCGTCGAAGATTTCGCCAAGCAGGCCCTGCGGGTGAACCTCAAGGCGGACACCTTCGACGCCGACCGTTATCTGCCCGCCAAGAGCGAGGAGGCCAAGGGCACCACCGCGGCGCGCCAGGCCGAAGTGAAACAGCAGGAGGCCAGCGCCACTGCCGGTGCCGGCACCACCCCGTTGCCCAACGCCCCCACGCAAGTGGCCTGGAGCAACGACAAGCTGCTGCCGGTGGACCGCCTGCGCGCCCTCGACCTGCAGGCCGACCTGGCGTTCGGCGCCCTGACCCTGGACAAGCTGCCCATCAGCGACGCCCGGCTCAAGGCCAACGGCCAGGGTGGCCTGATCACCCTCGAGACCCTGCGCGGCGGCCTGTACAACGGCAGCTTCGAAGCCAAGGGCACAGTCGACGTGCGCCCCGCCGTGCCGCAACTGGGGGTGGACACCAAGATCAACCGCGTGCCGGTGGAGCATTTCATCAAGCGCGAAAGCCCCGACCAGGCGCCGCCGGTCAAGGGCCTGCTGACCCTCGCCAGCGACCTCACCGCCACCGGCAACAGTCAGAAAGCGCTGGTCGACACCCTCAATGGCAACGCCAGCTTCACCATCAACGATGGCGTGCTGGTCAACGCCAACCTCGAACAGCAACTGTGCCAGGCCATCGCTACCCTCAACCGCAAACAGCTCGGCAGCGAGCCGCGCGGCAAGGACACGCCGTTCGAAGAGCTGCGCGGCAGCCTGGTGATCCGCAATGGCGTGGCCAGCAACCCGGACCTCAAGGCGCGCATTCCCGGCCTGACCGTCAATGGCCATGGCGACCTCGACCTGCGCGTGCTGGGCATGGACTACAACGTCGGCGTGGTGGTCGAAGGCGACCAGCGCGCCATGCCCGACCCGGCCTGCCAGGTCAACGAGCGCTTTGCCGGTATCGAAGTGCCGCTGCGCTGCCGTGGCCCGCTGGAGCTGGGTGCCAAGGCCTGCCGCCTGGACCAGGACGGCCTGGGCAAGGTTGCCGCCAAGCTGGCCGGCAACCGCCTGAAAGACAAGATCGATGAAAAGCTCGAAGAAAAACTCGGAGACAAAGTGAGCCCGGAACTCAAAGATGCGCTCAAGGGGCTGTTCAAGCGATGACCCCCCAGCAGTTTTCCAGCGCCGTGCTGGAATGGTACGACCAGCACGGTCGTCACGACCTGCCCTGGCAACAGGGCATTACCCCATACCGGGTGTGGGTCTCGGAAATCATGCTGCAGCAGACCCAGGTCAGCACCGTGCTCAACTACTTCGATCGTTTCATGCAGGCGCTGCCGACCGTGCAGGCGCTGGCTGAAGCGCCTGAAGACGAAGTGCTGCACCTGTGGACGGGCCTGGGTTACTACACCCGCGCACGCAACCTGCAAAAGGCCGCGAAGATCGTCGTCGCACAACATGGCGGCGAGTTCCCGCGCAGTGTCGAGCAGCTCACCGAACTGCCCGGCATCGGCCGCTCCACCGCCGGGGCCATCGCCAGCATCAGCATGGGCATCCGCGCGCCGATCCTCGACGGCAACGTCAAGCGCGTGCTGGCCCGCTTCACCGCCCAGGCCGGTTACCCGGGCGAGCCGAAAGTGGCCAACCAGCTGTGGGCCACCGCCGAGCGCTTCACGCCGATGACGCGGGTCAACCACTTCACCCAGGCGATGATGGACATGGGCGCGACGCTGTGCACCCGCAGCAAGCCCAGTTGCCTGATCTGCCCGCTGCAGCGCGGTTGCGAAGCCCATCTGCACGGTGAAGAGACCCGCTACCCGGAGCCCAAGCCGCGCAAAGCCTTGCCGCAGCGCAAGACCCTGATGCCGCTGCTGGCCAACCACGAAGGCGCGATCCTGCTTTACCGTCGGCCCTCCACCGGGCTGTGGGGTGGCCTGTGGAGCCTGCCGGAGCTGGACAGCCTCGAGCAGCTAGACGACCTCGCCTACCAGCACGGCCTGCGCCTGGCCGGCAGCCAGGCCTTGCAAGGCCTGACCCACACCTTCAGCCATTTCCAGCTGGCCATCGAGCCGTGGCTGGTGCGTGTCGCCCCCCTCGGCGCGCACGTGGCCGAGCCCGACTGGCTCTGGTATAACCTCGCCACCCCGCCGCGCCTGGGCCTCGCCGCCCCGGTCAAGAAGCTGCTGCAACGCGCGGCCGACGAACTGATTGCAGGAGAGAACCCATGACCCGCACCGTGATGTGCCGCAAATACAAAGAAGAGTTGCCAGGCCTGGAGCGCGCGCCCTACCCCGGCCCCAAGGGCCAGGACATCTTCGAGCACGTCTCGCAGAAGGCCTGGGCCGACTGGCAGAAGCACCAGACCCTGCTGATCAACGAGAAGCGCCTGAACATGATGAACGCCGAGGACCGCAAGTTCATCCAGGCCGAGATGGACAAGTTCTTCGCCGGCGAGGACTACGCCAAGGCTGAAGGCTACGTTCCGCCGTCGGAATGACCCCAGAAATCGTAAGCGACGGAATTAATTTAAATTTTTCAAAAAAAGTCGTTGACGAGCGGTCTGGAAATCTATTTAATTCACCTCGTCGCCCAGATAGCTCAGTCGGTAGAGCAGAGGATTGAAAATCCTCGTGTCGGCGGTTCGACTCCGTCTCTGGGCACCACCTTCAGCTTCTGGTGGTTGCAAAGTTACCCGAAGCGACACAAGAAACCCGCCTAGTGCGGGTTTTTTGTTGTCTGGGATTTGTACTCGAAAATGGGCAGCCACCGTCCCGGGGCCGCCTTGACGATACCTAAGCAGCTACCCTGCTGCCCGAGGCTGCACGACCTCGGCATGCAGCCTGATCCCAAGTGCCGTTATGACCTTCATGATGGTCGCAAGGCTTGGGTTCCCATCCGCCGATAACGCTTTATAGAGCCCTTCCCGAGTCAGGCCGGTATCGCGCGCCAATTGGGCCATGCCGCGCGCACGCGCAATATCACCCAATGCAGCAGCAAGCAAAGCCGGATCGTTTTCCTCAAGGCAGGCCTGAAGATACAGGGCCATGCCCTCCTCAGTCTTGAGGTGATCTGCGGCGTCCCACTTGGTCAGTTTGGTATTGGTCATGGCGGCCTCCGATTACCCGTATGCCAATTTGTCCTTGATCTATCATCCCCGCTACTCGCCAGCGAAACGATTGAGAATGTAGTCACGATCGACTAAGTCGCAACATGCTCGGCGACCGTCGCCCCAAACATGCAACCCCAGTCATTAAGGTGCAGGAAAACAAAAGCACAAGCCGGGAAAAGCTGAAAAATGATGCCAAAATGGCATCGATCTACCTAAGCTAGCGTTACACTTCTTGACTGCCGCCGATCTAGCGACCATACCACTCTCTAACCAGAGGTGTCATAATCCGGCCAGAATGATGGCGAAAAGCCTTCGACAGATAGTATTACGTTTAATGGACCTTTATGGATTATGTGGGTCCTACAAGACAGGGGATAGCGTTACCTAGTGAATCGCTAGAGTTTCGCTTCAGGTCAACTAGAGATTTTGCAGGAATAACCATGGCCACTGCCGAACAAATTAAAGCGCTGCTCAGAAGTCATATTGATCGGGACGAACATCGCTTTTATTCAATTGCGCTGCAGGTTGCGGCCAAAGAGGCTAGGATCGGCCATACCAAATTAGCCGGTGAAATAAAAGTTTTGATTGACAAAGCCCAGGCAGCTAGGCCAGCGGAGGTTGCGTCAACAGTTAAAGCAACACCATTAAATCGCCCACCCCAAGAGCTAAACGGCCTGCTGCAACTGTCTCACCCAACCTCGAGGCTGTCTGAACTTATACTTTCAGCCGAGACAAACACTAGAATCAATCGAATCATTATCGAACAACGACAGAAAGATAAACTCGGCCAGTACGGCCTATCACCTAGACGGAAAATTTTGTTCACAGGTCCACCTGGAACAGGAAAAACTCTCACATCTTCTGTTCTAGCGTCGGAACTCAAACTACCGCTTTACACGATTGTTCTCGACTCCCTCATTACCCGCTATATGGGAGAAACAGCTTCAAAGCTCCGACTTGTCTTTGACCATATCAAGCAAACAAGGGCCATTTATCTTTTTGACGAATTTGATGCCATTGGGACTCAGCGCGGCTCACAAAATGATGTTGGAGAAATCAGAAGGGTACTAAACTCTCTTCTGCTTCTCATCGAGCAAGATACGTCTGAGAGTATAATCATTGCAGCAACGAACCACCCCGAATTATTAGACAAAGCTCTATATAGAAGATTTGACGATATAATACCTTTCGAAAAACCAGATAAGAGCAGTATAAAAAAAATCATCGTTAACAAACTATGCCAATTTGATCTAAAAGATGTGAAATGGCCTGCTGTTATCAACAAGGCAGAAGGGTTGAGTTCAGCAGAAATCGCTAGGGCATGTGACGACGCCGCAAAAGAAGCAGTACTGCACAATGAATCAACCTTAACTGACCAGCTTTTAGTAGACGCACTGGCATATAAACACTTACACACTTAACGGTACACATAGATGCGCGAAGGATTGCCACACATAGTTTTAACGGGATTCAATAGAAAAGAAAAATTCAAATCAAAGTCTATTGGTAGGAATCCCGAAATACCATTTCAAGACAGGGCTTCCCATGGAAGCCAGATGCTTTCGAGCTACAACAACGCTATTGCAATTGGAGCCTCACGCAAAGAGAATTCAAAGCCCTTAACAACTGAGAGTGGTATATACTTAGAAATAATAAGCTTTCCAGACTGCTCGCTCCAACTGGACAGCCTGGACAGTTCCAAGGGATACAAACTAAAAAGTTTGCACCTAGCAGAAAATCGAGAGATAGCTGTAATTTTTGTTCCTGACAGCAAGCGCTCAGAATTTTCAAACAAAATTGAAGCGTATCTGAATCCGGACAAAGATGTACATAGTAAAAAACATCAGACATCCGCCCCAAAGAACAGAAAATTAATAGATAGCATCGAGACAATAAAACTCGCCAGCCTACGCTCATTTTGGACCGATGTATCTTCTAAATACCCATCAAACGATGAAACCATAATTTGGTGGGAGGTTTGGTTAAGCTGGGGGCCAAACATGGGGTCTCCGCTTGATTTAGCAAATCGCTTAGCAGAGCGCATAGGTGCCCAAACCACTCAATCATTCCTGACTTTTTTCAATTCTGCCGTTTTCTTGCTGAAATGCTCCGCTTCAACCCTTCAATCCGCACCTGAACTGATTGGAAATCTAGCAGAGCTTAGGCTTGCCCAGGCCTCCCCTAACTTATCCATTACTTTGTCTGCTCGCGACCAGACCGAGCTTTCGAGCAATCTGCGCTCAAGGACAACGTTCAAGCCAGGGTCCACGGCATCAGTATGCATTTTAGACACAGGCGTAAATTATAATAACCCACTTTTATCTCTAGCCTGTAGCCGTGAAAAGTCTGAGTGCTGGGACGCGAGCTGGAATCATTTTGATAACTATTTGCCAGGACAGTCCTACAACGATCATGGATCAAGGCAAGCCGGCTTAGCCCTTTATGGCGCTGAACTGCAAGAACTTCTATTCCTTAACACATCAGTTGAAATAAACTACCACATCGAGTCGGGAAGAATTCTGCCTGAAACTGGAAGCAATGACCCCAAGCTCTATGGGGCCGTGACAGTAGACACCGCTAACAAGATTGAGATCGTGAGGCCCAGCTGGAATAGGGTTTATTCATTAGCTGTCACAGCTACACCCTCTGGACCTAGTGGCATCCCGTCATCATGGTCCGCAGAGATAGACTATTTTTCTTCCGGATACCAAGATGAAAAACAACGTCTCTTTGTAATTTCCGCAGGAAACAACGCCTCCATCAGTCCGCATACAGATTACTGGGACCAAGTTAATCTTTCGGAAATTGAAGACCCTGCCCAGTCATGGAACGCATTAACGGTCGGTGCTTGTACTTTCTTAACAACTGTCGACGATCCTACTTTCAAAGGCTGGGCGCCATTCGCTCACCCTGGGGATATTTCGCCTTCTTCTCGCTCATCTTTAAATTGGAACTGGAGAAAACAGGCCCCCTACAAACCAGAAATTGTTGCAGAGGGTGGAAATCGGCTAATTTCTCCATGTGGAACTAGCCTGTCCGATGCGGACTGCGTTTCTATACTTACTACCTCCGGGCGATCATCTGGGCTCGTTCTCGAAACTACAAAAGACACAAGTGCCGCAAGCGGTCTTGTCTCAAGAGATGCAGCTATTCTAATTGCCGAGTATCCAAATTTCTGGCCAGAAACTATTCGCGGACTACTTGTTCACTCTGCCGAATGGTCTCAGCAAATGATGAACAGGTATCAAACCCTCCAAAGCTCGCACTCTCTTAGCGTTGCGAAAGAGGTCATGCTACGAACCGTAGGGCATGGAGTTGTCAACTTACGCAAAGCGCAACACAGCGCAAGCAATCTGTTAACACTAATATCACAAGAAGAAATAAAACCGTTCATTAAAGAGCAGAGCAAGAGCACGCCGTCGTCTGATGCAAAACTTAATGAAATGACCCTCTACGACCTGCCTTGGCCAATTGAGACACTTCAAAGCTTACAAGGTACAACCGTAAAACTAAGAGTGACACTATCTTACTTCATCGAGCCCAATCCGGGTAGGAAGGGGTACCGAAGCAGATATAGCTATCAGTCCCACGGGCTCAGATTCGAAGTTATTAGACCAGAGCAAAGCCTACAAAACTTTAAACGTTTTGTGAATGGCTTGGTCAACGAAGATAGTGAGGACTATGACGGCCCAGAGGGAGATAACTCCGGTTGGAACTTTGGACCAAATCTTAGAAAAAGAGGGTCATTGCACACAGACTTTTGGGTAGGCGACGCATCTCAGCTATCTAACATGCGCTATATCGCAGTATACCCAGTAGGAGGCTGGTGGAAATACAAAACCTCTGGTGATAGTTGGAAAAAAAGTGCTAGGTACAGCCTCATTGTCACCATAGAAACGCCAGACGAGATATCCGAAGTACCTGTAGACATTTATACCCCAATAAAGATCATAACTTCAACAGATATCCAAGTTTAGATCTGGACAGCCCAAACTCTCAAGACAGGTCAATCAGCAGATTAATACATTTAAAGAAATCACAACCATCATAAAAGTAGTTACTTGACTCATAGATTTCTTGCTTACGCGCGTATGGGGATGTATCTTTAAACGGTCGCTGTTATACAGCGACCAGGCTTGGCGGCCTGAACAGTACAAGGCGCAGCAGCGCCACCATCACGGTTGTCGGCGCTTTTTTTGCGCCCGGCATTCCTGTGCTATGGCGGGTTGCGCAGGAGCACCTTCGGGTGCGCCGGTTCCCTTGTACGCCGGTCCGCCAATCCTGTGCAATCCGCCACCCATACTGCTTGGCGGCAGCGGGTGACGGCTACTTAGTACAAGGAGTTCATCCATGCCTATCGCTTCTCATCCATCTCCCCCTGGCACCTCTGACACCAATCTGACGATTGCCAAAGGCCATCGCTTTTGCCCCACCGGCGACGCATCCCATGACCGCCACTTGTTCATGGTGACACCAGGCATACCCATTTCGGATGCAGCCCGATCTCTTTGCGAACTGCTTGATGCTTTGGACGAACCGATCTATGCCACAGCCATGAACGAACGGGAGTTCACCGCCCGCGACGCTTGGCTGGCTAAGTACACACTCGACGCGGCAAAAGCAGTCGCCGGCGCAATCGCGCGCACGTTGGAAAAACGCGACCCTGAACCAAAACTACCTGCCGAGTAAGGCTTGCGCCCCCTCTGCCCACTAGGCTCAGGGGGCGTCGCTCATATCCAGTTGATCGATATCAAGAAGCAGCCATCTGCTTGCACATAGCATGAAGGGTGGACACTCGACCGACCCCGCAAGGACCTCCATGAGCGAAGAATCCGCCACCCTCCTCCTGCCGTCGCCTGCCGACACCGGCAGCGGCACCAAGCCCGTCACCCGCACCCGCCGCCCACGTCAGCGCAAGCCAGCCCCCAGCATCGCCGCGCCAGAGACCATCACCCAGGTCAGCCAGCAACCCGCCGCCCTGGTAGTGGCCAACGCGCGCAAAGGCAGCAACGAAGACAGTACCTCGGCGCACCTGCCGGCCAGCTACCCGTACCGCACGCGCATGCGCCGCCAGGACTACGACAAGGCCAAGCACGCGCTGCAGATCGAGCTACTGAAGGTACAGAACTGGGTGAAGGAAACCGGCCAGCGCATCGTCATCCTCTTCGAGGGCCGTGACGCAGCGGGCAAGGGCGGCACCATCAAGCGCTTCATGGAGCACCTGAATCCGCGTGGTGCTCGCATCGTCGCGCTGGAGAAGCCCTCCGAACAGGAGAAAGGCCAGTGGTACTTCCAGCGCTACATCCAGCACCTGCCCACCGCCGGTGAAATGGTGTTCTTCGACCGCTCCTGGTACAACCGCGCCGGGGTCGAGCGGGTGATGGACTTCTGCTCGCCGCTGCAATACCTGGAGTTCATGCGCCAGGCGCCGGACCTGGAGCGGATGCTGTGCAACAGCGGCATCCTGCTGTTCAAGTTCTGGTTTTCGGTGAACCGCGAGGAGCAATTGCGCCGCTTCATCTCGCGGCGCGACGACCCACTCAAGCACTGGAAGCTGTCGCCCATCGACATCAAGTCGCTGGACAAGTGGGAGGATTACACCGCCGCCAAGGAAGCCATGTTCTTCCACACCGATACTGCCGATGCGCCGTGGACGGTGATCAAGTCCGACGACAAGAAGCGCGCGCGGATCAACTGCATCCGGCATTTCCTGCATTCGCTGGACTATCCGGGCAAAGACCACAGCGTGGCGCATGCGCCGGATCCGCTGCTGGTGGGGCGCGCTTCGCGGGGGTTCGAGGAGGATGAGGTGCCAGCCCCGAGCCCTCTGTAACGGCCATCGCGGGGCCAGCCCGCTCCCACGCGGCGCCCCACCCTTGGGTTTTCAGGGCAACTGCGCTTCAATACGCGCCTTTACCAGATACCTCCAAGGATCGCTTCATGGCCACCAACACCAAGCAACAGAAACGCGCCAAGCGCGCCGCCACCAAGGCCAAGCAGAACCGCATGGTGCGCAGCGGCCAGGCGGTCAAGGCCAGCGCCGGCGACAGCGCCAGCGTCGAGCAGGTATTCAACAAGGCCATGGAGTCGGGCAGCTACAACAGCCTGTTCGAGAAGATGAAGGAAGCCCAGGAAAACGGCCTGGTGCCGATGATCTCGGTGTTCCTGGTGGACCCATTGCTGGCACTGGTGCTCAAGGGCCACAAGGAAGAACACGCCACCGACTACATCGTCATGGTGTTCACCGCCTACCGCAAATGGCTCGACGGCACCGACGAGGACGCGACCATGGCCTGGCTTGAGAGCGATGAGTTCCAGGCGGCCTATGTCACGGCTTCCGAGGTGGTGGCCAAGGGGCAGCAACAGCAGAAGCAATTCGGCTGAGCCAGCACCGCCGCCTTCGCGGGTAACGCTCAACACTGTGGGAGCGGGTTTATCCGCGAAGAGGCAGGAACAGACAAACAAAAAGGCCGCGCCCTTCACAGGACGCGGCCTTTTCATTTCACAGGCAGCGAATCAGCTATCCAGTGCCACGCGCCCGGCAGCGCCGCGCTTGCGGTGCACCAGCAAGCCTGCGGCCACAACGGCGATGCTCAGCAGCGCGGTAGCGATGATCTCGACGCGGTGGTCCTCACGCAGCCCCATCACCACCAGAATGGCGACGATGAAGGCGATGGTCGCCCAGGTCAGGCCCGGGAACATCCACATCTTGAACGAGATCTTCTCGCCGCTGGCTTCACGCTGGGCACGCATGCGCAGTTGCGACACGGCGATCACCAGGTACACCAGCAGGGCGATGGCGCCAGAGCTGGCCAGCAGGAACTCGAATACCGCGGCCGGGGCCAGGAAGTTGGCGAACACGCACAGGAAGGCCGCAGCGGTGGACAGCAGCACGGCCCAGTGCGGGGTGCCCGCCTTGGTGGTGCGCTGGGCGACTGCCGGGGCATCGCCACGCTTGCTCAGGGAGAAGAGCATGCGCGAGGAGGTGTACAGCGCCGAGTTCAGGCAGCTGGTCACGGCGATCAGCACGACGATGTCGACGATCAGCTTGGCATTCGGTACGCCGATCAAGCTGAGGACGGTCTGGTAGGAGCCTTTCTCGGCCAGGGTCGGATCGTTCCACGGCACCATGGCCACGACCAGGAAGATCGATACCAGGTAGAACAGGCAGATACGCCAGATCACCGAGTTGGTGGCCCGGCTGATCTGCTTGCCCGGGTCTTTCGACTCGGCGGCGGCGATGGTGACGATCTCGGTCCCCATGAAGGAGAACATGGTGGTCAGCATGGCGGCCAGCACGGCGCCCAGGCCATTGGGCATGAAGCCTTGGGTATCGAACAAGTGGCTGACGCCGCTGATCTGGCTGCTCGGGACCATGCCGAACATGGCAGCGCAACCGACGACGATGAAGCCGATGATCGCCAGTACTTTGAGCAGGGCGAACCAGAACTCGAACTCACCGTAGTTCTTCACGCTGAACAGGTTGGTAACGGTCAGCACCAGGGTGATGATCAGCGAGAACGCCCACAGGTCCACGGCCGGGAACCAGGCATGCAGGATGGCGGCGGCGGCGTTGGCCTCCAGCGGGATCACCAGCACCCAGAACCACCAGTACAGCCAGCCGATGGTGAAACCGGCCCAGCGCCCGATGGCGCGGTCGGCGTAGGTCGAGAAAGAACCGGTGTCGGGCGAGGCGACCGCCATTTCACCGAGCATGCGCATCACCAGTACAACCAGGGTGCCGGCAGCGGCGTAAGCCAGCAGCACGGCAGGGCCGGCGGCGGCGATGGCATGGCCGGAGCCGACGAACAAGCCGGCGCCGATCACGCCTGCGATGGACAGCATGGTCACATGCCGTTGTTTGAGCCCCTGAGCGAGGTCATTGGAATTGTTACCGCTCATAAAACTACCTTTGTAAGGAGTGGACCACCCGAATGAAGGGAATACGAAGCGCACCAAGGGGTGATTTAGGCGTCGCCGCATTCGGTCTTTTCCCACTGGCAATAAGCGCGCCATTTTTAAATGCCATTTATCCGGAATGGCTGACGCCCGCAAATTCTCTGGCTTTGCGGCCTTTCTGCCAGGCTTTGACCGAAAGCCCGCCAAATCTCCATGCCAAGTCCGGATTACTGAAATACCCACTTACAAACGCACCAAAGGTGCTCCTCGGTAACACCCGCGCACCAGGGCAAGGCATTGAAGTGCAACCAAGAGGTACAACCATTGTTTCAGCCATGATTCGATCTGCGTGGGAGCGGGCTTGCCCCGCGATAGCGATTGTCGCTTCAACACCTTCAGTCCTGCCGAAGCCATCGCGGGGCAAGCCCGCTCCCACGAGGTGCTACCTGTTTCTGCGTAAATGGTCTAAACCGCTTCCATGCTCCGGCCAAAACTGGCACCATCGCGCCTTTTTTCATCAAGGCTCCGGTGCTGGGCAAAACGCCATTGCGGACATCCTCGCGACAGTCCACTGCAACGATGCGACAAACTGCCCCACCAATGACCGAAGCCCCTTGCGACCCGGTTGGCCGCTGTTGCGCCGCTATGCTAGCGTGGCGCTCGCCAGGAAGGCCGCCAACAGCTGGGAACGCACCCGAACACATGAGGACCGCACATGGCCCAGGCCACGCCCGCGCTGGAAATCCGTAACCTGCACAAACGCTACGGCGAGCAGGAAATTCTCAAGGGCATTTCGCTGACCGCGCGCGACGGTGACGTGATCTCCATCCTCGGCTCATCCGGCTCCGGCAAGTCCACCCTGCTGCGCTGCATCAACCTGCTCGAGAACCCGCACCAAGGCGAAATCCTGGTCGCCGGCGAAGCCCTCAAGCTCAAGGCGCAGAAAAACGGCGACCTGATCGCCGCCGACAACCGCCAGATCAATCGCCTGCGCAGCGAGATCGGCTTTGTCTTCCAGAACTTCAACCTGTGGCCGCACATGTCGATCCTCGACAACATCATCGAGGCGCCGCGCCGCGTACTCGGCCAAAGCAAGGCCGAAGCCATCGAGCACGCCGAGGCGCTGCTGAACAAGGTCGGCATCTTCGACAAGCGCCACAGCTACCCCGCCCAGCTTTCCGGTGGCCAGCAACAGCGTGCCGCCATTGCCCGCACCCTGGCCATGAAGCCCAAGGTCATCCTGTTCGACGAGCCGACTTCGGCGCTCGATCCGGAAATGGTCCAGGAAGTGCTTAACGTCATCCGCGCCCTGGCCGAAGAAGGCCGTACCATGCTGCTGGTGACGCACGAGATGAACTTTGCCCGCCAGGTGTCCAGTGAAGTGGTCTTCCTGCACCAGGGCCTGGTCGAAGAGCAGGGATCGCCGCAGCAGGTCTTCGAAAACCCGACCTCGGCGCGTTGCAAGCAATTCATGTCCAGCCACCGCTAACGGAGCAATACATGCAGACTTACAAGAAGTTCCTCCTGGCCGCTGCTGCCACCCTGGTGATGTCGGCCAACGCCATGGCCGCAGAAAAACTGCGCATGGGTATCGAGGCTGCCTACCCACCGTTCAACAACAAGGACGCCAGCGGCCAGGTCGTCGGCTTCGACAAGGACATCGGCGACGCCCTGTGCGCCAAGATGAAGGTTGAATGCACGGTCGTGACCTCCGACTGGGACGGCATCATCCCGGCCCTGAACGCCAAGAAGTTCGACTTCCTGGTGTCGTCGCTGTCGATCACCGACGAGCGCAAGCAGGCGGTGGATTTCACCGACTACTACTACTCGAACAAGCAGCAGTTCATCGCGCCGAAGAACGTCGACTTCAAGACCGACCGCGCTTCGCTCAAGGGCAAAACCATCGGCACCCAGCGCGCAACCCAGGCCGCAACCTGGCTGGACGAAAACGGCGGCATGGACAATGAGTTCAAGGTCAACCTCTACGATGGCCAGCAAAACGCCTACCTCGACCTGACCTCTGGCCGCCTCGACGCCATCCTCGCCGACAAGTACGCCAACTACGATTGGCTGAAATCCGAAGCCGGCAAGAACTACGAGTTCAAGGGTGAGCCGGTCAACGAGGATGACAAGGTCGGCATCGCCGTGCGCAAAGGTGACGACGCGCTGCGCAACAAGCTCAATGCCGCACTGAAGGAAATCATTGCCGACGGCACCTACAAAAAGATCAACGACAAGTATTTCCCGTTCAGCATCTACTGATTCGCACCTCTTGATTCGCCCCGACAGGCACCGCTGATGCGGTGCCTGTCCCTTGAACAAACCTACCCATGATAATCGACCTGCACGGATTCGGTCCGGCCCTGATCGCCGGCACTGTAATGACCGTAAAACTGGCGCTCTGCGCCCTGCTGCTGGGGCTGGCCCTGGGCCTGCTCGGCGCACTGGCCAAGACCTCGCAAGTCAAACCGCTGCAATGGCTTGGCGGCACGTATTCCACATTGGTGCGCGGCGTACCCGAGCTGCTTTGGGTGCTGCTCATCTATCTCGGTACGGTCACCATGATGAACCGTATCGGCGATGCCCTGGGCATTCCAGGCCTGGAACTCAGCGCATTTGCTGCGGGCGTGATCGCGCTCGGCCTGTGCTTCGGCGCCTATGCAACGGAGGTGTTCCGCGGTGCCATCCTGGCCATACCCAAGGGGCATCGTGAAGCCGGCATGGCCCTGGGCCTGTCGAAGGCTCGAATCTTGTCGCGGATCATCCTGCCGCAGATGTGGCGCATCGCCCTTCCTGGCCTGGGCAACCTATTCATGATCCTGATGAAGGACACCGCGCTGGTCTCGGTGATCGGGTTGGAAGAAATCATGCGCCACGCGCAGATTGGTGTAACCGTGACCGATAAGGCATTCACGTTCTACGCCGTTGCCGCCTGCATCTACCTGGGCCTGACCGTCATTGCCATGACCGGCATGCACTTCCTGGAAAAGCGCGCCGCTCGCGGCTTCATGAGGGCCGAATAAATGAACTGGGAAGTCATCATCAAGTGGCTACCGCGCCTGGCCCAGGGCGCGACCCTGACCCTGGAGCTGGTGGCCATCGCGGTCATCGCCGGGCTGATCCTGGCCATCCCGCTGGGCATTGCCCGCTCCTCGCGGCACTGGTACATGCGCGCCCTGCCCTTCGGCTACATCTTCTTCTTCCGCGGCACGCCACTGTTGGTGCAGCTGTTCCTGGTCTACTACGGCCTGGCCCAGTTCGACGCGGTGCGTACTAGTGCGCTGTGGCCGTACCTGCGCGACCCGTTCTGGTGTACGGTACTGACCATGACCCTGCACACCGCCGCCTACATCGCCGAGATCCTGCGCGGCGCACTGCAGGCGATCCCCAAGGGCGAGATCGAAGCCGCCCGGGCACTGGGCATGTCGCGGGGCAAGGCGCTGTTCTACATCATGCTGCCGCGCGCCGCGCGCATCGGCCTGCCGGCCTACAGCAACGAAGTGATCCTGATGCTCAAGGCCAGCGCCCTGGCCAGCACCGTGACGCTGCTGGAGCTGACCGGCATGGCGCGGACCATCATCGCCCGCACCTACCTGCCGGTGGAGATCTTCTTTGCTGCCGGGGTGTTCTACCTGGTGATCTCGTTCGTGCTGGTGCAGGGCTTCAAGTTGCTGGAACGCTGGTTGCGCGTGGATGCCTGCCAGGGGCGCTAACCTGCAACACGCTCGGGGCCGCTTTGCGGCCCCTTTCAATTGCGCCTCGGTGCCTGCATGAACACGACACTCCCCCTCCAAGGCAGCCAGCTCCTCGAGCGCTTCCAGGCCCTTGACCACTTTCTGCTTCAGCACCAGCCGCTGTGGCGCCCACGGCCGTTCACCGAACTGCAGCTGGGCTGGGAAAGCGAGTACTCCGAGCTGTCCGCATGGCTGCGCAATCGCACCCTGGAACAAGCCGAAGCCGTCCAGCAACACCCGGAACAGGTTCCGGCCCCGGCCCCCTTCCCGCAACTGGCCAGTCTGGCCCGACAGCTGTCTGCCGTGGGTGAATTGCCCGACGCTGGCCTGCACCCGGCCGGCCACCGCCTTGACGCCAACGTCCCTGGACGCAAATGGCAGCAGATCGAGGCCTTCAGCCGCCGCCTGAGCTTCAACCAGCCCACCCGGCACTGGCTGGACTGGTGTTCGGGCAAGGGCCACCTGGGCCGCCGCCTGCTGCAAGCCGGCCAGCAATTGACCTGCCTGGAGTACGACGCCGAGTTGGTCAGCGCCGGCCAGGCACTGAGCGATCACCATCGACTGCCAGCCCAGCATGTTCAGCAGGATGTAATGGCCGCAGACAGCATGCAGCAGCTGGGTGGCGACAAAAGCGTGGTGGCCCTGCATGCCTGTGGCGATCTGCATGTGCGCCTGCTGCACCTGGCCAGCCAGCAAGGCTGCCCGCAACTGGCCGTGGCGCCGTGCTGCTACAACCGCATCCAGGGCGAGCAGTACAAGGCGATATCCACAGCCGCACAGGCATCGGCCCTGCAGCTGTCGATCGGCGATCTGGGCCTGCCGCTCAGTGAAGCCGTCACCTCCAGCGCCCGGGTACGCCGCCAGCGCGACAGCTCGATGGCCAGGCGTCTGGGGTTCGACCTGCTGCAGCGCCAACAGCGGGGTATCGATGCTTACCTGCCAACACCTTCATTGCCGGTCGATTGGCTGAAGAAACCCTTCGAGCAGTACTGCCGTGACCTTGCCGCGCTGCGCCAGGTCGAACTGAGCGGCACGCCGGACTGGGCCGCCCTTGAGTCGCAAGGCTGGCAACGGCTGGCTCAGGTGCGCAACCTGGAGCTGGTGCGCAACCTGTTCCGCCGCCCATTGGAACTGTGGCTGGTGCTCGACCGAGCCTTGTACCTTCAAGAGCAAGGTTATGCCGTGCGCGTAGGACTGTTCTGCGAATACCCGCTGACGCCACGCAACCTGTTACTGCTGGCCGAACGCGACGGATCGCCGCAGCGCAGCTGACAACCTGTGGATAACTCTGTGTACAAGCTTGTGATGAAAATCACATACGCTTGGATCCAAGCGCTATTTGCGCCGCTTTGCTTATTCCGCTTTCCAGCTGAAAACCAGCAAAAACAGGGCTTTGCGCAAAGACCGGTGGCAGGGCCAGTCGGCATGCCTTTCGCGCAAGTAAAAAATGCCGCTTGTGCATAAGCATTTCAGCCGCAAGCTTGAAACCGCCTGAAACAGGCGATTTCAAGCCAGTTTCAACAGCCCCATACCGAGCAGAAGCAGCGCCAGCCCCAGCCAGCCACGGCCGCCCAGACGCTGACCGAACAGCGCCCAACCCATGGCGACAGTGGCAAGGATGCCGAAGCCGCCCCAGATGGCATAGGCCAGCGACAACTCGATGTCCTGTACCGCTTGAGCCAACGCGGTGAAGGCCGCCAGCACGCAGAAGATCGAGGCCACGCCCAGGCCCTTGCGACGAAAACCGTCGGAATACTTGAGCAGCAGGTTGGCCAGCACTTCCAGCACGATGGCCAGGCCCAGCCAGGCAAAGGGAATCAGCATGGCAGCGCCTCCCCTTCAACCTCGACGGGCTTGCTGCGGGTACCTGCCTTGATCAGCAGGATGCCGGCAATCATCACCGCCAGCCCCAGGGCCTTGGCCCAGCCCAGGCTTTCGCCCAGCCAGAGCACACTGACCAGGGTGATCAGGACGATGCCGATCCCCTCCCACAGCGCATAGGCCACACCGACCGGCACACGCTTGACCGCCAGGGCCAGAAAGAAATACGACAGGCAGATCATGACGTACATCACGGCATGCCCAGCCACGGGGAAATGAGTGGCGGCGAGTTTCATCGACGCCGTGCCGATCACCTCGGCGGTGATGGCGACGATCAGGTAGATCCAGGAACGCATGGTGCCCTCCCATGGGCGACACAGCAGCCGAGCGCACAGGCGTCGGCGCAAGACAGAAAGGTTTGAGGCTGTAGTGGGAGGGTGGCGCTAGAGGTCGCCGGTCCAGTGACGTTCACGGGAAACCAGGCGGGAGGTGGAGAGGAGCTTGAAAGCTTTACTGTTCAACATAATGAACAACAAATTAGCTTAGGCAATCGCAAAAGTCAAAGCGATAGAAAAAACACAAATAAAGACGCGAACAAATTGCAGGTATACCGAACAAACCCCTGAAAACACCTAGAACGGCGCGTAAATTATATTAACCACCCATGGAGCGACAGGAACACAGCATGCCTCGTGGCCCGGCAACTCAGCCACAGCACAGCCAAGCTTCGTCGGCTCGTTCGGTGTATCATCGCCGGCTGTCCACGTGATCATGCACTGTTCAAACGAGCCAAGACGCGCAGAACCACCCGCCCGGTGATCTGCCGGCGCTGTGCGAAAAATGATCAAGGATGCCAACAACCGTGATTGTTCGCGTAGGGGGCATGGCCTCATCGTATTAACGGGACGCGCGTCACAGCTGCCAATACCCAAGCTACTGGTCCCCGAGAGGGAGCCGCTAGCGTTGCAGCCGCCTCTTGAACACAGACTGACCTTGGAACGGATTCGAACATCGTGAAACACGCCAAGCCCTTCGCCCTGCTGACCGTCGCCCTGGCCCTGACTGGCTGCGCCAGCAGCACGCCACCGGCCAAGCCGACACCGCTGGACTGGAACATGCCCGGCATGCAGCTCGGCGGCGACCGCGGCCTGCCGCTGCACGTCGCCACCCCTTGCCGCAAGCGCGGCTGCGACAACGACAAGCTGTTCTTCAATCCCGGCAAGACCGAACCAAGCGTCACCACCATCCACCGCGGCTGGTAGGAAAATTCTCCTTTGCGCTCGGTGACTTAGGGTGTTACGCATTGATTGCAAGAAGTAGTTTACAGCCACGAATCCATCGCTATAATGACGCCCCTGTGCCGGTATAGCTCAGATGGTAGAGCAACTGACTTGTAATCAGTAGGTCCCGGGTTCGATTCCTGGTGCCGGCACCATACTCAAAAAGCCTCGACGTAAGTCGGGGCTTTTGCGTTTCTGGAGATCATCCAGTCGCCCCCCCACCCCGTCACTCCAGCAACAACGCCTTATGCAGCTTCCTGATCTCCGGCCCGCTAAGCTCCAGCGCCACGTGCTTGCCCTCCTTCCCCAGCCCGTTGATCAGCACGATCCCTCCCTTGGCAAACGTCCTTTCCTGAGCAAGCGGATAAAGCGCAATGATGTGATCGATGCTGATCACATACTGACGGTGATTGCTGACTTCGAAACTGACGAAACGGCTCACTCCCTGTGCTCCCTGAGTCGCTGCACGTGGCAGCCCACGTAACTCCATAGTAGCTATCGGCCACAATTGCGACAGATTGCCCTGCCGCTCGATTTCTTGTTTGGGCTCAATAAACCCTGTTTTCAAAATGGGTATTCCTGTGCCGACGGCTTTCGTCGACTTAAGGAGAAGTCCCATGAGTGAGCAAAAAGGCGTAGCCCTGACGCGGCGCGGGGTGCTGGCGGGGGGTGTATTGCTGGGGGTTGGCAGCACTGCGTTGGCCTGCGGCCTGGCGCGGGCGGCGGTACCGGCAACCAATGATCCACCCACCGACCTGACCCGGCTGGAACGCACCCGGGTCGAGCTGGTTGCACCACCCCAGGTACATGCCCACAGCCAGCGCGCGCCTGGCAAACCGCGGATCGTCGAGTTCCGCATGGAGATCGAGGAGAAAGAACTTGCGGTCGACAGCGAGGGCGCCTACATCCATGCCATGACCTTCAACGGCTCGGTGCCCGGCCCGCTGATGGTGGTGCACGAGGGCGACTACGTGGAGCTCACCCTGGTCAACCCGGCCAGCAACAGCATGATGCACAACATCGACTTCCATGCCGCCACTGGCGCGCTCGGCGGTGGTGAACTGACCCATGTGAAGCCTGGCGAGCAGGTGAAGCTGCGCTTCAAGGCGGACCGCGCCGGGGTGTTCGTGTACCACTGCGCGCCGGGCGGGGTGATGATCCCTTGGCACGTGGTGTGCGGCATGAACGGTGCAATCATGGTGCTGCCGCGGGACGGCCTGAAAGACGGCGACGGGCGGCCGCTGCAATACGACAAGGTCTGGTACATCGGCGAGCAGGACTACTACATCCCGCGCGACAAGGACGGCAAGTACAAACGCTACGCCAGCCCATCGGCGAGCTTCGCCGACATGTACCAGGTGATGAAGGGGCTTATCCCCACGCACGTGGTCTTCAATGGCAGCGTCGGCGCGCTGACCGGCCAGCACGCGCTCACCGCCACGCTCGGCGAAACGGTGCTGCTCGTCCACTCGCAAGCCAACCGCGACACCCGCCCGCACCTGATCGGCGGCCATGGCGACTACGTGTGGGCCGCCGGCAAGTTCGCCAACCCGCCGCAGCGCAACCTGGAAACCTGGTTCATCCCCGGCGGCGCCGCAGGCGCGGCGCTGTACACCTTCCGCCAGCCCGGCCTGTACACCTACCTCAATCACAACCTGATCGAGGCCGTGATGCTGGGTGCCGCTGCGCACGTGAAGGTCGAAGGGCAATGGAACGACGACCTGATGAAACAGCTGGAAGCGCCTGGACCGATTCGCTAGCGGCGACCACCATCATTTGCGAAGGCTTCGCATTCGCAGATGATTTTTTGTTACGATTGCGTCGCCTCACGCACTGCCGCCATGTCGGTCTGCGCGGGGATGACGTTGATCGTAACGAGCGCTGCCGCTCGCATTTCTACAGGTACCCTTCCATGAGCTTCACCCTGCTGGTTGTCGACGATGACGACGAGATTCGCGAACTTCTCTGCGATTATCTGAGTGATGCCGGCTACCAGGTTTTAGCGGCCGCAGATGGCGAGCAGATGCGCGCGCAACTGGCCCTGCACAAGGTCGACCTGGTGGTGCTGGATCTGATGCTGCCCGGCGAGGATGGCCTGAGCCTGTGCCGGCAGTTGCAGGGGCTGCCGGGGCTGGCGGTGATCCTGCTGTCGGCCAAGGGCAGCACCCTGGACCGCATCACTGGCCTGGAAGCAGGCGCCGACGACTACCTGGCCAAGCCCTTCGAGCCCCGCGAGCTGGTTGCCCGGATCAAGGCGGTGCTGCGCCGGCCCCTGCAGCTGGAGGCCAGCACCGGCGAAGGCGATGTCCAGCCGCAGCGATTCGCAGGCTTTGCGCTGGACCCCATCAAACGGCTGCTCACCCACCCCGACGGCCAGGCCCTGACCCTGCCACGCTCCGATTACCGGGTACTGCACGAGTTGCTGCAGGCCGATAACAGCGTGGTATCCCGCGATCATCTGACACGCAGCGCGTTCGGCCGCGACCACCTGCCCGACGACCGTTCGGTGGACATGTGCATCAGCCGCCTGCGCCGACAGTTGCGCCGTGCACCGGGCCAAGCTGCGCAGATCCTCACCATCCGCAACGAAGGCTACTTGCTGAACCTGCGCCGCGAAGCTTCGGGCACCTGAGGTGCGCCTGGTTCGGTAGCCCAAAGCGGGCCCAACGTAGCTATTTGCAGTCGCCCTGCAGGATTCTCAGCGCCGCTTCAGCCAGGAAGCCCGAGCGGCTTTTCTGCTCAGGATGGTTCTTCACGTAGGCATCGATACGGGTGAGCAGGTAGGCCGGCAGGGTGATGTTGAGCTTCTCGGCCTTGCCCAGGTAGCGGGTGATATCGATGTCGATGAGCGCCCAGGTGCATCCGGCGTAGTCAGGGTTGGCCGCATGGGCGCTCACCTTGCTGGCCTTGGGGATTTCCTGGCCGTCCTGGGCGAGCAGTTCGAGGTGGCCCTCGATGGCCTCGCGGGCCATGGCGATGGCGTCATCGAGGTCTTCACCGGCCGAAAAGCAGCCCGGGATGTCCGGGACTTCCACGCCCCAGGCGTGCTGGTCGTCGCCGGGCAGGATGGCGATGGGGAATAACATGGCAGTGGCTCTCCTGGTCAGCTGGCGTAGCCGATCCGCGCCTGGCGCAGGATGCTGGCCGCAGTGGCGGGCAGCAGGTCCTTCTTCGGGTGCGGGATGGTCACCAGCCCAGTCTTGTGGGGGTG
Organism: Pseudomonas sichuanensis; assembly: GCF_003231305.1. Lineage (GTDB taxonomy): Bacteria > Pseudomonadota > Gammaproteobacteria > Pseudomonadales > Pseudomonadaceae > Aquipseudomonas > Aquipseudomonas sichuanensis. The sequence goes on along the minus strand of NZ_QKVM01000004.1, from coordinate 93,972 downwards.
CTTGAAGTGATGGTGGCTGCCCTTGGATCGCACCAGGTACCAACCATCGGCCTCGATCACCGAAATCATTTCGCGGCTGTTCATGAACCCTTCCTTGGGCTGTTCGCAGCGGTGGTTAGTATAACTACCGTCAACGATCTATCAACACCATACCCACCAATCCGACCAGCGGGCTGCCTGGAGGGGAAGTATGGTCAGGGGAAAGAGCAAGGCAGGCACGCAAGTGATGCCGGATCTTGCGGCGCAAACGCCACACCCCACGCCCATGCAAGAGTCTTTTACCGAAACCCCTGGTTTTCCGCGCACAGGCTTTGCCTATCCTAGGCCGCGTCATCCCGCCTGCGATGGACCCATGAACGATTCGCTCCCCAGCCGTTATGCCTGCCTGGCCCTGTGCCTGGTCTTCACCCTTGCCAGCATCCCCTTTCTGATCCAGCACAGCTGGCTGTGGCCATTCACCCTGGTGACCGCGCTGCTCAGCCTGGTCGGCCTCAATGATCTGCGCCAGAGCCACCACGCGGTGCGGCGCAACTACCCGATCCTGGGCAACATCCGCTACCTGATCGAGACCATCCGGCCTGAGATTCGCCAGTACCTGATCGAGGGCGACGACGACAAGCTGCCGTTCTCCCGTGCGCAACGTTCGCTGGTCTATGCCCGGGCCAAGAACGAGAGCGCCGAGAAGGCCTTCGGCACCCTCAATGATGTGTACAAGCCGGGCTTCGAGTTCATCAGCCATTCGATGCTGCCCGTGCCACAGGCAGATCCTGCGTCATTTCGCATTCGCATCGGCGGGCCGCAGTGCACCCAGCCGTATTCGGCGTCGATCTTCAATATCTCGGCCATGAGCTTCGGCGCGCTCAGCGCCAATGCCATTGCCGCGCTGAACAAAGGGGCGCGCCTGGGGCGCTTTGCCCATGACACCGGCGAGGGCAGCATCAGCCCTTATCACCGCGAACACGGCGGCGACCTGATCTGGGAAATTGGCAGCGGCTATTTCGGCTGCCGCACCGAGGACGGGCGCTTCGACCCCGAACGCTTCGCCGAACAGGCGCGCGATGGCCAGGTGAAGATGATCGAGATCAAGCTCAGCCAGGGTGCCAAGCCGGGCCATGGCGGCATCCTGCCGGGGCACAAGGTCAGCGCCGAGATCGCCGCCACCCGGGGGGTGCGCGAGGGCCAGGACTGCATCTCGCCGGCCGCCCACAGCGCCTTCCGCAACCCGGTGGAGCTGCTGCAGTTCGTCGCCAGGCTGCGCGAGCTGTCAGGCGGCAAACCGGTAGGTTTCAAGTTCTGCCTGGGCCATCCGTGGGAATTCATGGGCATTGCCAAGGCCATGCTCGCCACCGGCATCACCCCGGACTTCATCGTCGTCGATGGCAAGGAAGGCGGCACCGGCGCGGCGCCCCGGGAGTTCTCCGACAACATGGGCATGCCGCTGCGTGACGGCCTGATGTTCGTGCACAACACCCTGGTGGGCCTGAACCTGCGCGAACGCGTGCGCATTGGCGCGGCGGGCAAGATCGTCAGCGCGTTCGACATTGCCAGCGTGCTGGCCATCGGCGCCGACTGGGTCAACTCGGCACGCGGCTTCATGTTCGCCATCGGCTGCATCCAGTCGCAAAGCTGCCACACCAACAAGTGCCCCACTGGCGTGGCCACCCAGGACCCGCTGCGCCAGCGTGCGCTGGTGGTGCCGGAGAAAGCCGAGCGGGTTGCGAGTTTTCACCGCAACACCTTGCACGCCCTGGCCGAAATGCTGGCCGCTGCGGGGCTGGATCACCCGTCCGAGCTCAAGCCCAAGCACCTGGCACGGCGCATCAGCCCCAGTGAGATCAGCCTGTTTTCGCAGCTGCACGCGTTCCTCAAACCGGGTGAGTTGCTCAGCGGCTCGATCGATAACGCGTTCTATGCACGGATGTGGCGGATGGCGCGCAGTGACAGCTTTGCGCCGCAGATGGGGGAAGTCGAAGGGGTGCCTGCGGCGAATGCGGCACGCCACAAAGAAACAGCCCCGGCATAGGCCGGGGCTGCTGATGACGCCAGATCAGGATCAGAAGATGCTGATTGGGTACTCGACGAATACGCGAACTTCGTTGCCGTCGTCGTTGTAGCCGTTCTGCTGGACCGCGTTGTTGGTACGCAGGAACGAGCTACGCAGCTTGATCGACAGGTCCTTGGCCGGGCCGTCCTGAACGACGTAGCGCAGCTGGTTGAAGATCTCGCGTTCCTTGCCTTCGCCGAAGCCTTCCGGGTTCTTCAGGTTGCGGGTGTTGATGTTGTCACCCACTACGTAGGCGACCTTGTAGGTCAGGCCCGGCACGCCGAAGGCGCCGAAGTCCAGGCCGTAGCCCAGCTGCCAGGAACGCTCGTCTTCGGCGTTGAAGTCGGACCAGTAGGAGTTGGCCAGGTAGATGGTCGAACCACCGTCGCTGGTACCACCCGCGCTCTGGTAGCCGCCGTAGTTGTAGCCGGTGCTGCCGGTGCTGCGCTGGTGCGCCAGGGTGATCGAGTGCGGGCCGAAGGCGTAGGTGGCCGCCAGGCTCCAGATGGTGTTGGAGTCGCCGTTGAGCTCGGCCGAGCGCACGAACTGCTTGTCGATGCTGGTCTTGTAGCCGTTGAAGTCCAGGGTCACGGACTGGTCATTGGCGATCGGGAAGACGTAGTTCAGGCCCAGGTAGTGCTTCTTCATCACATCTTCGTTGTCTGCGGTGTACAGCGAAGCGGTGAAGTTGTCGGTGAACTTGTAGCTACCACCCAACACGTCGATCGACTTCAGGCCGCCGCTGTCACGCCCTTCGGCGCTCTTGCGGGCTTCCTGGGTGAAGCGGCCGGCGTTCAGCTCCAGGCCCTTGATCTCCTTGGAGGTGATCAGGGTGCCAGTGAAGCTTTCTGGCAGCAGACGGCCATCGTCGTAGTTCAGCACCGGCAGGGCCGGCATCTGGTCACCGTACTTGAGCACGGTGTTGGAGATGCGGAACTTCACTGCAGCGCCGCCGCGGGCCAGGTCATGTGGGCTGCTGGCGTTGCCGTCGGCGTTCTTGGTGTTGTGCGGCTTGAAGAAGTCGACACCACCACCACCGTTGTGGCCTTTGCCGCCGTCCAGACGCACGGCGTACAGGCCGAAGGCATCAACGCCGACACCGACGGTGCCCTGGGTGAAGCCGGAGGAGAAGTTGGCGATGACGCCCTGGCCCCATTCGATCTGGTCGTCGGTGCGATGCTTCTTGTCACGGTTGATGTAAGCGTTGCGCAGAAGGACGTTGGCGTGGCTGTCCTCGATGAAACCTTTGCTGTCGGCCTGCTCGTTGGCCTGTGCCTGGGTCGCGGCGATCATCGCCAGGGCGACCAGGCTGATCCTGGTTTTCAACATTTTATTTTCCTTATTGCTTAATCAAAAACGCTCTGCATGAGAACGCCAGGAACCAACGCCCCTTCGTAGGTTCGACGCTATGCGGATCCAGGCTGAAAGGCCCGCTGATGGTCTGCAACGGGCCTTTCAGCCGCATGGCCAAGTCATGGCCAGCAGGCGTAGAGGCCGAATCCTAGCTGCGCCTGCTTATACATGTCAAAAAATCGTGATTTGCAGGTTGATATAACCAAAAAAAAGGTCTGGAACAGTGCATTTCCACGCACTAATGCCCAGCTTCTGCGCAAATTTGTCTCTTTCAGGTTTTATCGAAAAAACTCGCACAACGGTCATGTAAATGGGCAACGCACACGCGCGCTTGGTACCGGTCGAATCGTTCAGAAAGGACTAGTTACAAAGTGATACAAACGTAAAGACAAGTCTTTACGAATAGGCGAGCAACAGCAAATAGCAAGCATTACCATTCGCGCCCAATTTCTCACTTGCGTAGATGGATGCCTGCAATGCCTGCCCCCTGCCGCCTTTCACCCCTGACCCTGGGCCTTTCGCTGTTGTTCAGCGCAGGCCTGGCGAGTGCCGCCACCACCACCCTGCCGGAAACCGCAGTCACCGCCGACAGCGAGCGCGAAGAGGACAACCCACGGGTACGCGAAGTGAGTACTGCGACCCGTACCTCGACCCCGGTGCGCTATGTGCCCCAGGCCATCGACACGGTGAAGACCAGCAATGTGCTGGACTATGGCAGCAGCACCCTGGGCGAGGCCCTGGAAGGTATCCCCAACGTCAGCAGCGGCGCCGACACGCGTTTCGACAGCGTACGCATACGCGGCTTCGAGGCCAGCAACGACTTCTACCTGGACGGTGTGCGCGACGACAGCCAATACGTGCGCGACCTGCACAACATCGAGCGGGTCGAAGTGCTCAAAGGCCCGGCCGCGGTGCTGTATGGCCGTGGCAGCCAGGGCGGCATCGTCAACCGGGTGAGCAAGGCGCCGGAACATGGCCGCCGCTCGACCATCGAAGCCCAGGGCGGCAGCCAGGACCTGCGCAGCCTTTACGCCGACCTCAGCGCAGACCCCAGCGACACCGTCAGCCTGCGCCTGAACATGGGCAATGAAGACAGCAACAGCTTCCGCCACGGCGTCGATGGCAACCGCCAGCTGTTCGCCCCTTCCATGAGCTGGCAACTGAACCCCGACCTGAACTGGCTGGTGCAGTACGAGTACAGCCGCTACAACCGCACCCCAGACCGCGGCATCCCCGGCAACCCGTTGACCGGGCGCCCGGCGGACGTCAGCCGCAGCGCCACCTATGGCGATACCCAGCGCGACTACATCGACGACCGCGCCCAGACGCTGCGCTCGCGCCTGAACTACCAGCTGAGCGACAACTGGCAACTGCGTCATACCCTGGGCCTGTTCAAGCTCGACAGTGAGTTCGACAACACCTACCAGACCGCCTACAACCCGCGCACCAACCTGGTTACCCGCCAGCGCTGGCAGCAGGACCTGAACACCCGCAACCTGTTCAACAACCTCGAAGCCGAGGGTGATGTCAGCACCTGGGGCCTGGAGCACAAGCTGCTGCTGGGCCTGGAATTCGGCAACCAGCGCCGCGACCCGACGCTGTACAACGCCGCCACTACAGGCCCTGGTGCCCGCCCGGTACCGGCCCTGAACCTCGACAGCCCCAACCGTAACCTGCAGCACAATGGCCGCATGGCGGTGTCGAGCAACAACCACACGGTGGTCGAGAGCCGCGGCATCTACCTGCAGGACCAGATCCGCCTGAACGACCAGTGGCAGATCCTTGCCGGCGTGCGCTTCGACCAGTTCGAGGTGGAAACCACCAACAAACTGCGCAACCTCTCCGAGAAGCAGAACGACAACAGCTTCAGCCCACGCCTGGGCGTGGTCTATACGCCGTGGCGCGACCACTCCTTCTATGCCTCCTGGAGCAAGACCTACTCACCCGTCGGCGGCGGCTTGATCGGCATCACCCCTGGCGCGGCCGGCAACACCAACGAGACCGACCCGGAGCTGACCCGGCAGAAGGAAATCGGGGTCAAGAGCGACTGGTTCGACGAGCGCCTGACTACCACCCTGGCGCTCTACGAACTGGAGCTTTACAACCGCCGCACCCGCGACCCGATCGACCCGAACATCACCCTGATGTCTGGCCTGCAGCGCTCGCGCGGCATCGAGCTGACCGCCACCGGCAATGTGGTCGGCAACTGGTATGTACGCGGCGGCATCGGCCTGCAGGACGCGAAGATCGTCGAGGACAACAATGGCCAGGAAGGCAACCGCATCAACGACGTGGCCCGGCGCAACGCCAGCCTGTTCGTGACCTGGAAGCCGGAGCTGGGCTGGTACGCCGAAACCGGCATGACGCTGGTGGGTGACCGCTACGCCGACAACCAGAACACCGTGATCCTGCCGGGCTATGGCCGTTGGGATGCCCTGGCCGGCTATCGCACCCATGACTGGGACGTGCGCGCGGCGCTGAAGAACATCACCGACAAGACCTACTACGATTCGGCCACCAGCGCGGCGCAGATCCAGTATGGCGATCCGCGAAGCCTGGTGGTGACCGGCAGCTACAGCTTCTGACGCCATCGCTGGCAAGCCAGCTCCCACCCAATGGACTGCTGTCCTCTGTAGGAGCGGCCTTGTGTCGCGATAGGGCTGCAAAGCAGCCCCGCGATTTCTGCTTTGACGCTGAAATCCTGGGGCCGCGCTGCGGCCCTATCGCGACACAAGGCCGCTCCTACAGAGAGCGTGCAAGCCTGTTAGTGGGCCGACTTGCCGGCGATGCGGCCAGCACAAGCGCCACAAACGAAAACGCCACCGCATGTGCGGTGGCGTTTTTCGTTGCGACGGATTGATACCCGGTCAGTGCCACACAGCCAGCAGCGCTTCGAGCTCCGCATCGCTGATCAAGCCCTGCGGATAACGCCCGTTCAGCAGACGTCGTGGGTCGGTCTTCCTGACCCGGATGCATCCATGGTCTCGCAACCACTGCGCCAGTATTTCAAGCGTTTGGTGATTCACTGCCGATGGGGGCATAGCCGACTCACTTGCTGCATTCATTTCTACACGCACTCCCTGGGCCCGTGAGCGGCTAACTTACGTAAGGTTTGTTACAGAACGGCGTGGGCCTATCTCTCTGAAACACAATGAAAAACTAATACAAGAGCTGTGCCATTCGCCGCCACCGAACGTCGCCACAAACAAAAAAGCCCGTCATCGGACGGGCTTTTTCTTGCTGCGTGAATCAGCGCTTGAACGGCGCCGGCTGTTGCTGGGTCAGGCAGTGGATGTTGCCGCCGCCGAGCAGCAGCTCGCGGCCGGGGATCATGACCACTTCGTGATCCGGGAAGACCTTGGCCAGGATCGCTCTGGCCTGCGCATCGGCGGGGTCATCGAAGCTCGGCGCGATGATGCCGCCGTTGACGATCAGGAAGTTCACGTAGGAGCCGGCCAGGCGCACCGACGGGTCACGCTCCTGGCTGCCGACCACCTGGTCGACGCAGGCGCATTCGGCTTCGGTGGCGAACAGCGGGCCAGGGATCGGCATCTTGTGCACCACAAACTCGCGGCCCTTGGCGTCGCGGCTGTTTTTCAGCACATCGTAGGCCGCGTGGCAGCGTGCGTAATTGGGGTCGTTGGAATCATCGGTCCAGGCCAGTAACACTTCGCCTGGGCTGACGTAACAGCAGAAATTGTCGACGTGGCCGTCGGTTTCGTCGTTGTACAGGCCGTCCGGCAGCCAGACGATGGTTTCCACCGCCAGGTGCTCGCGCAGGATGTCTTCGATCTGCTCGCGGGTCAGGTGAGGGTTGCGGTTGCGGTTGAGCAGGCACTCTTCGGTGGTGATCAGGGTGCCTTCGCCATCGACATGGATCGAGCCGCCTTCAAGCACGAAACCTTCGGTGTGGTAACGCTGCACGCGCTCCATTTCCATCACCTTGGCCGCCAGTTCCTCGTCGCGGTTCCACGGTGCGTACAGGCCGCCATCGAAGCCACCCCAGGCGTTGAAGCCCCAGTCCACGCCACGGACTTCACCCTGGTCGTTGATCACGAAGGTCGGGCCGGTGTCACGCACCCAGGCGTCGTCGTTGCTGATCTCGACCACACGGATGTTGGGCACATCGAGCTGGCGCCGGGCGTTCTCGTACTGGCCGGCGGAAACCGCCACGGTGACCGGTTCGAAACGGGCGATGGCCTTGGCCAGGGTCACGTGCGCGGCCTGCGCCGGCTTGCCGCCCAGGCGCCAGTTGTCCGGGCGCTCCGGCCAGACCATCCACACCTGGGTTTGCGGGGCCCATTCGGCGGGCATGTGGAAGCCGTCGGCGCGGGGAGTCGTGTTGAGGGTTTTCATCGATAACCTCTAGGGCAACTGGCGGAAGGGCGGGGCGCGCTGCGCGCACCTCTCGCGACACAAGGCAGCCCCTGCAGGGAGTCGCGTCCCTGTGTAGGAGCGGCCTTGTGCCGCGAAAGGACCGCAAAGCGGTCCCACCGGCTGATGGCGAACATTTATAGCCGATAAATATCTGCTTTCAAAGGTGCAATGAAGACCGATTTCGCATAAAGGATGCTCTCAACCCGATAACAATCGATTTCAAAGCCCTTCGGCGAGGATCCGCTCCACGCTGTCGACAAAGTAGTCCACGCTCGCCCGCGTGGTGCACATCGGTGGCTTGATCTTGAGGATGTTCAGGTAGTCGCCGGTCGGCTGCATGAAGATCCCCAGCTCGCGCAGGCGGTTGCACAGGTGCATGGTCTCCTGCGTGGCCGGCTCCAGCGTCTGCCGGTCGCGCACCAGCTCCAACCCCAGGTAGAAGCCCGAACCATGGGCGGCACCCGCCAGCGGATACTTATCGACAAGCGCCTGCAACCGCGCCTTGAAATGCCGCCCCACGTCACGGGCGTTGTCCCATAGCCCTTCGTCACGCATCACGTCCAGCACCGCCATGCCGATGCGGCAGCTGACCGGGCTGCCGCCGGCCGAGGAGAAGAAGTAACCCTCGGCTTCCAGCGCCTCGGCGATCTCGCGGCGGGTGATCACCGCCCCCAGCGGCTGGCCGTTGCCCATGCCCTTGGCCATGGTGATGATGTCCGGCACCACGCCCTGCTCCTCGAAGCCCCAGAAATATTCGCCCAGGCGCCCATAGCCGACCTGCACCTCGTCGGCGATGCACACCCCGCCACGCTGGCGCACCTTGGCGTAGGCCTCGCGCAGATAGCCGGCCGGCAGCGAGATGCCGCCGGCGTTACCGTACACCGGCTCGCAGATCATGCCCGCCAGCTGGCGGCCACGGGCATCGAGGTCGGCGAGCTTGGCATCGACATCGCGCAGGTAGTCAGCCGCGCTGTCGGCACCGCGGTAACGGCCACGGAAGGTGTTCGGCGCCTCCACCGGGTGCACCCAGTCCGGGCGAGTTTGCAGGGCCTGGGGGTTGTCGGCGATGGAGGTGGAGATCGCATCCGTTGCCACCGACCAGCCGTGGTAGGCCTCCAGCACGCTGAGCAGGTCGCGCCCGCCGCTGTAGGCCCAGGCCAGGCGGATCGCCAGGTCGTTGGCCTCGGTGCCGCTGTTGACCAGGAACACCCGGTCGAAGCCTTCCGGCGCCACTTCCAGCAAGCGCTCGGAGAATTCGGCAATGGCCGCGTAGTGGAAGCGCGAGTTGGTGTTGAGCAACGACCATTGGCGCGCCGACTCGGCGACCATGCGCGGGTGGCCATGGCCGAGCACCGCGACGTTGTTGAGCATGTCCAGGTACGAGCGGCCCTGCATGTCGATCAGGTAGTTGCGCCAGCCGCGTTCGATATGCGGCGGCTGCTCGTAATAGTGCTTCTGCGAGCGGGCGAAGCTGGCATCGCGGCGGGCCAGCAGCGCCTGCGCGTCGGCCAGGGGCTCGGCGGCGCAATCAAAGCCCAGCAGCGCCGAAGGCGAAGGGCACAGGGCCAGCCAGGCAGCGGCAGCACTGGGCGTGGCGAAAAACGGCGGCACGGCCTGGCCATCGAGGCACAGCTGCACACTGAGGAAGCCACAGGTGGCGCCCAGCGCCTGGCCCCTGGCAAGCACCTGGCCGTCGGCCGGGGCCTCTTCCAGGCCGTTGAGCCACAGGTTCCAGTGCGCGGTGCGCAGGCAGCCGCGGTTGTCGCCGGCACGCTGCCATACGCCCTCGGCAGGTGCCTGCAGCAGGCTGCCGGGCATCAGCTGCAGCTCTACACCCAGGGCACAGGTGGCGGGCTCCTCGGGGCGGTCGATGTGGGTTTGCGACAGCCGGTACTGGCCGTGCAGGCTGCAGGCCGGCGCAGGCTGGGTGGCCAGCAGGCGCTGGTCGAAGCCTGGTTGCTCCCAGTTGCCGGCCTCGCAGTGCGGGCTGAGCACACCGAGGTCGACTCGGGTGATCGCCTGCCCTGCAAGCGCTGGCAGCAACGGCAGGCAACCGCTGAAGTCGGCGCTGGCGGGCCGCTTGCCGGCAGCCTGCAGGATTGCCACTTCCATCAGCGCGGCGGGCACCGCGCAGGCGGTGTCGAAGATTTCCCACTCATGGGCGATGTTGTCGCGGGTGTACTGATTGAGTGGGTCGATCGCCAACTGCTGCTCGCTGCTGAGCACCAGCACGGCGGCGCGCAGCTGCACCAGCGGCCAGAGCGCCTGTAATTCGGCCGTTTCAAGCGGGTTGGCGGCCTGGTAGGCGGCCACCGCCGGCAAGATGCGCAGCGGGTCGCCTTCGGCGTGGTGCAGCAGCGCCGAACAGGTCACCGACAGGTCGGCGATGCGCCAGCTGCGCAGCAGGTCACCGAAATCGATCACCCCCTGCACTTGCCACTCCCGTTGCCCGTCACGCGCCCACACCACGTTGTCGTCGGTGATGTCCAGGTGCACGGCCTGGGTCGGCAGTTGCCCGACCAGCGGCGCCAGCCTGTCTGCGGCCTGGCGGGCCAGACCCGCGACCTGCTGGCGGCGTGCCGGGTCAGTGAGGACCGGCAGCAGGTGCTCGACCAGTGCCTGGGCATGCCGCGGGTCCCACTGCAAGGTGCGCTCCAGCCCCGGATGCTCGAAACCTGCCAGCGCCCGGTCGACCTGCGCGCACAGCCTGCCCAGCTCAGCCACCACCGACAACGGCAGGTGCTTGAGGCGGGTCAGCGGCTGGCCTTCGATATAACTGAGCAGCCGCACCCGCAGGGGTTGGCCATCGACCTCAAGCGCCAGCAGCGCCTCACCGGCAAGCGACGGCTGCACCTGCGGCACCGGCACGCCACGCTCGCGCAAGTACGCCAGGGCGGCGTGCTGGGCCTGCAATTCGGCTTCGGCGTAGCTGCCGTGGCAGGCCTTGAGCACATAGCGCCCCTGGCCAGTGTCGAGGCAAAAATTCACATCCTGTTGGCTACCCAGTGCCTGCAACTCGCCCCGCAGGTCATAATGCGAGCGCAGCAGGGCATGGGCCTGGGCTTCACCGAGTGAAGGGCTGGGCTGGCTCGAACGCTGGATCAGGGTGCTCAGGGGCATGCGGGGGACCTCGGTTTTTTTGCCGCTTATATCGCCACTACTGTTGCCGTTATTCAAGAGGCAGCTCGCACCAGGCGACGGACATCGTTCGCCAGCACGATTTACGACGAGCGGCCACAAACAAACCAGCTAGGCTTTTCGCCAAAGCCCTCAGCAAAGGCCATTGCACATGCGCATTCTCGTCACCGGCGGTGCCGGCTTCATCGGCTCGGCCCTGATCCGCCACCTGATCGGCAGCACCGAGCATGAGGTGCTCAACCTCGACAAGCTGACCTACGCGGGCAATCTGGAATCGCTGCAGCCCATCGCCAGCAACAGCCGCTACGAGTTCGTCCAGGCCGACATCGCCGACCAGGCAACGGTCGCCGAGGTTCTGCAACGCTTCGAGCCCCAGGCGATCATGCACCTGGCGGCCGAGTCCCACGTGGACCGCTCCATCGATGGCCCGGCGGCCTTCATCCAGACCAATATCGTCGGCACCTATGCCCTGCTCGAAGCCACCCGCGCCTGGTGGTCGCGGCTGCCGGCGGCGCAGCGCGAAGCCTTCCGCTTCCACCATATCTCCACCGATGAGGTGTATGGCGACCTGCATGGCGTCGACGACCTGTTCACCGAAACCACGCCCTATGCGCCCAGCTCGCCCTATTCGGCGAGCAAGGCGGCGTCCGACCATCTGGTCCGCGCCTGGCAGCGCACCTATGGGCTGCCGGTGCTGCTGACCAATTGCTCGAACAACTACGGGCCCTACCACTTCCCGGAAAAGCTGATCCCGCTGATGATCCTCAACGCCCTGGCCGGCAAACCGCTGCCGGTGTATGGCAACGGCCAGCAGGTGCGCGACTGGCTGTACGTCGAGGACCACGCCCGGGCGCTGCTCAAGGTGGTGAGCACAGGCCAGGTCGGCGAGACCTACAACATCGGCGGGCATAACGAGCAGAAGAACATCGACGTGGTGCTCCAACTGTGCAAGCTGCTTGAAGAGCTGGCCCCCGAACGACGCCCGGCCGGCATCGCGCATTACAAAGACCTGATCACCTACGTGCAGGACCGCCCCGGCCACGACCTGCGCTATGCCATCGACGCCAGCAAGATCGAGCGCGAGCTGGGCTGGGTCCCCGAAGAAACCTTCGCAAGCGGTCTGCGCAAGACCGTGCAGTGGTACCTGAACAACCTCGAATGGTGCCGCCGTGTACAGGACGGCAGCTATCAAGGTGAGCGCCTGGGCAACTCCAACATCAAGGACTTGATCGCATGACCAAAGGTATCGTTCTGGCCGGTGGCTCCGGCACCCGTCTGCACCCCATCACCCTCGGTGTCTCCAAGCAGCTGCTGCCGATCTACGACAAACCGATGATCTACTACCCGGTCTCGGTGCTGATGCTCGCCGGGATCCGCGACATCCTGCTGATTTCCACCCCCCAGGACCTGCCGCAGTACAAGAACCTGTTCGGCGACGGCCAGCAGTTCGGCCTCAACATCAGCTACGCCGAACAGCCCTCGCCGGACGGGCTGGCCCAGGCCTTCCTGATCGGCGAGCAGTTCATTGGCGATGACTCGGTGTGCCTGATCCTGGGCGACAACATCTTCCACGGGCAGAGCTTCACCGAACAGCTGCAACGCGCCGTGAAACATGAGTCGGGGGCCACCGTGTTCGGCTACTGGGTCAAGGACCCCGAGCGCTTCGGTGTGGTCGAGTTCGATGAGCAGGGCAATGCCCTGTCGATCGAGGAAAAGCCACTGCAGCCCAAGTCCAGCTATGCCGTGACCGGCCTGTATTTCTACGACAACGATGTGGTGCGCATCGCCAAGGATGTACGCCCTTCGGCACGCGGTGAGCTGGAAATCACCGACATCACCAACGCCTACCTCAAACGCGGCGACCTGCGCGTGGAGCGTTTCGGCCGCGGCTTTGCCTGGCTCGACACCGGCACCCATGAAAGCCTGCTGGACGCCTCGCAGTACGTGCAGACCATCGAGAACCGCCAGGGGCTGAAAGTGGCCTGCCTGGAAGAGATCGCCTTCAACCAGGGCTGGATCAGCCGCGAAGACTTGCTGGCCAAGGCCGAAAAACTGAAAAAGACCGGATACGGTCAATACCTGGGCAAACTGGCCAAAGAATCTGCATGAACATCATTGCTACCGACATACCCGACGTACTGCTCATCGAACCCAAGGTGTTCGGTGACGACCGGGGTTTTTTCTTCGAAAGCTTCAACGCCCGGGTGTTCGCCGAACTGACCGGGTTCACGGGCGACTTCGTCCAGGACAACCACTCGCGCTCAGCGCACAACGTGCTGCGCGGCCTGCACTACCAGGTGCAGAACACCCAGGGCAAGCTGGTGCGGGTGGTCCACGGCGAAGTGCTGGACGTGGCGGTGGACGTGCGCCGCAGCTCCAAAACCTGTGGCCAGTGGGTGGCGGCGCGCCTGTCCGCCGAAAACCGTCGCCAGTTGTGGATCCCGCCCGGCTTCGCCCATGGCTTCGTGGTGCTGAGCGAGTCGGCCGAGTTCCTGTACAAGACCACCGACTACTACAACCCCGGTGCCGAGCACTGCATCCGCTGGGATGACCCGGACCTGAACATCGACTGGCAGTTGCAGGGGGTAGCGCCGAAGCTTTCCGACAAGGACAAGCTGGGCAAACGCTTCAGCGAACTGAGCAAGGCAGGGAGCCTGCTGCCATGAAAGTGCTCGTCTGCGGCCGCAATGGCCAGGTGGCCCAGGCACTGCAAGGCGCGCTGGCCGGCCTGGGCGAAGTCCACCTGCTGGGCCGCGAGCAGCTCGACCTTGCCCACCCGCAGCAGTTGCGCGCGCCGCTGCGCGAGCTGCGGCCCGACCTGGTCATCAACGCCGCAGCCTACACCGCCGTGGACCAGGCCGAAAGCGAGCCGCAACTGGCCTTCGCCATCAACGCCGAAGCCCCCCGGGTACTCGCCGAAGAGGCCGCGCGCCTGGGCGTGCCGCTGATCCACTACTCCACCGACTATGTCTTCGATGGCAGCAAGGCGGCGCCCTATGACGAGGACGATGCACCGCACCCGCTGGGCGTCTATGGCCACAGCAAGCTGGCCGGCGAACAGGCCATTGCGGCAGTCGGCGGCGAGCACCTGATCCTGCGCACCAGCTGGGTCTACTCGCGGCATGGGCGCAACTTCCTGCTGACCATGCAGCGCCTGCTGCAGGAACGCCCGCAATTGAAGGTGGTGAACGACCAGGTCGGCGCCCCCACCTGGGCCGGCACCATCGCTGCCAGCACCCGCGCCCTGATCGAACGCTGGCAACAGGGCCAGGCCGGCGCCTGGGGCACCTACCACCTGACCGCACAAGGCGAAACGTCGTGGTTCGGCTTTGCCCAGGCCATCGCTGAACGGCTCAAGGCACAAGGCCTGCCTTGCGCCGAACTGCTGCCGATCGCGTCGAGCGAATACCCCACACCCGCGCAAAGGCCGCTCAACTCGCGCCTGGACTGCTCGCGCCTGGCGCGCGAATGGCAGGTTACGCAGCCGCACTGGCATCAAGCGCTGATCGACTGCCTTAACTAGCGCATAATTGCGCCAGACTCTCCTGGCGCCCTTTACCGATGATTCCCAAACCCACGCCGCCTCGCCGCCCCCGCTGGCGCAGCCTCGCCCTGCTGGCGCTGTGCCTGACCCCACTGCTGTGGCCTCTGCATCATCTGGCCGAGCGCTACTACCAGGAAGAACTGGCCTCGCAGAACCGCCAGACCCTCGACCTCTACGTCGCCAACCTGCTCGGCACCCTGCACCGCTACGAGACCCTACCGCAGATCCTCGGCGAACTGCCGGCCCTGCGCGGCGTGCTGGCCGACCCGTTCAAGCTCGAGGCGGTGACCAACGCCAACCGCCTGCTCAAGCACATCACCCAGCAGACCGGTGCCGAAGTGATGTACCTGATGGATGTCAGCGGCAACACCCTGGCCGCCTCCAACTGGGACAAGCAGGACAGCTTCGTCGGCCGCAACTTCTCGTTCCGGCCGTACTTCATCGAAGCCATGGACGGCCACCTGGGGCGCTTCTTCGGCCAGGGCACCACATCGGCCAAGCGCGGCTATTTCTTCGCCGCCGCCGTGCACGACCGTGAGCGGGTGATCGGCGTGCTGGTGGTCAAGGTCGACCTCGACCACACCGAAACCCTCTGGGGCCGTACCCCCGAGCAGCTGCTGCTGACCGACCAGAACGGCGTGGTAGTGCTCACCTCACGCCCGGACTGGCGCTTTCGCGCCACCCGTGAACTGACCGAGGCCGAGCGCCAGGCAATCATCGCCATCCAGCCGTACCCGACCCAGGCGCCGCAACCGTTGAGCCTGAACCACGACGCCTGGCTCACGCAGACCCGCGACATCAAGGAAACCGGCTGGCAGGTGAGCATTCTCGCCCCGCGCACCCTGGTCGACCGCTCGGTGCAGACGGTCATGGCCATCGGCGCCGGTGCGCTGCTGGTGACCATGCTGCTGGCTGGCCTGGTTATGCAGCGCCGCCGCCATTACATCGACCGCATCGACTTCGAAGCCCGCGCCCGCCATGAGCTGGAAAACCGCGTGGTGGAGCGCACCGCCGACCTCGAAGGCCTCAACACCCGGCTCAAAAGCGCCGTGCTGGAGCGCGAGAACGCCCAGCAGGAGCTGGTGCGCGCCCAGGACGAGCTGGTCCAGGCCGGCAAGCTGTCGGTGCTCGGCACCATGTCGGCGAGCATCAGCCACGAACTCAACCAGCCGCTGGCGGCGATCCGCAGCTACGCCGAAAACGCCGAGATCCTGCTCGACCACCAGCGTTCCGAGGACGTGCGCGGCAACCTCAAGCTGATCGGCGAACTGACCGGGCGCATGGCCTCGATCATCGCCCACCTGCGCGCCTTTGCCCGCCGCGACCGTCACGCCCCGGAAAGCGTGGCCCTGCAGCCGGCGCTGGACGACGCCCTGGCGCTGCTGGCCAAGCGCCGCCGGGCCATGGCCGTGGAGCTGGTGCGTGACCTGCCGGAGGCCACCCTGTGGGTGCAGGCCGGTGAAACCCGCCTGCGCCAGGTGCTGGGCAACCTGCTGGCCAATGCCCTGGACGCGCTCACCGAAAAGGCCAACCCGCGCAAGCTGTGGCTAAGTGCCGAGCGCCAGGACGATTGCGTCTACCTGTACATTCGCGACAACGGCCCAGGCTTCAGCCGCCAGGCCCTGGAGCACGCCAAAGAGCCCTTCTTCACCACCAAGACCCGCACCCAGGGCCTGGGGCTGGGGCTGGCCATCTGCGAAAGCCTGATGCGCGCCCTGGGCGGCGAGCTGCTGCTGGCCAACCACCCGGAAGGCGGCGCCCTGCTGACCCTGCAACTGCGCGTGGCCACGCCCGGCGCCAACCTGCAATCTTCGGAGGACACCTCGGCATGACCACCGAGACACTGATCGACAGCCACGCCCAGGTGATCCTGGTCGATGACGACCCGCACCTGCGCCAGGCGCTGAGCCAGACCCTCGACCTTGCCGGGCTCAAGGTCGTGGCCCTGGCCGATGCCCAGGGCCTGGCCGCGCGCATCGAGGCCGACTGGCCGGGCGTGGTGGTCAGCGACATCCGCATGCCCGGCATCGATGGCCTGCAACTGTTGGAGCAACTGCACGCCCGTGACAGCGAGCTGCCCGTGCTGCTGATCACCGGCCACGGCGATGTGCCGCTGGCGGTGCAGGCGATGCGTGCCGGGGCCTATGACTTCCTTGAAAAGCCCTTTGCCACCGACGCCCTGCTCGACAGCGTGCGCCGTGCCCTGGCCCTGCGCCGGCTGGTGCTGGACAACCGTAGCCTGCGCCTGGCGCTGAGCGACCGCCAGCAACTGGCCACGCGCCTGGTCGGCCTGTCGCCGGCCATGCTGCGCCTGCGCGAGCAGATCGGCGCCCTCGCCGGCACCCGCGCCGACGTGCTCATCCTTGGCGAAACCGGCGCAGGCAAGGAGGTGGTGGCGCGTGCCCTGCACGACCTGTCGAGCCGCCGCGACGGCCCGTTCGTGGCGATCAACGCCGGCGCCCTGGCCGAATCGGTGGTCGAGAGCGAGCTGTTCGGCCATGAGCCAGGGGCGTTCACCGGCGCGCAGAAGCGCCGCATCGGCAAGTTCGAATTCGCCAACGGCGGCACGCTGTTCCTCGACGAGATCGAGAGCATGAGCCTGGATGTGCAGGTCAAGCTGCTGCGCCTGTTGCAGGAGCGAGTGGTCGAGCGCCTGGGCGGTAACCAGCTGATCCCGCTGGACATCCGCATCATCGCCGCAACCAAGGAAGACCTGCGCCAAGCCGCCGACCAGGGCCGCTTCCGTGCCGACCTGTATTACCGCCTGAACGTCGCGCCGCTGCGCATCCCGGCCCTGCGCGAGCGTGGCGACGACATCCTGGTGCTGTTCCAGCATTTCGCCGATGCCGCCAGCGAACGCCACGGCTTGGCGCCCCACAGCCTGCAACCCGCCCAGCGCGCCATGCTGCTGCGCCACGAATGGCCGGGCAACGTGCGCGAACTGCAGAACGCTGCCGAGCGCTTCGCCCTGGGCCTTGAACTGGCCCTCGACGGGCAACCGCCAGCCACCACCAACGACGTTCACCGGCCCGTGCCGAGCGGCAACCTCAGCGAACAGGTCGAGCAGTTCGAACGCTCGCTGATCGCCGCCGAACTGGCCCAGCCACACAGCTCCATGCGCAGCCTTGCCGAAGCCCTCGGCATCCCGCGCAAGACCCTGCACGACAAGCTGCGCAAGCATGGCATGAGTTTCGACGGCGCCAGCGGCGGGCACGACGACCATGAGGACAACCGTCAATGAGCACCGACAGCCAGTACCTGCAAGCCGTCCTGCACGGCGACATTCCCCTGACCCGCGAGATGGGCATGGCCGTCATCGACTGGCAAGGCCACTGCCTGCGCCTGCAGCTGCCGCTGGCCCCCAACGTCAACCACAAGAGCACCATGTTCGGCGGCAGCCTGTATTGCGGCGCGGTACTGGTGGGTTGGGGCTGGCTGCACCTGCGCTTGCGTGAGCTGGGCATCGATGACGGGCACATCGTCATCCAGGAGGGGCAGATCAGTTATCCACTGCCGGTGACCGGTACCGCCGTGGCGCGTTGCCCGGCGCCGGACGAGAAAGCCTGGGAACGGTTCCTGACGATGTACCAGCGCCGCGGGCGGGCGCGGTTGACGTTGGAGACGGTGGTGAGCAATGAGGGCAGTGACGAGCCTGCGGTGAGGTTCAGCGGCCAGTACGTGCTGCACCGCTGAGAAGCTGATCAACGTGGGAGCGGGCTTGCCCCGCGATGAGGCCAGTCAGGACAACTGAGTGGCCTGCTATTGCCTCATCGCGGGGCAAGCCCGCTCCCACGTGCGTCACACTTTGGGGTCAGCTGAGGACATGCATAGTTCAACTAACGCCTGCCGCCAATCGGCAGCCTTGGGCAACGCCAGGAAAAACGGGTTGAGCAACGACTCCCGTGGCGGGTAACGAAACGCCTGACCATCCAGGCCGATCACCTCGCCCCCGGCCCCCTCCAGCACGCCCTGCGCGGCAGCGGTGTCCCACTGCGAGGTCGGCGCCAGCCGCGGATAGCAGTCGGCAGCGCCTTCGGCGAGCAGGCAGAACTTCAACGAGCTGCCGATATTGGCCAGTTCCAGCTCGCCCACAGCGCTGGTCAGGCCAGCCAGCAGCGCTTCCTGCTCGGGGCTGGAATGCCGGCGGCTGGCGACCACGGTGAAACGGCCATCCTGTGGCGGCGCGTTGCGCACCTGGATCGCCTGCGCCTCGGCATCGCGCTCGGCACGCCAGGCCCCCAGCTCGCGACCGCCGAAGTAACAACGGCCATTGGTCGGCATCGCCACCACACCAAACACCACCTCGCCCTGCTCGATCAGCGCAATGTTGACGGTGAACTCTTCGCTGCCAGCGATGAATTCCTTGGTACCGTCCAGCGGGTCGACCAACCACCAGCGCTGCCAGGCGGCGCGGGTCTGCAGCGGGATATCACAGTCTTCCTCGGACAAGACCGGGATCTGCGGCGCCAGCGCTTGCAGGCCATCGGCAATGATCCGGTGCGCCGCCAGGTCGGCAGCGGTCACCGGCGAGTCGTCGGCCTTGGTGGTGACGGCCACGTCTGCGCGCCAGAACGGCAGGATGGCCTCGCCGGCCAACTGGGCGAGCTTCACCACGTGCTGCATCAGTTGAACATCGTTCATGCGCTCAGCACCCCACGCTGGATCAGCAGGTCACGCGCCAGGTACAACGCCGCCAGGGCCCGGCCTTCGCTGAACTGCGGGTGCATGGCCAGCGCCGACAGCTCGCGCAGGTTGACCTTGTCGACCCGCATCGGCTCCGGCTCATCACCCTCCAGCCGCTCTTCGTACAGGTCGGTGGCCAGCACCACCTGGATCTTCTGGCTCATGTAGCCGGGCGACAACGACAGTTCGGTCAGGTGCTCCAGCTGGCGTGCGCCGAAACCGGCCTCTTCCTTGAGCTCGCGGTCGGCGGCGGCCAGCACGTCCTCACCCGGCTCGATCAGGCCTTTGGGCAGGGACAGTTCGTATTCATCGGTGCCGCCGCAATATTCCTCGACCAGCACTGCGTGTTCGGCATCGAGCATGGCCACGATCATCACCGCGCCATAACCATTGCCCCGGCCGACCAGTCGCTCATAGGTGCGTTCGGTGCCGTTGGAAAAGCGCAACTGCACGGCTTCGACGCGGAACAGGCGGCTGCTGGCGACGATCTCGCGGCTGAGGACGGTGGGTTTCTGGCGCATGGGGCGGCTCCTTGGCGTGAACGGGTTACTATACCGTGGCTTGCTACCTGATCGAGAGTTTCCCATGCCCGTTCTCCCCTGGTCCGCCATCGATACTGTCCTGTTGGACATGGACGGCACCCTGCTCGACCTGCACTACGACAACCGCTTCTGGCTGCAGCACCTGCCCCAACGCTACGCCGAGCTGCATGGCGTGAGCCGGGCGATGGCCGAAATGGAGCTGCAGCCGCTGTTCGAACAGCATGCCGGGACGCTGAACTGGTACTGCCTGGACTTCTGGAGCCGCGAGCTGCGCCTGCCGATCCGCGAGCTGAAGCAGGAGATCGCCGACCTGATCGCCTTGAAACCGGATGCCGACACCTTCCTCGCCGCCATCCGCAAGGCCGGCAAGCGGGTGGTGATGATCACCAATGCGCACCGTGACTCGCTGTCGCTGAAACTGGAGCGGGTGGAGCTGGCGCCGTATTTCGAACGGCTGATCAGCTCGCATGACTACGGGTATCCGAAGGAGAGCCCGCAGTTCTGGGACGCGTTGCAGGCGGACATCGGTTTTGAACCGGCGCGCAGCCTGTTCATCGATGACACCCTGGCGATTCTGCGCAGTGCTCGGCGATTTGGGGTGGGGCACCTGCTGGCGGTGCGCCAGCCGGATAGCCGGGCGGAACCTCGGGATACCCACGAGTTCGCGGCGGTCGAGGATTACCGGGAGTTGTTGAAAGGACTGTAGGCCCTATCGCGGAGCAAGCCCGCTCCCACGCAGACTCACGTGGGAGCGGGCTTGCCCCGCGATGAGGTCAGTCGGGAATACGCAATACCTGCCCCGGATAGATCTTGTCCGGGTGCTTGAGCATCGGTTTGTTGGCCTCGAAGATCTTGTTGTACTGGTTGGCGTTGCCATACACCTTCAAGGCGATGGCACTGAGCGTGTCGCCCTTCACCACGGTGACGAACACCGCCGCCTGAGCAATCGGCCCGGTGACGGTGATCTGGTCGTCCACCGCAGCCACACCGGCAATGTTGCCGGCCGCCAGGATGATCTTCTCCTTCTCTTCCTGGCTGCTCACCTCGCCCTTGAGGATGACCTTGTCTCCCTCTACAGTGGCCGAGATGTTCGGGTTGCCCAGGCCAACGCTTTCGACGTGTTTCTTCAACTGCTCCTCGGCATTGGCATTGCCCGGGGTCAGCAGGTCGATCAACTTCTCACCGGCTTCCTTCACGAAACTGAACAGGCTCATGTGGC
The DNA here is from genome assembly GCF_003231305.1 of Pseudomonas sichuanensis. Lineage (GTDB taxonomy): Bacteria > Pseudomonadota > Gammaproteobacteria > Pseudomonadales > Pseudomonadaceae > Aquipseudomonas > Aquipseudomonas sichuanensis. Next base: position 73,072 of record NZ_QKVM01000004.1, on the reverse strand, counting down.
GCTCCTTTGAGGGTGAATCCGTGGAAGCAGGAGTCTAGGCCAGGATCCTGCCCTGCGCCCCTGTGCGACCAATCGACGTGGTCTATCACGGCATAGACGCTAGCGATTAGACGCCACCTGCCCGGCGGCCTAGGCTTGTGGCATCAAACTGCCGCCGGTATTCGCCCCGATGAACAGCAAGCCTCCGGTCTGCGCGGCGCCTTCGTCATTCGATCTGCCCGCCGCCAGCAACACCTACGACTACCTCGAGCTCACCGATGCTGCGCGTGCCAGCACACCGCTGGCCGAGGAAGTAGCACTGGCCATCGTCTACAACGGCCTCAACCAGGCGGTGATGCTGGTCAGCCCCACCGACCTTGAGGACTTCGCGATCGGTTTCAGCGTCGGCAGCGGCATCGTCAGCGGTACTGACGAAATCTATGACGTGAAGCTCTCCGGCAGCGGCTCGGCCTTGTATGCCGACCTGGAAATCTCCAGCCGTGCCTTCTGGGAGCTGAAGAACCAGCGCCGCCAGATGGCCGGCACCAGCGGCTGCGGCCTGTGCGGTGTCGAAGCCTTGGAGCAGGCGCTGCCCGAACTGAAGGTACTGCCCGGAGCCCCCTTGCTCCCGGCCCATTGGCTCAAGGACCTGCGCCAGCGCATCGATGCCTTCCAGCCCCTTGGCCAGCACTGCGGCGCCGTGCACGCAGCGCTGTTCATGGACCGCGACGGCCAACTGCTGCTGGGCCGCGAGGACATCGGCCGGCACAACGCCCTGGACAAGCTGATCGGCGCCCTGCTGCGCCAGCGCATCGACACCACGGGTGGCCTGGCCATCGTCACCAGCCGTTGCAGCCTGGAACTGATCCAGAAGGTGCTGCGCGCCGGCATCCAGACCCTGGTCAGCCTCTCGGCGCCCACGGGCCTTGCCCTGCAATGGGCACGCAAGCACAACCTCAACCTTATCCACCTGCCCAAACACAGCGCACCGCGGGTATTCAGCCCAGCGGCGGAGTAGTAACAGCCGTGACCTCGTACGAAAAACTCCCGGACAACGCCCCCGCCTCTTCCCCTCGCTACAAGCCATACCCCGGCCCCGCCGGTGGCTGGGGCGCGCTGCGCAGCGTGGCCAAGGCCTGGGTCGGCAGCGACAACGCCCTGAAAAACCTGCGCGCCCTGCTCAAGACCAACCAGAACGGCGGCTTCGACTGCCCCGGTTGCGCCTGGGGCGACTCGCCCGAAAGCGGCATGGTCAAGTTCTGCGAGAACGGCGCCAAGGCGGTCAACTGGGAAGCTACCAAGCGCCGTGTCGATGCGGCTTTCTTCGCCCGCTACAGCGTCAGCGCGCTGCGCCAGCAAAGCGACTACTGGCTTGAATACCAGGGCCGGCTGACCGAACCGATGGTCTACGACCCGATCACCGACCGCTACCGGCCGATCGAATGGGACGCGGCCTTCGCCTTGATCGCCCGCCACCTGAACAACCTGGCCAGCCCCGACCAAGCCGAGTTCTATACCTCCGGCCGGGCCAGCAACGAGGCCGCGTACCTCTACCAGCTGTTCGTGCGCGCCTATGGCACCAACAATTTCCCCGACTGCTCGAACATGTGCCACGAGGCCAGCGGCGTTGCCCTGAGCCAGAGCGTTGGCGTGGGCAAGGGCACGGTCACCTACGACGACTTCGAACACGCCGACGCGATCTTCGTCTGGGGCCAGAATCCCGGCACCAACCACCCACGCATGCTCGACCCGTTGCGTGACGCAGTGAAGCGCGGCGCCCAGGTGGTGTGCGTCAACCCGCTCAAAGAGCGAGGCCTGGAACGCTTCCAGCACCCGCAGAACCCGCTGGAGATGCTGACCAACAGCGATCGCCCGACCAACACCGCGTTTTTCCGCCCGGCCCTGGGCGGCGACATGGCACTGCTGCGCGGCATGGCCAAGTTCCTGCTGCAGTGGGAGCGCGAGGCGCAGGCCAAGGGCGAACCGGCGATCTTCGACCACGCCTTCATCGCCGAGCACGGCCATGGCGTGGACGAGTACCTGGCGGTGGTGGATGCCACGCCCTGGGAGCAGATCGAGGCGCAGTCCGGCCTTGCCATGAGCGACATCGAACTGTCGGCGCGCATGTACTGCAAAGGCAAACGGGTGATCATGTGCTGGGCCATGGGCATCACCCAGCACCGCCACTCGGTGCCGACCATCCAGGAAATCGTCAACCTGATGCTGCTGCGCGGCAACCTCGGCGCACCCGGCGCAGGCCTGTGCCCGGTACGCGGCCACAGCAACGTGCAGGGTGACCGCACCATGGGCATCAACGAGCGCCCGCCGGTGTTCCTGCTCGACGCCCTCGAAAAGCGCTTCGGCTTCAGCGTGCCGCGCCACAACGGCCATAACACCGTCGAGGCGATCCACGCCATGCTCGAAGGCCGGGCCAAGGTGTTCATCGGGTTGGGCGGCAACTTCGCCCAGGCCACCCCGGACACCGAACGCACCGCCCAGGCCCTGCGCAATTGCGAGTTGACCGTGCAGATAAGCACCAAGCTCAACCGCAGCCACCTGGTCCACGGCAAGCAGGCGCTGATCCTGCCGTGCCTGGGCCGTACCGATATCGACCTGCAAAGCGATGGGCCGCAGGCGGTCACGGTGGAGGACTCGTTCAGCATGGTCCATGCCTCCAACGGCCAGCTCAAGCCGCTGTCCAGGCAGATGCGCTCCGAACCCGCCGTGGTCGCCGGCATCGCCGCCGCCACCTTGGGCAAGCAGCCGGTGGACTGGCACTGGCTGGTGGCCGATTACGACCGCATCCGCGCGCTGATCGCCGACACCATCCCAGGTTTTGCCGACTTCAATGAGCGCCTGCGCCTGCCGGGCGGTTTCTACCTGGGCAACAGCGCCGCCAGCCGCCAGTGGAAAACCGCCACCGGGCGCGCCAACTTCAAGGCCAACCTGCTGCCCGACAGCCTGCTCGACGAGCGGGTGCGTGCCAGTGGCCAGCTGCCGGACCTGATCATGCAGTCGATGCGCTCGCACGATCAGTACAACACCACCATCTATGGCATGGACGACCGCTACCGCGGCGTGCGCGGCCAGCGCGACGTGCTGTTCGTCAACGAAGCCGACATCGTCCGCCTGGGCTTCCAGCCGGGGCAAAAGGTCGACATCGTGTCGCTGTGGGGGGATGAGCATGTACGCCGGGTGCAGGGTTTCACCCTGCTGGCGTTCGACATTCCTGCCGGGCAAGCGGCGGCCTATTACCCCGAGGTGAACCCGCTGGTGCCGCTGGAGAGCATTGGCGACGGCAGCCATACACCAACCTCCAAGTTCATTGCCATCAAGCTTGAGCGGGCGAGGGACGACGGGCGGATCATCTGAATTCGCAGATGCTGAGTGGGAGCGGGCTTGCCCCGCGATAGGGCCTGCCGCCGAAACGGGGTTGCCAGGTAGGGCCTATCGCGGGGCAAGCCCGCTCCCACGTCGCACTCTGCGCAGCCTCTCTTCACCCAGGCGTCGCCCACAAAAAAAGCCCTGTCCGCAATGGATCAGGGCTTTGTCATAAAAGCCTCAGACCACCGAAAATCGAGAAAGTTTCATACATAATTCAATAACTTAGAGAATTGTGTACAACTCGTGCTACTCGTCGGATTTCCATTGCCAGCCGCTTCGCCGGGCCTCAAATTCCGCCTCGTCATCCCTTTGAGGCTCTCTTGATGAAGAAGTACTCCTCGATTCTGTTGTTGTCTTTCAGCTTGCTCAGCGGCGTGGCCATGGCAGGCGGCACCACCGAGGCCGGCATTGGCGGCGCATTGGGTGGGGTACTGGGCTCCGTGGTGGGCAACTCCATCGGTGGTAGCACCGGCGGCGCCATCGGTGCCGGCCTGGGCGGCGCTGCCGGCGGTGCCCTGGGTGCCGACAAGCGCCAGCGTGGCGAAGCGGCCATCGGCGGCGCGCTGGGCGCAGCGGGCGGCAACGTGGTCGGTCGCTCCATGGGCGGCACCACCGGCAGCTACATCGGTGCGGCAGCCGGCGGCGGCGCCGGTGGCGCGCTGGGCAACTACATGGGCAACAAGGCCGACGAAGACGAGCGCCGCGATTCGCGTCGCTATCGCCGCGACTACGATGATCGCCGTTACTACGACCGCGGCCACCACTACGGCCACCGCAAGCACAAGCGCCACTGGCGCGACTGATCGCCAGGCTTAAGCCTTGCGCCTAGGCCCCGCCCTCATCGGCGGGGCCTTTTCGTTTGCGCCAATGCCCGAGGATTAGGGGCCGCCCCGATATGGAGGCAAGTTGCCACTAGCTATCATTCCCTGCTTCCACCTTGAACAGGACGCAGGGAATGCGCGCGATCAGCCTCCCTTTCATATGCTCGCCTCCAGCCCTGGGAGGTTGAAACATGCCCACCCGCACTCGTCCGCCACTGCTCAGCGAAGCCAGCTTTGCACGCATTCGCCAACGGGTTGTGCAGGCGACCGGCGTACATCTGGCCGACGACCGCCGGGCAGTGGTCGCAGCGCGCCTGCACAAGCGTCTGAAAACCCATCGTCTGGCAGACTTCGAGCATTACCTGGCCCTGCTCGACAGCGAACCGGGCGCAACGGAACACGAGCACCTGTTACGCCTGCTGGTAGCCCGCGACAGCTACTTCTTCCGCGAACACCGCCATTTCGAATGGCTGGCCGGCTGGCTGGCTGAACACCAGCACCCCCTGCACTTGTGGAGCGCCGCCTGCGCCACCGGTGAAGAAGCCTGGAGCCTGGCCATGGTCGCCGCCGAAAACGCCCGCCACCCGGGCTGGCAGGTGCTGGCCAGCGATTTCGATCCGCAACTGCTGGAGCACGCAGCCGCCGGCATTTACGACATTGCCCAGGCCCGCTACTTCCCGGAAGGCTGGCTGGCCCGCCACTGCCTGTGCGGGGTGGGTGAAATGGCCGGGAGACTGCGCGTCGTCCCCGCCCTGCGCGGGCAGGTAGGCTTCGAGGCGATCAACCTGATTCAGCCCCTGCCGGAACGGCTCGGCCAGTTCGACGCCATCCTGCTGCGCAACCTGCTGTCCAGCCTCGCCCCAACCTACAAGTGCCAGGTGCTGCGCCGTGTACTGGCACAACTGCGCCCCGGCGGCTTGCTGATCATCGGGCACAGCGAGAGCATCCACGAGCTGGACCTGCCCCTGCGCCCCTTGCTGCCCTCGGTGTTCGAACGCTTATGATCAAAGGCACTGACTGCGCCCAGGCGCCGCAGTGCCCTTGCGGATCGAGCCGGCCTGCCGCCCCCCCTTCCCTTGCGAAACAGGCCCTGACCCATGCCCTGCCGTATCCTGCTTGCCGACGATTCGCCGCTCTTTCGTGCCGGCCTGCGCGCCCTGCTTGAACAGAAAAAGGACTTCGCCGTGGTCGGCGACACCGGCGATGCCATGGCCGCCGTGAACCTCGCCGAGAAGCTCAAGCCGCATATCGTGGTGCTCGACATGAGCGGCGAGCTGGACAACCAGCAAGCCCTGCAGGAACTGTTCATTCGCGCCCCGGCCAGCCGTGTGCTGATGTTTTCCGCACGCTCCGAGCTGGAACACGTGCTCAACTGCCTGCAGCTGGGCGCCCATGGCTTCCTGCTCAAGAATGCCTCGGTGGGTGAGCTGGAGCAGGCCCTGCAGACCCTGCGCCACGGCGGCCAGTACCTGTCATCGGCGGTGCTGCCGATGGTCATCGACCAGGCCCTCAAGCACAGCCGCAAACGCCCGACAGGTCAGGTGCAGACGCCGCTGACCACCCGCCAACTGGAAATCCTGCGGCTGATCGCCCGTGGCGAAACCACCCGTTCCATCGCCGATGGCCTGGGCCTGAGCATCAAGACGGTGGAGGCGCACCGCTCGCAGATCATGCACCGCCTGCAGATCCACGATGTGCCGGGGCTGGTGCTGTTTGCCGTACGCGAAGGGATCATCCGCCTCAACGATTGAGCGACAGCCCGGCGAGGATCAATTGCAGCGTCTCTGGCAATGCGGCCGGGCGCCCCGAGGCACGCTCGACGAACACCTGCACCAAGCTGCCTGCCGCGCAGGCTTCGGCCTCGCCAGGGCGGAACAGCGCCAGGCGATACTCCACCGTGCTGCCCGCAAGGCGCGTGATGCCCAGGCCCACTTCGAGCACGTCGGGGAAGCCAGGCAGCGCGAAGAAGTCTGCCGCCGAACTGACCACGAAGCCGGCCAGTTCGCCGTCACGCAGGTCCAGTTCGGCCTGTTCGACGAGGAAGGCCTGGATGGCGGTCTCGAAGAAGCCATGCACGGTGGAACCGGCGAGGTGGCCGTTGAGGTCGTTGTCCTGGGGGCGGGTGAGGATCGGGTGGAAATGGGAGAAGGCGGTGCGTTGAGGGGATTCGGTCATGGGTTGTCCTATGTTGTCCTTTGCACTTCAGGGAAGCTTCCCACACGGACTTGGGAACGCCTATAGTCGCAATCAACAATAGATCGCATAGCATGGCCCATCTTCATGAAGCCGAGACACTCGCCCGTGCCTACCCAACAGCTGGATCACACCAACCTCAGCCGCATGGCCGCCAAAGGGCGCATCAACGCCACCCATATCGTCGGGCAGCCAGGCGGGTGGGCCATTCAGGTAGACATCAACAACCAGGAGCACGTGCTCACTGCGCAGCGTAGCGGCAATGTAAGGCTGTTCAAGAAGTTCGAAACACTTGTCAGCTACCTGCATGAGTTGGGCATCGACCATTTTCAGGTCGATACCTCAACTTACGATCCACAACAAACCAGTACTTATCAACGACCGGATCGCGCTCAAGCACTCAAGCGCGCCCATGAGGCCGCCGCTTACGATGCCTGGTTCGTCGAGCAGGTCGAAGCGAGCCTGCGCGATCCCTCACCCGCCATGGATGATGCCGAGGTAGAAAGATTCTTTGCCGCCCGGCGCGCTGAGTTGCGAGCCAAAAAAGGCTGATGCGCCTTACCTGGTCGGCCATGGCTTACAAGGATCGCTTGCAGATTCTAGAGCTTATTGCCGAAGACAATCCGACTGCAGCCGAAGCGCTGGATGAAACATTCAGGGATAAGGCCAGACGCGCCACACGGTACCCAGCGCTATACAAGCCCGGGCGCCTCCCCGGAACACGCGAAATCGTCGTGCACCCAAACTATGTAATGGTCTACCGAACCCTGGTGGATCAGATCGAGATCATCCGCATTCTGCACGCTCGACAACAATGGCCCTGAGGGCAGGAACAAAAAAGCCGCCCCGAAGGGCGGCTTTCTCGTTCGAACCGGCAGCCGATTACAGCTGCGGGCCAGCGCCTTTGATGGCGTCGGAAACTTCGAACTTCTTGAAGTTTTCGATGAACAGCTTGGCCAGGCCCTTGGCGGCTTCGTCGTAGGCAGCCTTGTCAGCCCAGGTGTTGCGCGGGTTGAGCAGCTCGGTCTCGACGCCCGGAACGGCCTTCGGCACGTCCAGGTTGATGATGTCCAGGTGCTCGGTTTCGGCGCCGACCAGAGCACCGCTCTGGATGGCGGCGATCACGCCACGGGTGGTCGGGATGCTGAAGCGCTTGCCAACGCCGTAGCCACCGCCGGTCCAGCCGGTGTTGACCAGGTAGACCTTGGAGCCGAACGCCTTGATGCGCTTGATCAGCAGCTCGGCGTAAACGCCAGCCGGACGCGGGAAGAACGGCGCGCCGAAGCAGGTGGAGAAGGTCGACTTGATGCCGCCGCCCGAACCCATTTCGGTGGAACCGACCAGCGCGGTGTAGCCGGACAGGAAGTGGTAGGCCGCCTGCTCGTTGTTCAGGATCGACACGGGCGGCAGTACGCCGGTCAGGTCGCAGGTCAGGAAGATGACCGCGTTCGGCTCACCGCCCAGGTTCTCTGCCGAGACCTTCTCGACGTGCGCCAGCGGGTAGGCGGCACGGCTGTTCTGGGTCAGGCTCACATCGGCGTAGTCGGCGTGCTTGTTGGCGTCGATCACGACGTTTTCCAGCACCGCGCCGTGCTTGATGGCTTTCCAGATGACCGGCTCGTTCTTCTCGGAGAGGTCGATGCACTTGGCATAGCAACCGCCTTCGATGTTGAAGACCACGCCCTCGCCCCAGCCGTGTTCGTCGTCACCGATCAGGTAACGGCTTTCGTCGGCCGACAGGGTGGTCTTGCCGGTGCCGGACAGGCCGAAGAACAGGGTGACGTCACCCTCTTCGCCGATGTTGGCGGCGCAGTGCATCGGCAGCACGTCGGCGGCCGGCAACAGGAAGTTCTGCACCGAGAACATGGCTTTCTTCATTTCACCGGCGTAACGCATGCCGGCGATCAGCACCTTCTTCTGGGCGAAGTTGATGATCACGCAGCCATCGGAGTTGGTGCCGTCACGCTCAGGCACGCACTCGAAGTTGGCGACGTTGAGGATCTGCCACTCACCGCGGGCAGCCGGGTTGTACTGCTCAGGGTTGATGAACAGGCAACGGCCGAACAGGTTCTGCCAGGCGGTCTGGGTGGTCATCTTGACCGGCAGGTAGTGCTCGGCTGCAGCGCCTACGTGAACGTAGGAAACGAAGTGATCCTGGGCGTTGTTGAACGCCTCTACGCGGTCCCACAGGGCATCGAACTTGTCGGCCGGGAACTTGCGGTTGATCGGGCCCCAGCCAATCTGGTCCTGGGTGGAAGGTTCTTCGACGATGAAACGGTCAGCCGGCGAACGGCCGGTGCGATGACCGGTTTCCACCACCAGCGCGCCAGTATCGGCCAGCACGCCTTCACCGCGGGACAGCGCTTCTTTTACCAGCTCATCGACGCTCAGGTCGGTGTACACGGTGTTGTTGGCTTGCGTCATGAGATACCCCATCCGGCCCGAGGCCGAGTGCTCCAAACGTTTTGTAGTTGTCTCGAAAAAACTACTACAGCGAAAAAAGTGGCCGGATTATGCCAGAAACGCCCAAAAAAAGTAGGCCCCTCCTGTCAGAACTGCGCTTTTGCGCAATTCGACAGGAGAAAGCCCTGTAGTTAAACGTTTCAGTGCTGAGTTTCTGATGGTGCGTCGGTGCCACCACCGGCAAACAATTGCTCCACATCGCTTGCATCGAAGAAATAGCGCTCATTGCAGAACTGGCAATCGATCTCGACCTGGCCGCCGCATTCGGCCACCAGCGCCTTGGCATCGGGTTCGCCGAGACTGACCAGCGCGTTGCCGGAACGCTCGCGCGAGCAACTGCAGCGGAAGCGTAGCGGCTGGATATCGAACAGGCGAACCGCGTCCTCGTGGTACAGGCGGTGGAGCACGGTTTCGTTGTCCAGGCCGAGCAGCTCTTCGGCCTTCACGGTGCTGGCCAACGCCTTGACGTGGGCCCAGCTTTCGTCGCGCTCCTCGCTGTCCTTGTGGATCTCGGCCGGCAGTTGCTGCACCAGCAGGCCGCGGGCGCGCACGCCATCGGCGACCAGGGAGATGCTGGTATTCACCTGCTGCGACATGACGAAGTAGTTGGTGAAGCACTCCGACAGGTTCTTGCCATCCAGCTCAACGGTGCCCTGGTAGCGCTGGCCCTTGACCGGAATGATGGTCAGTACCAGGTGGCCGCCGGGCATCAGGTCGGCAAGGGTCGCATCGTCGTTGATCTGCTCGGCGTCATAGCGCGCCAGCCCGCGGATCTCGTGCTCGCTGGTGTATTCGATGGCCAGCAGCGGCACCGGCCCCTGGGACTGAGCCTGGAGCACCAGCAGCCCATCGAACTTCAACGAGCCCACCAGCAGCGCAGCGGCGCCCATCAGCTCGCCCAGCAAGTGCCGGACCGGGCGCGGGTAATCGTGCTTGGCCAGCACCTCGGCGTAGCTGCGTTCCAGCGCGACCATCTCGCCGCGCACGTCGCGGTCGTCGAACAGGAAGCGTTGGGTGAAATCTGTATCTGGCAAGTCGCTCATGGTTGTCTGGCTATCTGAAAATGATGTCAAAATAATTACAGGAGGCTGAAAGGCCCGTCACAGAGCGCTCAATAGGCGCTAATTCCCGCTGGAGATCGAGGTATTTTATGGATAATCGACCACTGTTCCAAGCAAGGTGGTCCTGGGGACCCTTGGCGGCCTGCACGCTGCTGCCCATCGCACTACTGTGTTTCTGGTTATGGCCCGTTGGCCAGAACCTGTGCCTGACTTTCGACGAGTGGCTGTTCCACAGCCTCAACGCCCCGCTGGCCGACCATGTGCTCTGGCGCTCCATCTGGGCTGTCGGCAGCCTTCGCCCGTTCGACCTCCTGGTCGGGGTGATCATGCTGTCGCTGCTGATCCGCGGCGACTGGGTATTCAAGGCAATTCAGGTGCGCCAGGCGTTTTTCGGCTTCCTGGTGACCCTTTTACTCTTAGTGGTGATTCGTGCGCTGTTTTCCAAGTGGGTCGGTGCAATGGGTTGGCAACACAAGAGCCCGTCGATGGTCATCGACAACGCCGTTCACCTGAGCGACCTCTACCCGAACCTGGAAGCCAAGTGGGAGCTCAAGGACCGTTCCGGCCAGAGCTTCCCAGGTGACCATGCCTCGGTGCTGCTGGTCTGGGCGCTGTTCATGAGCCTGTTCAGCCGCCGCGTGCTGCAGCACCTGGTGATCTGGGTGCTGGCCTGCCTGTTCATGCTGCCGCGCCTGGTGGCGGGTGCGCATTGGGGCCAGGACGACTACATCGGCGGGTTGCTGATGGCGGTGCTGGCATTGGGTTGGAGCTGCCACACGCCGCTGGCGGCCAAGGCCAGCGCGGCGCTGATGCGCTGGACGGCGCCGCTGTTCGACCTGTTCGGCAAACTGCCGCTGGTCGGGCGCATGAGCGTGATGCGCGCCTTGTGATCAACTGATCGCGGTCCCTGTAGGAGCGGCCTTGTGCCGCTCCTACAAAGTACGTAATGCCATCACTCGAAACTGCCATGCAGCTGGTGAATCTGCCGCCGCTGCTTCTTGTTCGGCCGCCCATCGGTGGTCACGCCCATCGCCCCCGCCTTGCGCAGCTCAGCCGCCTGCTCGCGGCGCTTCACGCTCTCGGCGGTTTCTTCATACAGCGCCTGCGCCTCAGGGGCGCCACGGCGTACCGCCGACAACGCCTTGACCACCACGGTGCGCTCGTCGAAGCCGGTGCGCAGCAGGAATTCGTCGCCCACCCGTGGTTCCTTGCCCGGCTTGCAACGCTCGCCCCGGCAGTGCACCTTGCCGCTCTCGATGGCCGCCTTGGCCAGCGCACGAGTCTTGTAGAAGCGCGCCGCCCATAGCCATTTGTCCAGGCGGACCTTGTCATCGTCTTCAGGCTTTTGTGCCATGGTTTTTCCTCGAATTCTGTCTTTCACGGAACTGTACTACCGTGACTGACGGATGCAAAAAGTCCGTGCCGTCATTACAGTTCACCACCTTACCCGCAGGGCACGCTCCGTGAAGACATTTGACCACCTGACTGTGATCGGCCTGCGCGAGTGGGTCGCCCTGCCCGACCTCGGCCTGGCCGGCCTGCGCGCCAAGATCGACACCGGCGCCAGCACCTCGAGCCTGCACGCCACCGACGTCGAACCCTTCGAGCGCGATGGCCAGCCCTGGGTGCGTTTCACCGCGCACCTGGGCTCGGTGGTGCAACTGCGCCACCGGCGCTGCGAGGCGCCGCTGGTGACCATGAAAAGCATCAAGAGCTCCAACGGCCAGGCCCAGGCCCGCTACGTGATCCGCACCACCCTGGCACTGGGCGACCGGGTCTGGGAAGTGGAGTTCACCCTGGCCTGCCGCAAGAACATGCGTTATCGGCTGCTGCTGGGCTCCAAAGCGCTCATCCACGGCCAGTTGGTCGTCAACCCCGGCCTCAAGTACGTCCAGGACAAACCGGCCTTCCCGGCCACCCTTTCCCCTGTCACAGGTGCTGCATGAAGATCGCTGTGCTGTCGCGCAATCCGCGTCTGTATTCCACCCGCCGCCTGGTCGAGGCCGGTACCCAGCGGGGCCATGAAGTGGTGGTGGTCGACACGCTCCGGGCCTACATGAACATTGCCAGCCACAAGCCGCAGATCCATTACCGCGGCAAGCCGCTGGAAGGCTTCGATGCGGTGATCCCGCGCATCGGTGCCTCGGTCACCTTCTACGGCTGCGCAGTGCTGCGTCAGTTCGAAATGATGGGCGTCTACCCGCTCAACGAATCGGTGGCCATCGCCCGTTCGCGGGACAAGCTGCGCTCGCTGCAGCTGCTGTCACGCCGCGGCATCGGCCTGCCGATCACAGGCTTTGCCCACTCGCCGGACGACATTCCCGACCTGATCCAGATGGTCAACGGCGCCCCGCTGGTGATCAAGGTGCTCGAAGGCACCCAGGGCATCGGCGTGGTGCTGTGCGAAACCACCAAGGCCGCCGAGTCGGTGATCGAGGCGTTCATGGGCCTGAAGCAGAACATCATGGTCCAGGAATACATCAAGGAGGCCGGCGGCGCCGACATTCGCTGCTTCGTGGTCGGCGACAAGGTGATCGCCTCGATGAAGCGCCAGGCCAAGCCCGGCGAATTCCGCTCCAACCTGCACCGCGGTGGCGTGGCCAGCCTGATCAAGATCACCCCCGAGGAACGCATGACGGCGATCCGCGCGGCCAAGGTGATGGGGCTGAGCGTGGCGGGTGTGGATATCCTGCGCTCCAACCACGGGCCGCTGGTGATGGAGGTGAATTCCTCACCGGGCCTGGAGGGGATCGAGGTGACCACCGGCAAGGATGTAGCCGGGATGATCATCGAGCACCTGGAGAAGAATGGCGGGCCGAATCAGACCCGGACCAAAGGCAAAGGCTGAAATCGATCGCGGGGCAAGCCCGCTCCCACGTAACCAGCGTGGGAGCGGGCTTGCCCCGCGATGCGTTCAGACGGCGTTACGCGGCAACAACAACCCCAGCGGCAACCGCACCCGCGCCTCGATCCCGCCACCGGACCGATTGCGCAACTCGACATTGCCGCCATGCTGCGCGGCAATCCGCTTGACGATCGCCAACCCCAGCCCGGTGCCCTTGCCACCGCGTGCCCGATCTCCGCGGATGAACGGGTTGAAGATGGTCTCCAGCTCCGATTCATCGATGCCCGTGCCACGGTCCAGCACACTCAGCACCACGTAGGGCGCGCTCTGGTCACCCGACACATAGGCCGCCACCTCCACGCCCTTGCCGGCGTGGTGCAGGGCGTTGCCGATCAGGTTGCCGAGCATGCGCTTGAGCGACACACGGCGCAGCGCGAACGGCGGGATCGGCTCCAGGCACAGGCGCACGCGCTCCTTGGGCTGGTTGTACGGCGCCACCACTTCACGGATCAGCTCATTGAAGTCGACCTCCTCCACCGGCTCGTCGCGCCCGTCACGGATGAACGCCAGGAACTGGTCGAGGATCGCATCCATGTCTTCGATGTCGCGGACCATGTCGTCGCTGAGGTCGCTGTCGTTGCCCATCAGCGACAACGACAGGCGCAGCCGGGTCAAGGGCGTGCGCAAGTCATGGGATACACCGGCCAGCATCAACTCGCGCTCACGCCCGGCCTGTTCGACGTCCTCGGCCATCTGGTTGAACGCCTTGTACACCTCGGTCATCTCGCTGGGGGTGTCGCTGACCGGCAGGCGCACGCTGCGCCCCTGGCCCAGCTGGCGGGCGGCGAACACCAGGCGCTTGAGCGGCTGGTTGAGCTGGCGCACGAAGATCCACGCCGAGGCGGTGGACAACAGGCCAATGGCCAGGAACCAGCCCAGCACGTTCCAGATCTTCTGCCCGCGCAATGGGTGCGGGTACAGCGGCACCTTGAGCCAGCCCGGGCCCAGGCTCGGCGCATTCACCCACAGCGCCGGTGGCGCGTGGATACGCAGGCGCACCTCGGTGTCGTCACCCAGTTCGGCCTGCATCTGGCGCTGGTAGATCTCGCTGTACGGCCAGTGCTGCTCGCCTTCCGGCACGCCGGAACCGGTGACCCGGATCAGCCCGGCAGCCTCGGCGATTTTGTCACGGTTCTCTTCATCCGCCGCCCAGTAGGCGCGCAACGTCAAGGCCACGCCATGGCTGTACTGGCGATCGACCAGCACGTCCTCGTTCATCAGCAGGTACACCAAGGTCAGCGCCTTGGAGAACAGCACGACGATCAGCACCAGCCACAGGGTGCGGGCGAAGAAACTTTGCGGGAACCAGAGAGGGGTTTTCATCGATCACTACTAATCAGCAAGGGCAACGTGGAAAAGCCGCACGCCACAGACGAAAACAGGGCGGCTCCTGCGAGCCGCCCTGCACCGTCGCAACGAGCCGGCTGGCTCATTTGCCGGCGTTTCCGTCCGGCACGAAGACGTAGCCCACGCCCCACACGGTCTGGATGTAACGCGGCTTGGACGGGTCGGGTTCGATCATCCGGCGCAGGCGCGAGATCTGCACGTCGATGGAGCGCTCCAGCGCATCCCATTCGCGGCCACGGGCCAGGTTCATCAGTTTGTCGCGGGTCAGCGGCTCGCGGGCATGCATCACCAGGGCCTTGAGCACGGCGAATTCGCCGGTGGTAAGCATGTGCGTTTCATCGCCACGCTTGAGTTCGCGGGTGGCCAGCGACAGTTCGTAGTCACCGAAGGTGACGGTCTCTTCCTCGCTGCCCGGCGCGCCCGGCACCGTCGGCGACTGGCGGCGCAGCACGGCCTTGACCCGGGCCACCAGCTCGTCGGGGTTGAAAGGCTTGGCCAGGTAGTCGTCGGCGCCCAGCTCCAGCCCTTTGATACGGCTGAGCTCGTCACCCTTGGCGGTGAGCATGATGATCGGGATCTGGTTGTTCGATGCGCGCAGGCGCTTGCACGCGGAAAGGCCGTCCTCGCCCGGCAGCATCAGGTCGAGCACCACCAGGTTGAACACCTCACGGGCCAGCAGGCGGTCCATCTGTTCGACGTTGGGCACGGTGCGCACACGGAAGCCCTTGCTGGTGAAAAAACGGTCCAGCAGGCTGCTCAGGCCTGGGTCGTCGTCGACGATGAGAATCTTGTCGCCATCTGCGGCGTTTGCGGTGCTGGTCATGAATTGCTCCTCTGAGATCGCCGCGCATTATGGCGTAGCCATTGCAGCGCGTGCCGTGTGCATTGTTAGCAGATTTTTCCCATGCTGCCACTGCCAGGCTTGTGGGAGCGGGTTTACCCGCGAAGAAACCAGCACGGTGCCTGGCAAGGGCTTGGCCCTGTTCGCGGGTAAACCCGCTCCCACATCGGTATAATGCGCCGCTTTAAATCCTTGCCAGGTGGTTCTCATGGACAGCATCAACAGCCGTATCGCCGAGGAACTGGGCGTGCGCCCACAACAGGTCGAAGCGGCCGTGGGCCTGTTGGACGAAGGCTCGACCGTGCCCTTCATCGCCCGTTACCGCAAGGAAGTGACCGGCAGCCTGGACGACACGCAGCTGCGCCACCTGGAAGAGCGCCTGCGCTACCTGCGCGAACTCGACGACCGACGCGCCAGCATCCTCGCCAGCATCGAGGAGCAGGGCAAACTGACCCCGGAACTGGCCCGCGAAATCAAGCTCGCCGACACCAAGACCCGCCTCGAAGACCTCTACCTGCCCTACAAGCAGAAGCGTCGCACCAAGGGCCAGATCGCCCTGGAGGCGGGCCTGGGCGAGCTGGCCGACGGCCTGTTCAACGACCCGCAACTGAATCCGGAAAGCGAAGCGGCGCGCTTCGTCGACGCCGAAAAAGGCGTCGCCGACGTCAAGGCAGCGCTCGAAGGCGCCAAGTACATCCTCATGGAGCGCTTCGCCGAGGACGCCGCCCTGCTGGAAAAACTGCGCAACTTCCTCAAGCAGGAAGCCGTGCTCAGCGCCCGCCTGGTGGCCGGCAAGGAAGAGGAAGGCGCCAAGTTCCGCGACTACTTCGCCCATGACGAACTGCTGCGCACCGCCCCGTCGCACCGCGCCCTGGCGATCTTCCGCGGGCGCAACGAAGGCGTGCTGAGCGCCTCGCTGAAAGTCGGCGAAGAGCTGCCCGGCACCCTGCACCCGTGCGAAGTGATGATCGCCAGCCACGTCGGTATCGAAAACCGCAACCGCCCGGCCGACAAGTGGCTGGGCGAAGTGGTGCGCTGGACCTGGAAGGTCAAGCTGTACACCCACCTGGAAACCGACCTGTTCGGCGAGCTGCGCGACAACGCCGAAGGCGAGGCGATCAACGTGTTCGCCCACAACCTGCATGACCTGCTGCTGGCCGCCCCGGCCGGCCCGCGCGCCACCCTGGGCTTCGACCCGGGCCTGCGCACCGGCTGCAAGATCGCCGTGGTCGACGCCACCGGCAAGCTGCTGGACCACACCACGGTGTACCCGCATGCGCCGAAGAACGACTGGGACCGCACCATTTCCATCATGGCCGCCCTGTGCGCCAAGCACTCGGTGGAACTGATCGCCATCGGCAACGGCACCGCCAGCCGCGAAAGCGACAAGCTGGTCGCTGAGCTGGTGAAAAAGTATCCCGCCCTGAAGATCACCAAGATCATGGTTTCCGAGGCCGGCGCCTCGGTGTACTCGGCCTCGGAACTGGCCGCCCGTGAATTCCCGGACCTGGACGTATCGATCCGCGGCGCCGTGTCGATCGCCCGCCGCCTGCAGGACCCACTGGCGGAACTGGTGAAGATCGACCCGAAATCCATCGGCGTCGGCCAGTACCAGCACGACGTGTCGCAGGTGAAACTGGCCCGTGGCCTGGACGCCGTGGTCGAGGACTGCGTGAACGCCGTGGGCGTGGACGTCAACACCGCTTCGGTGGCCTTGCTGACGCGCATCTCCGGCCTCAACGCGACACTTGCGCAGAACATTGTTTCGCACCGCGACGCCAACGGCCCGTTCGCCACCCGCGCCGCGCTGAAAAAGGTCAGCCGCCTCGGTGAAAAGACCTTCGAACAGGCCGCCGGCTTCCTGCGTGTGATGAACGGCGACAACCCGCTGGACGCCTCAGCCGTGCACCCCGAGGCCTACCCGCTGGTGCAACGCATCGCCGCCGGCACCGAGCGCGACATCCGCTCGCTGATCGGCGACAGCGGCTTCCTCAAGCGCCTGGACCCGAAGCAGTTCACCGATGAAACCTTCGGCCTGCCGACCGTCACCGACATCCTGCAGGAGCTGGACAAGCCCGGCCGCGACCCACGCCCCGAGTTCAAGACCGCCACCTTCCAGGACGGCGTCGAGGACCTCAAGGACCTGGAGCCGGGCATGATCCTCGAAGGCGTGGTGACCAACGTCACCAACTTCGGTGCCTTCGTCGACATCGGCGTGCACCAGGACGGCCTGGTGCACATCTCGGCGCTGTCCGAGAAGTTCATCAAGGACCCGCGTGAAGCGGTCAAGGCCGGCGACGTGGTCAAGGTCAAAGTCATGGAAGTGGACATCCCGCGCAAGCGGGTCGGCCTGTCCATGCGCATGAGCGACACCCCGGGCGAGAAGGTCGAAGGCAACCGTGGCGGTAACCGTGGCGGCAATGGCGGCAACCGCCAGCAGCAGGCACCGCGCCCGCGTGAAACCACCGCCGCCGCACCGGCCAACAACGCCATGGCCTCGCTGTTCGCCAACGCCAAGCAGTTGAAGAAGAAGTGATGGACGTCCCGAAAGAGTACGTCGAAAGCGCCTTCAGCCAACTGCTGGGTTGCCGCCTGCAACGCCTCGACACCGGCGTTGCCGAGGTTGCCCTGGCGCTCGAGCCGCAGTTGCGCAACCGTGGCCAGAAGCTGCACGGCGGGGCGATCTTCAGCCTGGTCGATATCGCCATGGGCCTGGCCTGTTCGGCCAGCCATGGTTTCGACCAGCAGAGCGTGACCATCGAGTGCAAGATCAACTACATGCGCGCCGTCAGCGAGGGGGAGGTGCTGTGCACCGCCCGCGTGCTGCATGCCGGGCGGCGCACGCTGGTGGTCGACGCCGACGTGCTCCAGGGCGACAAGTTGGTGGCCAAGGCGCAGGGAACCTTCGCGGTTCTCTAGCTGACGTAGCATCATCTGCGGTATTTTCGGCGTAATGCTGTAAGCCATCGCGGGGCAAGCCCGCTCCCACAAAGGCGATTACCCCTTGTGGGAGCGGGCTTGCCCCGCGATCAGGCTGTGCCGGAACCGCGCAACCAGGCGACAACGCCAGTTCCTTTCCCAACTACCCTTGTAGACCGTCACTCCTACCCCCATATTGGGGCGACTGACGCGTGAAGGAATCCATCTTGAGCGACCTCCTCAACCGCCGCCTGAGCCTGCTCGGCGACAACCTCGACCTGCTCAAGCAGTGCCTGCACGGCATTGAGCGCGAATGCCTGCGCGTGACCCACGACGGTCGCCTGGCCCAGACCCCGCACCCCGAAGCCTTGGGTTCGGCGCTGACCAACGAGCAGATCACCACCGACTATTCCGAGTCGCTGCTGGAGTTCATCACCCCAGCCCTGGCCGACCCGGCCAAGGTGCTCGAAAGCCTCGAACAGACCCACCGCTTCGTCTACAGCAAGCTGGGCGACGAATTGCTGTGGAGCCCGTCGATGCCCTGCGCGCTGCCGGCCGAGGAGGACATCCCGATCGCCGAGTACGGCACCTCGAACATCGGCAAGCTCAAGCACGTGTACCGCAAGGGCCTGGCCCTGCGTTACGGCCGCACCATGCAGTGCATCGCCGGCATCCACTACAACTTCTCGCTGCCTGAGGCACTGTGGCCATTGCTGCGCGCCGAAGAAGGCAGCGTAGAGGACGACCGCGACTACCAGTCCTCGGCCTACATCGCGCTGATCCGCAATTTCCGCCGCTACAGCTGGCTGCTGATGTACCTGTTCGGTGCCTCGCCGACGCTGGACAAAGGCTTCCTGCGCGGCCGCCCGCACCAGCTCGAAGAGCTCGACGCCAACACCCTCTACCTGCCCTACGCCACCAGCCTGCGCATGAGCGACCTGGGTTACCAGAGCAACGCCCAGGCGGGCCTGACGCCCTGCTACAACAACCTCGCCAGCTACACCGACAGCCTGCGCAAGGCGGTGGGCACGCCCTACCCGCCCTACGTCGAGGTCGGCACGCACAAGGATGGCGAGTGGGTACAGCTCAACACCAACATCCTGCAGATCGAGAACGAGTACTACTCGAACATCCGCCCCAAGCGCGTGACCTATACCGGCGAGCGGCCGATCCAGGCTCTGATCTCCCGTGGCGTGCAGTACGTCGAAGTGCGTTGCCTGGACATCAACCCGTTCCTGCCGGTGGGCATCGACCTCACCGAAGCGCGCTTCCTCGACGCCTTCCTGCTGCTCTGTGCGCTGGACGACAGCCCGCAGCTGGACAACGGCGAATGCGGCCAGTGCACCAGCAACTTCCTGACCGTGGTCAAGGAAGGCCGTCGCCCGGGCCTTGCGCTGCAGCGTAACGGCCAGCCGATCGCGCTGAAGGACTGGGCCAGCGAGCTCATCACCCGTATCGGCCAGATGGCCGAGCTGCTCGACCGTGCCCAAGGCGGCAACGAGCACGCCAAGGCCCTGCAAGCCCAGCAAGCCAAGGTCGATGACCCTGAACTCACCCCGTCGGCCCAGGTCCTGGCGCGCATGACCGAACACGATGAAAGCTTCATCGAGTTTTCCCTGCGCCAGAGCCGCGTGCACGCCGAGACGTTCCGCGAGCAGCCGCTGGGCAGCGAACAGCAACAGGCCTTCGAAACCCTCGCCCGCGACTCCCTGGCCGAACAATCGCGCCTGGAGCAGCAGGAAGTCGGTGACTTCGACCTGTTCGTCGGCGCCTACCAGGCCAGCATCCTGGCCATCAGCAACTGATGAACCGCACCGCCACCCCGCGCAAGCCGCGCGCCAGCAGCCAGGCCAGGATCGAAGCGATCCTGGCGGCTGCGCGCGAGCTGCTGGCCGGGCAAGGGGTGGCGGGGTTGTCGATCTACAACGTCGCCGAGCGCGCGCAGATCCCGCCGTCGTCGGTGTACCACTTCTTCGCCAGCGTACCGGCCCTGCTCGAAGCGCTGACCGCCGATGTGCACCGGGCCTTTCGCGAAGCCTTGAGCGCACCGATCGACAGCGCGGCGTTCAGCACCTGGCATGGCCTGTCACGCTTGATCGAACAGCGCATGCTCGACATCTACAACGAGGACGCCGCCGCGCGGCAACTGATCCTGGCCCAGCATGGCCTGAGCGAAGTGGTCCAGGCTGACCGCCAGCACGACCTGGAACTGGGCGAGCTGATGCACCAGCTGTTCGACCGGCATTTCCAGTTGCCAGCGATGCCGCGGGATGTACATGTGTTCGCCTTGGCGATGGAGCTGAGCGATCGGGTGTATGCCCGCTCAATGCAGCTGCACGAGCAGATCACCCCGCGCATGGCGGAAGAAGGGATGCGGGTGTTCGAGGCGTATCTGGGGCTGTACCTGCCGCCGTTTCTGGCCAAGCGCCCCCTCTGACACAAAGCGATCGTGGGAGCGGGCTTGCCCCGCGATAGCGCCTTGTCAGACAGCAATTCCTGCTGGCTGACGCCATCGCGGGGCAAGCCCGCTCCCACGTTGTAACCCATGCCAGGCATCACAGCTTGGCGATGGACACCTCTGTCGATTTCACAAACGCGATCACTTCACTGCCCACTTGCAGCTCCAGCTCTTTCACCGAGCGGGTGGTGATGACCGAAGTCACGATACCCGAGGCGGTCTGCACGTCGATTTCCGACAGTACCGGGCCTTCGAGGATTTCCTTCACGGTGCCTTTGAACTGGTTGCGAACGTTGATGGCTTTGATGGTCATGGCTGAGTTCCTTTGTTTGGCTTCGGGGGTTCAATGCGCCCAACGCAGTTGCGTGGGCAAAGGGGCTACAGGTTCCGGCTCGGGCGGGGTGCCCGGGGCGGACAGAACACGGTCCAGCACTTCACTTTCCAGGCTTGCCAGGCGGTGCGAGCCACGCGCCCGAGGGCGCGGCAAGTCGACCAGCAGGTCGAGGCCGACGGCGCCGTCCTCGATCAGGATCACCCGGTCAGCCACGGCGACCGCCTCGCTGACGTCGTGGGTGACCAGCAGCACGGTGAAGCCGTGCTGACGCCACAGGCGCTCGATCAATTGCTGCATCTCGATACGGGTCAGCGCATCCAGCGCCCCCAGCGGCTCGTCCAGCAGCAGCAGGCGCGGCTGATGGATCAACGCCCGGGCCAGGGCCACGCGTTGCTTCTGCCCGCCCGACAAGGCCGCCGGCCACTCATTGGCGCGGTCAGCCAGGCCGACCGCCTCCAAGGCATCCAAAGCCCGTTGGCGCCAGTCGCCGGCCAGGCCAAGGCCGACGTTGTCGATCACCTTCTTCCACGGCAGCAGTCGGGCATCCTGGAACATCAGCCGGGTGTCTTCCCGGGCCTCGGCCAGCGGCGCGGCGCCGGCCAGCAGTTCGCCGACGCTGGGGTTGTCGAGCCCGGCCAGCAGGCGCAGCAAGGTGCTCTTGCCGCAGCCGCTGCGGCCGACGATGGCGACGAACTGGCCGGCCGGAATGTGCAGGTCGATGCCCTTCAACACTTCGCGCTGGCCAAAGGTCTTGCGCAGGCCGTTGGCCGCCAGCGGGATGCCACGCAGCAGGCGTGGCGGCTGTTCCTTGAGCACGGTCATGCGCCCTCCTTCTTGGCCACTTGATAGGCCGGGTGCCAGCGCAACCACACACGTTCCAGACCACGGGCGGCCAGGTCGGCGAGCTTGCCGAGCACGGCGTACAGCACGATCGCCAGCACCACCACGTCGGTCTGCAGGAACTCACGGGCGTTCATCGCCAGGTAACCGATGCCGGCGTTGGCCGAAATGGTCTCGGCGACGATCAACGTCAGCCACATGAAGCCCAGGGCGAAGCGCACACCGACCAGGATCGACGGCAGCGCCCCCGGCAGGATCACCTGACGGAACAGGCCGAAGCCCGACAGCCCGTAGCTGCGCGCCATTTCCACCAGCGCCGGGTCGACGTTGCGGATGCCGTGGTAGGTGTTCAGGTAGATCGGGAACAAGGTCCCCAGCGCCACCAGGAAAATCTTTGCCGACTCGTCGATACCGAACCACAGGATCACCAGCGGGATCAGCGCCAGGTGCGGCACGTTGCGGATCATCTGCACCGAGCTGTCGAGCAGGCGCTCGCCCCACTTCGACAGGCCGGTGATGAAGCCCAGCAGCAGGCCGAGGCTGCCGCCGATGGCGAAGCCCAGGCCGGCACGCCAGCCACTGATGGCCAGGTGCGTCCAGATTTCGCCGCTACGCACCAGCTCGACCCCGGCGCTGACCACCGCGCTCGGGGCGGGGAGGATGCGGGTCGACAGCCAGCCAGCGCTGACCGCCAGCTGCCAGACTGCCAACAGCAGCACCGGCAGCGCCCAGGGCGCCAGGCGCTTGGCCCAGGAGGTTGAGGTATCAGCACCCATGGTCCGGCCCTCAGCTCTGCGACACGGCTTTGGGCAGGATGTCGTTGGCGACCATTTCGCCGAACGGGCTCACGTAACCACCGGTTTTCGGTTGCTCCGGGCGCTGCACATCCAGGTGCGGGAACAGCAGCTCGGCGACGCGGTACGACTCTTCCAGGTGTGGATAACCCGAGAAGATGAAGGTATCGATACCGAGGTCTGCGTATTCCTTGACCCGCGCCGCCACGGTCGGGCCATCGCCCACCAGCGCGGTGCCGGCACCGCCGCGCACCAGGCCGACGCCGGCCCACAGGTTGGGGCTGACTTCCAGGTTGTCGCGGTTGCCGTTGTGCAGCGCAGCCATGCGTTGCTGGCCGACCGAATCGAAGCGCGCCAGCGAAGCCTGGGCGCGGGCGATGGTGTCGTCGTCCAGGTGCGAGATCAGCTTGTCGGCGGCAGCCCAGGCTTCTTCGTTGGTTTCCCGCACGATCACGTGCAGGCGGATACCGAAGCGCACTTCACGGCCCTGGGCGGCGGCTTTCTCGCGCACCTGGGCGATTTTCTCGGCAACGGCGCTCGGTGGCTCGCCCCAGGTCAGGTACAGCTCGACCTGTTCGGCGGCCAGGTCCTGAGCGGCCTCGGACGAACCGCCGAAATACAGCGGCGGACGTGGTTGCTGAATCGGCGGGTAGAGCAGCTTGGCGCCCTTTACCTGGATGTGTTTACCGTCGTAATCGACGTTTTCACCTTCCAGCACCTTGCGCCAGATGCGGGTGAACTCCACCGAGGCCTCGTAGCGCTCCTGGTGGTTCAGGTGCAGGCCGTCACCGGCCAGTTCATCAGGGTCGCCGCCGGTCACCAGGTTGAACAGCGCACGGCCGTTGGACAGGCGATCGAGGGTGGCGGCCTGGCGCGCGGCCACGGTCGGCGAAATGATCCCCGGGCGCAGAGCGACCAGGAACTTCAGGCGCTCGGTCACCGGGATCAGCGACGCGGCGACCAGCCAGGAGTCCTCACAGGACCGCCCGGTGGGGATCAGCACACCGCCGAAGCCGAGGCGGTCGGCCGCCTGGGCGATCTGCGCCAGGTAGCCATGGTCGACGGCGCGGGCGCCTTCGCTGGTGCCCAGGTACTTGCCGTCACCGTGGGTGGGCAGGAACCAGAAGATGTTCAGGCTCATTGGAGTTGTCTCCTCAAGGGTGGCTCGAGCCGGGGCCTGGCCCCGGCGCTGGCGAATCGATCAAGGCGCGCTGGCGACCTTGGCGGGGGGTGTCCAGATCACGTCCTTGATGCTCAAGGGCTTGGGGATCAGCTTCAGGGCCTGGAAGGTGTCGGCGATCTTCTGCTGCGCGGCGATCACTTCCGGGGTCAGCGGCGCGGCACCGTAGCCCTGGCGCTTCACCGAGGTCAGGGTGATGTCGGCGGGCAAGCCGAGCAGCGGCGCGACCTGGTCGGTCACTTCCTGGGGGTTGGCCTGGGACCACTGGCCCACGGTGCGCACTTCCTCGACCAGGGTGTTGATCACCGCCGGGTGCTGGGTGGCGTAGCTGCGGGTGGCCAGGTAGAACTGGTGGTTGTCGACCAGGCCCTTGCCGTCACGCAGGGTACGGGCCTGCAGCTGTTGCTCGGCGGCGGCCTGGTACGGGTCCCAGATCACCCAGGCATCGACGCTGCCACGCTCGAAGGCGGCGCGGGCGTCGGCCGGCGGCAGGTAGACCGGCTGGATGTCGGTGTATTTGAGGCCGGCGTCTTCGAGGGCACGCACCAGCAGGTAATGAACGTTCGAGCCTTTGTTCAGCGCGACTTTCTTGCCCTTGAGTTCTTTCACCGACTGGATCGACGAACCCTTGGGCACGAGGATCGCCTCGCTGTGCGGGGCTGGCGGCTCATAGGCGACGTAGAGCAGGTCGGCGCCGGCGGCCTGGGCGAACACCGGCGGGGTTTCGCCGGTGACACCGAAGTCGATCGAGCCGACGTTGAGCCCTTCGAGCAGCTGCGGGCCACCGGGGAACTCGGTCCATTGCACGTCGATGCCCTGTTCCTTCAGGCGCTTCTCCAGCGAGCCCTTGGCCTTGAGCAGCACCAGGGTGCCGTATTTCTGGTAACCGATACGCAGGCTCTCGGCCTGGGCTTGGGTAATGGCGCCGAAGGACACAGCCGCCGCAAACAGGGCGACCAGACCACGACGCAAGAAGACTGTGCGCATGGCGCTCTCCTGTGCGAGTTGGGTTCGGGTAGCACCTGCTTGCCTCGTTGACGGGCGAGTAAGGTGGGACAGCAGTGAAGCGATGGATCAGTGGCTCAGATGCTCCAGCGGGCACTGAGCAGGCGTTCGTTGAGCACACCCGGTGCGACCGGCCGTGGCCGCCGCGCCAGGGCGCCATGGAAGGTTTCCAGCGAGTCCAGCAGGCGCTGTTCCAGGGCCGGGGCCAGCTGCGCAGGGCGGTTGCCTTCGCTGTAGGCGATCTGGCTGTCGTCGGCGAAGATCCCTTGCAGGGTCTCCTGCGCCTTCAAGGCAGACAGCACCGGCTTGAGCGCGTAGTCCACGGCAAGCATGTGGGCGATGCTGCCGCCGGTTGCCACCGGCAGTACCACCTTGTGCTCCAGGGCACGCTCGGGCAGCAGGTCGAGCAGGGTCTTCAGCGCGCCGGCAAACGAGGCCTTGTACACCGGGGTGGCCACCACCAGGCCGTCGGCCTGGGCCACCAGTTCGATGAAGTGACGCACCTGCGGGCTGTCGAAGCGCGCGTGCAGCAGGTCTTCGGCGTTGAACTCACGCACCTGGAAGGTCACCACTTCGACACCGCGCTCCTGCAGCCAGTCGCGGGTGCGCTCTAGCAGCACGCCGGAGCGTGAACGAAGACTGGGGCTACCACCGACAGAAACAACCAGCATTGAAAGCGCTTCCTTCGATTCGATTGCAGGGCCGCGAGGGGATGGCCCCGCTGGATGGAAGTGACCTTAACAGTTGGTCACATATATCCATAAATCATATTTTTTCATTTGTTTATTCGCTTTATGACTATGTAAGCCTTCAGGCCACATCGCTGGCAAGCCAGCTCCCACCTCGACCGCATCTACCCAGCCATACGCGAACCCTGTGGGAGCTGGCTTGCCAGCGATGAGGCCAGCACCAGCAACGCAACACAGTGCAGTGAAGGCCCCATAAAAAAGGGCCATCCCCTGCCAAGGAAAATGGCCCATAAGCACTTGCCTGAAGAGGGTATTGCCGGTCAGCGCGCGGTGATCACCGCCAGCTTGGTGATGCCGGCCCGTTCGATGGCCGCCATGGCCCGGGCGACTTCGCCGTAGTTCACGCCATCGTCGGCCTGCAGCTGCACGCGCAGCTCGGCGTCCTTGCCTTTGGCGGCCTTGAGGTTGGTTTCCAGCAGATCGGGCTGGATCTCGTCCTTGTTGATGAACAGCTTGCCGCTGCCATCGATGCTCACCACCAGCGGGTCCTTCTGCTCCACCGGGGCCACGGCCTCGGTCTTGGGCAGGTTGATGGGGATGGCGTTGGTCAGCAGCGGCGCGGTGACGATGAACACCACCAGCAGCACCAGCATGACGTCCACCAGCGGGGTGACGTTGATTTCGCTCAGTACTTCATCGCTGTCCTGGGTCGAGAAGGCCATGTCAGGAGGCCTCCTTCACAGGCTGGTTGAAGCCGGCCTGCTGGCGCTGCACCGCCGGGTGCAGCAGCACGCGGAAGGCGCTCTTCTGCGCCAGGCTGTAGAAGTCATGGGCGAAGTCGTCGAGGTCGGCAGCGGTCAGCTTGAGGCGGCGCAGGAAGTAGTTGTAGACCAGCACCGCCGGCACCGCGACGGCGATACCCACGCCGGTGGCGACCAGCGCCGCGCCGATCGGGCCGGCCACGGTTTCCAGGCTTGCCGAACCTGCCGCGCTGATGCCCTTGAGCGCTTCCATGATGCCCCACACGGTGCCGAACAGGCCGATGAAGGGCGAGGTGCTGCCGATGCTGGCGACCACCGCCAGGCCGGTTTCCAGCGAGCGCCGCTCGCGAACGATCTGCTGGCGCAGGGCGCGCTCCAGGCGGTCCTGATGATTGATGGCCTGGCTCAGGTCATTGGCCTGGCCGGGTTCGCCGACGGCGATGGCAGCGTAACCGGCCTGGGCGACGCGGGCGGCGGGGCCGGGTTGCTGGTGGCTGATTTCGGCGGCGGAGTCGAGGCTGGATGCGGCCCAGAACTGCTGGTGGAAGCGCTTGTCCTGGCGCTTGAGCCGCACGAACTGCACGACCTTGACCAGGGCCAGCGCCCAAGTGGCCACGGAGAAACCGACCAACAGCCAGATGACGGCGCTTTCAACGGATTCGAGGGGGGATGCCAACAGGCTCATGGTGATGTCCTTCCTTTGTGCGGTGGCGAATTAACGAAGCTTGAAATCGATGGGTACGCTGACCCAGCCGGCCAGGGCTACGTCGCCCTGCTTGGCGGGGACGAAGCTCCAGCGCTTGACCGCGGCCAGCGCGGCAGCATCCAGGGCGTCACGGCCACTGCTCTTCTGCAGCTGGATCTGCCCGGGCTTGCCGCTGGGCAGCACCTCGACGCGCAGCAGCACGGTGCCTTCCCAGCCACGGCGCAGGGCCATCTGCGGGTACTCGGGGGCCGGGTTCTTCAGGTACGCGGCGTTGGCCGATGCCGGGGTCACCGGGGCCGGCGCGGGCGGTGCGGCTGGCGCAGGCGGCGCCGGGGCAGCCACCGGCGTTGGCGGCGGTGCTTCGACCGGTTTCGGCTGTGGCTTGGGTTGCGGCTTGGCCACCGGCTTGGGCACCGGTTTCGGCTTGGGCTTTGGCTTGGCGGCCAGCTCGTCGACCACCGGCGGTGGCGGTTCGACCACAGGCGGTGCCGGGGCAGGTGGCGGCGGCTCGACGACCGGCGGTGCGGGCGCGGCGAACTCGATGGTCATGGGCGGGATCTGAGGCGGCACGACCGGCAGCGCCGGGGTCGGCGCCTGGCTGATCCAGTAGGCGGCGGCGCCATGCAGGGCCAGCACCAGCAGGCCCAGCGCCAGTTTGTCGCGGCGCTTGAGGCCGCTCACCGGCGTGCGCTGCAGGCGCAACTGGCCAAGCGGCAGGCGCAGCGTGCGTCCGAGCTCGACCAGGTCGCCCGATGCCGGGTGCCATGGCTGCTCAAAGGCCCTGACGGCCGACTGGACATTACCCATTGCTGAAACTCCTGGGGTCTCGATTCAGGTGTGTGGCTGAATCATCGGGGCCAGAGGCTTATCTCTTAAAGTAATGTTTAAAATTATGTTTAGAACTTAATTGAATATTGTTTTTGGAATGATGCTTCAAACCCGCGTATTTCGTGGCCTGTGAATGGGTGAGTTAAAAGCGATGCCTTGAAGGCATGCAAAATATTCGCGCAAGGCATGAAATTGCCGCGAGGGCTGCGCCCTCGATCGCGACACAAGGCCGCTCCTACAAGGGACTCGCGCAAGGACCGAACGTTATGCGAATCCCTGGAGGAGATTCTGATGGTTGGGGGCAAAGCTTATCCGCCGCCTTCTGCCAAACCTTGGCTCCCCGGCGGAACGAGCCCCCGCTTACCGACTCCCGGGCAACGGATAAAAACGTCCATTGGGTGCAGCTGGGGATCCTGAAATCAACTGACATTTTTACCAGTTACATCAGGCACGTACTGAAGAGTAAGGTCTCAAAACATCCAAGGAGTATGCTCATGAAAACACGAAGCATCTTCACCTTGTCTCTACTTTCATCCCTCTTCCTTTCGCTGCCCACGGTTGCACAGACAAGTGACTCCAATGAGGTCGAAGTGGACTCAAGTAGCGCCAGGCCAGCACTCGAAATCCTCAACACCTCCGACAAACCGTTGTTCTTGGTAAAACGAGGAAAAACAGTTGAGACTGTCGAGGCAAAGGCGACCTTTAAAGCCAATGAAGAGTTTCTGAAAACGCCAGCGATCCTTTCATGGGGTGACAGTCCTGCGCTAGATACGGTCATGCCTCATGTGTCGGTGAGAGGTTTTGGCAGTTTGTGCGAGGCTAACGCTTGCCTGATCGTGAAATAGCGCTGCAGTTGCCACCCCGGCCTTTGTCTGACTGAAATGCCGAGCGATAGCTCGGCATTTCAGTTGTCGAAGACCTTAGATATCCGCCACCTTCTGCCACACCTTCGGCCGGAAGAACAGCGTCTCGCCGCGTGCCAGCCCGGTCAGGCTGTCGTGGTCCTTGACCACCTCGGCCTCGATCAGCTCGCTCTGCCCTTCCACCTTCAAGGTCACCCGGGTAGTCGCGCCCAGCGGGCGAATGTCACGCACCTCGGCGGCATGGTGGCCTTCGGTTTCATGGCGCGACAGCGACACTTCGTGCGGGCGGAACAGCACATGGTGCCCTTCGCTGAGCGCCAGGCGGTTGGAATCGCCGAGGAAGTGGTAGACGAAATCGTTGGCCGGCTTCTCGTACACCTCGCCCGGCGAGCCGATCTGCTCGATCACGCCCTTGTTCATCACCACGATGCGGTCGGCCACTTCCATGGCCTCTTCCTGGTCGTGGGTGACGAACACCGAGGTCAGGTTGATGTCCTCGTGCAGGCGCGCCAGCCAGCGGCGCAGCTCCTTGCGCACCTTGGCGTCGAGGGCGCCGAACGGCTCGTCGAGCAACAGCACCTTGGGCTCCACCGCCAGGGCGCGGGCCAGGGCGATACGCTGGCGCTGGCCACCGGACAGCTGCTCGGGGTAGCGGTCGGACAGCCAGTCGAGCTGGACCATGTTCAGCAGCTCATGGACCTTCTCGGCGATCTTGCTCTCGCTCGGGCGCTCGCCCTTGGGTTTCATGCGCAGGCCGAACGCGACGTTGTCGAACACACTCATGTGGCGGAACAGCGCGTAGTGCTGGAACACGAAGCCGACGTTACGGTCACGCACGTCGTGGCCCGAGACATCCTCGCCGTGGAACACGATGCTGCCGTCATCCGGCGTTTCCAGGCCGGCGATGATGCGCAGCAGGGTGGTCTTGCCACAGCCGGACGGACCGAGCAGGGCCACCAGCTCGCCGCTGTGGATATCCAGGTTGATGGCGTTCAGGGCCTGGAAGCTGTTGAAGCGCTTGCTGACATTACGAACTTCGATCGACATGAATCATTCCTCCGCGGCGCTATGGCGCAGGCGGTTAATACGGTTCTCGCTCCACTGCTTGAGCAGCAGGATGAAGAGCGCCAGGATCAGCAGCAGGCTGGCCACGCTGAAGGCCGCGACATGGTTGTACTCGTTGTAGAGGATCTCCACGTGCAGCGGCAAGGTGTTGGTGACGCCACGGATATGCCCGGACACCACCGACACCGCGCCGAACTCGCCCATTGCCCGCGCGGTGCACAGCACCACGCCGTAGATCAGGCCCCATTTGATGTTCGGCAGGGTGACGTGCCAGAACATCTGCCAGCCGTTGGCGCCGAGCAGGCGCGCGGCCTCCTCTTCCTGGGTGCCCTGCTCCTGCATCAGCGGGATCAGTTCACGGGCCACGAACGGCACGGTGACGAAGATGGTCGCCAGGACAATGCCCGGCAGGGCGAACACGATCTGGATATCGTGGTCCTGCAGCCACGGGCCGAACAGGCCCTGGGCGCCGAACATCAGCACGTAGACCAGGCCGGCGATCACCGGCGACACCGAGAATGGCAGGTCGATCAGGGTCACCAGCAGGCTCTTGCCGCGGAAGGTGTATTTGCTCACGCACCAGGCGGCACTGACCCCGAACAGCAGGTTCAGCGGCACCGAAATGGCCACCGCCAGCAGGGTGAGCTTGAGCGCCGACAGCGCATCGGCCTCGAAGATCGCCTCGAAGAACGTGCCGAAGCCGTTCTTGAGCGCCTGGGACACCACGATCACCAGCGGCAGGGCCAGGAACAGGGCGAAGACGATCCAGGCCAGGGTGATCAGCACGCGGCGCGAAGTGGCGCTGCCACGCCGGGCGGCGTTGGCGGCAGCGCTCGCGCCAAGGGTCGATGAAGACATTAGCGGGCCTCCTTCAAGGGGTTTCGATGCGCCGCTGCAGCAAGTTGATCAGCAGCAGCAGGATGAAGGAAACCACCAGCATCAACACGCCGATGGCAGTGGCGCCGGTGTAGTCGTACTGGTCGAGCTTGACCATGATCAGCAACGGCAGGATCTCGGTCTTCATCGGCATGTTGCCGGCGATGAAGATCACCGAGCCGTACTCGCCCACGCCGCGGGCGAAGGCCAGGGCGAAGCCGGTCAGCCAGGCCGGCAGCAGCGCCGGCGCCAGGATGTGGCGGAACACCTGCAAGGGTTTCGCGCCCAGGCAGGCGGCGGCCTCTTCCACTTCACGCGGGATGTCGGCCAGCACCGGCTGCACCGTGCGCACCACGAACGGCAGGGTGACGAAGGTCAGTGCCAGGGTGATGCCCAGTGGGGTGTAGGCGATCTTGAAGCCCAGGTCGGTGGCGAACTGGCCGACCCAGCCTGCCGGCGCGTACAGCGCGGTCAAGGCGATACCGGCCACGGCCGTGGGCAGGGCGAACGGCAGGTCGATCATCGCGTCGATGATCTTGCGCCCGGGGAAGGTGTAGCGCACCAGCACCCAGGCCAGCAGGGTGCCGATCACGCCATTGATGATGGCGGCGAACAGGGCGGTGCCGAAACTCAGCTTCAGCGCGGCGATGACCCGCGGCGCGCTGACGATGTTCCAGAACTGCTCCCAGGTCAGCTGCGAGGCATGGATGAACATGGCCGCCAGCGGTATCAGCACGATCAGGCTGAGGTACACCAAGGTGTAGCCCAGCGTCAGCCCGAAGCCGGGTATGACGGGGGATATACGACGTGACATAAAGGTCCCTGGTTGAACGCACGAAGCCCGGGGTCGGTCCCGGGCACATGCAGGCTACTGAAGGGTGAAACGGTGGCTGCGCCTGTGAATGGCGTGGGAGCGGCGGTGCGCCGATGCGACTTGCCCCGCGATGGCGGCATTGGCCTCGCCATCGTCATCGCGGGGCAAGCCCGCTCCCACGCCATCACCATACATGGCTTGAACAGCCGATCACTGTGCCTGATAAATCTGGTCGAACACACCGCCGTCATTGAAGAACTTCGGCTGTGCAGTCTTCCAGCCACCGAAGTCCTTGTCGATGGTCACCAGGTCCAGTTTCGGGAACTGCTTGGCAAACTCGGCGGCGACTTTCGCATCACGCGGACGGTAGAAGTTCTCGGCGGCGATCTTCTGGCCCGCCGGGCTGTACAGGTGCTTGAGGTATTCCTCGGCGATCTGCTCGTTGCCCTTCTTCTCGGCGTTCTTGTCGACCACCGCCACCGGCGGCTCGGCGAGGATCGACAGCGACGGCACGACGATCTCGAACTTGTCGGCGCCACCGTCTTCTTTCAGCGCCAGGAAGGCCTCGTTCTCCCAGGCCAGCAGCACATCGCCCTGGCCGTTGTTGACGAAGGTGATGGTCGAGCCACGGGCGCCGGTATCCAGCACCGGTACGTGCTTGAACAGCTCCTGCACGTAGGCTTTGGCCTTGTCTTCGCTACCGCCGGCTTTCAGGCCGTAGGCCCAGGCGGCGAGGAAGTTCCAGCGGGCGCCGCCGGAGGTTTTCGGGTTGGGGGTGATCACCGAGACGTCCTTCTTGATCAGGTCGCCCCAGTCCTTGATGCCTTTCGGGTTGCCCTTGCGCACCAGGAACACGATGGTCGAGGTGTACGGGGTGCTGGCGTCCGGCAGGCGCTTCTGCCAGTCCTCCGGCAGGGTCTTGCCGAGCTTGGCGACTTCATCGATGTCGCCGGCCAGGGCCAGGGTTACCACGTCGGCACGCAGGCCATCGATCACCGCGCGGGCCTGCTTGCCCGAACCGCCGTGGGATTGCTGGATCTTCACCTTGTCGCCCGGGTGAGCGGCTTGCCAGTGCTTGATGAACTCGGCGTTGTACTGCTGGTACAGCTCGCGGGTCGGGTCATAGGACACGTTCAACAGTTCGAAGTCCTTGGCGATCGCGGAACCGGCAAAAACGGCGCTGGCCAGGGCGGCAAGCGCATAACGGCGGATGGACATGGTGAAGCTCCCGATTGGCATTTTTTCTAATTAGGGTTGTTGCGTGATCAGCCGGCCTTGTTGCCGGGCTGCTGCAGGCGGAACTTCTCCTTGCGTTCGATCTGCACCACCTGGGCGTTGTGCACGGTGATCTCCACGGCGCCGAAGCGCAGGTCGCGCAGCGCGCTCTGGATTTCCCGCAGGATGGTGGCTTCGTCCTGACCGTCGATGCTGCGCAGTGATGCACTCATGCTCGTTCTCCTTGGAGTAAGGGTGCCGGGCAGAGGTTTGAAGGGGATTAGCGCCTGGCGTGAGAGCCATAGTAGTGAGGCGGGGTTATTCTTAAAAATACTGTTTAAGAATGTTTATATAACTGAATTTCAAGTCACTGACGCGGGACCTGTGGGAGCGGGCTTGCCCCGCGATGAGGCCGGTGAATCTCCCATCGCCCTCGCGGGGCAAGCCCGCTCCCACGCAATCAATGACTGTCGGAATGCTTGTACTCCGGCTCGCGGATCTTGTACCAGGCCACGTACAGCGCCGGCAGGAACAGCAGCGTCAGCAGCGTTGCACTGATGATGCCGCCGATCATGGCGTAGGCCATCGGCCCCCAGAACACCTCGCGGGCAATCGGGATCATGCCCAGGCTGGCGGCCGCCGCCGTCAGCAGGATCGGCCGCCGGCGATGGTTGGTGGCCTCCAGCACCGCCTCCCAGGGCGACAGGCCCTGTTCCTCGAATTCGTCGATCTGGGTCACCAGGATCACCGAGTTGCGGATGATGATGCCGGCCAGGGCAAGAATCCCGAGTATCGCCACGAAGCCCATGGGCGTGCCCGTGGGCACCAGCGCCACGACCACACCGATCAGCCCCAGGGGCGCCACGCTGACCACCAGGAACAGCTTCTGCACGCTGTGCAACTGGATCATCAGGAAGGTCGCCATGAGGAACAGCATCAGCGGGACGACCTTGCGGATCGGGCCCTGGGCCTTGGCGCTCTCCTCGACCGTACCCCCGGTGGCCACCTCGTAGCCGACCGGCAGCTTGCTGGCGAACGCGTCGATGCCCGGCTTGAGCTGGGCCACCAGGTCGGTGGGCTGGATATCGCCGACCACCGAGGCCTTGATGGTGATGGTCGGCTTGCGGTCACGCCGCCACACCAGCGGCTGCTCCAGCTCATAGCGCACGGTGGCGAATGCCAGCAGCGGGATCGACGCGCCGCTGGGCGTGACGATCTGCAGGTTCTGCAAGGTATCGGGCGAACCACGCTCGCTGTCCTCGGCGCGTGCGACCACGTTGACCAGGTAAATGTTGTCGTTGACCTGGGTGACCTGCACACCGCTGACGATACTGTTCATCACGTTGGCCACGTCCTCGGACGACAGCCCCAGCTGGCGGGCCTTGTCCTGGGCGATCTCGATGCGCAGCACCTTCCCGGGCTCGTTCCAGTCGTAGATCATCTCGCCGATGTGCTCGTTGCTGTCGAGGAAGGTTGCCAGCTCGATGGCATGCCGGCGCACCTGGTCGATGTCCTTGCCGCTGACCCGGTACTGGATCGGCCGCCCCACCGGCGGGCCCATCTCCAGCGACTGCACGTTGGTGCCCACGCCGACGAATTCCTCATGCAGCAGCTTCTGCAGGCGATCCATCATGCCCTGGCGCTCTTCGAAGCCCTTGCTGACGATCACCAGCTGGGCGTAGTAGGGGTTCTGCAACTGCTGGTCGAGGGGCAGGTAGAAACGAATCGCGCCCTGGCCGATGTAGGTGCTCCAGCGCACCAGGTCCGGGTCGTCCTTGATCCTGGCCTCCAGGCGGTCGACCACCTTGCGCGTCTCCTCGATCGAGGCATTCTGCGGCAGGTTGAGGTCGACGAGGATTTCCGGGCGGTCCGAGGACGGGAAGAACTGGTTCTGCACGAAACGCATGCAGAAAAGCGCCAAGGCGAACAGGACGATGGTGCCGATGATGGTCAGCCAGCGATTGCGCATGCACCACAGCAACCCGCCCTCGAACGCCCGGTCGAGGCGCCCGGGCTTGGCCTCGTGGGCCTTTACCTTGCTGTTGAGGATGTGTACGCCGAGCACCGGGGCGAAGAAGACCGCCACCACCCAGGACACGATCAGGGCCACGGCGATCACCGCGAACAGGGTATAGGTGTACTCGCCCGCGGAGCTGGCGTTGAGGCCGATCGGCACGAAACCGGCCACCGTCACCAGGGTGCCGGTCAGCATCGGGAAGGCCGTCGAGGTGTAGGCGAACGTGGCCGCCTGCTCCTTGGTCTCGCCCATCTCCAGCCGCGTGACCATTACCTCGACGGTGATCATCGCATCGTCCACCAGCAGGCCCAGGGCGATGATCAGCGCGCCGAGCGAGATCCGCTGCATGGTGATGTCGCTGTACTCCATGAACACGAAGACCATGGCCAGCACCAGCGGAATCGAGCAGGCCACCACCAGCCCCGCGCGTATGCCGAGGCTGACGAAGCTCACGGCGAGCACGATCACCACGGCCTCGAACAGCGCGCTGGTGAAGCCGCCGACCGCCTGCTTGACCACCACGGCCTGGTCGGACACGTTGTGCACGCCCACGCCGACCGGCAAGTCGCGCACCACCTTGTCCATCTTCTCTTTCAGCGCCGCGCCGAACACCTCGATGTTGCTGCCGGCCTTCATGCCGATCGCCAGGCCGATGGCGGTCTGGCCGTTGTAGCGGAACATCGGCGCAGGCGGGTCGACGTAGCCGCGCTCGATGTCGGCGATGTCCGCCAGACGGAAGAACCGGTCGTTGATGCGCAAGTTCACCGTTTCCAGGTCCTTCTCCGAGGCGAACTGCCCGGTTGTGCGCACCGAGATGCGTTCCGGCCCCGCCTCGATCACCCCGGCCGGGGTCACCGCGTTCTGTTGTTGCAGGGCCTGCATGGCCTGGCGCTGGTCGATGCCCAGGGCCGCCAGCTTGCGGGTCGAGAAGTTCAGGTACAGCACCTCGTCCTGGGTGCCGATCAGCTCGATCTTGCCGATGTTGGGCACCTCGCGGACTTCGGCGCGGGCCACCTCCACATAGTCGCGCAACTGGCGCAGGGTCAGGCCGTCGGCGGTGAAGGCGTAGATCGAGCCGAACACGTCGCCGAACTCGTCGTTGAAGGCCGGGCCCTGGATGCCCTGGGGGAACTGCCCGCGAATATCCTGGATCTTCTTGCGCACCTGGTACCAGATTTCGGGAATGTCCTTGGCCTTGGTGGTGTCGCGCAGGTAGACATAGACCGTGGACTCGCCAGGGCGGGTGTAGCTCTTCACGTAGTCGAGCGAGTCGAGTTCTTCGAGCTTCTTCTCGATGCGGTCGGTGATCTGGTAGAGCGTTTCGTCCTGGGTCGCACCCGGCCAGCGGCTCTGAATCACCATGGTCTTGATGGTGAAGGAGGGGTCTTCCTCACGGCCCAGGTTGAAGTACGAGAAAATGCCCATCAGCACGCCGACGAACATCAGGTACCAGACGAAGGACTGGTGCTTGAGGGCCCACTCCGAGAGGTTGAAGCTTCCTTTCATTGCGGGTCCTCGTCGAAGGTCACTTTCTGGCCAGGCTTGAGGCTGTTCACACCGGCAGTCACCACTCGCTCCCCGGGCTGCACGCCAGACGCAAGGACGATACGGTCGGCGGTGCGTTCGAGCAGCGCGACGTCACGGGTGGCCACGGTTTTCTGTTGCGGGTCGACGACCCACACCTGGGTCTTGCCATCGCGTTCGAGCAGCGCGGTCAGTGGCAGCTCGCTGCGCGGGCTCACCGCCGAACTCAGCGTGACGCTGATCGCGGTGCCCAGGTGAAACGCATCCGGGGTGCTGGCCAGGGTCAGCCGGGCACGCCGGGTGCGGGTGGTGGCGTCGGCCTGGGGCTCGAGCTCGCGCAAGGTGGCGGTGGTGTTGATGCTCGGGTCGAGCTGCGAGGCCACGGTGAAGGTCAGGGTCTTGGTCAACTGCTCGGCCAGGGGGATCGGCAGGTCGATCACCGCTTCCTTGACGTCCGGGCGTGCCAGGGTGACCACGGCCTGGCCCGCGCTGACGGTCTGCCCGGCTTCGGCCTGCCAGGCGGTGACCACGGCGGCATGGTCGGTGCGCAGGGTGCTGTAGTCCAACTGGTCGCGAGCCTGGCTCACCGCCGAGCGTGCCTGCTCCAGCGCCGCGCTGGTGGTCTTCAGGTCGGTCTGGGCGATGTCCAGCTGGGCCTGGGCGCCCACGCCACGGTCGTACAGCTGCTGCTGGCGGCGTGCGTTGGCCTGGGCGTTGATCCACTGCGCCTGGACCTTGGCCAGGTCACCTTCGGCGGCGCGCAGCTGGTTCTGTTGATCGGTAGGGTCGAGGGTGGCCAGGGTATCGCCGGGCTTCACCCGGGCACCGACATCCAGCCAGCGCCGGGCGATACGGCCAGACACGCGAAAGCCGAGGGTGCTTTCGTAGCGCGCCTGGATGGTGCCGGCGAAACGCCCCAGTTGCGATTGCACTTGCGGCTCGACCAGCGTCGACAGCACGGGGCGGATCATCTCCGGCGCCATCTCTTCACCGCCGCAGGCACCGAGCAACAGGCTGGCGCAGAGAATCGACAATGGGCGTTTCATGGCGCGGTCCCTCCGTCCTTGGCGGTGACTTTCACGACCTGCATGCCGGGGTGCAGCAACTGCCCGCCACCCACCACGACGGTCTCGCCGCCCTTGATACCGTCGGCGATCACCACCTTGCCGGTGAGATAGCGCGCCACCTGGACCTTGCGCAGCTCGACCTTGTCGCCCTCGCCCACCACCCACACCGCGGGCTCATGCAGCGCCTTGGTCAGCGCGGCCCAGGGCAACTCGATGCTCGGCCGGCCCTGGGCGTTGCCGGTGGCGGTCACCGGCGAGCCCAGTTGCATGCCGGCCGGCACGTTGCGCAGGGCCACCTTGACCTGCACCGTGCCGCTTTCGGCGGACACTGTCGGGGTGATCTCGCGAACCCGGCCTTCGGCCTTCACCGCCGGATTGTCCAGCAGGCTGACCACCACGCCTTCGTCGCTGGGCGGCTTGACCAGCAGGGATTCGTACACGTTGAACACCGCGTCGCGGTCGCCGTCGACCGCCAGGCTGAAGATCGGCATGGTCGCCTGCACCACCTGCCCCACTTCGGCCTGGCGCGCGGTGATCACGCCATCGGCCTCGGACACCAGGGCGGTATAGCCCAGCTGCTCGTTGGCATTGGCCAACTGCGCCTGGGCCGCCTTGAGCGCGCTCTGGCTGCTGCGCAGGGCGGCTTCGGCGGAATCGTATTCGCTCTGGCTGGTATAGCCCTTGGGCAGCAGCTTCTGTTGGCGGACGAACGCGGCGCTGCTCTGGGTCACCCGCGCCTGTTCGGCGAACACCTCGGCCTTGGCCGAGTCGACGGTGTTCTGCAGGTCTTTCGGGTCCAGTCGCGCGAGCACCTGGTTGGCCTTGACGTGGTCGCCGACATCGACGCTGCGGGAAATGATCTTGCCGCCCACGCGAAACGACAGGTCGGTCTGAACCCGCGCCTGCACATCGCCGGTGAGGGTGACCCGGGCGGCGAAATCGGTAGATTGGACTTGTTGCACCGCAACCCTGGGCAATACCGGGGCGGCTTCTTCCTTGTCACAGCCCGAAAGCATCAACAACAGCCCCAGGCCACCGACCATGATCGGATGCGATACCGTCATGCAGGCTCCTCGCTTGTACGAATGGTTTGTACGACGCGTGGGAGAAGCGTAGATCAGGGATCGACAAACGGCATTGATATAGAGACGAGAAAGCGAGGCGGGTTGAAGCAGGGTACTGGAGGGTTGGAATGCAACCGCGGGGCAAGCCCGCTCCCCATCGAGGTGATCTCGATGTGGGAGCGGGCTTGCCCCGCGATGGGCTGGCTCAGGCCTGCGCGGTAGCCTGGGACGGGCGACGCACCTGCGGCTGCGAAACGTTGGCCGCGGCGCCTTCCTCGATGGCCTGCTGGATCGCCTTGCGGCGACGTTCTTCGGCCTGGCGGCTGAAGTACCAGACCAGGAAGGTCACCAGCGACACCGACAGCAGGATCAGGCTGGCCACGGCGTTGATCTCGGGCTTCACGCCCAGGCGCACGGCCGAGAACACTTCCATCGGCAGCGTGGTCGAGCCGGGGCCGGACACGAAGCTGGCCAGCACCAGGTCGTCCAGCGACAGGGCGAACGACATCATGCCGCCCGCCGCCAACGATGGCGCGATCATCGGGATGGTGATCAGGAAGAACACCTTCCACGGCTTGGCACCCAGGTCCATGGCCGCTTCTTCGATCGACAGGTCCAGCTCACGCAGGCGCGCCGACACCACCACCGCCACATAGGCGGCGCAGAACGTGGTGTGGGCGATCCAGATGGTGACGATGCCACGCTCCTGGGGCCAGCCGATCATCTGCGCCATGGCCACGAACAGCAGCAACAGCGACAGACCGGTAATCACCTCGGGCATCACCAGCGGCGCGGTGACCAGGCCACCGAACAGCGTGCGGCCCTTGAAGCGGGTGACCCGGGTCAGCACGAAGGCCGCCAGGGTGCCCAGTGCCACGGCGGCAACCGCCGTGTAGCAGGCGATCTCCAGCGAGCGCATCACCGAGCCCATCAGCTGGCTGTTGTCGAGCAGGCCGACGTACCACTTCACCGACCAGCCGCCCCACACCGTCACCAGTTTGGAGGCGTTGAACGAGTAGATCACCAGGATCAGCATCGGCAGGTAGATGAACAGCAAGCCGACGATCAGCATCAGGTTGGAGAAACTGAAGCGTTTCATGCCCGACCCTCCATCTCTTTGGCCTGGCTGCGGTTGAACAGCAGGATGGGCACGATCAGGATCGCCAGCATCACCACTGCCAGCGCGGACGCTACCGGCCAGTCACGGTTGTTGAAGAACTCCTGCCACAGCACCTTGCCGATCATCAGGGTTTCCGGGCCGCCGAGCAGTTCAGGAATCACGAACTCGCCCACCACCGGGATGAACACCAGCATGCAACCGGCGATGATGCCGTTCTTGGACAGCGGCACGGTGATCTTCCAGAAGCTGTTGAAGGTGCTCGAACCCAGGTCCGATGCTGCCTCGAGCAGGCTTTCGTCGTGCTTAACCAGGTTGGCGTACAGCGGCAGGATCATGAACGGCAGGTACGAATAGACCACGCCGATATACACCGCCAGGTTGGTGTTGAGGATCTGCAACGGCTGGTCGATCAGCCCCAGCCACATGAGGAAGCTGTTGAGCAGCCCGTTGTTGCTGAGGATGCCCATCCAGGCGTAGACGCGGATCAGGATCGCGGTCCAGGTCGGCATCATGATCAGCAGCAGCAGGACGGTCTGCGACTCCTTCTTGGCCTTGGAGATGGCATAGGCCATCGGGTAGCCGATCAGCAGGCACAGCAGGGTGCTGAACAGGGCGACCTTCAACGAACCGAGGTAGGCCGAGATGTACAGCTCGTCCTCGGTGAGCAGGCCATAGTTGGCCAGGTTCAGCACCAGCTGCACCTTGCCTTCGAGATAGGTGTAGATCTCGGTGTAGGGCGGGATCGCCACGTCGGCTTCGGCGAAGCTGATCTTCAACACGATGAAGAACGGCAGCATGAAGAACAGGAACAGCCAGATGAACGGCACGCCGATCACCAGGTGCCGCCCCTCCGGGGTCAGGCGCTGGAAGGCTCGCTTGAGCTTGCGCAGTTTCATGACCGCAGTACCACGCCGCTGTCGTCTTCCCACCACACGTACACTTCGTCACCCCAGGTAGGGCGGGTGCCCTGACGCTCGGCGTTGGCGACGAACGACTGGACGACCTTGCCACTGGGCAGCTCGACGTAGAACACGGAGTGGCCACCGAGGTAGGCGATGTCGTGAACCTTGCCACGCGACCAGTTGTGCTCGCAGGTTGGCTGCGTGGTGGTGACCAGCAGTTTCTCCGGGCGCAGGGCGTAGGTGATGTGCTTGTCTTCCACCGAAGTGGTGATGCCGTGGCCGACGTAGATCTTGCGCTCCAGCTCCGGGCTGGCAATGACGGCGTGGCCTTCGGCGTCTTCGACCACTTCACCTTCAAACAGGTTGACGTTGCCGATGAACTCGCAAACCAGGCGGCTGGTCGGGGTTTCATAGATGTCGATCGGGCTGCCGATCTGGGCAATCCAGCCCAGGTGCATGATGGCGATGCGCTGGGCCATGGTCATGGCCTCTTCCTGGTCGTGGGTCACCATCACGCAGGTCACGCCCACGCGCTCGATGATCTCCACCAGTTCCAGTTGCATCTGCGAGCGCAGCTTCTTGTCCAGCGCGCCCATCGGTTCGTCGAGCAGCAGCAGTTTGGGGCGCTTGGCCAGCGAACGGGCCAGGGCCACACGCTGGCGCTGGCCACCGGAAAGCTGGTGCGGCTTGCGCTTGGCGTACTGGGTCATGTGCACCAGCTTGAGCATCTCGGCCACGCGGGCGTCGATCTCGGCCTTGGGCATCTTGTCCTGCTGCAGGCCGAAGGCGATGTTCTGCGCCACGGTCATGTGCGGGAACAGCGCGTAGGACTGGAACATCATGTTGATCGGCCGCTCGTAGGGCGGCATGTCGGTGATGTCGACACCGTCGAGGAAGATCCGCCCCTCGGTCGGGCGCTCGAAGCCGGCGAGCATGCGCAGCAGGGTCGATTTACCGGAACCGGAGCCACCCAGCAGGGCGAAGATCTCGCCTTTGCGGATTTCCAGGGACACATCGTCCACGGCTATGGTTTCGTCGAACTTCTTCGTGACCCGGTCGATCTTGACCAGCACCTGCTTGGGTTGCTGGCCACCCTCGAGGGCTTTCTTATAGGCACCGGAGGCAACTGCCATGAGTGAAACTCCCAACAAGATTTATATGCCCACACGGCCTGTTGCTACAGGGGCCGTGACGGGCCTGGATTGTTGTTACTTGCCCGACTTGACCTTGGTCCAGCTACGGGTCATCAGGCGCTGCACCTTGGGTGGCAACTCTGCGTTGACGAACATCTTGTCCAGCACTTCCTGCGGTGGGTAAACCGCGGCGTCAGTCCTCACGGCCTGGTCCATCAGGTCGCCAGCCTTGGGGTTCGGGTTGGCGTAACCGACGTAATCACTGACCTGGGCGATAACCTCAGGCTTCAGCAAATAGTTGATGAAGGCGTGGGCCTCTTTGAAGTTCTTGGCGTCCTTGGGGATCGCCAGCACATCGAACCAGAGGTTGCCGCCTTCTTTCGGGATTGCGTAGGCCAGGTTCACGCCCTTCTTCGCTTCAGCAGCACGGGCCTTGGCCTGGAACACGTCACCGGAGAAGCCTGCCGCGACGCAGATGTCGCCGTTGGCCAGGTCGGTGATGTATTTCGAAGAGTGGAAGTAGGTCACGTAGGGGCGCACGGCCAACAGCTTGGCCTCGGCCTTCTTGTAGTCTTCAGGGTCGGTGCTGTTGGGGCTCAGGCCCATGTAGTTGAGCACCGCCGGGAGCATCTCGTCGGCCGAGTCGAGGAAGGCCACGCCGCACTTGCTGAGCTTCTTCATGTTCTCGGGTTCGAACAGCACGGCCCAGGAGTCGATCTTGTCGGTGCCCAGCACCGCCTTGACCTTCTCGACGTTGTAGCCGATGCCGTTGGTACCCCACAGGTAGGGCACGGCGTACTGATTGCCCGGGTCGTTCTTCTCGAGGCGCTTCATCAGCGCCGGGTCGAGGTTGGCATAGTTGGGCAGCAGACCCTTGTCGAGCTTCTGGAACGCGCCCGCCTTGATCTGCTTGCCGAGGAAATGGTTGGACGGCACGACCACGTCATAGCCGGTCTTGCCGGCCAGCAGCTTGCCTTCCAGGGTTTCGTTGGAGTCGAACACGTCCTGCACCGGCTTGATACCGGTTTCTTTCTCGAAATCCGCGAGGGTGGTCGGCCCGATGTAGTCGGACCAGTTGTAGATATGCACCGTGGGCGCCGCTTGGACGCTGCAAGCCAGCGTCAGGCCCGCTCCGGCCATCAAGGCCTTGCGCAATACAGAAATAGACAAGTGGGGGCTCCTTACAATCAGTGCCTTTGCGGGCGGAAAACCTGGCCGCTCACGCAAAACCGGCGCGCAACTTACCTTCACGGCTTCGATGCCGCAAACTTATTTGCCTAAAGCTGCCTCTGGGCCGCAAAGGCCCGGCCCAGAGGGTCCCGCATCGGGCTTACTTGCCCGACTTGATCTTGGTCCAGCTACGGGTGATGTCGCGCTGGGCAGCCTTCTCCGGCGCCTTGATGGCGTACAACTGTGCCTTCACTTCATCGGACGGGTAGATGGCCGGGTCGCTGGTGATGTCCTTGTCCACGAACTGGGTGGCCGCCTTGTTGCCGTTCGGGAAGCGCACGGCATTGGTAATGCCGGCCATGACTTCCGGTTGCAGCAGGTAGTCCATGAACTTGTAGGCCGCTTCGACGTTCTCGGCGTCCTTCGGAATGGCGACCATGTCGTAGAAGGTGCCGGCACCTTCCTTGGGAATGGTGTAGCTCAGCTTGACCTTGTCGCCGGCCTCGTGGGCACGGGCCTTGGACTGCTCCAGGTCACCCGAGTAACCCACGGCCACGCAGATGTTGCCGTTGGCCAGGTCCGAGATGTACTTGGAGGAGTGGAAGTAGGTGATCGAAGGGCGGATCTTGAGGAACAGGTCCTCGGCGGCCTTCAGGTCTTCCTTCTTGGTGCTGTCGCTTGGCTTGCCCAGGTAGTGCAGCGCGGCCGGGATCATCTCGGTCGGTGCATCGAGGAAGCTCACGCCGCAGCTTTTGAGTTTTTCGATGTTCTCAGGCTTGAACACGGCGTCCCACGAATCGATCTTGTCCACGCCCAGCGCGGCCTTGACCTTCTCCGGGTTGTAGCCGATGCCGATGGAGCCCCACATGTACGGGAAAGCGAACTTGTTGCCCGGGTCGCTGGCGTCACCGACGGCCTTGAGCAGGGCCGGGTCGAGGTTTTTCCAGTTGGGCAGCTTGGAACGGTCCAGCTCCTGGTAGACGCCAGCCTTGATCTGCTTGGCCAGGAAGTTGTTGGACGGCACGACGATGTCGTAGCCCGACTTGCCCGCCAGCAGCTTGGCCTCGAGGGTTTCGTTGCTGTCGAAGACGTCGTAGACGACCTTGATGCCGGTCTGCTTCTCGAAGTTGGCCACGGTGTCCGGGGCGATGTAGTCCGACCAGTTGTAGACGTGCAGCACTTTGTCATCAGCCTGAACAGCGGTCGCCACGGCACCCATCAGGGCGGCGGCCAGCAGCGTCTTGCCCAATTTCTTCATGCGTAATGCTCCAGAATTTATTATCAAGCCATCTGTTCAGCAGCCAGGGCCCACGGTGCACGCGCTGGGCGACTGAAACAGCCGTTAGTCTGGCAAGTTACAAGGCGCTGTTTCAACACAACCAGAGCCTTGTAATGACTTAATGTCACCTCGCCAGCCTAGCAGACCGTCATTTGATCGCTTCGTACGTCAAATCCAGGCACTTGCGCGCCTTTTCCACCAGCTCGTCCACCTCGGCATGGGTAATCACCAGCGGCGGGGCGATGATCATGGTGTCGCCCACGGCGCGCATGATCAGGCCGTTCTCGAAGCAGAAGTTGCGACAGACCATGCCCACACCCTTGCCCTCGAAACGGCTGCGGGTGGCCTTGTCCTTGACCAGTTCGATCGCGCCGAGCAGGCCCAGGCCGCGCACTTCGCCCACCAGTGGGTGGTCCTGCAG
Source organism: Pseudomonas sichuanensis (assembly GCF_003231305.1). Classification (GTDB taxonomy): domain Bacteria; phylum Pseudomonadota; class Gammaproteobacteria; order Pseudomonadales; family Pseudomonadaceae; genus Aquipseudomonas; species Aquipseudomonas sichuanensis. Next base: position 29,034 of record NZ_QKVM01000004.1, on the reverse strand, counting down.
CTCACGCAGTCGTTTTTGCAAGTAGGGTGCCACTTCCGTGCGCGCCTTCTCGACAATGTGCTCGTCGCGCAGGATGCGCAGGTTTTCCAGGCCCACCGCGGCCGCCACCGGGTGGCCGGAGTAGGTGAAGCCGTGGTTGAAGTCGCCGCCTTCGCTGATCACCTTGGCCACTTTGTCACGCACGATCACACCGCCCATGGGGATGTAACCGGAGGTCAGGCCCTTGGCGATGGTCATCAGGTCGGGCTTGAGGTCGTAGTAGTCGGAGCCGAACCACTCGCCTGTACGCCCGAAGCCACAGATCACTTCGTCGGCGACGAACAGGATGTCGTACTTCGCCAGGATCTCCTTGACCTTCGGCCAGTAGGTCTCTGGCGGAATGATCACGCCGCCGGCGCCCTGGATCGGCTCGGCGATGAAGGCGGCGACGTTGTCTTCGCCGACTTCGAGGATTTTCTTCTCCAACTGCTCGGCCGCCCATACCCCGAATTCGTCCGGGGTCATGTCGCCGCCCTCACCGAACCAGTACGGCTGAGGAATGTGCACGATGCCCGGGATCGGCAGGCCGCCCTGCTCGTGCATGCCGCTCATGCCGCCCAGGCACGCGCCGGCGAAGGTGGAGCCGTGGTAGCCGTTGATGCGGCCGATGATGGTCTGCTTGTGCGGCTTGCCCTTGAGCGCCCAGTAGTGGCGGACCATGCGCAGCACGGTGTCGTTGCCTTCGGAGCCGGAGCCGGTGAAGAACACATGGGTCATGCCCTCAGGGGCCACGTCGGTGATCGCCTTGGCCAGCTCCAGCGCGGGCGGGTGGGCGGTCTGGAAGAACAGGTTGTAGTACGGCAGCTCGCGCATCTGCTTTTCTGCCGCCTGCACCAGTTCTTCACGGCCATAGCCCACCGCCACGCACCACAGGCCGGCCATGCCGTCGAGGATCTTGTGGCCCTCGCTGTCCCACAAATGCACGCCCTGCGCCTTGGTGATGATGCGCGGCCCCTTCTCCTTCAGCTGCTTGTAGTCGCTGAAAGGTGCAAGGTGGTGCTCGCCGCTCAGGGTCTGCCATTCACGGGTTTGCGGGTTGTTGACGCTCATGTGCTTCTCCATGGTCCGGTGGCCGCGCCTTGGGCGGCCTCAGGGTTGATCACACAGCAAACAGCAGGAACTCTCGCTCCCAGGAGCTGATGACGCGCTTGAAGTTTTCATGCTCGGCGCGCTTGGTGGCGACGTAGCCGGTAATGAATTTCTTGCCCAGGTACTGCTCCAGTGCCCGGCTGATTTCCATGCGTTCGAGGGCATCCTCGATGGTCAGCGGCAGGCGCAGGTTGCGGCGTTCGTAGCCGCGCCCCTGTACCGGCGCGCTGGCCTGGATGCCTTCGACCATGCCGATGTAGCCGCACAGCAGGCTGGCGGCGATGGCCAGGTACGGGTTGGCGTCGGCGCCCGGCAGGCGGTTCTCGACCCGGCGGTTCTGCGGGCCGGCATCCGGCACGCGCAAGCCGACGGTGCGGTTCTCTTCACCCCACTCGACGTTCACCGGCGCGGAGGTGTCCGGCAGGAAGCGGCGGAACGAGTTGACGTTGGGGGCGAACAGCGGCAGCGCCTCGGGGATGAATTTCTGCAGGCCGCCGATGTGGTTGAGGAACAGCTCGCTCATGCTGCCATCGGCATTGGAGAAGATGTTCTTGCCGGTGGCGGCATCGACCACGCTCTGGTGCAGGTGCATGGCACTGCCCGGCTCGCCGGTCATCGGCTTGGCCATGAAGGTGGCGGCCACGTTGTGCTTGAGCGCCGCTTCGCGCATGGTGCGCTTGAACACCAGGATCTGGTCGGCCAGGTGCAGGGCGTCGCCGTGACGGAAGTTGATTTCCATCTGCGCGGTGCCGTCTTCGTGGATCAGGGTGTCGAGGTCCAGCTGCTGCAGTTCGCACCAGTCATAGACGTCCTCGAACAGCGGGTCGAATTCGTTGGCGGCCTCGATCGAGAACGACTGGCGGCCGGTTTCCGGGCGGCCGGAGCGGCCTACCGGCGGCTGCAGCGGGAAGTCCGGGTCTTCACTGCGCTTGGTCAGGTAGAACTCCATCTCTGGCGCGACGATCGGCTGCCAGCCCTTGTCGGCGTAGAGCTTGAGGACTTTCTTGAGCACGTTGCGCGGCGACAGTTCGACCGGGTTGCCCTTCTTGTCGTAGGTGTCGTGGATCACCTGGGCGGTCGGCTCGATGGCCCAGGGCACGAGAAACACCGCGTTCTCGTCGGGGCGGCAGATCATGTCGATGTCGGCCGGGTCGAGCAGTTCGTAATAGATGTCGTCGTCGACGTAATCGCCGGTCACGGTCTGCAGCAGCACGCTCTCGGGCAGGCGCATGCCTTTTTCGGCGATGAACTTGTTGGTGGGCGAGATCTTGCCGCGGGTGATGCCGGTCAGGTCGCTGATCAGGCATTCCACTTCGGTGATCTTGTGCTCTTTCAACCAATCGGTGAGCTGGTCGAGGTTGTTACTCATAAATACCTCAGGAGGTAATGTGGCCCGGTTGCAGGGAACCGGCTGCCATTGACGCCTGGCGTCGGTCAAAGTCGGCGCACACAGCGCCGAGGGGCCTGGACAGGCCCGCGCCTTGATTCTGGATGGAGTGCCTGGCTAAAGCAAAAACCTGCGCGCAGGACGCCAGTGGATACACTCCATAAGAGTGGCTCCGTGGTGAAAGCAAAGGGCAGATAGAAAGGAAGGCGTGCAGTAACGCGTTACGAGGCATGGTTTTTTTGTGCGAACCGTCAATTATTGCGGCCACTGCAGCCACCCACTGTTGCAGGCGTGCAATGATCGGACGGTAACCGGGAGATGTACCTGAGCGCACCGTGCATGCAGTGCTGGCAGGTCTCGACAGGCGGACCATGTGACCCTCGTATTATTGTGTTCTGGGTTGTGACCGAGCTTAGCCTTGTTCATTTTTTTACACAACTCCTCCGTAAAAAATAAAACACGGCCCGCTCTGGATAACCCTTCGGCACGAAAATAGCGGATAATGGCACGCCCCGATATGCAGCAAATCTGCCGTAGACGTGCCATTTCAGGGCATCATGGGGCTGGCTTGACTTAACCCGGTCTTTCCGATTGACTGGGGTTGCAAGCCCCCCTTGATTGATATTTTTAACAACAAAGGTGTTGCATCATGTCGGTACCCCCGCGTGCCGTTCAGCTTAACGAAGCGAACGCGTTCCTTAAGGAACATCCTGAGGTTCTCTACGTTGACCTTCTGATTGCAGATATGAATGGTGTGGTTCGTGGCAAGCGCATCGAGCGCACGAGCCTGCACAAGGTTTACGAGAAAGGCATCAACCTGCCGGCCTCCCTCTTCGCCCTCGACATCAACGGTTCGACCGTCGAAAGCACCGGCCTCGGCCTGGACATCGGTGATGCCGACCGCATCTGCTACCCGATCCCCGACACCCTGTGCAACGAGCCCTGGCAGAAGCGCCCTACCGCGCAACTGCTGATGACCATGCACGAACTCGAAGGCGAGCCGTTCTTCGCCGACCCGCGTGAAGTGTTGCGCCAGGTGGTGAGCAAGTTCACCGACATGGGCCTGACCATCTGCGCCGCGTTCGAGCTGGAGTTCTACCTGATCGACCAGGAGAACGTGAACGGCCGCCCGCAGCCGCCACGCTCGCCGATTTCGGGCAAGCGCCCGCAGTCGACCCAGGTGTACCTGATCGACGACCTCGACGAATACGCCGACTGCCTGCAGGACATCCTCGAAGGCGCGAAAGAGCAGGGCATCCCGGCCGACGCGATCGTCAAGGAAAGCGCCCCGGCACAGTTCGAAGTCAACCTGCATCACGTTGCCGACCCGCTCAAGGCCTGTGACTACGCGGTGCTGCTCAAGCGGCTGATCAAGAACATCGCCTACGACCATGAAATGGACACCACCTTCATGGCCAAGCCCTACCCGGGCCAGGCAGGCAACGGCCTGCATGTACACATCTCCGTGCTGGACAAAGATGGCAACAACATCTTCACCAGCGAGGATCCCGAGCAGAACGCCGCGCTACGTCACGCTGTCGGCGGTGTGCTCGAGACCCTGCCCGCCTCGATGGCGTTCCTCTGCCCCAACGTCAACTCGTACCGCCGCTTCGGCGCGCAGTTCTATGTGCCCAACGCGCCGAGCTGGGGCTTGGACAACCGCACCGTGGCCCTGCGCGTCCCTACAGGTTCGCCGGACTCGGTGCGCATCGAACACCGCGTCGCCGGTGCCGATGCCAACCCGTACCTGATGATGGCGGCCGTGCTGGCCGGCGTGCACCACGGCCTGACCAACAAGGTCGAACCGGGTGAGCCGATCGAAGGCAACTCGTACGAGCAACTTGAGCAGAGCCTGCCGAACAACCTGCGCGATGCCCTGCGCGAGCTGGACGACAGCGAGATCCTCAACAAGTACATCGATCCGAAGTACATCGACATCTTCGTCGCGTGCAAGGAGAGCGAGCTGGAGGAGTTCGAGCATTCGATCTCCGACCTCGAGTACAACTGGTATCTGCATACCGTGTAAACGAAAACGCCGCCCTCAGGGGCGGCGTTTTTTATTGGCGGCAGCGACGCTTTCTTCGCGGGTAAATCGCAGCGGCGAACTACCGCCCCCACAGGCCTTGCACATAACCTGTGGGAGCGGGTTCACCCGCGAAAAGGCCCCAACAAGCATGCGCCTACAACGGCTTCTCGAAAATCTTCGAATTACGCTGGAAGTTGTACAGCGACGCCCGCGCCGCCGGCAGCTGTTCCACGCCACAGGGCGCAAAGCCACGCTCGCGGAACCAGTGCGCGGTCCGGGTCGTCAGCACGAACAAGGTCTTCAACCCCAACTGCCGAGCCCGCGCCTCGATGCGTTCGAGCAGCTCGTCGCCACGCCCGCCATGCCGGTACTCAGGGTTCACCGCCAGGCACGCCAGCTCCCCCGCCTCGGAATCGGCAATCGGGTACAGCGCCGCGCAGGCGATGATCATGCCCTCGCGCTCGACCACGCTGAACTGCTCGATCTCCCGCTCCAGCACCTCGCGCGAACGGCGCACCAGGATGCCCTGCTCTTCCAGCGGGCTGATCAGATCCAGCAGGCCACCGACATCGTCGATGGTCGCCTCGCGCACCACCTCGAACTGCTCCTGGGACACCAGCGTGCCGCCGCCACCGCGGGTGAACAGCTCGGTCAGCAGCGCGCCATCTTCGGCGTAACTGACGATATGGCTGCGCGCCACCCCGCCCTTGCAGGCCTCGGCGGCCGCGTCCAGCAATTCAGCCTGGTAATCGCTGCCCAGGCGCTGCAGGTGCGGCGCAATGTGTTGCGGGCGCAGTTCGCGTACCAGTTGCCCCTGGTCATCCAGCAGGCCGGGTTCGGCGCCGAACAGCAGCAGCTTGTCGGCACCCAGCTCGATCGCGGCGCGGGTGGCCACGTCTTCACAGGCCAGGTTGAAGATCTCGCCGGTCGGCGAGTAGCCCAGCGGCGACAGCAGCACGATGGAGCGCTCGTCGAGCAGGCGGTTGATGCCCTTGCGGTCGACCCGGCGCACTTCGCCGGTGTGGTGGTAGTCGACCCCCTCCAGCACGCCGATCGGCCGCGCGGTGACCAGGTTGCCGGAAGCCACGCGCAGGCGCGAGCCCTGCATCGGCGAAGCCGCCATGTCCATCGACAGGCGCGCCTCGATGGCCAGGCGCAGGGCGCCGACCGCATCGATCACGCAGTCGAGGGTGGCCGCGTCGGTGATCCGCAGGCCATGGTGGTAGTGCGGGGTCAGGCCGCGAGCGGCCAGGCGGCTTTCGATCTGCGGGCGCGAGCCGTGCACCAGTACCAGCCGCACGCCGAGGCTGTGCAACAGCACCAGGTCGTGGACGATATTGCCGAAGTTCGGGTGTTCCACACCATCGCCCGGGAGCATGACCACGAAGGTGCAATCGCGGTGGGCGTTGATGTAGGGAGAAGCATGGCGCAGCCAGTTGACGTAATCGGGCATGACGAGGCCTGTGGATAAGTGAACGGAGAACGAAAAGGCGCACAACGTTCGAAAGTCATCGTCGGAACAGGCTTGCGGTCACGCGCGGTCTCCTCTAGGCAGGAACGAATCAGCTCAATGGACGTTTAGCTCAGGCAATAGTGCCGGATCAGGTCACGCAATAGACGCACGGTAGGCTCGATACGTGACATTTCAAGGTACTCGCCAGGCTGGTGGGCGCAGGCGATGTCGCCCGGGCCGAGCACGATGGTCTGGCAGCCGAGCTGCTGAAGATAAGGCGCTTCGGTGCCAAAGGCCACCGCTTCGGCGCGATGGCCGGTCAGGCGTTCGGCCAGTTGCACCAGTTCGCAGTCGGCGGCCTGCTCGAAGGGCGGCACCTCGGGGAACAGTGGTGCGTAGTCGATGCGCACCTCATGGCGCTCGGCCAGCGGCGCCAGTTTGCCGCGAATGGCCGCACGCAGCTGCTCGACATCCATGCCCGGCAGCGGGCGCAGGTCGAACTCCAGTGCGCACTGGCCACAGATCCGGTTGGGGTTGTCGCCGCCGTGGATGCAGCCGAAATTCAAGGTTGGCGTAGGCACCGTGAACTGGGGATTGCGGTACTTTTCCTGCCAGCCGCGGCGCAGGCTCATCAGCTCGCCCATCACCGCATGCATGGCCTCCAGGGCGCTGTGGCCAAGCGATGGGTCCGACGAATGGCCGCTGCGCCCAAGGATGTCGATGCGGTCCATGAGGATGCCCTTGTGCATGCGGATCGGCTTGAGCCCGGTGGGCTCGCCGATCACCGCCGCGCGACCGAGCGGCTGGCCGGCTTCGGCCAGGGCGCGGGCGCCGGACATCGAGCTCTCCTCGTCGCAGGTGGCGAGGATCAGCAGCGGTTGCTTGAAGTCGTGCTCCAGCAGCGGAATCACCGCGTCGATGACCAGGGCGAAGAAGCCCTTCATGTCGCAGCTGCCCAGCCCGACCCAGCGGCCATCGACCTCGGTCAGCTTCAGCGGGTCGCTTTGCCACAGCTGCGGGTCGTAGGGCACGGTGTCGCTGTGCCCCGCCAGCACCAGCCCGCCCGGGCCGGTGCCACGGCTGGCGAGCAGGTTGAACTTGCCGGGGCTGACCTGCTGGATCTCGCAGTTGAAGCCCAGGTCGCCCAGCCAACCGGCCAGCAGGTCGATGACCGGGCGGTTGGACTGGTCCAGCGCAGGCTGGGTGCAACTGACCGACGGGGCGGCGATCAGGGCGGCGAACTGGTCTTTCAGCGACGGCAACGGCATGCGCGGACTCCTCAAAAGCATGGGGCATCATAGCAATGGAGGCCGTTCACTTGGCAATTCGTGGAGTCATCGTGGGAGCGGGCTTGACCCGCGATACCGGCGCAGCCGGTGCCATCTATCGCGGGTCAAGCCCGCTCCCACGATGATTCATGACGTAAGTGCTGTAGACTGCCCGGCAACGATGTCCCCTCCTTCCGAGCCCGCGATGCACACAGAAACCGAACTCAAACTCCGCGCCAGCCCCGAGACCCTTGCCGCCCTGCGCGAGCACCCGTTGCTGAAAAAGCGCAACAAGTCCGGCTGGCAGACCCGCGAACTGCTCAATCAGTATTTCGACACCCCCGAGCGTGAGCTGTCCGCCGCCCGTGTCGCCCTGCGCCTGCGTCGTGACGGCGAGGTGATCATCCAGACCCTCAAGTGCCGCGGCCAGAGCGTGGCCGGCCTGTCCGAGCGCAACGAGCACGAGTGGCAGCTGGACAAGGTCAAGCTCGACCTGAAGAAGCTCGACGCCAGCTGCTGGCCCGAGCAACTGGCCGAGCTCGACAAGAAAACCATCAAGCCGTTGTTCACCACCGACTTCACCCGCGAGTACGCGGAAATTTCCTGGGGCCGTGGCAAGGCCAAGGTGGTGATCGAAGCGGCGCTGGACCAAGGCTTCGTGATCGCCGGCAAACGCAAGGAAGCCATCTGCGAGCTGGAGCTCGAGCTGCGCGAAGGCGCGCCCGAAGCGCTGCTGGAGCTGGCCGCCGAACTGGCCGCCACGCTGCCACTGATGCCCTGTGACGTCAGCAAGGCCGAACGCGGCTACCGCCTGCTCGACGAAGGCAGCTACGAGCTGGACCTGCCGAGCGCCGAGCTGGATGCCGAAATGCCGGTAGACGACGCCTTCGCGGCCCTCGCCTGGCAATTGCTCGGCAGCAGCCAGCGCCTGGCCGAACAGTACCGCCACACCGGCCATTGGCGCCTGCTGCAGGACTGGGTGCACTGCCTGGCCGAACTGCGCGCACTCACCGGCAGCCTGGGCCAGGCCGCGCCGCGCGCTGCCACCCGCGAGCTGCGCGCCAGCCTAGATGCCCTGCTGGAAGACTGGCGCCCGCTGGTGCTGGCCGGCAACGAGGACGAAGACATCCGCCGCGCCGCGCCCGAGCAGTTCATTGAAGAGCTGGAAGACCCGCGCTGGGGCCAGTTCTCCCTGCAGACCGCGCGCTGGCTGACCGCCCGTGCCTGGACCGTCGAGCGCAAAGGCCGTGGCGAACGCCAGGGCAAGGCGCAACTGGCCAGCTGGCTGCAGCACCTGCTCGGCGAAGAAGCCCGCGCCCTCAAGCTGCCGCTGTACGTGCAGCGCCCGGAAGACCTGGCCGAACAGCTGCCGCGCATCGAGTCGGTACAGGCCTGGATGCACCATGCCCGCCAGGTGCTCGACCTGCCCCAGCAGGACCGCTTGTACGGTGAGTTGAACAAGCTGCATGAGCTGGCCGAGCAAGCGCTGGTCGATGAGCACAAGGACGAGCTGCTGGAAGCACGCATCGAGCAGGCCCGCGCCATCGAACAGAACCGCGCCTGGAAGTACCTGCTCAAGTCGCCTTCAGCGCGTTAAGGGCAGGCTGGTCGTGGACTTGATCTCGGACAAGGCCACGATCGAATTGACCTCCTGGATCCCCGGCACATTCGACAGCTTTTCGAAGAAGAATCGTTCGTAGGCTTCGATGTCCGGGGTGACAATACGCAGCAGGAAATCCACCGAACCCATCAGCACGTAGCACTCCAGCACCTCGGGGAAGCCGCGGATCGCCTCGGTGAACTCGGCGAAGTTCGAGCGGCCGTGGGCATTGAGCTTCACCTCGGCGAAGATCTGCGTATTGAGCCCCACCTTCTTGCGATCCAGCAGGGTCACCTGGCCGCGGATCACCCCCTCCTCTTTCAGACGCTGGATACGGCGCCAGCAGGGCGATTGCGAAAGGCCAACCCGCTCGGCGACCTGCGCGCTGGACAATGAAGCGTCCGCCTGCAGCACCTCGAGAATGCGCCGGTCATAGGCATCCAGTTCGCTTTGCATGATTGATTCTCCAATGCGCGATAAAACGAATTAATTAATTCGTCAAAATCGTAAATGGCCGAATCATAGCGAAAATATGCCCCGCCGAACGTGCAAGAATTTCTGCACTTTCGCGGAGACCCAGCATGAACGCACTCGAACGCCCCCTCACTTCGCCCCGCACCGACGCCTGGGCCGCCACGGCCGCGCACAGCACCGTGCACTACCACCTGCAGGCCGAAGCCGAGCCGGACACCTTGTGCCGGGTGCTGAACCTGTTCGCGCTGCAATTTCTCACCCCGCACAGCGTGCAAGTGAGCCAGTGCGACGACCTGCTCGACGTGCAGATCGGTATCGGCGGCCTGAGCTGGCACCGCGCCGAAGTGATCGCGCAAAAGTTGCGCAACCTGGTCTGCGTCGCCGAAGTCAGCCTGCACAACCTGCCGCGCCTGGCGCACGCGGCAGTAAGCTGAAGGCCGCCGGCGGCAAGATCCGGAAATCCTTTGCCGCACCGAGGGTGGGGCACCCGGGCTAGCCTTTCCAGGCCTTCGTTCACCTGGCCAGGACGCCGCCATGCTCGCCAAGGATAGCCACGACCTCGACCTCAACCGCCTGCTCGACGCCCTGCTGGCCGAGCAGCGCATCACCGCCAGCGATGCCCTGCAGGCACTCGAACGGGCAAGGGCCCACCCCGCCGACCATCCTCTGGAACTGATTGCAGGCCTGGCCCTGCCAGACCCACTGCACCCAGGCCAAACCCTCGGGCTGGATAGCCTCTGCCGCTGGCTGGCGCATCAGGCTGGCCAGCCATTCCTGCACATCGACCCTCTGCAGATCGACCTGGCCCGCCTCGGCAACCTGGTCTCTGCGGCATTCGCCCAGCGCCACGGCATCCTTGCGGTGGCCATCGACGACAGCAGCATTACCGTGGCCAGCGCCCAGCCCTACCAGCGCGAGTGGGAAGCCGACCTTGCCCTGAGCCTTGGCAAGCGGGTGCGCCGGGTGCTGGCCAGCCCCAGGCAACTGCGTCAGCTGGCGACGACCTTCTACGACCTGGCCCACTCGGTGCACGGTGCCGGGCAGCAGCAATCGCCGCGCCTGGGCGAGCTGGAGCAACTGCTGGAGTTGGGCGCTGGCCATGCTCAAGCCAGTGCCGACGACGCCCACATCGTGCACATCGTCGACTGGATGCTGCAGTACGCCATCGAACAAGGCGCCAGCGACATCCACCTGGAGCCGCGCCAGGCGCAGGGCCACCTGCGCCTGCGCATCGACGGCCTGCTGCACGCGGTCTACGCCTTCCCGGCGGCGGTTGCGCTGGCCATGGTCAGCCGCCTGAAACACCTGGGGCGGATGAACGTGGCGGAGAAACGCCGGCCCCAGGATGGCCGGCTTAAAAGCCGCCTACCCGGTGGGGCGGACATCGAGTTGCGGCTCTCCACCCTGCCCACGCCGTTCGGCGAGAAGCTGGTGCTGCGCCTGTTCGACCCTCGGCAACGGCATGACACCCTCGAACGCCTGGGGCTGGGCGGCTCGCTGCTGCAGCAGTGGCAAGCGCTGTTGCACCAGCGCCAGGGCATCCTGCTGGTCACCGGGCCCACCGGCTCGGGCAAGACCAGTACGCTGTATGCCAGCCTCAGGCACCTGGCCACACCACAGGTGAACCTGTGCAGCATCGAAGACCCCATCGAACGCCTGGAACCGGCCATCAATCAGTTGCAGGTCCAGCCGGGCCTGGACCTGAACTTTGCCGACGGCGTGCGCGCCCTGCTGCGCCAGGACCCGGACATCATCATGATCGGTGAGATCCGTGACCCCGAGACCGCGCAGGTGGCCGTGCAAGCGGCACTGACCGGGCACCTGGTGCTGTCCACCCTGCACACCAACGATGCCTGCGGTGCCATTACCCGCCTGCAGGAACTGGGTGTGGCCGACTACCTGATCAAGGCCACGCTGATCGGCGTGCTGGCCCAGCGCCTGGTGCGCACCCTGTGCCCGGCCTGCCGCGACAGCGCCCAGCAGGAGCAGCCCTGCCGCCAGTGCCGGGGCAGCGGCTTCCAGGGCCGCACAGGGTTGTTCGAGTTGCTCAGGGTAAGCGCCAGCCTGCGTGAACGGATCACCCCAGGCGCCGACCTGGCCGCCCTGCGCCGGCAGGCACAGGCCGATGGCCTGCGTGACCTGCAACGCTGCGGCCAGGAGCGCGTCGAGCAGGGCCTGACCACCCTGGAGGAGGTGCTGCGAGTCTGTGGATAAGTGAGAAATCCCCTGTGTGAGCGGGAACTTGGCCCGGGCAGGCATGATCCAACGGGCATCTCAAACAGCCCTCAAAGACCGAGGTGATTCATCATGCGTTTCAAAACAGCCATCGCAGCCACCGTCCTGTTCGCGCTGCCCATTGGCTCTGCCATGGCCGACACGTTCTGGCGCAACATCATCTCCTCGGGTGCCACCACTGCCTCGACCTACCTGACCTTCAAGGACCACAAGCTGATCGTCGCCGCCCAGGATGACGCCGGCAGCTTCGTCGCCAGTGACGGTGCGATTCGCGGGCCGTTCCTGGAAGCAGCCATCAACCAGGTTCGCGCCGACAACCCAGGCGTGCAGGCCAGCGACATGGAACTGGCCAATGCAATCCTGGCCAAGAATGCCGTAGCCGAGTGATCCAGGAGGCTGCTGTGTAGCCCAATCGCCGGCAAGCCGGCTCCCACCCCGACCGCATCAGCCCAGGCCATGCGCAAACCTTGTGGGAGCTGCGGTTCGCCGCTGCGACTTGCCAGCGATGAGGCCAGTACAAGCAACACAAAATCGTTGATTTCACAGGGCGGGGGAAATTTCAGCGATACGCCTCCACCGGCACACACGAACAGAACAGGTTCCGGTCCCCATACACATTGTCGACCCGGTTCACCGCCGGCCAGTATTTATGCTGGCGCGCGTGAGCGCTGGGGGCGATGCCCTGCTCGATGCTGTAGGGCCGGTTCCACGGCGCCAGCACGTCGGCCAGGGTGTGCGGGGCATGCTTGAGCGGGTTGTCCTCGGCCGGCCAGTTGCCGTCCTGCACTTGCGCAATCTCGGCGCGGATCGCCAGCATCGCCTCGACAAAACGGTCCAGCTCGGCCTTCGACTCGCTCTCGGTAGGCTCGACCATCAGTGTGCCCGGCACCGGGAACGACATGGTCGGGGCATGGAAGCCATAGTCCATCAGGCGCTTGGCCACGTCTTCCTCGCTGATGCCAGTCAGCGCCTTGAGCGGGCGCAGGTCGAGGATGCACTCGTGGGCCACCCGCTGGTTGCGCCCGCTGTAGAGCACCGGGAAGGCATCGCGCAACTGGCTGACGAGGTAGTTGGCCGACAGGATCGCCACTTCACTGGCATCGGCCAGCTGTGGCCCCATCATGGCGATGTACATCCAGCTGATCGGCAGGATGCTGGCGCTGCCCCACGGCGCGGCACTCACCGCCGTGTTGTTCGGGTCCAGCCCAGGCACCGGCACGACCGGGTGGCTGGCGACGAACGGCTTGAGGTGCGCACGGATGCCGATCGGCCCCATGCCCGGGCCACCGCCGCCATGGGGGATGCAGAAGGTCTTGTGCAGGTTCATGTGCGAAACGTCGGCACCGATGTCGGCCGGGCGCGCCAGCCCAACCTGGGCGTTGAGGTTGGCGCCATCCATGTACACCTGGCCGCCGTGCTGGTGGATCACCTCGCAGATCTCGCGGATGCCCTCCTCGTACACCCCATGGGTCGAGGGGTAGGTGATCATCAGGCAGGACAGCCGTTCGCCGGCGGCCTGGGCCTTGGCCTTGAGGTCGTCGAGGTCGACGTTGCCCTGCTCGTCGCACTCGACGATCACCACTTCCATGCCGGCCATCTGCGCCGACGCCGGGTTGGTGCCGTGGGCCGAGGACGGAATCAGGCACAGGGTACGCCTGGGTTGGTGGCGGCTCTGGTGGTAGCGGGTGATCGCCATCAGCCCCGCGTACTCGCCCTGGGCGCCGGAGTTGGGCTGCATGCAGATGGCGTCGAAACCGGTGATGGCGCACAACCAGCTTTCCAGCTCGTCGATCATCGCCTTGTAGCCCTGCACCTGGGCGGCCGGGGCGAACGGGTGCGGCAGGGCGAACTAGGGCCAGGTGATCGGGATCATCTCGCTGGTGGCGTTGAGCTTCATGGTGCAGGAGCCCAGCGGAATCATCGACTGGTTGAGCGCCAGGTCCTTGTTCTCCAGCTGCTTGAGGTAGCGCAGCATCTCGGTTTCGCTGTGGTGCAGGTTGAACACCGGGTGCTGCAGGATCGGCGTGCGCCGCACCAGGGCGCCGGGGATGCCCTCGGGCAGGGCTTGCTGGTCCAGGGTGGCGATGTCCAGGCCGTGGTCGACGCCGAGGAAGATGTCGAACAGCTTGAGCACCGTGGCTTCGTCGCAGGTTTCGTCCAGGCTCACGCCCAGATGCCCACGGCCAAGAATGCGCAGGTTGATGCGGGCAGCCTCGGCGCTTTCGATGATCGCCGCCTGGGTGCCGCCGACGTCCAGCGTGAGGGTGTCGAAGAAGTGCTGGTTGAGGCGCTTGATGCCTTTGCTCTCCAGCCCGGCGGCCAGAATGAAGGTCAGCCGGTGCACCCGCTGGGCAATGCGTTGCAGGCCTTCGGGGCCGTGGTAGACGGCGTAGCAGCTGGCAATGTTGGCCAGCAGCACCTGTGCGGTGCAGATGTTGGAGTTGGCCTTCTCGCGGCGGATGTGCTGTTCGCGGGTCTGCAGGGCCATGCGCAGCGCAGTGTTGCCACGGGCATCGCGGGACACCCCGATGATGCGCCCGGGCATGGCCCGCTTGTAGTCGTCACGGCAGGCGAAATAGGCCGCGTGGGGGCCACCGAAGCCCATAGGCACGCCAAACCGCTGGGTGGACCCGAGCACCACGTCGGCGCCCAGCTCGCCCGGTGGGGTGAGCACCACCAGGCTGAGGATATCCGCCGCGACGCAGGCCAGGGCCTGTTGGCCGTGCAACTGGTCGATCAGCGGGCGCAGGTCACGCACTTCGCCGTGGGTGTCGGGGTATTGCAGCAACGCGCCGAACACCTGGTGGCTGGCGAGGTTATCCACAGAGTCGATGATCAGCTCGAAGCCGAAACCTTCAGCGCGGGTCTTGAGTACCGACAGGGTTTGCGGATGGCAATGCTGGTCGGCGAAGAACGCGTTGCTCTTGCTGCGCGCCACGCGCTTGGCCAGGGCCATGGCCTCGGCGGCGGCAGTGGCCTCGTCCAGCAGCGAGGCGTTGGCCAGGGCCAGGCCGGTGAGGTCGATCACCATCTGCTGGTAGTTCAGCAGCGCTTCCAGGCGCCCCTGGGCGATCTCGGGCTGGTAGGGCGTGTAGGCGGTGTACCAACCCGGGTTCTCCAGCACGTTGCGCAGGATGACGGTGGGGGTGACGGTGGCGTGGTAGCCCATGCCGATCAGGCTGGTCCACAGCTGGTTCTGCGCGGCGTAGCCGGCGAGCTTGGCCAGGGCGGCCTGTTCATCGAGGGCCGGCGGCAGGTCGAGCGGGCGGTTGAAGCGGATACCGGGCGGCACGGTCTGCTCGATCAGCTCGCCGCGGCTGGCGACGCCAAGGGCGTCGAGCATGGCCTGCTGCTCCTGGGCATCGGGCCCCAGGTGGCGACTCAGGAATGGGTTGGGTGCTTGCAGTTGATGCAGGGACGGCGACTGGGACATGGCGACGATCTCTTCCTGGACCAGTTCTCATGGAGACTTACAAGTCTAGGAAGGGATCGGGGATGGTGCGGGAAAACTTGCACAAAGCCGGGGCTGCTTCGCAGCCCTTTCGCGGCACAAGGCCGCTCCTACAGGAGAATGCGATCCTCTGTAGGAGCGGCCTTGTGTCGCGATAGGGGCGCATGGCGCCCCCAGAGGCTTACTCGCCGATGGCAGCCTTGTAGCCGGCAGCATCCAGCAGCTTGTCCAGCTCGGCCGGGTTGCTTGGCTTGAGCTTGAAGATCCAGGATTCGTAGGGCTCTTCGTTGAGCAACTCCGGGCTGTCGGCCAGCTCTTCGTTGACCGCGATCACTTCGCCACCGATCGGGGCGTAGATATCGGAGGCAGCCTTCACCGACTCGACCACGCCGGCAACGTCGCCTGCGGCGAACACCTTGCCGACTTCGGCCAACTCGACGAACACCACGTCACCCAGGGCTTGCTGGGCGTGGTCACTGATACCAACGGTCACTGTGCCGTCGGCTTCCAGGCGGGCCCATTCATGGCTTTCGGCAAAACGCAGGTCGGCGGGGATTTGGCTCATAGTCTTGTATTCCTCGATTGGGTCAGCGGTTGGCCCGCCGTTTAATTAGTCAGATCAGGATCTTGCCGTGGCGCACGAAGGTCGGTTTGACCACCCGCACCGGGTACCACTTGCCGCGGATCTCCACCTCGGCGCGTTCGCCAGTAGCAATGGGCACGCGGGCCAGGGCAATGGACTTGCTCAGCGTAGGAGAGAAACTACCACTGGTGATCTCCCCTTCGCCAATCCCGGACACGCGGACCACCTGATGGGCGCGCAGCACGCCGCGCTCTTCCAGCACCAGGCCGACCAGTTTTTCCTGCACACCTTGCTCGATTTCCGCCAGCAGGCCGGCCCGGCCGATGAAGTCACGGCCGGCCGGCTCCCAGGCAATGCTCCAGCCCAGGTTGGAGGTCAGCGGAGTGTGGGCTTCGTCGATGTCCTGGCCATAGAGGTTCATGCCGGCCTCCAGGCGCAGGGTGTCGCGGGCACCCAGGCCGCTCGGGGCTATGCCGGCACCCACCAGGTCGTTGAAGAACGCCGGGGCCTGCGCGCCGGGCAGGATGATCTCCAGGCCGTCTTCGCCGGTGTAACCGGTGCGGGCGATGAACCAGTCACCTTCGGCAACGCCTTCGAACGGGCGCAACTCGCGGATCAGGGCCGCGCGCGCGGGGCTGAGCAGGGCTGCGACCTTCTCGCGAGCTTGCGGGCCCTGGATGGCGAGGATCGCCAGCTCCGGGCGCAGCTTGAAACTGATGGCGAAACCGGCGCTGTGCGCCTGCAGCCAGGCCTGCACCTTGTCGCGGGTGGCCGCGTTGGCCACCAGGCGATAGCCGTCCTCGGTGCGGTAGGCGATCAGGTCGTCGATAACCCCGCCGTCGGCGTTCAGCAGCGGGCTGTAGAGGGCCTTGCCGGGGGCATCGAGGCGGGTCACGTCATTGGCCAGCAGATGTTGCAGCCAAGGGGTGGCGGCACAGCCATCGATGTCGATGACGGTCATGTGGGAGACATCGAAGACCCCGCAGTCACTGCGCACCTGATGGTGCTCCTCGACTTGCGAGCCGTAGTGCAGGGGCATGTCCCAACCGCCAAAATCGACCGTCTTGGCGCCGAGCGCCAGGTGCAGGTCATACAGAGGCGTACGCTGTCCCATGGGTTTCTCCTTCCGGGCGTGGCGAGGCGGCGGCAGTCGGCGATGTTCAGTCATCACCTGTTCTTGTAGGAGCCGCCGCTGCGAATGCCGCGCATTGTAGCCGCAAGCAGTCGGCCTGACACCCTCAGCGCGGTTGCCCCGGACGATGGGCCGAGCGGCGGATCAAACCGATGACCGGCAGCAGGCCGACCAGCACCAGGCTCAGCGCCGGCAACGAGGCGCGCGCCCATTCGCCTTCGCTGGTCATCTCGAACACCCGCACGGCCAGGGTGTCCCAGCCGAACGGGCGCATCAGCAGGGTGGCCGGCATTTCCTTGAGCACGTCGACGAACACCAGCAACGCAGCGCTCAGGGCACCCGGCACCAGCAACGGCAGATACACCTTGAAAAACAATCTCGGCCCGGCGACCCCAAGGCTGCGTGAAGCCTCCGGCAGCGACGGGCGGATGCGCTCCAGGCTGCTTTCCAGCGGGCCGTAGGCGACGGCGATGAAGCGCACCAGGTAGGCCAGCAGCAACGCCGACAGGCTGCCCAGCAGCAGCGGTTTGCCCGCCCCGCCCAACCATTGCGAAAACGGAATCACCAGTTGATTGTCGAGGTAACTGAACGCCAGCATGATCGACACCGCCAACACCGAGCCCGGCAAGGCATAGCCCAGGTTCGCCAGGCCGACCCCGGCACGGATGCCGGTGGTCGGCGCCTGGCGCCGGGCAAAGGCCAGTAGCAAGGCGGCGCAGACGGTGATCAGCGCCGCCATGCCACCCAGGTAGAGGGTATGCAGCACCAGCCCGAGATAACGCTCGTCCAGGTCATGCCGGCCTCGCTGCCAGCACCACACCAGCAGTTGCAGCAGCGGGATGACGAAGGCGCAGGCGAACACCAGCAGGCACCAGCTGCTGGCGGCGAACGCCTTGATGCCCCGCAGATGATAGAGCGCCTGCCCCCGAGGCCGTTCGTTGCCACTGCGGCTGGCGCCGCGTGAACGACGCTCGCCGTACAGCACCAGCATCACTGCCAGCAGTAGCAGGCTGGCCAGCTGCGCCGCGCTGGACAGGCTGAAGAAGCCGTACCAGGTCTTGTAGATGGCGGTGGTGAAAGTGTCGAAGTTGAACACCGACACCGCGCCGAAATCGGCCAGTGTCTCCATCAGCGCCAGGGCGATACCCGCACCGATGGCCGGCCGCGCCATGGGCAATGCCACCCGCCAGAACGCCTGCAACGGCGACAGCCCCAGCACCCGCGCCGCCTCCATCAGGCCCTTGCCCTGGGCCATGAACGCGGTGCGCGCCAGCAGGTAGACGTAGGGGTAGAACACCAGCACCAGCACGGTGATCACCCCGCCGGTGGAGCGTACCCGGGGCAGGCGCATCGGCCCGAAGACTTCGCGCAGGGCGCTCTGCACGGGGCCGGCGAAATCCAGCAGGCCAACGAATACGAACGCCAGGACATAGGCCGGGATGGCGAATGGCAGCATCAGCGCCCAATCCAGCCAGCGCCGCCCAGGGAACTCGCAGAGGCTGGTGAGCCAGGCCAGGCTTACGCCCACCACAGTCACGCCGACACCGACGCCCAGCACCAGGGTCAGGGTGTTGCCCAGCAGGCGGCTCATCTGGGTGTCGAGCAGGTGCGACCAGATCTGCAGGTCGACCGTCTGCCAGGACAGCAGCAGGACGCTCAGCGGCAGCAGGACCAGCGCGGCGATGAGAAAGACCGGGGGGTACCAGCGGCGTTGGGGGGCGTGGGGCAAGGCGGGGATCTCTTCTGCAGTGACATAGCATCGCGGGGCAAGCCCGCTCCCACGGGCCACGTGGGAGCGGGCTTGCCCCGCGATGAATGCTCAAGAATAAGGCGTTGGACTCAGTTCCAGCCAGCCCGATCCATCAAGCGAATAGCCTCGGCCTGGCGCTTGCCGGCCACTTCCACCGGAATGCTGTCAGCCTTGAAGCTGCCCCAGGCCGCCACTTCTTCCGAAGGCTTTACCTTGGGGTTGGCCGGGAACTCCTGGTTGATGTCGGCGAACAGTTTCTGCGCATCCTCGCCGGTCATCCACTCCACCAGCTTTTTCGCCGCTTCCGGGTGCGGTGCATGCTTGGTCAGGCCGATGCCCGACAGGTTGACGTGCACGCCACGGTCGCCCTGGTTTGGCCAGAACAGCTTCACTGGCAGGTCAGGCTTCTCTTTGTGCAGGCGGCCGTAGTAGTAGGTGTTGACGATGCCCACGTCGCACTGGCCGGCGGCGATGGCATTGAGCAGTGCGGTGTCGTCGGAGAACACGTCGGTGGACAGGTTGTTGACCCAGCCTTTGACCAGTTTTTCGGTTTCAGCCTCACCGTGGTTCTGGATCAGCGTGGCGGTCAGCGACTGGTTGTAGACCTTCTTCGCCGTGCGCAGGCACAGGCGGCCTTCCCACTGCTTGTCGGCCAGGGCTTCGTAGGTGCTCAGCTCCGAAGGTTTCACGCGCTCGGTGGAGTAGACGATGGTCCGCGCACGCAGGCTCAGGCCGGTCCAGTCGTGGGACGAGGCGCGGTATTGCGCAGGGATGTTCTTGTCGATGATGTCTGACTTGATCGGCTGCAGGATGCCCATCTGCTCGGCCTGCCAGAGGTTGCCGGCATCGACGGTGAGCAGCAGGTCGGCCACGCCGTTCTGGCCCTCGGCCTTGATGCGCTGCATCAGCGGCGCTTCCTTGTCGGTGATGAACTTGACCTTGACGCCGGTCTTGGCGGTATAGGCGTCGAACACCGGCTTGATCAGCTCGTCGATGCGCGAGGAGTACACCACCACTTCGTCCGCCGCCTGGGCGGTGCCGCCGAACAGCGTGAGGGCCAGGGCGGCCAGTAGGGGTTTGCGGGGCAACATGGGGGGCACTCCTCGCTGATATGAGAGGTGCGAATGGTAGTGAATCCCATTTTCTGGCTCACCTGCCGAGCAGTTACCAGATGTTGCAAACAATCGCGGGGCAAGCCCGCTCCCACAGGACTGGCGTGGGAGCGGGCTTGCCCCGCGATTGGACCTCAAGCCCTGGCCAGCTCCGGCAGGTCCCCAGACAACCCCAGCGCCTGACGCACGAACAGCGCCTTGGCCTCAGGCATCTGCTCCACCAGCTTCAAGCCGCTGTTACGCAACCAGCGCAACGGCAACGGGTTGGCCTGGAACAATCGCTCGAAGCCTTCCATCGCCGCCATCAGCGCCAAGTTGTGCGGCATGCGCCGGCGCTCGTAGCGGCTCAATACCTTCACATCGGCCAGACGCTCGCCACGCTCAGTGGCGCGCACCAGCTCCTCGGCCAGCACCGCGGCATCGAGGAAGCCCAGGTTGACCCCCTGCCCCGCCAGCGGGTGAATGGTGTGGGCGGCATCGCCGATCAGCGCCAGGCCCTCATCCACATAACGCTTGGCATGGCGCTGGCGCAGCGGTACGCACACCCGCGAGTCCGCTTCCAGCACCTCGCCCAGACGCCCTTCGAAGGCACGCTCCAGCGCAGCGCGGAACGCCGCGTCGTCCATTGCCATGGCCTGCTCGGCCTGCTCCGGGGTGGTCGACCAGACGATCGAACACCAGTCCTGTTTGCCATCGCGGTCGAGCGGCAGAAAAGCCAGCGGGCCTTCGTCGGTGAAACGCTGCCAGGCCGTGGTGCGGTGTGCTTGGCTGCAACGCACGCTGGTGACGATGGCGTGGTGCAGGTAATCCCACTCACGGGTTTCGCAACCGGCCAGGCGGCGCACCGCCGAATTGGCGCCGTCGGCGGCGATCACCAGCGGCGCGCGCAGTGTGCGGCCATCGGCGAGGGTCAGCAGCCACTCGTCGCCGGAGCGGCGCAGCTGCTCCAGGCGAGCGTTGGCCAGCAGGCCGACGTCGCTGTCGTGCAGACGCTCCAGCAGGCCATCCTGGATGACCCGGTTCTCGACAATGTGGCCGAGCACCTGGGCGTGCACACTGGCCGCCGAGAAGTGGATCTGCCCGGTGCCGCTGCCATCCCAGACATGCATGTCCGAATACGGCGAGACCCGCCGCCGGGCGATGCCGTCCCAGGCGCCAAGGCGCTCGAGGATGCGCTGGCTGGCCGCCGACAGCGCACTGACGCGCGGCTCGAACGGCGCCTGGGCATCGAAAGGCTTGACCGACAGCGGGCCGCCATCGAGCAGGAGGATTTCCAGGCCACTGTGGCGCAGGGCCAGGGCCAGGGCGCTGCCGACCATACCGGCACCGACAATCAACAGATCTGCGCGCATTTCCATGCCTTACGCCTGCCTCGCTTGCGGCTTGAGCCGCACATATAGGGTTTTGTCGACCCGCGCCACCAGCTCGCCGGCGCCATCGCGGATCTCCACCTGCAACCTGGGCAGGTATTTCTTGCCGCTGGCGGTCTGCTGGCGAATCTCGTCCAGCAGCGCGTCGTCGACGTGGAATTCGGCGTACACCGGGCCCTTGCCCGGCGAGATGAAATCGATGCTGGCGGCCTTGTCCCAGACGATGTATTCGCGCCCCAGCTGCTCGATCAGCAGCAGCATGTAGAACGGGTCGACCATCGAGTACAGGCTGCCGCCGAACTGGGTACCGACGTAGTT
The DNA here is from genome assembly GCF_003231305.1 of Pseudomonas sichuanensis. Classification (GTDB taxonomy): domain Bacteria; phylum Pseudomonadota; class Gammaproteobacteria; order Pseudomonadales; family Pseudomonadaceae; genus Aquipseudomonas; species Aquipseudomonas sichuanensis. The sequence continues at coordinate 7,747 of NZ_QKVM01000004.1, read as the reverse complement.
GCGGTTCCACCGCGTCAGTTTCATGCGCACCTTGACGCTGCGCATGTCTGGGCTGATGGCCTGGACGCGGATGCCGGCCCCCAGGTAGGGCGGGTAGCAGTTGAGCAACCAGCGCAGCAGGCGGGCCTTGCGCGCTAGCTTGCGGGGATCGCTCATGGGCGGCCCCGCGGGTCAGGGCGGGTGCCAAGGCCCATGGCCTGCCGGGCGAACCAGCTTTTTGCCGGCGGCAACAGGTCGAGGCCCAGCAGGCCAAGGTTGCGCCCGGTGGTGATCAGTGGCTGGTTGCTGCCGAACACGCGGGTGACCTGGTCAGAGAAGCCGATGGTCAGCGCCTGGTCGAGCCGCTGGCGCTGCTGGTAAGCCTGCAACGTGGCCAGGTCGCCCGGTTGTTGCGGGCCGGCCAGCAGCGCGTCGGCCAGCGACTGCACGTCACGCAGCGACAGGTTGAAGCCCTGGCCGGCAATCGGGTGCAGGCTGTGGGCGGCGTTGCCGAGCGCCACCAGGTGCGGACGTACCTGCTCCTGGGCCTCGACCAGCGCCAGCGGGTACAGGTGCCGCGCGCCCACCTGGCGCAAGGCGCCGAGACGGTAGCCGAAGGCGTCCTGCAGCTCACGCAGGAAGCTGCGCTCGTCAACCTCGGCCAGGCGTCGGGCGTCCATGCCCTGGCGGGTCCAGACCAGCGCACAGCGGTTTTCCGGCAACGGCAGCAACGCCATCGGGCCTTGTTCGGTAAAGCGCTCGAACGCCTGGCCGCGGTGGGCCTCGCCCGGGGTGATGTTGGCGATCAGCGCGCTCTGGTCATAAGGCGTGCTGCGCACGTGGATGCCCAACTGTTCACGCAAGCCAGAGCGGCCGCCGTCGGCCAGCACTGCCAGGTCGCACTCCAGCGAAGTGTCGTCGTCCAGTTGCAGGCGGTAGCCGCCGGCGATGGCCTGCATCGCCTTCACCTCAGCCGGGCAGCGCCAGCTCACCACCTCATTGTCGATGGCTTGCCACAGGCACTGGCCGAGCCAGGCGTTTTCGACCACGTAACCCAGCGCCGGCACGCCCTCTTCGAGCGCATCCAGGCGGGTGGCGCCAAAGCGGCCACGGTCGGACACCTGGATCTGGCTGATCGGCTCGGCGCGGCGGCTGATGGCCTGCCACAAGCCCAACTGTTCGTAGATTTGCCGGGTGCCGTAGGACAGCGCCGAGGAGCGCGCGTCGTAGCTGGGCTGGAAGCTGTCGCCCGGGGCGAACGGCTCGATCAGCAGGATTTTCCAGCCGCGGGCCTTGGCCCCGGCCTGGAGCGTGAGGGCAAGGCTGGCGCCAACCAGCCCGCCACCGATGATCGCCAGGTTGACCCGGCTCATGCCACAGCCTTGCGGGCATCGAGCATCAGCGCTTCGATCTCGGCGATGGTTCTCGGTACGCCCGAGGTGAGGATTTCACAACCTTGCCTGGTGACTACCACGTCGTCCTCGATCCTTACGCCGATGCCGCGCCATTTCTTCGCGACGTTCTGGTTGTCGGCGGCAATGTAGATGCCCGGCTCGACGGTCAGGGCCATGCCCGGTTCGAGCACGCGCCACTGGCCGCCGACCTTGTATTCGCCCACGTCGTGCACATCCATGCCCAGCCAGTGCCCGGCGCGGTGCATGTAGAAGGCGCGGTAGGCCTCGCTGTCGATCAGCGCCTGCACTTCGCCCTTGAGCAGGCCCAGTTCCACCAGGCCTTCGGTGATCACCCGCACGGTGGCCTCGTGGGCATGGTTCCAATGCTTGCCGGGGGCGATCACCGCGAAGGCCGCGGCCTGGGCCGCGAGCACCAGTTCGTAGATCGCCTTCTGCTCCGGCGAAAAACGCCCGCTGACCGGGAAGGTGCGGGTGATGTCGCTGGCGTAGCAGTCGATCTCGCAACCGGCGTCGATCAGCACCAGGTCACCGTCCTTGAGCGGCGCGTCGTTCTGCTGGTAATGCAGGATGCAGCTGTTGCGCCCGGCCGCGACGATCGAGCCGTAGGCCGGCATCTTCGCCCCACCCTTGCGGAACTCGTAGCCCAGCTCGGCTTCCAGGCTGTATTCGTGCAGCCCGGCGCGGCAGGCCTGCATGGCCCGCACATGGGCCCGCGCCGAGATCGCCGCGGCCTCGCGCATGACTTTCACTTCCGCCGCCGATTTATACAGGCGCATGTCGTGCAGCAGATGATCCAGGGCAACGAATTCGTTCGGTGGTTGCGCGCCCAGGCGGGCCTTGGAACGGATCACGTTGATCCAGTCCATCAAACGGCGGTCGAACTCGGGGTTGCTGCCCATGGCGCTGTAGACCCGCTCGCGGCCTTCGATCAGGCCGGGCAGGATCTCGTCGATATCGGTGATGGGGAAGGCGTCGTCGGCACCGAAGTCGCGCATCGCACCGTCCTGGCCGGCGCGCAGGCCATCCCACAGCTCGCGCTCCGGGTTGCGTTCACGGCAGAACAGCACGTACTCGCCATGCTCGCGGCCAGGGATCAGGGCAATCACCGCCTCGGGCTCGGGGAAGCCGCTGAGGTACTGGAAATCGCTGTCCTGGCGATAGACGTGCTCGACGTCGCGGTTGCGGATGGCAACGGCGGCGGCGGGCAGGATGGCGATGCTGTTGGGGACCATCTGCGCCATCAGCGCCTTGCGCCGACGGGCGTACTCCGCCTTGGGTATGTGGCTCATGGGCAAACGACCCCGAATCGATCAGTGCAGCGATGGCTTGGGCGCGGGCGCGGCCGGTGCGGCCAGCTCGGTGTACAGCAGCAGCGGCGCGACACGCAGGTACTCCATGACTTCCATGTAGTCGCTCTCGCCGTCCTCGGACTCTTCCAACGCTTCCTGGACTTGCGAAATGGCTACCAGGTCCTGGAGCACTTCCTTGGCATCGGTGGACAGGTCCTTGCCGCCGGCGTTCAAACCGAAACCGGTGATGAAGCCCTGGCACCACTGGCCCAGCGCGGTGGCGCGGTCGCTCAGCGCGGCATCGTCGGAAGGCAGCAGCAGCACGATGGCGACGTCTTCGCCGGTCAGCTCGGCCTTGACCATCTCCTGCAGGCCGACCAGGGCATTGCGAACCGTGTCGCCGGGTTCGGTTTCCAGCAGTTGGGCGGCGTCGGCCAGCCAGGCCTCGGCATCGAAGCCGGCACCGGCGCAGCTGCGGCCGATCAGCAGGCCATGCAGCTCGGCCGGGGTGACAGGGTGGCCATTGCTGGACAGCAGCATGGCGAAGGCGATGTAGGGCGATTGGGTATTGGGCATGGGCAGCTAGGCGCCAGACGGCGCAATGACTAGAATGAAGGCCTTGTATCCTAGCACCGGCAGGCGCGCCAAGACCATCAGCACTGGCCGCATGGCGACTGTGCGGGCATGATCGCAAGGTGAGTCGACGATGGAGCGAATCGAGTGCAACCCATGCAAGAGAACGACCTGCAAGCGCTGATGAGCCGGTTCGAGTCGCTGATCGAGCGGGTCGAGCAACTAAAACGGCAAAATGCACTCTTAGTAGCGCAGGAAAAAACCTGGCGCGAGGAGCGCGCCCACCTCATCGAAAAGAACGAGATCGCCAAGCGCAAGATCGAATCGATGATCCTGCGTCTCAAGGCCCTGGAGCAAGACTCATGAGTTCAAGCAATAGCGTCACCGTCCAGATCCTCGACAAGGAATACTCGATCATCTGCCCGCCCGAGGAGCGCAACAACCTGGTCGGTGCCGCCCGTTACCTCGACGGCAAGATGCGCGAGATCCGCAGCAGCGGCAAAGTGATCGGCGCCGACCGCATCGCGGTCATGGCCGCCCTGAACATTACCCACGAGCTGCTGCACCGCCAGGACCGACCGGAAGCGGCCAGCAGTGGCGGCACCACCCGCGAGCAGGTGCGCGACCTGCTGGAACGGGTCGATCAGGCGCTGGCCGACGATCCGGTTAGCAAAAACGATTGAGATTGGTATACTGGCGCCACTCCCTGGGGGATGCGCCAGTCGGTTATGTCCCTGAGCCGATACGCACAACCACGGGGGTTGCACGCTGGGGCCGGTGTGCATGTCCGCCCGACGGAAAGCCTTAACGCCCCCTGCAATCTCCACCTTGAACTTTCGGGTTCAAGGGCTACACCGATAGCGGTCTTGTCGGGGAGCCTGCATTCAGAACTGCCCGCCTCCAACGGCGGGCTTTTCGTTTCTTCAGGGACCGCCCGTGCCATGACCGACACCGCGCCGCTCACCCGCCCCCAGCTTCGCCGCCTGCTGCGCAATGCGCGCCGCGCCCTCACACCCGCCCAGCAAAGCCAGGCCGCGCTTGGCCTGTACCGCCAGCTGGCGCAGGATCCGTTGTTCCGCCGCGCCCGCCACATTGCCCTGTACCTGCCCAACGACGGCGAGATCGACCCGCGCCTGCTGTTGCGCGAGGCACACAAGCGCGGCAAGCGCGTCTACCTGCCGGTGCTGCACGCCTGGCCACGCACGCGCATGGTGTTCCAGCGCTTCGAGCAGGGTGAAAAACTAAGGCCTAATCGCTTCCGGATCTCGGAGCCGATAATCGAGCGCAAGCGCCAACGACCCGTCTGGGCGCTGGACCTGGTCCTGCTGCCGCTGGTCGGTTTCGATGAAATGGGGGGGCGCCTGGGCATGGGCGGTGGCTTCTACGACCGCAGCCTGGCCTACCTGGGGCGGCGCAAGGCCTGGAAAAAACCGCTGTTGCTGGGGCTGGCGCACGAATGCCAGAAGGTCGAACGCCTCACTCAGGCAAGCTGGGATGTACCGCTGCGGGGGACGGTCTCGGACCGTGACAGATACCTGGCGCCGAGGTGATCAGGCTCGAAAATGTGGATCAGCGCTGCTGTTGCGCCGGGTCGACCGGCATTTGCTGGCTGGCGGCGTCCAGCTTGCGCTCCCACAGGCCCTGCGCATAACCGGTAGTCACCACGCCCAGGCCGAAAATGAAGGCGAGGATCCAGAGCAGGTCCGGTTTACGTTGTTTCATCGAATGCCCCCCTAGGCAAACTGTCCGTGCTCGGCGCCTTTATGGGTGGCGGCCGGAGCGTCTGTCTTTAAAATCGGCGCATTTTCCGCCAACGTGAGCCCACACGCAAACGTTGACGCCAACCGGCTGTCGGTTTGATGCAACGAGTTATTTCAAACCCTTTCAGGAGCAGTATCCATGGCCTACTGGCTGATGAAATCCGAGCCCGACGAACTCTCCATCGAAGGCCTGGCAAGGCTCGGCACCGCCCGCTGGGACGGGGTGCGCAACTACCAGGCGCGCAACTTTCTGCGGGCCATGAGCGTCGGCGACGAATTTTTCTTTTATCACTCCAGCTGCCCGCAACCCGGCGTGGCCGGCATTGCCCGGATCAGCGCCGCCGCCTACCCGGACCCAACCGCGCTGGACCCTGCAAGCCACTATCACGACCCCAAGGCCAGCGCCGACAAGAACCCCTGGAGCGCCGTGGACGTAGAGCATGTGCAGACCTTGCGCCAGGTACTCGGCCTGGGGCTGCTCAAGCAGCAGGCCGCCCTTGAGGAACTGCCGCTGGTGCAGAAGGGCAGCCGCCTGTCGGTGATGCCGGTAACCGCAGCCCAGTGGGAGGCGATCATCGCCCTGAGCCGTTGATCACTGCACGATCAGGTTGTTGAACAGCAGGTCCTCGACGATCGGCTTGCCCTCTTCGGCTTCCATCACCTGCTGCACTTGCTTGAGCGCGTCCTGGCGCAGTTTTTCCTTGGCTTCGACGTTGCTCATGTTGTCCACACCCTGCTGGGTGAACAGCGCCACCAGCTGGTTGCGGATCAGCGGCTCGTGGTGCTTGACCGCAGCGGCGGCGGCATCGCCGGTCACGCGCAGGGCAACGTCGGCCTTGAACACACGCAGCTTGGGGCTGCCGTCAAGGGCATAGTTGCCGACGAAGGGCGGGCTGAGGCTGATATAGCTCACCTTGGGCGCCCCTTCCTTGGCCTCCTCGGCCATCGCCACGGCTGGCAGCATCAGGGCCAGCACCATCAAGATCCACGCTTTCACCAATTACGCTCCTCAATACAGTTGGCGCCAGCTTACCCAGCGCGCCGGGCAAACCCAAGCCCGGGCTTATGCCGGCACATCAGGGCGGGCCATGCTCGTTGACCCGCCAAACGGCCCTCCTACACTTATCGGCCACCACACGCAAAGGAATAGCCCTGATGAAAGCCTTGTTGTGCAAAGCCCTGGGCCCGGCGCGGGACCTGGTTCTGGAAGAGGTCGCCAGCCCCGCGCCGAAGAAGAACGAGATCCTGCTCGAGGTGCATGCCGCCGGGGTCAACTTTCCCGACACCCTGATCATCGAAGGCAAGTACCAGTTCCAGCCGCCCCTGCCGTTCTCGCCCGGCGGTGAAGCGGCCGGCGTGGTCGCAGCGGTCGGCGAGAAGGCCGGCGCGTTCAAGGTCGGTGACCGGGTCATGGCCCTGACCGGCTGGGGCGCCTTCGCCGAGCAGGTGGCGGTGCCGTTCTACAACGTGTTGCCGATCCCCGCAGGCATGGACTTCACCACCGCCGCCGCCTTCGGCATGACCTACGGCACCTCGATGCACGCACTGACCCAGCGTGGCCAGCTCAAGGCCGGCGAGACCCTGTTGGTGCTGGGCGCCTCGGGGGGCGTGGGCCTGGCTGCGGTGGAAATCGGCAAGGCCCTGGGTGCGCGGGTGATCGCTGCAGCCAGCAGCGCCGACAAGCTGGCGGTGGCCAAGGCCGCCGGGGCCGACGAGCTGATCGACTACAGCCAGGCCAGCCTGAAGGACGAGATCAAACGCCTGACCGGCGGCCAGGGGGTGGACGTGGTCTACGACCCGGTGGGCGGCGCGCTGTTCGAGCAGGCCGTGCGGGGGCTGGCGTGGAACGGCCGGCTGCTGGTGGTGGGCTTTGCCAGCGGCACGATCCCGCAGCTGCCGGTGAACCTGGCGCTGCTCAAGGGCGCGGCAGTGATCGGGGTGTTCTGGGGAGCGTTCGCCCAACGCCAGCCGGAGGACAACGCGGCCAACTTCCGCCAGCTGTTTGCCTGGCATGCCGAGGGCAAGCTGAAGCCGTTGGTGTCGCAGACTTATGCTTTGGCTGAAGGGGGTGCGGCGATCGAGCGGCTGGCGCAGCGCCAGGCGGTGGGCAAGTTGGTGGTGGTGGCCAGGTAGCATTGTCATGGCTGTTCTGGCCTCATCGCCGCCGCGGCTTGCCAGCGATGAGGCCCGCTCAGGCAGCCAGAAACTCAGACCTCACGCAGGTTATGGCAGCGCCTGAACCGCGCCTCCAGGTTGCGATCCGGCATCTGGTGGCTGCGCAGGGCATTGAGCGTCTGCTCCACATACTCGCGCGTGGTGCCATAGCGCCCTGTGGCGCTGGCGAGGATCTGGCTGAACAGGGTGTCTGGCAGGTTACCCGCGTAGCACGGCAGGTGCCTTTCCAGCACAAAACCCAGGGCCTGCACCTTGCTGCCGTCACCCAGGCGGCAACTGAGCCAGTGCGGGCGATAGGCCGGGTAAGGCATCTCGCGTTGCCATAAGGCCATCAGCGAATCGTCCAGGTTGCTCTCGTCCAGGCGGTAGGCGAACCCGCTGCACGAACCGCCACGATCAAGGCCGAACACCAGCCCAGGGCATTCCGGGGTGCCGCGATGTTCGTGAGACCAGAGGTAAAGGCCACGGTGATAACCATGCACCCGCGCCCGCTGGCGCTCGACCGAATTGCACTCAGGGCGCCAGATCAACGAGCCATAGGCAAACAGCCACACCG
>NZ_QKVM01000039.1 GCF_003231305.1 Pseudomonas sichuanensis | reverse complement strand
AAAAAAAAAACCCGGCCTTGGCCGGGTTCTTTTCAGCGGGCTGCTCAGAGCATCGAACGGCCTTTGTTGGCCGCAATGCGCATGCGCAGTGCATTGAGCTTGATGAAGCCAGCAGCGTCGGCCTGGTTGTAGGCGCCGCCATCTTCTTCGAAGGTGGCAATGTTGGCGTCGAACAGCGAGTCGTCCGACTTGCGACCGACAACCACGACATTGCCCTTGTACAGCTTCAGGCGAACCACACCATTCACGTTCACCTGCGAGGCGTCGATCATCTTCTGCAGCATCAGACGCTCCGGGCTCCACCAGTAGCCGGTGTAGATCAGGCTGGCATACTTGGGCATCAGCTCATCTTTCAGGTGAGCGACTTCGCGGTCCAGGGTGATCGACTCGATGGCACGGTGGGCCTTGAGCATGATGGTGCCACCAGGTGTCTCGTAGCAGCCGCGGGACTTCATGCCGACGTAGCGGTTCTCGACGATGTCGAGGCGGCCGATGCCGTTGGCGCCGCCAATGCGGTTGAGGTCTGCCAGCACGGTGGCCGGGGACTTCTCGACGCCGTCGATGGCAACGATGTCACCGTTGCGGTAGGTCAGCTCGATGTAGGTAGCCTGGTCCGGGGCGTTCTCAGGGGAGACGCTCCATTTCCACATGTCTTCTTCGTGCTCGGTCCAGGTATCTTCCAGGACACCGCCTTCGTAGGAGATGTGCAGCAGGTTGGCGTCCATCGAGTACGGCGACTTCTTCTTGCCGTGGCGCTCGATCGGGATGCCGTGCTTCTCGGCATAGTCCATCAGCTTCTCGCGGGACAGCAGGTCCCACTCGCGCCATGGGGCGATAACCTTGACGCCTGGCTTGAGCGCGTAGGCACCCAGCTCGAAACGCACCTGGTCGTTACCCTTGCCGGTAGCACCGTGGGAAATGGCGTCGGCGCCGGTTTCGTTGGCGATTTCGATCAGGCGCTTGGCGATCAGCGGACGAGCGATGGAAGTACCCAGCAGGTACTCGCCTTCGTAGACGGTGTTGGCGCGGAACATCGGGAACACGAAGTCACGCACGAATTCTTCGCGCAGGTCATCGATGTAGATTTCTTTAACGCCCATTGCCTGGGCTTTGGCGCGGGCCGGCTCGACCTCTTCGCCCTGACCCAGGTCAGCGGTGAAGGTCACCACTTCGCAGTTGTAAGTGTCCTGCAGCCACTTGAGAATCACCGAAGTATCAAGGCCGCCGGAATACGCCAGTACGACCTTTTTTACGTCCGCCATGCCATCACTCCACGGGGTTGTACGGAAAGCCTTCGATTCTAACGACCTTGCCGCAAAAATTACAGTGGGGCGACAGCTTGTGACGACAAAGCGACAGGAACTGTCGACAGCGCGACCAGTGGTCGCACTCAGCCCTGCTTCGCGGGTGCCTGCTGGGCCGGTGCGGCCGCTGGCGCAGTGGTGGCCGCCGGGGCAGGCGCTGCAGCCGGAACCGGCTTCTCGACCGGGGTCACCCGATCGAGCTGGATGTTGACGCGACGGTTGCGCGCACGGTTGGCGGCGCTGTTGTTCTTGGCCAGGGGATAGCGCTCGCCATGGAAGCGCACGGTGATCTGTTCTTCGGCTATGCCATGGGCCTTGAAGTACTCGGCCACTGCCAGGGCACGACGGCGCGAGGCGTCACGGTTGGTCAGGCGGTTGCCGCTGTTGTCGGAATGACCGTCGAGCTCGATGTGATTGACCGTCGGATCCGCCTTCATATAGTCCAGAATCAGGTCCAGGCGTGCACGCGCCGAGCTGTCCAGCTCGAAGCCAGTGCCGGGGAAGCCGACCTGGGTCTGGCGAATCTGATCGTAATTCATCGGCAGCAGCGTGCTCGCACAGCGCTGATAGTCACTGTAGGCCTTGGCGAAACTGACCGGCAGCACCCGCACTTCCATGGCTCGCCCGCCTTCACCGGCATAATTGCGCACCACCGTGCTGCGCCCATCAAGCAAGCCATTGATCAAGCGGCTGGCCTGGCCTTGCGAGGAGGTGAACAGCACACCCGTGCGGCCCATGCGCACAGCCCCCAGATTGATGTCGCCACGGCCTGGCTGCCACGGTGCAGCTGCCGCCAGCAGTGTGGCGGATCCGGCACCGAGCACATTGCTGGAGGAACGCAACTGGAACGTCGGCAGCTCGCCGGCACGGCGCACGAACTCACCACTGCCGAAACCATCGATCGGCTGAACCAGACGGCATTCGAACTGGTCACCCTCGACTTTCCAGGCGACATGCTCCACGCGGGTCTGGAAGGTGAGTGCCCCCGCCGGCAGGCTGGCGACAAGGGTGAACAGGGCTAGGTAACGCTGGCGCACGGGCGGCTCCACAGATTCTGACGGCTTACATCAACGCTATCGGACGACGGCCGGAAAACTTGATAGCCGTGCTCGCCCAAGGGTTTTCCGGTAGCATTGGCTTCTGAGTTCGACCCGCCTGGAATCCCCAATGTCCGATCGCCTGACCCTCCTGCGCCCCGACGACTGGCACATCCATCTGCGCGATGGTGCCGTCTTGCCACATACCGTTGGCGACGTGGCGCGCACCTTCGCCCGTGCCATCATCATGCCCAACCTCGTGCCCCCGGTGCGCAACGCCGCCGAAGCTGGCGCCTACCGTGAGCGCATCCTCGCAGCGCGTCCGGCCGGCAGCCGCTTCGAGCCGCTGATGGTGCTCTACCTCACCGACCGCACCAGCGCCGACGATGTCCGCGCGGCCAAGGCCAGCGGCATCGTGTACGCCGCCAAACTGTACCCGGCCGGCGCCACCACCAACTCCGATTCCGGCGTGACCAGCATCGACAACATCTTCCCGGCGATCGAGGCCCTGGCCGAGACCGGCCTGCCACTGCTGGTGCATGGCGAAGTGACGCGTAGCGAGATCGACGTGTTCGACCGCGAGAAGCGCTTCATCGACGAACACATGCGCCGCCTGGTCGAGCGTTTCCCTACGCTGAAAGTGGTCTTCGAGCACATCACCACCAGTGACGCCGCGCAGTTCGTCACCGAGGCTTCGGCCAACGTCGGCGCGACCATTACCGCCCAGCACCTGCTGTACAACCGCAACCACATGCTGGTCGGCGGTATCCGCCCGCACTTCTATTGCCTGCCGATCCTCAAGCGCAACACCCACCAGGTGGCGCTGCTGGACGCGGCCACCAGTGGCAACCCGAAGTTCTTCCTCGGCACCGACTCCGCCCCCCATGCCCAGCACGCCAAGGAAGCCGCCTGCGGCTGCGCTGGCTGCTACACCGCCTACGCCGCCATCGAGATGTATGCCGAGGCATTCGAGCAGCGTAACGCGCTGGACAAGCTCGAAGGCTTTGCCAGCAAGCATGGCCCGGACTTCTACGGCCTGGCGCGCAACACCGATACCATCACCCTGGTGCGCGAAGAGTGGACGGCACCCGCCAGTCTGCCGTTCGGCGACAACACCGTGATCCCGCTGCGTGCCGGTGAGAAACTGCGCTGGCGCCTGCTGGAGGACAACGCGTGAGCGAAGACCTCTACGACGACGATCAGGACAGCCAGGTCAGCAGCGGCTCGCGCCACCCGATGGCCGAACGCTTCCGTGGTTATCTGCCGGTAGTGGTGGATGTCGAAACCGGCGGCTTCAACAGCGCCACCGACGCCCTGCTGGAAATCGCCGCAGTGACCATCGGCATGGACGAGAAGGGTTTCCTGTTCCCCGAGCACACCTACTTCTTCCGGGTCGAACCCTTCGAAGGTGCCAACATCGAGCAGGCCGCGCTGGAGTTCACCGGGATCAAGCTGGACCACCCGCTGCGCATGGCAGTAAGCGAGGAAAGTGCGCTCACCGACATCTTCCGTGGCGTGCGCAAGGCACTCAAGGCCAACGGCTGCAAGCGGGCAATCCTGGTCGGGCACAACAGCAGCTTCGACCTGGGCTTCCTCAATGCCGCAGTGGCGCGCAACGACCTCAAGCGCAACCCCTTCCACCCGTTCTCCAGCTTCGACACCGCAACACTGGCCGGCCTGGCGTACGGCCAGACCGTGCTGGCACGGGCCTGCCAGAGCGCCGACATCGACTTCGATGGCCGCGAGGCGCACTCGGCACGCTACGACACCGAGAAGACCGCCGAGCTGTTCTGCGGCATCGTCAACCGCTGGAAAGAAATGGGCGGCTGGCGCGACTTCAACGATTGAGCGAAATCGCCCTCGCGGGCCAGCCCCGCGAGGGACGCTTGAAGCATAAAAAAACCGGCCACCAGGGCCGGTTTTTTTATGCGCTTGGCAAATTACAGCTTGCCAGCGTTCTCGCTCAGGTAAGCGGCAACGCCTTCCGGCGAAGCGTTCATGCCCTTGTCGCCTTTTTTCCAGTTGGCAGGGCAGACTTCGCCGTGCTCTTCGTGGAATTGCAGGGCGTCAACCAGACGCAGCAGCTCGTCCATGTTGCGGCCCAGTGGCAGGTCGTTGACGATCTGCGAACGGACAACACCGTTGGTGTCGATCAGGAAGGCGCCACGGAAGGCCACGCCGCCTTCGGACTCGACGTCGTAGGCCTTGCAGATTTCGTGGGTCATGTCGGCTGCCAGGGTGTATTTGACCTGGCCGATGCCGCCGTTGTTGACCGGGGTGTTACGCCAGGCGTTGTGGGTGAAGTGCGAGTCGATCGACACGCCGATCACTTCCACGTTGCGAGCCTGGAAGTCAGGGATACGGTTGTCCAGGGCGATCAGCTCGGACGGGCAGACGAAGGTGAAGTCCAGCGGGTAGAAGAACACCAGGCCGTACTTGCCTTTGATGGCCGAGGCCAGGTTGAAGCTGTCGACGATTTCGCCATTGCCCAGCACGGCAGGAACGGTGAAGTCAGGGGCTTGTTTACCAACGAGTACGCTCATTCGATTTCTCCTGATGAGGGTGAAGAACCTTGCCCGGGCGGAATGAGTTCCCCCGGATCCGGCAAAGGCCGACCATCATACACGGCTTCTGGTGACAGGCCGAATCTCTACCATCGGTCGCTCAAGGGCGGCCCTTTCAGGAAGTGCTTTGACAAGCATTCTCATTACCATTACTCTCCAACCCATCGAATCCAACCGTAATGGTCAGCCTTTATGTATGTGTGTCTCTGTGTCGGTGTCACCGATGGACAGATCCGCGATGCGATCTACGAAGGATGCTGCAGCTACAAGGACGTTCGAGCCGCCACCAACGTCGCCAGCCAGTGCGGTAAATGCGCCTGCCTCGCCAAGCAGGTGGTGCGCGAGACGCTGACCGAGCTGCAGCTCAGCCAACAGGCTGCGCTCCCCTACCCCGTTGAATTTAACGCGGCGTAAAAATGAATTTCGAAGAACCGGGCCTGGCGCCCGGTTTTTTTATGCCTGAAATTCAATAAGTTAGCGCTCGAACGCGGTTCACAAACATTCTTATTCCGATTAATTTTCACTTATTATTCAATAACTTAGGTTTGACATAGGTAGTTGTCGGGCTCAGACTTGTTTTCATTGGCTCAACTTCTACAGGGCAGGACCCCATCATGAAAGGCGACGTAAGCGTCATCCAGCATCTCAACAAGATCCTCGGAAACGAGCTGGTCGCAATCAACCAGTACTTCCTGCACGCACGCATGTACGAAGACTGGGGCCTGAACAAGATCGGCAAGTTCGAGTACAAAGAATCCATCCAGGCGATGAAGGATGCTGACAAGCTGATCAAGCGTATCCTCTTCCTCGAAGGCATCCCCAATGTCCAGGACCTGGGCAAGCTGATGATCGGCGAGCACACCAAAGAGATGCTCGAGTGCGATCTGAAGCTTGAGAAAAAGGCCCACGCCGACTTGAAAGCCGCCATCGCCCACTGCGAAACTGCAGGCGACTTCGGCTCGCGCGATGTGCTCGAAGACATCCTCGAAGACCAGGAAGAGCACATCGACTGGCTGGAAACCCAGCTGGGCCTGATCGACAAGATCACCATCGAGAACTACTTGCAGTCGCAGATGGGCGAAGAGTAACGATCGCCAGATACGCCAAAGCCCCGCCAAGTGCGGGGCATTTTATTGGGGTGCAGGAGCGCTTTCTCCAGACAACAAAAAGCCCCGCTTGTGCGGGGCTTTTGCATTCCGGCGAAATAACGCTGGAATCAGGCCTCGGAAGCCTTGGCCTTGGCAGCCGCGTCCTTGATCAGGGCCTGCAGCTCACCCTTTTCGAACATTTCCAGCATGATGTCGCTACCGCCGACCAGCTCACCGGCCACCCACAGTTGCGGGAAGGTTGGCCAGTTGGCGTACTTGGGCAGGTTGGCGCGGATTTCCGGGTTCTGCAGGATGTCGACGTAGGCGAACTTCTCGCCGCAACCCATCACAGCTTGCGATGCCTTGGCCGAAAAGCCGCACTGCGGGGCATTCGGCGAGCCTTTCATGTAAAGCAGAATGGTGTTGTTGGCGATCTGCTCTTTGATTGTTTCGATGATATCCATGAAGCACCTCGGCTGAACTTTCCGACATGGTCGTCGGCACGGTGACGCATTGTATCGGAAACCCGAGCGGCATGCTCGGCCTTGCCTGCGCTTATGCGGCCTCCACCTGCACCGGCACGCCATTGAGTGCCGCATTGCCGGAAACACCATCACGCAGGCGCTCGTCGGTCAGGTCATTGGCACTCACCCCAGGTTGCGCGCTGGCCACCTGCAACTGGGCGCCCTGGCGCCCATGCCCGTAGCCATGGGGCAGGCTGACCACCCCCGGCATCATTTCCTCGCTGGCCTGCACCTGCACTTCGAGCACCCCGGTGCGTGAACGAACGCGTACCGTCTGGCCGTCCTGCAGTTGGCGCTGATGCAAGTCGAGCGGGTGCATCAGCAACTGATGGCGCGGCTTGCCTTTTACCAACCGATGGAAGTTGTGCATCCACGAGTTGTTGCTGCGCACATGTCGGCGGCCGATCAACAACAACTGGCCAGGTTCCGGCGGCAACTGCCGGGCAAGCCGTTGCAGGTCTTCGAGCAGGGCCACTGGGGCTGCTTCGACCGTCTGGCTGGCGGTACACAAGCGATCAGCGAGGTTCGGCATCAGCGGCCCCAGATCGAGGCCATGGGGATGTTGGTCGAGAGTCTGCAACGACAGCTTCCAGGTTGACGCCTCGCCATAAGGCCCCTTGCGCAGCGCGTAATCGATCATCTGCGCCGGCGGCATGGTCACCTTCAGCTCGGCCTGGGCGCGTGCCGCAAAAGCCTTGGCCAGGCCGACGAAAATCTCCCAGTCGTGCAACGCTCCCTCGGGCTTGGCCAGGATCGCCCGGTTGAAACGGCTCACGTTGCGTACCGCCAGCAGATTGAAGGTGGAGTCGTAATGATCGTTCTCCAGCGCCGAAGTCGAGGGCAGGATCAGGTCGGCATGGCGGGTGGTCTCGTTGATGTACAGGTCGATGCTGAGCATGAAGTCGAGCCCAGCCAGGGCATCATCCAGGCGCCGCCCGTTGGGCGTGGACAACACCGGGTTGCCAGCGACGGTCACCAGCGCCCGTATCTGCCCTTCGCCTGGTTCGAGGATCTCTTCGGCCAGAGCTGACACCGGCAATTCGCCGCCATATTCCGGCAGGCCCGAGACCCTGCTCTGCCATTGGTTGAAATGCCCGCCCGAGGTGCTGGCCACCAGGTCCACCGCAGGTTCGGTACAGAGGGCGCCACCCTCGCGGTCGAGGTTGCCGGTGACCAGGTTGATCAGTTGCACCAGCCAGTGGCACAGCGAACCGAATGCCTGGGTGGAAACCCCCATCCGGCCATAGCAAACGGCTTTGTCTGCGGCCGCAAAATCCCGTGCCAGTTGGCGGATGTCCTGCGCCGGGATGCCGCAGAGCCCGCTCATCGCCTCGGCATCGAATGGCGCAATGGCCTGGCGTACCTGATCCAGCCCGCTGACAGGCAAGTGCGATCCGCGGGCCAGGTCCTCTGCAAAAAGGGTATGCAGCAGCGCAGCCAGCAGCGCCGCATCGCCACCGGGGCGGATGAACAGGTGCTGATCGGCCATCGCCGCCGTCTCGCTACGCCGCGGGTCGACCACCACCAGGCGCCCGCCCCTGGCCTGCAGCGCCTTCAGCCGCTTCTCTACATCCGGCACCGTCATGATGCTGCCGTTCGAAGCCAGCGGGTTGCCGCCGAGTATCAACATGAAGCGGGTGTGATCGATGTCCGGGATCGGCAGCAGCAAGCCATGGCCGTACATCAGGTGGCTGGTCAGATGCTGGGGCAACTGGTCGACCGAGGTGGCAGAGAAGCGGTTGCGGGTCTTGAGCAGGCCGAGGAAATAGTTGCTGTGGGTCATCAGCCCATAGTTGTGCACGCTGGGGTTGCCCTGATACACCGCGACGGCGTTGCGCCCGTGCGCCTGCTGCACCGCCCAGAGGCGCTCGGCGGCGAGCGCGAACGCCTGGTCCCAGCCAATCGGCTGCCACTGGTCGCCGATACGCCGATGGGGCTGGCGCAGGCGGTCGGGGTCTTCCTGGATATCCTGCAGGGCGACGGCCTTGGGGCAGATATGCCCACGGCTGAACGGGTCCTGCGGGTCGCCCTTGATCGAGCTGATGCGCGCCCGGCCGTCGGCTTCGTGGGTCACTTCGATGTTCAGGCCGCAGATGGCCTCGCACAGGTGACAGGCTCGGTGATGCAGGGTCTTGGTCATGGCCGCCTCTGCCGTGTTGTTCTGGACGTTCGACTATGCGCCGCCCCGGCAAGGCTCACCAGCGCGCTTCGCGGCGTGAATCGGCCGACATCAGGCCCACGATTCGCGACAGCGGGTTTGCCAAATGCGCGCCGGGCCGTGTACAACCCCTGTAGCAAATAAAAAACAGCGCGCCTGCAACGGGTTACGACACCCGCTGATACAGAGACACTGTTTCCCCTCTTGGTTTGAGGCGACATTTAATTATAGTATTGCGCCTTTCCCTATTCCGTCCGCCCCGTGCGGCTTACGCCGCAGGTCACTCCCGTTGTCAACAAAACCCATACGGTCGACCTGCAAACCGTTGCAGATAAGGTAGTCAATCATGAGCGCTAGGCACTTTCTCTCCCTGCTGGATTTCACCACCGACGAATTGCTCGGTGTGATCCGCCGAGGCATCGAGCTGAAGGACCTGCGCAAGCGTGGCGTGCTGTTCGAGCCCCTGAAGAACCGCGTGCTGGGGATGATCTTCGAAAAATCCTCGACCCGTACCCGGGTGTCGTTCGAGGCGGGCATGATCCAGCTCGGCGGCCAGGCAATCTTCCTGTCGCCGCGTGACACCCAGCTGGGCCGCGGCGAGCCGATTGCCGACAGCGCCATCGTGTTGTCGAGCATGGTCGATGCGGTGATGATCCGCACCCACGCCCACAGCACCCTCACCGAATTCGCCGCCCATTCGCGGGTGCCGCTGATCAACGGCCTGTCCGACGAGTCGCACCCCTGCCAACTGCTGGCCGACATGCAGACCTTCCTTGAACACCGCGGCTCGATCCAGGGCAAGACCGTGGCCTGGATCGGCGATGGCTTCAACATGTGCAACTCGTACATCGAAGCCGCTCGCCAGTTCGACTTCCAGCTGCGCATCGCCTGCCCCGAGGGCTACGAGCCCGATCCACGCTTCCTGCAATTGGGCGGTGACCGCGTGCAGATCATCCGTGACCCCAAGGAAGCCGTACGCGGCGCCCACCTGGTGACCACGGATGTCTGGACTTCCATGGGCCAGGAAGAGGAAACTGCACGGCGCCTGGCGCACTTCGCGCCTTACCAGGTCACCCGCGCACTGCTCGACCTGGCGGCACCCGATGCCCTGTTCATGCACTGCCTGCCCGCCCACCGTGGCGAGGAAATCAGCCAGGACCTGCTCGACGACCCTCGTTCGGTCGCCTGGGACCAGGCTGAGAACCGCCTGCATGCGCAGAAGGCCCTTCTCGAATTCCTTGTAGAACCGGCTTACCACCACGCATGAGTCAACCCCTACTGCTCAACCTGCGCGACCTCGCCTGCGGCTACGGCGAGCAGCGCATCGTCCAGAACCTCAACCTGCACCTGAACGCAGGCGACATCGGTTGCCTGCTGGGTTCCTCCGGGTGCGGCAAGACCACCACGCTGCGCGCCATCGCCGGTTTCGAGCCGGTGCATGAAGGCGAGATCCAGCTAGGCGGCGAGGTCATCTCCCGTGCAGGCTTCACCCTGGCTCCGGAGAAACGCCGGATCGGCATGGTGTTCCAGGACTACGCACTGTTCCCCCACCTGACCGTGGCGCAGAACATCGCCTTCGGCATCGGCAAGCACCCGCAACAGGCGGCCGTGGTCGAGGAGATGCTCGAGCTGGTCAAGCTGGGCGGCCTCGGCGGGCGCTACCCGCACGAGTTGTCCGGCGGCCAGCAACAGCGAGTCGCCCTGGCCCGCGCACTGGCGCCGGAGCCACAACTGCTACTGCTCGACGAGCCGTTCTCCAACCTCGACGTCGAGCTGCGCAGGCGCCTCAGCCATGAGGTGCGTGACATCCTCAAGAGCCGTGGCACCAGCGCCATCCTGGTCACCCACGACCAGGAAGAAGCCTTCGCCGTCAGTGACCACGTTGGCGTGTTCAAGGAAGGCCGCCTGGAGCAGTGGGATACACCCTACAACCTCTACCACGAGCCGCAGACCCCCTTCGTTGCCAGCTTCATCGGCCAGGGTTATTTCATTCGCGGCCAGATGAGCAGCCACGAGGCGGTGACCACCGAACTCGGCGAACTGCAGGGCAATCGCGCCTACACCATGGCCCTGGGCAGCTCGGTGGACGTGTTGCTGCGCCCGGATGACATCATCCATGCGCCCGATGGCAAATTGCGTGCGCAAATTGTCGGCAAGAGCTTCCTCGGCGCCTCGACCCTGTATCGCCTGCAGTTGCCCACCGGCAGCCAGCTCGAAGCGATCTTCCCCAGCCACATCGACCATCAGGTAGGCCAGGACATCGGCATCGCCGTGGCGGCCGACCACCTGGTGCTGTTCCCGGTACCCGGCAGCGTAGCCGCGCAGCTGCCACGCCAGGAGAACGGCGTGCGCCGCGTCAGCTCGGCGCTCTGAGGCGCCCAGAACAGCGCAGGACAAGCCAGCCTGCACCTGGCCGAGCCGAACTCAAGGCCTGCACTCTGCTTGTGGGAGCGGGTTTACCCGCGAAACAGGCGACGCGGTGGACGGCACCGGCTTTGCCGGTGTTCGCGGCTAAAGCCGCTCCCACAGGCCCCGGCTCGATCAATAAATCATGTGGATCGCGCAGCTGTTTGAATGGCGAGCAAGGCAGTTGCTCCCACGACCAACGTGGGAGCTGCGGCTCGGCGTCCCGACTTGCCTCGCGTTGATCAAAGCATCAACGTGCCACTCGCCACCCGCCGAGCCTGCCCGCCGATCTTCACCCGCTCGCCTTCCAGCCTGCATGACAGCTCACCGCCTCTGGCCGAGCACTGGAATGCACTCAGCTCGGTTTTGCCAAGGCGTTCGGCCCAGTACGGGATGAGCAGGCAATGGGTGGAACCGGTCACCGGGTCTTCGGGGATACCGATTGCCGGGGCGAAATAGCGCGATACGAAGTCATGCCTGACTCCAGGCGCCGTCACGATCACGCCAAGCCCGGGCAGACGCGCCACCGCAGCCATGTCCGGCGTGCAATCACGCACCGCCTGCTCCGACGGCAACACCACGAACAACTCCTTGCTCTGGCGCACTTCCAGCACCTCGCACCCCAACGCCTCGGCAACCGGCAAAGGCTCGGTCACCGGCTGCGAATCCATGCGCGGGAAGTCCAGCCACAAGCGGTCCCCTTCACGGCTGACGCTCAACGGCCCTGACTGGCTCTGGAAGTCCAGCCGCGCCTTCTGCTCACCATAGACCTCGAACAACACATAAGCACTGGCCAGGGTCGCATGGCCGCACAGCGGCACTTCGGTACTTGGGGTGAACCAGCGGATCCGGTACCCGTCACCCTCCGCCACCACGAACGCGGTCTCGGCAAGGTTGTGCTCGGCGGCGATCTGCTGCATCAGCGCCTCGTCGAGCCACTGCTCCAGGTGATAGACCATGGCGGGGTTGCCGGCGAAGGGACGATCGCTGAACGCGTCGACCTGATGGAAGTGCAACTGCATGACACGCTCCCTCTGTCGTTCTGGAAAGGGCCCGAGCATGGCGCACGAGGCCCGGACCGAACAGTGACAGAGTCGAGGAAATTACCACCATACAGATGATCAGCCGCGACCAATCCCGGCAAATTGCCCCTGGGTATGGGTTGCCAGCACCGCTGCTGCCAGCTCCACCTCCAGGCCACGACGGCCAGCGCTGACGTGAATGGTTTCATGTTGTTGCGCGGACTCATCGATGAAGGTGCGCAGACGCTTCTTCTGCCCCAACGGGCTGATCCCCCCCACCAGGTAGCCCGTGGCACGCTGGGCAGCCTGCGGGTCGGCCATTTCGCACTTCTTCACCCCCGCCGCATGGGCCAGCGCCTTGAGATCGAGGGTACCGACCACCGGCACCACCGCCACCAGCAATTCGCCCTTCTCGCTGCTGGCAAGCAGCGTCTTGAACACCCGCAGCGGGTCAAGGCCAAGCTTCTCAGCCGCTTCCAGGCCATAGGAAGCAGTCTTCGGGTCATGTTCGTAACTGTGCACGCGGTACTCGGCGCGCGCCTTTTTCAGCAGGTCCAGGGCGGGGGTCATCGAAGGCTCCAGTCGATCGCAGGTCGCCGGCTACTGTAGGGCAAATCCCCCAGACCAGCCAGCACACCCGCGGGCCAGAGCGGCGGCCAACGGTTCGCAGGCAGGCCTCTCGGTCAGATTGTGGCCAGCCGTTCACTTTCGACCTTTGACATCAGCGTTTCTTGTCTATATTTTTTCGTTTCTGAATACATGGTGCACCTATAAGGTGCACTTCCTGCACCCGCCCGGCGTCAATGGGGATCGACTCCGGGCTTTTTTGCTGTCGAGCGCACCGCGCCTCACAACAACAAGAACCGAGGTCATACATGACGACTGCTCTACGCCAACCGACGCTTTCCGCCCAATGCATGGCCGAGTTCCTCGGCACCGCGCTACTCATCTTCTTCGGCACAGGCTGTGTCGCCGCGCTCAAGGTTGCCGGCGCCAGCTTCGGCCTGTGGGAAATCAGCATCATCTGGGGGGTCGGCGTGAGCATGGCGATCTACCTCACCGCCGGCGTTTCCGGCGCGCACCTGAACCCGGCCGTGAGCATCGCCCTGACCCTGTTCGCCGGCTTCGACAGACGCAAACTGCCGTTCTACATCCTCGCCCAGGTGTGTGGCGCGTTCTGTGGCGCCGCGCTCGTTTACACGCTGTACAGCAACCTGTTCTTCGATTTCGAACAGGCCCACGCCATGGTGCGCGGCAGCCAGGCCAGCCTGGAACTGGCCTCGGTATTCTCCACCTACCCGCACCCGGCGCTGTCCACCGGCCAGGCGTTCCTGGTCGAAGTGATCATCACCGCCATCCTGATGGCCGTGATCATGGCCCTGACCGACGACAACAACGGCCTGCCCCGTGGCGCCACCGCGCCACTGCTGATCGGCCTGCTGATCGCCGTGATCGGCAGCGCCATGGGCCCGCTGACCGGCTTTGCGATGAACCCGGCGCGCGATTTCGGGCCCAAGCTGATGACCTTCCTCGCGGGCTGGGGCGACATCGCCTTTACCGGCGGGCGTGACATTCCCTATTTCCTGGTACCGGTGTTCGCACCGATTCTCGGCGCCAGCCTGGGTGCGGCGTTGTACCGCGGCCTGATCGCCCGCAACCTGCCGACGGCAGAAGCCGAGAAGCCACAGACAGACGATAATCCTCAGGGTGATGCCCAGGTTTCCTGACGCCAGCGCCGGGCTCAACTGCTCGCCACGCCCTGAACCACTCCTAATTCCTGCAAGGCCATCGACATGACAGACACCCAGGACAAGAACTACATCATTGCCCTCGACCAGGGCACCACCAGTTCTCGGGCCATCATCTTCGACCGCGACGCCAACGTGGTCGGCACGTCGCAGCGCGAGTTCGCCCAGCACTACCCGCAGGCCGGCTGGGTCGAGCACGACCCGATGGAAATCTTCGCCACCCAAAGCGCGACCATGGTCGAAGCCTTGGCCCAAGCCGGTATCAGCCACGCCCAGGTCGCCGCCATCGGTATCACCAACCAGCGCGAAACCACCGTGGTATGGGACAAGGAAACCGGTCGCCCGGTGTACAACGCCATTGTCTGGCAGTGCCGGCGCAGCACCGAGATCTGCGCCCAGCTCAAGCGTGACGGCCACGAACAGTACATCCGCGAAACCACCGGCCTGGTCACCGACCCGTACTTCTCCGGCACCAAGCTCAAGTGGATCCTCGACAACGTCGAAGGTGTTCGCGAGCGCGCCGAGCGCGGCGAGCTGCTGTTCGGCACCATCGATACCTGGCTGATCTGGAAGTTCTCCGGCGGCAAGGTGCATGTCACCGACTACACCAACGCCTCGCGCACCTTGATGTTCAACATCCATACCCTGGCGTGGGACGAGAAGCTGCTGGATATCCTCGGCATCCCGCGGCAGATGCTGCCCGAAGTGCGCCCATCGTCGGAAGTCTATGGCCAGACCAAGAGCGGCATCAAAATCGCCGGCATCGCTGGCGACCAGCAATCGGCGCTGTTCGGCCAGATGTGCGTGGAGCCCGGCCAGGCCAAGAACACCTACGGCACCGGCTGCTTCCTGCTGATGAACACCGGCGACAAGGCGGTCGCTTCGTCCCACGGCCTGCTCACCACCATCGCCTGCGGCCCGCGCGGCGAAGTGGCCTATGCCCTGGAAGGCGCCGTGTTCAACGGCGGCTCCACCGTGCAGTGGCTGCGTGATGAGCTGAAGATCATCAACGACGCCTACGACACCGAGTACTTCGCCAGCAAGGTCAAGGACAGCAACGGCGTGTACCTGGTGCCCGCCTTCACCGGCCTCGGCGCGCCGTACTGGGACCCCTATGCCCGTGGTGCGCTGTTCGGCCTGACCCGCGGCGTGAAAGTCGACCACATCATCCGTGCCGCGCTGGAGTCGATCGCCTACCAGACCCGCGACGTGCTCGATGCCATGCAGCAGGACTGCGGCCAGCGCCTGAGCGAACTGCGCGTGGATGGCGGTGCGGTGGCCAACAACTTCCTCATGCAGTTCCAGGCCGACATTCTCGGCACCTGCGTGGAGCGCCCGAAAATGCGCGAAACCACTGCCCTCGGCGCCGCCTACCTGGCCGGCCTGGCCTGCGGTTTCTGGAGCGGCCTGGACGAGTTGCGCGACAAGGCGATCATCGAGCGCGAGTTCAGCCCGCAACTGGATGAAGCGGCGAAAGAGAAGCTGTACAAAGGCTGGCGCAAGGCCGTGGACCGCACCCGCGACTGGGAAGACCACGACGCCTGATCAGCGAACCATTGCGGGGCAAATCGCAGCGCCGACTTGCCCCGCAATGGCTGCTTGCCCAGCAACCCAAGCTGGTCCTGTTCCCCTTCCTACGGCATCATTGCAGAATTTTTCCGGCTGCCCCCAAGGACCGCCCATGAATCTGCCTCCACGCCAACAACAAATCCTCGAGCTGGTCCGTGAACGCGGCTACGTCAGCATCGAGGAAATGGCGCAGCTGTTCGTCGTCACCCCGCAGACCATCCGCCGCGACATCAACCAGCTCGCCGAGGCCAACCTGCTGCGCCGCTACCACGGTGGCGCCGCCTACGACTCGAGCATCGAGAACACCGCCTATGCCATGCGCGCCGACCAGATGCGCGACGAGAAGCAGCGCATTGCCGAAGCCGTGGCCCGGCAGATCCCCGACCATGCCTCGCTGTTCATCAACATCGGTACCACCACCGAATCCATCGCCCGGGCGCTGCTCAACCACAACCACCTGAAGATCATCACCAACAACCTGCACGTGGCGGCGATCCTGGGCGCCAAGGACGATTTCGAAGTGCTGATCGCGGGCGGCACGGTGCGCCGTGACGGCGGTGTGGTAGGCCAGGCCAGCGTCGACTTCATCAGCCAGTTCAAGGTCGACTTCGCCGTGGTCGGCATCAGCGGCATCGACGAGGACGGCAGCCTGCTGGACTTCGATTACCAGGAGGTGCGCGTGTCCCAGGCGATCATCGCCAATGCCCGCCAGGTGATCCTCGCTGCGGACTCCAGCAAGTTCGGGCGCAACGCCATGGTCCGCCTGGGCTCGATCAGCCTGGTGGACTGCCTGGTGACCGATCAGGCCCCTACCCCCGCCCTGACCCAACTGCTCAACCAGTACAAGATCCGCCTGGACGTGGTCTGACGCCCGCTTTCTGCAGGCGCCGGCTTGCCGGCCCTGCACGATGTTCGTAAATGTTCATTTAATTGTCATCCGATCAGTTTTTTCTATAAAGACTCACTGGCGGCCGCCTGTTCATTGCGCTAGTATTTTCGCAAACGAACATCAATGTTCATATTCGATATGAACAGCCCAGGAGGCCTTGCTGTGTCCCAGCCCGTTTCGCCCCAACCCCTCGACTGCTACGACCTCGCCGTGATCGGTGGCGGCATCAATGGCGTAGGCATCGCGGCAGACGCCGCCGGGCGCGGCCTGAAAGTATTCCTTTGCGAAAAGGACGACCTGGCCCGACACACCTCCTCGGCCAGCAGCAAGCTGATCCACGGCGGCCTGCGCTATCTCGAACATTACGAATTCCGCCTGGTGCGCGAAGCACTCGCCGAGCGCGAAGTGCTGCTGGCCAAAGCCCCGCACATCGTCAAGCCAATGCGCTTCGTCCTGCCGCACCAGCCACACCTGCGCCCGGCCTGGATGATCCGCGCCGGCCTGTTCCTCTATGACCACCTGGGCAAGCGCAAACGCCTGGGCGCCTCGCGCAGCCTGCGCTTCGGCCCGGGCTACCCGCTCAAGCCAGCCATCACCCGCGGTTTCGAATACGCCGACTGCGCTGTCGACGACGCACGCCTGGTGGTCGTCAACGCCATGGCCGCCCGTGAGAAAGGCGCACACATCCACACCCGCACCCGCTGCCTGCGTGCCGAGCGGGTCGAGGGCATCTGGGAAGTGGAGCTGCAACACGCCGACGGCAGCCTGCGGACCATCCGCGCCCGCGCCCTGGTCAACGCCGCCGGCCCCTGGGTGGCCAGTTTCATCAAGGACGACCTCAAGCTCGACGCGCCTTACGGCATCCGCCTGATCCAGGGCAGCCACCTGATCGTGCCGCGCCTGTACGAAGGCGAGCACGCCTACATCCTGCAGAACGAAGACCAGCGCATCGTCTTCTGCATACCTTATCTGGAGCGTTTCACCCTGATCGGCACCACCGACCGCGAATACAGCAGCGACCCGGCCAAGGTGGCGATCACCGAGCAGGAGACCGACTACCTGCTCAAAGTGGTCAACGAACACTTCAACCACCAGTTGAGCCGCGCCGACATCCTGCACACCTACTCCGGCGTGCGCCCGCTGTGCAACGACGAGTCGGACAACCCGTCGGCAGTGACGCGCGACTACACCCTGGCGCTGTCCGCCGCCGCAGGTGAAGCGCCACTGCTGTCGGTATTCGGCGGCAAGCTCACCACCTACCGCAAACTGGCCGAGTCGGCGATGGCCGAGCTCAAGCCGTTCTTCACCCAGATGCGCGGCAGCTGGACCGCCGATGCGCCACTGCCCGGCGGCGAAAGCATGACCAGCGTGCAGGCACTGGTGGACGCCGTGCTGGCCAGCCATGCCTGGCTGCCGCTGGATATCGCCAAGCGCTGGGCCGTGACTTACGGCAGCCGCGTCTGGCGCCTGCTCGAGGGCGTGAATGGCCCCGAGGACCTGGGCCAGGCCATCGGTGGCGGCCTGTTCACCCGCGAAGTGGACTACCTGTGCAGCCAGGAGTGGGCGGTCGACGCCGACGACATCCTCTGGCGCCGTACCAAGCTGGGGCTGTTCACCAGCGCGAGCGAGCAGCAGGCGCTGGCCGATTACCTGCAGCAGGCTGAACAGCAGCGCACGCAAGGGCGTGCGGCCTGACAATGCGACGACGCCCGGGCTTGCCCGGGCGTTCTTTTTGAAGCTCCACAAAGATTGCCAAACGCCTCGCAGCGCCTCCCAGCCGCTCACAACCATTCGGATTTCCGAACGACGCAGAACCACTCATTCGGAAATCCGCACGAAACAATCAGCTTCAATACCGTCAAAAAAGATTAATCCCCAGTGTTTTCGCGCCGTTATGATCATTGCCAGAGCTTGGCACGACTCATGCTCTACACTTGGTAGCCGAATGCACCCGCTTCATTGCGGTATTCGTTGAACGAAAGAGTCCGCCAACGGCTCCATAAAAAAAACAAACACGTCGAGGAAAATTTGATGCGCATCGTTCGTCAATTGCTGGGCGCCGCTATCGCGGCTGCAGTCATCGCATCGCCCGTCATGGCCGAAGATCTGACCGGCACCCTGAAGAAGATCAAGGACTCGGGCACCATCACCCTGGGCCACCGCGACTCCTCCATCCCGTTCTCCTACCTCGCCGGCAAGCCGGAACCCGTGGGCTTCTCCCACGACATCCAGATCGCTGTGGTCGACGCCCTGAAGAAGCAACTGGGCACCGACATCAAGGTCAAGTACAACCTCGTCACCTCGCAAACCCGTATCCCGCTGGTGCAGAACGGCACCGTGGACCTTGAGTGCGGCTCCACCACCAACAACGTCGAGCGCCAGCAGCAGGTTGGTTTCTCGGTGGGCATCTTCGAAGTCGGCACCCGCCTGCTGACCAAAGTCAAAGACGGCCAGCCTTCCTATAAAGACTTCGCCGACCTGGCCGGCAAGAACGTGGTGACCACCGCCGGTACCACTTCCGAGCGCATCCTCAAGGCGATGAACGCCGACAAGCAGATGAAGATGAACGTGATCTCGGCCAAAGACCACGGCGAAGCCTTCAACATGCTCGAAAGCGGCCGCGCCGTGGCTTTCATGATGGACGACGCCCTGCTCGCCGGTGAAATGGCCAAGGCCAAGAAGCCGTCCGACTGGGTCATCACCGGTACCCCGCAGTCGTACGAAATCTACGGCTGCATGGTGCGCAAGGACGACCCGGCCTTCAAGAAAGCGGTCGATGAAGCCATCGTCGCCTACTTCAAGTCGGGTGAAGTCAACAAGAGCTACGAGAAGTGGTTCCAGCAGCCGATCCCACCGAAAGGCCTGAACCTCAACTTCCCGATGAGCGACGAGCTGAAAAAGCTGATCGCCGAGCCGACCGACAAGGCCGCGGACGAGAAGAAGTCCTGATCCCAGGCAACTAGTGGCCTGGTGCGCAACGCGCACGTTTCGATCCGACAGGCCACTTTTTAGTGTCTAACCTTTACATCCGAGGGCGTCGAACGCCCCCGGATGTATCAAGGTGCCCGTGAAACAACCGTCTGAGGGGAAATCCCGATGAATTACAACTGGGACTGGGGCGTGTTCTTCAAGTCCACCGGCGTGGGCAGCGAAACCTATCTGGACTGGTACATCGCCGGCCTGGGCTGGACCATCGCCATCGCCATCTCCGCCTGGATCATCGCGCTGCTGCTGGGCTCGCTGCTCGGCGTCATGCGCACCGTGCCTAACCGCCTGGTGTCAGGGATTGCCACCGCCTACGTCGAGCTGTTCCGTAACGTGCCGCTGCTGGTGCAGCTGTTCATCTGGTACTTCCTGGTGCCCGACCTGCTGCCCGAGGGCCTGCAGGAGTGGTTCAAGCAGGACCTCAACCCGACCACCTCGGCACTGATCAGCGTGGTCATCTGCCTGGGCCTGTTCACCGCCGCCCGTGTCTGCGAACAGGTGCGCACCGGTATCCAGGCACTGCCCCGCGGCCAGGAAGCGGCCGGCCGGGCGATGGGCTTCAGCCTGTCGCAGATCTACATGAACGTGCTGCTGCCCCAGGCCTACCGGATCATCATTCCGCCACTCACCTCGGAATTTTTGAACGTGTTCAAGAACTCTTCGGTAGCGTCGCTGATCGGCCTGATGGAACTGCTGGCACAGACCAAGCAGACCGCCGAATTCTCCGCCAACCTGTTCGAAGCGTTCACCCTCGCCACACTGATCTACTTCACCCTGAACATGGGCCTGATGCTGCTCATGCGCATGGTCGAGAAGAAAGTCTCGGTACCTGGCCTGATCTCCGTGGGGGGCAAGTAAATGGACATGGATTTCAGCGAAATCATCCCGGCCCTGCCCGCCCTGTGGGACGGCATGGTCCTGACCCTGCAACTGATGGTGATGGGTGTGGTCGGCGGTATCGCGCTGGGCACGATCCTCGCCCTGATGCGCCTGTCGTCGAACAAGCTGCTGTCGAACTTCGCCGGCGCCTACGTCAACTACTTCCGCTCCATCCCGCTGCTGCTGGTGATCACCTGGTTCTACCTGGCGGTGCCGTTCGTGCTGCGCTGGATCACCGGCGAAGACACCCCGGTGGGCGCGTTCACC
This sequence comes from Pseudomonas sichuanensis, assembly GCF_003231305.1. Lineage (GTDB taxonomy): Bacteria > Pseudomonadota > Gammaproteobacteria > Pseudomonadales > Pseudomonadaceae > Aquipseudomonas > Aquipseudomonas sichuanensis. The sequence goes on along the minus strand of NZ_QKVM01000039.1, from coordinate 40,225 downwards.
TCCTGCGTCGTGGCCTTCATGATGTTCGAGGCGGCCTACTTCTGCGAAATCGTGCGCGCCGGCGTGCAGTCGATCTCCAAGGGCCAGATGGGCGCCGCGCAGGCACTGGGCATGAGCTATGGCCAGTGCATGCGCCTGATCATCCTGCCCCAGGCGTTCCGCAAGATGACCCCGCTGCTGCTGCAGCAGAGCATCATCCTGTTCCAGGACACTTCGCTTGTGTACACCGTGGGCCTGATCGACTTCCTCAACTCGGCGCGCTCCAACGGCGACATCATCGGGCGCTCCCATGAGTTCCTGATCTTCGCCGGTGTCGTCTACTTCCTCATCAGCTTCTCCGCTTCCTGGCTGGTCAAGCGCCTGCAAAAAAGGATCACCGTATGATTTCCATCAAGAACGTCAACAAGTGGTACGGGGACTTCCAGGTGCTGACCGACTGCAGCACCGAGGTCAAGAAAGGTGAAGTGGTGGTGGTCTGCGGCCCGTCGGGCTCGGGCAAGTCCACGCTGATCAAGTGCGTCAACGCGCTGGAGCCATTCCAGAAAGGCGACATCGTGGTCGACGGCACCTCCATCGCCGACCCCAAGACCAACCTGCCCAAGCTGCGTTCGCGGGTCGGCATGGTGTTCCAGCACTTCGAGCTGTTCCCGCACCTGTCGATCACCGAGAACCTGACCATCGCCCAGCGCAAGGTACTTGGCCGCAGCGAGGCGGAAGCCACCAAGAAGGGCCTGGCCCTGCTCGACCGCGTCGGCCTGGGTGCCCACGCCAAGAAGCACCCCGGCCAGCTGTCCGGCGGCCAGCAGCAGCGCGTGGCGATCGCCCGCGCCCTGTCGATGGACCCGATCGTCATGCTGTTCGACGAACCGACCTCGGCGCTGGACCCGGAAATGGTCAACGAAGTGCTCGACGTCATGGTCGAACTGGCCCATGAAGGCATGACCATGATGTGCGTTACCCACGAGATGGGCTTCGCCCGCAAGGTCGCCAACCGGGTGATCTTCATGGACAAAGGCAACATCATCGAGGACTGCCAGAAAGAAGACTTCTTCGGCAACCCGCAAGGCCGCCACGAGCGCACCCAGCACTTCCTCAGCAAGATCCTGCAACACTGAGTGAGCCACGTCCGCTGCCTGCCCGGCAGCGGACGCTGGTCGTGACAAGGCCACTGTGATGAAATGCGACCCTTCGCTCCTTCGCCCTGCCCAGCCTGCCGTGAAATCCCGCCTGATCCGTCAATTGCTGCTGCCGCCCCTGGTCATCCTGCTGATGGTCGGCTTAGGGCTGGCTGGCTATCTGATCAGCGAGAGCAATGGCATCCGCACCCTCAGCGAAAGCGGCGAGCGCGCGCTGGAACTGCATGCGCGCACGGTCGAAAGCGAAATCAGCAAGTACACCTACCTGCCCAGCCTGCTGGAGCTGGAAGACAGCGTCTCGCGCCTGCTCACTGACCCCGAAGCCGGTGATCGCCAGGCCGTCAACGAATACCTCGAGGGCCTGAACCGGCGCAGCCGCAGCCGGGCGATCTTCGTCCTCGACACCAACGGCCGGGTGCAGGCCACCAGCAACTGGCGCGACGCCGATTCCTTCCTCGGCGAAGACCTGGCGTTCCGTGCCTACTTCCAGACCGCCGTGCGCGGCGAGCCCGGGCGTTTCTACGGCATCGGCAGCACCACCGGCGAGGCCGGCTATTACCTGGCCCATGGCCTGGAAGAACACGGCAAGATCATCGGCGTGGCAGTGATCAAGGTGCGCCTGGACACCCTTGAGGAGCGCTGGCAACGCGCCCGCCTTGAAGCCTTCGTCAGCGACGAGAACGGCATCATCATCCTCTCCAGCGACCCCGCCCGGCGCCTCAAGTCGGTCCGCCCGCTGAACCCGCAGATCAAGGAACGCCTGGCACGCAGCCTGCAGTACTACTGGTGGCCACTCAACGAGCTGCAACCGCTGGCCCGTGAAACCCTGGCCGATGGCGTGGAGAAACTGACCTTCCCGGCCAACAGCGAAACTGCCCACGGCAAGCCCCACGAGGTGGCCTACCTGGCCCAGACCCGGCGCCTGGTCGACACCCCCTGGCACTTCACCCTGCTCACCCCGCTGCAGGACCTGCGCCGCGAATCCATGGTGCAGGGCATCCTGGTCGGCGTGGCGTTCGCCCTGCTGGCGATCCTGGCCATCGCCTGGAACGAACGACGCAAGGTGATCGCCACCCGCCTGGCCGCTCGCGAGGCGCTGGAAGAGGCCAACAGCCACCTGGAGCGCAAGATCACCGAGCGCACCGCCGACCTGCGTGCCAGCAACGAACGCCTCAAAGGCCAGATCCGCGAACGCCGCCACGCCGAACAGACCCTGCGCCAGGCCCAGGACGAGCTGGTGCAGGCCGGCAAGCTGGCGGCCATCGGCCAGATGTCCACCAGCATCGCCCACGAACTCAACCAGCCCCTGGCGGCACTGCGCACGCTGTCGGGCAACACCGTGCGCTTCCTTGAACGCGGCGCACTGGAAACTGCCAGCGCCAACCTGCGCACCATGAACGACCTGATCGACCGCATGGGCCGCATCACCGCCAGCCTGCGCTCGTTCGCCCGGCGCGGCGACGACCGCGGCCAGGCCTCGCTGGAAAAAGCCGTCGAGGCCACCCTGCAGGTGCTGGGCAACCGCATCAGTGCCTGCCATCTGCAGTTGCACCGCCAGTTCGACGACCAGCAGTTGGCCATCGACCAGACCCGCCTGGAACAGATCCTGGTCAACCTGATCGGCAACGCCCTGGACGCCATGGCCACCCAACCGCTGCCGCAACTGTGGCTGGAAGGTGAAGCCCAGGGCGACAAGTACCGCCTGTGGGTACGCGACAATGGCCACGGCATCGACCCGGAAGCGCGCAAGCACCTGTTCGAACCGTTCTTCACCACCAAACCTGGCGAGCATGGCCTGGGCCTTGGCCTTACCCTGTCGGCCAGCCTGGCCACCGCCGCCAAGGGCACCCTGAGCGTCGAACACCCCGCCGGCGGCGGCACTGCGTTCGTCCTCGCCTTGCCCCTGGCCACGCCGCCCACCGAATCCGCAGAGCTCCCATGAACGAAGGGTCCCTATGAACCAAGCACCCTTGACGGTCTTGATCGTCGAAGACGATCCCCATGTGCTGCTCGGCTGCCAGCAGGCGCTGGCCCTCGAGGACATCGCCTGCGAAGGCGTCGGCAGCGCCGAGCAGGCACTGGAACGCATCGGCGACGACTTCGCCGGCATCGTCGTCAGCGATATCCGCCTGCCGGGCATCGATGGCCTGGAGCTGCTCAACCGCCTCAAGGCCCGCGACCGCAGCCTGCCGGTGGTGCTGATCACCGGCCACGGCGATATCGACATGGCGGTCGGCGCCATGCGCAACGGCGCCTACGACTTCATGGAAAAACCCTTCTCGCCCGAGCGCCTGGTCGACGTGGTCCGCCGCGCGCTGGAGCAGCGCGGCCTGTCCCGGGAGGTGGTCGCCCTGCGCCGCCAACTGGTCGAACAGAGCAGCCTGGAAGGCCGGATCATTGGCCGCTCGCCGGCCATGGAGCACTTGCGCGAACTGATCGCCAACGTTGCCGACACCTCGGCCAACGTGCTGATCGAAGGCGAGACCGGCACCGGCAAAGAGCTGGTCGCCCGCTGCCTGCACGACTTCAGCCGGCGCCAGGGCCAGCCGTTCGTGGCGCTGAACTGCGGCGGCCTGCCGGAGAACCTGTTCGAAAGCGAGATTTTCGGCCACGAGGCCAACGCCTTCACCGGCGCCGGCAAACGGCGCATCGGCAAGATCGAGCACGCCAACGGTGGCACGCTGTTCCTCGATGAAGTGGAGAGCATGCCGATCAACCTGCAGATCAAGCTGCTGCGCGTGCTGCAGGAGCGCACCCTGGAACGCCTGGGCTCGAACCAGAGCATCCCGGTGGACTGCCGGGTGATCGCCGCCACCAAGTCCGACCTCGACGCCCTTGGCCAGACCGGCCAGTTCCGCAGCGACCTGTATTACCGCCTCAACGTGGTGACCCTGGAGCTGCCGCCCCTGCGCGAACGCCGCGAAGACGTCCTGCAGCTGTTCGAGCACTTCCTGCAACAGTCGGCGCTGCGCTTCGACCGTGAGGCGCCGGAGCTCGACAGCCAGACCCTGTCGCAACTGATGGCCCACGACTGGCCGGGCAACGTGCGCGAACTGCGCAACGTCGCCGAACGCCATGCCCTGGGCCTGCCGGCGTTCAAGAAGGGCCCCAGCGGCGGCGCCAGCCAGGGCCTGGGGTTTTCCGAGGCGGTCGAGGCGTTCGAGCGCAACCTGCTCAGCGACGCCCTGCAACGCACCGGCGGCAACCTCAGCCAGGCCAGCCAGGAGCTGGGCATGGCCAAGACCACGCTGTTCGACAAAGTGAAGAAATACGGCCTCGGCTGATCGGCAATCTCAACCTGGAAAGACAACGTGGACCTGGTATTCAAAGCGGCCCTGGGCGCTGGTGTGGTGGTGTTGCTGGCCATCCTGTCGAAGACTCGCAACTACTACATCGCAGGGCTCGTGCCGCTGTTTCCCACCTTCGCCCTGATCGCCCACTACATCGTCGGCAAGGGCCGCAGCATCGAGGATCTGAAGACCACCATCCTGTTCGGCATGTGGTCGATCATTCCGTACTTCGTTTACCTGGCGACCTTGTATGTGCTGGTCGACCGGATGCGCCTGGAGGCGTCGCTGGCGCTGGCCACGGTGGCCTGGCTGATGGCGGCGACGGTGCTGGTGAGCGTTTGGGTACGGATGCACTGAAGGCTCTAGAACCTATCGCGGGGCAAGCCCGCTCCCACGCAGTGGATTGCCCACAGGTCCATTGCGTGGGAGCGGGCTTGCCCCGCGATAGGTTCTAGAGCCCGGCGATATGCGTCACATCCTGCCGGTGCGACTGCAGGTAAGGCAGCACCGCCCCCAGCAGCGGCTGCTTGAACGGCTCCTGGAAGCGATGCGCCAGCCCCGGTATCAAGCGCAACTCGCTGCCCTGGATATGCGCCGCCAGGTGCACCCCATGCATCACCGGCAGCAACGGATCGGCGGTGCCATGCACCACCAACGTCGGCACCCGCAGCTGATTCAATAACTCGACCCGGCTCGGCTCGGCGAGAATCGCCATGATCTGGCGCTTCACGCCCTCGGGGTTGAATGCCCGGTCGTAGGCCTGCGCCGCCTGCTTGAGCAACACCGCGCGATCATCCTTCACCTGCGGGCTGCCCAAGGCCGCCAACAGGTCAGCCTGCTGCTCGATGGCCACCGCCCGGTTCGGTGCATTGCGCCGCGCCAGCAGCTGCACCAGCGCCGGATTCGGTGCCGGCAACCCGGCCGCGCCCGAACTGGACATCACCAGCGTCAGGCTGCGCACCCGCTCCGGCGCCATGGCTGCAATGTGCTGGGCGATCATCCCGCCCATGCTCACACCCAGCACATGGAACTGGCGGATCTGCAGCGCGTCCATCAGGTGCAGGCCGTCACCGGCCATGTCGGTCAGGCTGTAGGGCGCCGATACCGGCAGGCCCAGCTTGTAGCGCAGCACCTCCAGGGTGAGGTTGGCCGAGCCCGGCAGTTGGTTCCAGCGCGACAGGCCGACATCACGGTTGTCGTAACGGATCACCCGAAAGCCCTGTCGGCACAGCGCCTCGACCACGTCGTCCGGCCAGTGGATCAGTTGCCCGCCCAGGCCCATGACCAGCAACAACGCCGGATCCCGCGGCGCGCCGACGCTCTGGTAGACCAGGCTCAGCTCACCCAGCTCGGCACGTTGCGCCGGCACCTGTGGGTTGCAGCGGTCGTCGGCGAAGCTCGCCGAGGCACTGACAAGCAGCAAGAAGAAAAGAAAAAAAGCCCGCATGAAAAAAACACCAGAATGCATATCCCCAGTAGAGCGCGAGTCTGATGAAATCCATTCGCTCGCGCTGCCACAAAACCGTGACAGTTTCATGAACCTTGCCGAGCGGTCATTGCCATGCGGTGGTCGACAGGCCATGGCAACATGAGGGAAACTCAACGCCATCCCGCTTTCTCTCAAATATTGTTCACGGAGCCCTTGTGCTGGAAATCCGTCACCTGAAAACCCTTCATGCCCTGCGCGAGGCCGACAGCCTGGTGGAGGCCGCCGAACGCCTGCACCTGACGCAATCGGCGCTGTCGCACCAGTTCAAGGAGCTGGAGGAACGCCTGGGCCTGCCGCTGTTCGTGCGCAAGACCAAGCCGATCCGCTTCACCAGCGCCGGCCTGCGTCTGCTGCAACTGGCCGACGCCACCCTGCCGCTGCTGCGTGGCGCCGAGCGCGATATCGCCCGGCTGGCCGGCGGCACCGCCGGGCGCCTGCACATGGCCATCGAGTGCCACAGCTGCTTCCAGTGGCTGATGCCGACCATCGACCAGTTCCGCGACGCCTGGCCGGAGGTGGAGCTGGACCTGGCCTCGGGCTTCGCCTTCGCCCCCTTGCCGGCCCTGGCCCGCGGCGACCTCGACCTGGTGGTGACTTCCGACCCGCTGGAGCTGGCCGGCATCACCTACGTGCCGCTGTTCACCTACGAAGCCATGCTCGCCGTGGCCAACCAGCACCCGCTGGCCAGCAAGCCCTATATCGTGCCCCAGGACCTGCTCGACCAGACCCTGATCACCTACCCGGTGGAGCGCGACCGCCTGGACATCTTTACCCGCTTCCTCGAGCCGGCCGACATGGAGCCGGCAGCGGTGCGCACCTCGGAACTGACGGTAATGATGATGCAGCTGGTGGCCAGCGGCCGTGGCGTATGCGGCATGCCGCACTGGGCGCTGCATGAATACAGTTCGCGCGGTTACGTGAAGGGCAAGCGCCTGGGCGAAAAAGGCCTGTTCGCCACGCTGTACGCGGCAGTGCGCACCGACATGCTCGATGCGCCGTACATGCGCGATTTCCTGCTGACCGCCAAGGACACCTCGTTCGCCACCCTCGACGGGGTCAGCGCGGTGCGTTGAGGCCTTGGCGCCACAGCGGCAGGATCAGGTCGCGGGTCAGGGGCGCCAGGCAGAGGCCTGGCGTGTCGCTGGCGGCCAGCCACAGCACTTCTTCGATTTCTGCCGCCGGGGTCACGGCCTCGGCGCTGTCGACACGGAACAGCTCGGCCTTGACCACGAAGCCTGGCTCATTGGCCGCCGGGGCACTGAAACTGCCCAGGTGCGTGGCCTGTGCCGGGTCGATGCGCAGCCCCAGCTCTTCGTGAAGCTCACGCGCCAGCGCCTGGGCCGCAGACTCCCCCGCATCGATCTTGCCGCCCGGCTGCATGAAGGCCAGGGTGCCGCGCTTGCGCACCAGCAGCGTACGGCCTTGCGGGTCGATCAACAGGGCGGCGGCGATGTGGATGGTGTTGGGCATGGGGGCGGCTCACGGAGGGTCGGGAAGCGAAGGATACCTGTTCCGGCCTCATCGCGGGGCAAGCCCGCTCCCACGCCGTTCGCTGTAGACCTGGGGGGCAATCCACAGCGTGGGAACGGGCTTGCCCCGCGATAGGGCCGGCACAGGCAGACGAACGGCCCCTTGCCTATCCGCCTGCAACGCTCCATAACCAATCCATGAACCTCCCCGCCCATCAGCACCCGGTGCTCGGCCTGTTCCACCCCGCCGTGGCCACCTGGTTCCGCCAACGCTTCGCCACGGTCACCGAGGCCCAGGCCGGCGCCTGGCCGCTGATCCATGCGGGCCAGTCGATGCTGCTGGCCGCGCCGACCGGCTCGGGCAAGACCCTGAGCGCCTTCCTCGCCGTGCTCGACGAGCTGTTCCGCCAAGGGCTCGACCGTGACGGCGAACTGCCGGCGCAAACCCAGATTGTCTACGTCTCGCCGCTCAAGGCGCTGTCCAACGATATTCGCCTGAACCTCAAGGCCCCGCTCGAAGGCATCAGCGCGCAGATCGAGCAGCTCGGCCTGAAAGCACCACGCATCACCACCGCCGTACGCACCGGCGACACCCCGCAGAAGGAACGCGCGGCCATGCGCAAGCTGGCCCCGCATATCCTGGTGACCACGCCGGAGTCGCTGTACGTACTGATGGGTTCGGCGTCGGGCCGCGAAGGCCTGGCCAGCGTGCACACGGTGATTGTCGACGAGATCCACGCCCTGGCCGGCAACAAGCGCGGCAGCCACCTGGCCTTGACCCTGGAACGCCTGGAAGCCCTGGCAGGCCGGCCCTTGCGGCGCATCGGCCTGTCGGCGACCCAGCGCCCGGTGGAGCGGGTCGCGCAGTTCCTGGTCGGCCACCAGCGCCCCTGCGCCATCGTCGACATCGGCCATGTGCGCCAGCGCGACCTGGCCCTCGAAGTGCCGCCGGTGCCGCTGGGCGCGGTCATGGCCACCGATGTCTGGGCGCTGGTCTACGAGCGCCTGGCCGCGCTGGCCCGCCAGCACCGCACCACGCTGATCTTCGTCAACACCCGGCGCCTGGCCGAACGGCTCACCCGCCACCTGGGCGAGCGCCTGGGCAACGACGCCGTGGCCGCGCACCACGGCAGCCTGGCCAAGGAGCATCGCCTGAAGGCAGAGCAGCAACTCAAGGCCGGCGAATTGCAGGTGCTGGTCACCACCGCCTCGCTGGAGCTGGGTATCGATATCGGCGATGTCGATCTGGTCTGCCAGATCGCCTCGCCCGGCTCGATCGCCGCCTTCTTGCAGCGGGTCGGGCGCTCCGGGCATCAGGTCGATGGCGTGCCCAAGGGCCGGCTGTTCCCCACCTCGCGGGACGAGCTGATCGAGTGCGTCGCCTTGCTCGACTGTGTGCGCCAGGGCGAACTCGACGAGCTGCATATTCCGGCGGCGCCGCTGGACGTGCTCGCCCAGCAGATCGTCGCCGAAGTGAGCAACCAGCCCTGGGACGAGCGCGCGCTGTTCAACCTGCTGCGCCAGGCCACCCCCTACGCCGCCCTCGACGAAGGCCACTACCAGGCCCTGCTGCGCATGCTCGCCGAGGGTTTCAACGGCCGCCAGGGCGTGCGCAGTGCCTACCTGCACCGTGATGCGGTCAGCGCCAGCCTGCGCGGTCGACGCGGTAGCCAGCTGACCGCGTTGACCAGCGGCGGCACCATCCCCGAAACCGCCGATTACGCCGTACTGCTCGAACCCCAGGCGCTGAACATCGGCAGCGTCAACGAAGACTTCGCAATAGAAAGCATCGCTGGCGATGTCTTCCAACTGGGCAACGCCTCCTACCGCATCCTGCGGGTAGAGCCTGGACGGGTACGGGTCGAGGATGCCCGGGGCCAGCCACCGACCATTCCGTTCTGGATCGGCGAGGCGCCCGGGCGCAGCAATGAACTGTCCGGCGCAGTGGCCCGGCTGCAGGCGCGCCTTGATGAACAATTGCAGGCCGGCGATTTCGACCAGGCGCTGGGCTGGCTGCGCACCACCTACCAACTGGATGAAGGCTGCGCCCAGCAGTTGCTCGACTACCTTGGCCGCACCTGGCAGGTGCTCGGCGCCCTGCCGTCGCAGCAGACCCTGGTGATGGAGCGCTTCTTCGATGAGTCCGGCGGCACCCAACTGATCATTCATTCGCCCTACGGCAGCCGCATCAACCGCGCCTGGGGCCTGGCCCTGCGCAAGCGCTTCTGCCGCACGTTCAATTTCGAGCTGCAGGCGGCGGCCAGTGAGGATGCCATCGTGCTGTCGCTGTCCAGTAGCCACAGTTTCGAACTGGACGAGGTCTGGCGTTACCTGAACAGCCGCACGGCCGAGCCGATCCTTGTCCAGGCCCTGCTCGACGCACCGCTGTTCGGCGTGCGCTGGCGCTGGTGCGCGGCGGTGGCCATGGCCTTGCCGCGCTATGTGGGCGGGCGCAAGGTGCCGCCGCAGATACAGCGAATGAAGAGCGAAGACCTGATAGCGGCGGTTTTCCCCGATCAGATCGCCTGCCTGGAGAACCTGGTCGGCGAGCGGCAAATTCCTGACCACCCGCTGGTCGAACAGACCCTCGACGACTGCCTGCACGAAGCCATGGACAGCGAAGGCTGGCTGGCGCTGCTGCGGCGCATGGAGGCCGGCGGCATCCGCCTGCTCAGCCGCGACCTGCCGGCGCCTTCACCACTGGCCTCGGCGATCCTCAACGCCCGCCCCTACACCTTCCTCGACGATGCCCCGTTGGAAGAGCGGCGCACCCAGGCCGTGCTCAACCGCCGCTGGAACGAAGTGCACAGCAGCGACGACCTCGGTGCGCTGGACATTGACGCCATCCGCGCCGTGCAGGCCGAGGCCTGGCCGCACGCGGCCAACGCCGATGAACTGCACGAAGCCCTGATGAGCCTGGGAGTGATCACCCAGGCCGAGGCCGACGCCAACCCAGGTTGGAGCGCCCTGCTCGGGCAACTGGCGCAGTCCGGCAGAGCCTGCCGCCTGCAGGCGGGCGGGCCGCCTGTGTGGCTGGCCCGTGAGCGCCTTGGCCAGGTCAGTGCAGTGTTCTCCGGCGCCCACCTGGAGCCAGCGTTGCCAGTGCTCCCGGGCTTCGACCAGCCTTATGCGCAGGACATCGCGCTGAGCGAACTGCTGCGGGCCCGGCTGAGCGGCTTCGGCCCCTTGACCCTCGCCCAGATCGGCACGCCGCTGGGTTGCGCACTGGGTGACTGCGAACAGGCCCTCGCCCGGCTGGAAGGCGAAGGTTACGTGCTGCGCGGCCAGTTCAGCCCGGGTGAGCGCGCAGTGCAGTGGTGCGAACGCCACCTGCTGGCGCGCATCCACCGCTATACGGTCAAGCGCCTGCGCCGCGAGATCGAACCGGTCAGCCTGCAAGACTTCATGCGTTTTCTGTTCGACTGGCAGCACCTGGCCGGCGAAGAGCGCCTGCGTGGCCCGCAGGCCGTGGGCGAAGTGCTCGGCCAGCTGCAAGGCTTCCCGGCCGCCGCCAGTGCCTGGGAGGCGGAACTGCTACCGGCGCGGATCAAGGACTACAGTCCGCACTGGCTGGACGACGCCTGCCGCAGCGGCCAGTGGGCCTGGAGTCGGCTGGCGGCCACGGCCTCGGCCAGCACCTTGACCAGCGCGCCATTGGTGCTGCTGCCACGCGAGCAGCTTGGGCTGTGGCGCAGCCTTGCGCCAACGCCGGATCCGCAGCAGCTATCGCCGCGCGGCCAGCGCGTGCTGCAAAGCTTGCAGGCCCACGGCGCCCTGTTCTTCGACGAATTGACCCACGAGGCTCACCTGCTGCCCAGCGAGCTGGAAACCGCGCTGCAGGAACTGGTCGGTTTTGGCCTGGCCAGCGCCGACGGTTTCAGTGGCCTGCGCAGCCTGATTACCCCGGCGGCCAAACGCGCTTCGCGCAGCAGCCGGCGCGGGCATGGGCCGCTGTCGAGTTCCATGGCCCATGCCGGGCGCTGGGCGCTGCTGCGCCGCGCGGGCAGCGAAGTGGACAAAGACCCGCGCCTGGAACATATCGCCCGCAGCCTGCTGCGTCGCTACGGCGTGGTGTGCTGGCGCCTGCTGGAGCGTGAAAGCGATGTGCTGCCGGCGTGGCGTGAGTTGCTGCATTGCTATCACCGCCTCGAAGCGCGCGGTGAGATCCGTGGCGGGCGCTTTATCGCAGGGCTTGCCGGCGAACAGTTCGCCTTGCCCGAAGCCATCGGGGTATTGCGCCAGGTGCGCAGGCGCGAAGCGGACGGGGCGTTGGTGGTGGTGAGCGGTTGCGATCCGTTGAACCTGGTGGGCACCTTGTTGCCGGGGGCCAAGGTGCCGGCGGTAAACGGCAATCGGCTGCTGTACCGGGATGGGGTGGCGGTGGCGTGCCGGGTGGCGGGGAAATATCAGTATCTGGTTGATGTGCCGTTGGCTGAGCAAACGCTGTGGCATCAGCGCTTGTTGCGTAATGGCTACTGAAGTCATCGCGGGGCAAGCCCGCTCCCACGACGACCCGTGGGAGCGGGCTTGCCCCGCGATGGCAGTCGGCTATTGCCCGGTCTTCCCGGAAAACCCGGCAAAGCGCTTGTTGAACCCGGCCACCCGCCCTTCCACCGTGGTCTTGCGCTGCTGCCCGGTGTACACCGGGTGCGAAGCGCTGGACACATCCAGCGCCACGTAGGGGTAGGTCTGGCCATCGCTGTGCTGCTGGGTGCGATCGGTATCGACGGTCGATCCGATCAGAAAGTACACATCGGCAGCGGTGTCATGGAACAGCACGGTGCGGTATGCGGGGTGGATGCCTGCTTTCATGGTGGGTACTCCTCGAGCTCAAAGTGATACTTTATAACATATACTATCGAGAATGATTTTCGATACCCGTATTTTCATTTTTCCTGCGCCGCCCCAGGCTGGCCTTGGGCCGGCCAGCGGGCTATGGTCGGGGTTCGCCCCAGGCCCTGAGCCTGACCGAGCCATTCGCAAGGACCCCGTATGAGCCTGTCACTTCTCAGTCGCTACGCCTTCTTCGCCGCCTGCGTGCTGTTCACCCTCGCCAGCCTGCCGTTGCTCCACCATGAGTGGTTGTGGCCGTTCACCCTGGCCACCGGGGTGCTCAGCCTGATCGGTGTGTTCGACCTGCTGCAGCAGCGCCACGCGGTACGCCGCAACTACCCGATCCTCGGTAACATCCGCTACCTGGTCGAAGCCATCCGCCCGGAAATCCGCCAATACCTGCTGGAGTCCGACAGCGATGCCCTGCCGTTCTCCCGTGCCCAGCGCTCGCTGGTCTATGCCCGGGCCAAGAACGAAGCCTCGGACAAACCCTTCGGCACGCTGATTGATGTGTACGAATCCGGTTTCGAATTCATCGGTCACTCGATGCGCCCGGCGCCCTTGGCCGACCCGGCCAGTTTCCGCGTCACCGTGGGCGGCCCGCAGTGCACCCAGCCGTACTCGGCGTCGATCTTCAACATTTCGGCCATGAGCTTCGGTTCGCTCAGCGCCAACGCCATCCGCGCCCTGAACAAAGGCGCCAAGCTCGGCAATTTCGCCCACGACACCGGCGAAGGCAGCATCAGCCCCTACCACCGCGAGCACGGTGGCGACCTGACCTGGGAACTGGGCAGCGGCTATTTCGGCTGCCGCACCCCCGACGGGCGCTTCGACCCCGAGCGCTTCGCCGCCCAGGCGCAGAACCCGCAGGTGCGGATGATCGAGATCAAGATGAGCCAGGGTGCCAAACCCGGCCACGGCGGCATCCTGCCCAAGCACAAGGTCACCCAGGAAATCGCCGAGACCCGCGGCATCCTGATGGGCGAGGACTGCATCTCACCGTCGCGCCACAGCGCGTTTTCCACCCCTATCGAGATGATGCAGTTCATCGCCCAGCTGCGTGAGTTGTCCGGCGGCAAGCCGGTGGGCTTCAAGTTCTGCCTGGGCCACCCCTGGGAGTTCATGGGCATCGCCAAGGCCATGCTGGAAACCGGCATCCTCCCCGACTTCATCGTGGTCGATGGCAAGGAAGGCGGTACTGGCGCAGCGCCGGTGGAGTTCACCGACCATATCGGCGTGCCGCTGCGCGAGGGCCTGCTGTTCGTGCACAACACCCTGGTGGGCTTGAACCTGCGCGACAAGATCAAGCTCGGTGCCAGCGGCAAGATCGTCAGCGCCTTCGACATCGCCAGCGTGCTGGCGATTGGCGCCGACTGGGCCAACTCGGCGCGCGGCTTCATGTTCGCCATCGGCTGCATCCAGTCGCAGAGCTGCCATACCAACAAGTGCCCGACCGGGGTCGCGACCCAGGACGCCCTGCGTCAGCGGGCGCTGGTGGTGCCGGACAAGGCCCAGCGGGTGCTGAATTTCCATCACAACACCTTGCGCGCGCTGGCCGAGATGCTCGCGGCGGCGGGGTTGGAACACCCGGCGCAGCTGGAGGCCAAGCACCTGGTGCGACGCATTTCGGCGACCGAGATCAAGCTGTTCTCGCAGATGCATGTGTTCCTCAAGCCGGGGGAGTTGCTGACCGGCGAGGTGAATGGGCAGTTCTATTCGCGGATGTGGCAGTTGGCGCGGGCCGACAGCTTCGAGCCGCAAAGTGAGGTGGCGGCCTGATACAACGCCGCGCTGGGGGCTGGAGTGCCTGCACGCACTTCGCCCCCGGAGCCGGTATTCCCACTGTCGCGGCACAAGCCCGCCGGCTCCGGCAACGCAAACAGCAAGCCCTGTGCCTCTGAGCCATCGATGCGCGCCACTTGCCGCCAGCCCACCGGCCAATGCTGCCCCAAGGTTGACCCAGAGGCTACGCCCACCCACCAGACTCTGCCCGACTTCGCACAGAGTTGAGCCAGGTCGCTTAGGTACAGTTGCTCCGATCTGGGGTAGAGCAAAGTTGTCCAGCCATAGGTTGTCCGGGAGGCGCCTGAGTTGTCGCCTCTGAGGCCATCCTCATAGACCCGCGGTTCAAAGCCGGTTCTGTTGTAGTAGGCAGCGGTGTAGTACCAGAACAAGCCATCGACGACAATCACGTCTCCTGGCCTCCACTGGCTGTTGAGCTGCTCGAAAACCCTGTCCAGCCGTATGTTGCGCCAGTCTGGCCCGCCATTGATATTGCTCGCCCCGTCATACAGGCGAAGCAGACCCGCGCCTTCCAGTGACAGGCTCCCCAGGATCAACAGAGCGGCAAGGACCTTGCTCCGAGTGGCAACGCTTTGCAGTGCCACGGCCAGCAGAATGGGCAAGCCATTTGCGGCAAAGACGATGTAGCGGATCATGTACATCGGTATCAGATACGACCCCAGCCAAGCCACTATCGGCGGCAGGTAGCTGAACGCTGCCAGCAGGACTGCCGGCTTCGCGACTCGTCGTTGGCCGAGTGCGAAGGCAATGGTGGCGAGGCAGAACGTGATCGGGAGCGACCAGAACACAAAGGGCAGAAATGTGCTGTCACTGCCCAAGGTGAAAAACAGCCAGAATGTGGATGGCAGCGTCTGCGACGAAACAGCGGTGATCCAGCCAAATGAATCCACCATTGCCCGCTGCCGCAACAATGAGGGCAGCCATGGCAGGTAGGCGATCGCAACAGCCAGATTGCACAACCACCACGCCCGCGAAACCACCAGGCGTCGACCATCGACCCGAGGCAGCGTCACCAAGTACAGCCAATGCGCCATTGCGCCCAGCACGGCGAAGTAATGGCTGTACATCGCGGCACTGAGCAAGGCGGCGTAGCCGAAGAGGAAACCATGGCGTGATGGCGCTCGCACCCAGTTCAACAGCATCCAGGTGGCGGCCAGCAACAGCAGGCCCACCCAGGCATACATGCGGGCTTCCTGACTGTAGCGCACGGCAATCGGCAGCAGCGCGAGCAGCAGCCCGGCGAGCAGAGCGGTCGGGCGACTGCCCAACTGGCGCGTGATGAGCATCGCGACCGCGACACTCGCCACGCCACAGCAGACGCTCAAGCCGCGCACGGCCACCAGGCCATCGCCGAACACCGCCATCCAGTAGTGCAACAGCAGGTAGTGCAGAGGTGGGTGGACATCGCGTGCAGTGTGCAACAGGATCTGCATCGGCGACATGCGAGCAAGGATGACGGTAAACGCTTCATCGAGCCACAGCACGGGCCCATCGATCTGGTACAGCCTCGCCGCACAGGCGAGCAGCAGTACCCCCAAGCATGCTGCCCACCAGAATCCGTTCGAAAACTTCAGCAGCCGCATCATTCGACATCCTCGAACGACTGGATGGCTCCATTCGAAATCGGCCGGCGCAAGACGCGCTTGATCACATACCTTGGCCGATGCTTGGTCTCCATGTAGATGCGCCCGATGTACTCGCCAAGAATGCCTATGCCGATCAACTGCACGCCCCCGAGGAACAGCACTGCTGTCATCAGTGAGGGATAACCGGGCACCGGGTTGCCGTACAGCAGCTTGTCCAGCACCAGCACGACGGTATGCCCCAGCGCGAGCACGGCGATGGCCACACCGATATAGGTCCACAAACGCAGTGGCAGGGTGCTGAATGAAGTGATGCCGTCAAGCGCCAGGTTCCACAGTTTCCAGCCATTGAACCGGCTATGCCCTTGCCGGCGCTCGGCGCGGTCATATTCCACCACCGTTGTGCTGAAACCAGCCCAGGACAGCATCCCCTTCATGAACAACGGGTGCTCAGGCATCGACTTGATGACCTCCACCACCCTGCGATCGAGCAGGCGGAAGTCCCCCACGTTCGACTCGATGGGCACCTGCGAGATTCGCTTGAGAAGAAAGTAGAAACCCGCCGCGCTGCAGCGTTTCCAGTAACTGTCGTTTGAACGATCACGCCGCTTGGCCAGCACCACATCGAAGCCGGCACGCCAGAGTTCGATCAACTGCGGGATGACTTCCACGGGATCTTGCAGGTCGACATCAATGGGAATGACGGCATCGCCGCTGGCCTGATCCAGGCCAGCGAACAGGGCAGCTTCCTTGCCGAAGTTGCGCGACAGGTCGATCAGCAGCACATCGGGGTCGCTGGCGATCAGTTCGCGGATGCGGGCTTCGCTGGCGTCCTGACTGCCGTCATTGACGAACACCAGCTCGACCCGCGTGACCTCCGTGGCAAACACCCGGCGTACCGCGTCATAGAAGGGCCTTATGGCCTTCTCCTCATTGAACACCGGTACGATCAGCGAGATATCCATGAACGCCCATTCTGGAAAAGCCAGCGCGCATAGATGAAGCCCAGCACCAGGCTACACAGCGAGAACAGCACGTAGGTCAGCAACGCCGGCCAGGCCTCCCGGTCCCCCAGGTAACCCAGCGCGCCGCTCAAGCTGCCCATTGCGATGATGTACGCCACGTAGCGCCTGGCTGTCAGCCGCGCCCGGAAGGTGAAGCGGCCATTGGCCAGGAAAGAGAACGAAAGCGCGATGAAGAATGCCAGGACGTTGCTCAACACCTGGACGATGCCCATCCACAGGTGCAGCAGCGCGAAAGCCAGGCCGTGAATCAGCGTGTTGATGACGCCAATCGACAGATACCTGGCAAAGATCGTGAGCGAAACTCGAATCATTTCGCCGCCCTCCCGTGATGGTCCACTCTAGGAAGGCAGGCATGGACATGTCCACTGACAGAACTGTCAGTTGACAAGTCGTCGATAGGTACATCGGATGCGCATCGGCCGGAGGGTGCCCCTGCCCCGTTCAGCGATTGGGGCACCTTCCGGCGCTTGGAGCGCTGCCGATCAGTTCGACGCCGGTACCGGCGCCTGCGCCTCTTTCGGCGCCAGGCGGAAGCTGTAGTACAGCGCCGTCAGCAGCACCAGGAACGCCGGGCCAATGTACAGCGCCACGCGGGTCTCCTCGAAGTACGCCATCAGCCCCACCACCAGTACCAGGAACGCCAGCGCCAGGTACGAGCTCAGCGGCCACAGCCACATGCGGTACTTGAGCGCGTTGCGCTCGGCAGTGGACAGCCCGGCACGGAACTTGAGCTGCGCCAGCAGGATCATCACCCAGGTCCAGATCGCGCCGAAGGTGGCGATCGAGGTCACCCAGACGAACACCTTCTCCGGCACCAGGTAGTTGGCCAGCACGCCCAGCAGCAGCGCGCCGATCGACAGCAGCAGCGCATTGCGCGGCACGCCGCTCTTCGAGGTGCGGGCAAAGGTGGCCGGGGCCTGGCCGTTCTGCGCCAGGCTGTAGAGCATGCGCCCGGTGCTGAAGATGCCGCCGTTGCACGACGACAGCGCGGCGGTGATCACCACGAAGTTGATGATGCCGGCGGCGGTCTTGATGCCGAGGCGCTCGAAGGTCATCACGAACGGGCTGCCCTGGCTGCCGATTTCGTTCCACGGGTAGATCGACAGGATCACGAACAGCGCGCCCACGTAGAACAACAGGATGCGCCAGAACACCGAACCGATGGCCTGGGGGATGGTCTTCTGCGGGTTGCGCGCTTCGCCGGCGGTCAGGCCGATCATTTCCACGCCCAGGTAGGCGAACATCACCATCTGCAACGACATCAGCACGCCGGTCACGCCGTTGGGCATGAAGCCGCCGTTGCTCCACAGGTTGGAAATGCCCATGGCCACGCCGTCATTGCCGAAGCCGAACGCGATCACGCCGATGCCGCCGAGCACCATGGCAATGATGGTGACGATCTTGATCAGGGCAAACCAGAACTCGAACTCGCCGAACGCCTTGACCGCGATCAGGTTGATCGCGCCCATGCTGCCCAGGGCCATCAGCGCCCAGATCCAGCGCGGCACATCGGGGAACCAGATGCCCATGTAGATGGCCACTGCGGTGATTTCGGCAACGCAGGTCACCAGCCACAGGAACCAGTAGTTCCAGCCGGTCAGAAAGCCCGCCAGCGGGCCGAGGTAGTCTTGGGCGTAGCGGCTGAAGGAGCCTGCGACCGGGTTGTGCACGGCCATTTCGCCGAGGGCGCGCATGATCACCAGGATGGCCAGGCCACCGATGATGTAGGACAGCATGATGGCGGGGCCGGCCATTTCGATGGCCTTGGCCGAACCGAGGAACAGGCCGACGCCGATACAGGCGCCGAGGGCCATCAGACGGATGTGCCGTTCGCCCAGTTCGCGCTTGAGCGGGCCGCCTTGGGCGGACTCACCGTGGGCAGGATGGTTGCCGACTGGCATAGCAATACAACCTCATTTTGTTATTGGATTTGACCTTCGTGCAGCACCGGCCGCGCCGATAGGCGCAACGTCGTCTTGCCAGGCGGCCTTGTGGGCCGGCCTGTCTGCCGCGCGGGTTGCGGGCAGGGCGAAGGGGCCGAGCAGTATAGGAAGCCACATGCAGGGCTTTTCACTATATAAAGCAGGAAATTTGGCGAGAATTCTCGGCCATAACGCCCTTCACGGAGGGGCATCACCGCCCTTCAGTGCCCATGCACAGGAATGGGGCAGCTACCTTAGCAACATTGCCGAAGAATGGAAGTCGCACCAAAGGCGCATGTTCATACAGACACTTTCGAAGCCTCCTACAAATTTTTCACCAAAGCCGACCAACGTCTAAGCTTCAGACAAGCAACGCGAAAATACCTGGCCGGACTCAAGACTATGGGCGCACTGTGGCAATCGGAACCAAGCAGTACGGAAGCACCCAAAGCACCCCAGGCTGAAACCCCACCGCCAAAACCTGCGCGCCAGCGCCATCTGTGGTGGCGGTTGATCCTGCTGATCCTGATCGTCGCCATCGCGGCCGTGGGCTACGCCGCCTGGCAGGAGATCCAGACGTCGCGCCTGCAATCGCGCGAATTCAGCAAACTGGCCAGCACCCTCACCTACCAGCTCGACCCCGGCCCCAGCGACGCCATCGTCTACCCCGGTGACGGCCCCTTCGACAAACGCCTGGGCTACAGCGCCTTGGGCGAGTTCCTGCCGCGCCTGCTCAAGCGCGACTACCTGATCAACCAGCAGGTGCGCTTCTCCCCGGCGCTGATGAGCTATGCCGAGCATGGTCTGTTCGTGCCCTATGTCGAGAAGATCCAGGCCGGGCTGTCGATCACCGACTGCCGCGGCGACACCCTCTATCAGTACAACTACCCACAGCACCTGTACCCGAACTTCGCGGCGATCCCGCCGGTGATGGTCAACAGCCTGCTGTTCATCGAAAACCGCGAACTGCTCGACCCTGCGGACCCGAAGAGCAACCCGGCGGTGGACTGGCCGCGCTTCGCCAAGGCCGCCTACAGCCAGGTGGCCAAGTACCTGGCGCTGCCCGGCCAATCCGCCGGCGGCAGCACCCTGGCCACCCAGCTGGAAAAATACCGACATTCGCCGGACGGCCTGACCGTGTCCGGCGCCGAGAAGATCCGCCAGATGATTTCGGCCAGCGTGCGCGCCTACCAGGGCGGGCCGGACACCACCGAAGCGCGCGAACGCATCGTGCGCGACTACCTCAACAGTGTGCCACTGTCGGCGGTGCCCGGGCACGGTGAGGTGCATGGCATGGCCGAGGGCCTGCGCGTGTGGTACGGCGCCGATTTCGACCAGGTCAACCAAGCACTCGTTTCCACCGCCAGCGACGAGAAGAGCCTGGCCGAGCGCGGCCTGGCCCTGCGCCAGGTGCTGTCGCTGATGATTGCCCAGCGCCGGCCCTCGCATTACCTGTCCAAGGGCCGCCTGGAGCTTGCCGAGCTCACCGACGCGCACATCCGCGTGCTCGCCGCCAACGGCATCGTCGAGCGCCCGCTGGCCGACGCGGCCCTGGCCAGCAAGGCGGTGTACCGCGACTGGGTGGCCCAGCCGACCATCGTGCCGATCATCACTAACAAGGGCATCAGCCTGGCCCGCAACCGCCTGGCAGCCATGCTCAACCGCCCGCTGTACGACCTCGACCGCCTCGACCTGTCGGCCACCAGCACCCTGCAGGCCGACCTGAACATGCAGGTCAGCCAGTACCTGAAGAACCTCGCCGACCCGGCGTTCGCCGCGCAGATGGGCCTGATCGGCGAACGCCTGCTCACCAGCAAGACCACCGACCAGGTCAGCTACAGCTTCACCCTGTTCGAGCGCACCGGCGACGGCTCGCGGGTGCGGGTGCAGACCGACAGCACCAACCAGCCCTTCGACATCAACGAGGGCAGCAAGCTGGAACTGGGCTCCACCGCCAAGTTGCGCGTGCTGACCACCTACCTGGAAATCATCGCCGAGCTGCACGACAAGTACGCCGGCAAGCCGCCCGCCGAGCTGAAGAAGGTGCCGGTGGCCGAACTCGACCGCATCAGCCAGTGGTCGCTGGAATGGCTGATGCAGAACCAGAAGAACCAGAGCCTCGATGCCATGCTCGACGCGGCCCTGGAGCGCAAGTACTCGGCCAATACCGGCGAGGCGTTCTTCACCGGCGGCGGCATGCACGTGTTCAACAACTTCCGCAAGGAAGACAACAACCGCAACCCGACGCTCAAGGATGCCCTGCGCGAATCGATCAACCTGCCGTTCATTCGCCTGATGCGCGACCTGGTGCGCTACGTCACCTACCAGCAGCCGTTCAACCGCGAACCGCTGCTAAGGGACGACAGCGACCCACGGCGCCAGGAATACCTGGCGCGCTTCGCCGACCGCGAAGGCAGCAACTACATGATGCGATTCTGGAAGAAGTACCAGCGCAAGACCTCGCAACAGCGCCTGGATACCTTCCTCGACAGCATGCGCGTCACCCCGCAACGCCTGGCGGCGGTGCACCGCTACCTGTTCCCAGAATCGGGCCAGGAAACCTTCAACGCCTTTGTCAGGGCCCACAGCAAGGACGACAAGATCGCCATGGCCAAGCTCACCGACAGCCGCCTGGTGGAAATGTACGAAGCCTATGGGCCGGGCAAGTACGACCTGCCCGACCAGGGCTTTATCGCCAAGGTCCACCCGCTGGACCTGTGGATGCTCGGCTACCTGCTGAAGAACCCCGGCGCTTCGCTCAAGGACACCCTCAACGCCAGCCGTTTCGAGCGCCAGGAGGTGTACAGCTGGTTGTTCAAGAGCCGCCACCAGGGCGCCCGCGACAGCCGCATCCGCACCATGGTCGAGATCGAGGCGTTCCTCGACATCCACCAGCGCTGGAAGCGCGTGGGTTACCCATTCGACCATCTGGTGCCATCCCTGGCCACCGCCATCGGCAGCTCCGGCGACCGCCCGGCCGCGCTCTCCGAGCTGGTCGGCATCATCCAGAACGACGGCGTGCGCCTGCCGACCCTGCGCATCGACACCCTGCACTTCGCCCAGGGCACGCCTTACGAAACCCAGCTGCTCAGCGACCCCGACCGTGGCCAGCGGATCCTCCCGGTGGAGGTGGCCCGGGCGCTCAAGGGCGCGATGTCGCAGGTGGTGGACGCCGGTACTGCACGGCGCATCTCGGGCAGCTTCAAGCTGCACGACGGCACGCCGCTGGTGATGGGTGGCAAGACCGGCACCGGCGACAACCGCATCGAAAGCTTCGGCGCCGGTGGCCGGCTGATCGGCTCGCGCTCGCTCAACCGCACCGCCACCTTCGTGTTCTTCCTCGGCGACAACCACTTCGGCACCCTCACCGCCTTCGTGCCGGGGCGCACGGCCGAAGCCTTCACCTTCACTTCGGCACTGCCGGTGCAGGTGCTCAAGGGCATGGCGCCGATCCTCATGCCGTACCTGGAACCGAACAATCCCAATGCGTGCAAGGCACCGCAGGTGGCATTGCAACCGGCACAGCGCAATGACCTATCGAGCAACTAGATGATAATCATCTGCATTTGAAGGCTTGTCTTTAGATATATCTTGAGTAATATCTTGCGATATATCGAAACAGACGGAGCCCCTGCGCCATGCGCGATCATTCCTCCCATGACCCCTTCGAACGCCGCCCTGGCCGCGGCGAGCGCGGCCCGCGGGTATTCGCCCCGGGCGACCTGAAACTGCTGATGCTGTCGATGCTGGCCGAGCAGCCTGGCCATGGCTACGACCTGATCCGCCAGATCGAGAACCTGTTCGACGGCAGCTACTGCCCAAGCCCCGGCGTGATCTACCCAACCCTGAGCTACCTCGAAGAAGCCGAGCTGATCAGCGGCCAGATCCAGGGCAGCAAGCGCCTGTACGCCATCACCGATGCCGGTCGCAATGCCCTGGCCGAGCAAGCGGTCGCCCTCGACGGCGTGCGCATGCGCATCGAAGTGAGCAAACGTGCCCTGCGCGGCCATGACCGCCCCGCCGAAATCCATGAAGCCGTCGGCAACCTGCGCCACGCCCTGCACATGCACAGCGGCCGCTGGACGCCCGACGAGATCGAGCGGGTACGCACCCTGCTCAACGACACCGCCAAGGCCATCGCCTCCGGGCCGGCCGTTACGGAGAACACCCCATGAGCGACACCATTCATCGCGTCAACCATGAGATCCGCCAGCGCCGCCTTGTCGTGCTGCGGGTCACCGACCTGACGCCGCGCATGCGCCGCGTCACCCTCGGCGGCGCCGAGCTGGCCGGTTTCACCAGTGTCGGCACGGACGATCACATCAAGCTGCTGTTTGCCTGCACGCCCGAGGAGCAGGTGGCCATCGATGCGCGCAACCTGGGCCGCGACGGCGGCGCTCGGCCGACCATGCGCGAATACACGCCACGGCGCATCGACCTGGCGAACCTGGAACTGGACATCGATTTCGTCCTGCACGGCGACGGCCCGGCGTCGACCTGGGCCGCCCAGGCCGCGCCGGGGCAGACACTGGACATCGCCGGGCCACGCGCCTCGATGGTAGTGCCGGATATTTTCGACAGTTACCTGCTGATTGGCGATGAAACGGCGATCCCGGCCATTGCGCGGCGCCTGGAAGAGCTGCCGGCGGGGCGCCAGGTGCTGGCGGTGATCCAGATCGAAGATGAACAGGAACGCCAGCCACTGCCGAGCAAGGCGCAGGTCGAGGTGATCTGGGTGCGCCGGCATGCCGAAGACCTGCTGGAGCGGGTGAAACACCTGGCGTTGCCAGATGGCCGGTTGTACGGCTGGGTGGCGCTGGAGAAATCCCTGACCCGCCAGGCCAAGGCATTGCTGCTGGAAAAGGGCGTGCCGGACGATGCGCTCAAGGCTGCCGCCTACTGGCGCGCGGATGGTACAGCCGACGACGAATAAGGTTGCCAGTACTGCATTATCGCGGGGCAAGCCCGCTCCCACGCTGTGGACTACTCCTAAGGGGTGGATTGGTGTCCAACTTCTTGGAGGCAGTCCAAGGGTGTATCAGCGTGGAAGCGGGCTTGCCCCGCGATAACACCAACAATGTCATGAAGGCCTGCGCCACCGATCCAGCCCCAGCAATACCAACCCGATCCCCCAGAACCCCGCCAGCACCCCCAGGGCATTGACCATCACCTGCCCATACCCCAACCGCGCCACATCGATGAAGGGATACGGATAGACCCCGATTTCATGCCCGCGCAACAGCACGAACGCAAAATACAGCCCCGGATACAGCGCCCACAGCGCAAGGTGCCACAGCCGCAGTTGCCCCTTCGGCACTTCGAACCACCAATACAGGAAGAACAGCACCGGCATCACATCGTGCAGCAGCTCGTCCGCCAACCATTGCCAACCCTGGGGTTGCCAGAGGTGGCGCAACAGCAGGCTGTAGGCCAGGCCCACCAGCACGATGCTGGCGGCGATGCACGAACTGACCGCGGGTGAAAGGAACCAGCGCCTGGCCGCCGACTCGCGACCGAACGCGGCATGGCTCAATACCGTGGCCGCCAGGGTGTTGCTCAGCACGGTGAAAAAACAGAACAGGTTGACCAGCCCGCCAATCAGGCTGGCCTGCGCCTGCCAGCGCGCCCACAGCACCAGGTACAGCTGGATCGTCAGGCCCGCCCAGCCGAGCACGGCGGCGAGCGTCAGCCAGGGGCGGCGCGGCATCAGCCTTTGCGCTGCAGCTTCACATACAGCAGCTCGACCTTCTCCCGTGCCCAGGGCGTCTTGCGCAGGAAGGTCAGGCTCGACTTGATGGTCGGGTTGCTCTTGAAGCAGCGGATATCGACGCGCTCGGCCAGGCCCTGCCATTGGTAGTGCGCCACCAGCTCGGTGAGGATCTGCTCGAGGGTCTTGCCGTGCAGTGCATTGTGTTGGGCCGTGCTCATGCCAGTGCTCCAGGTTCGGGAAGGTGCGCACCTTACACGAGTGTAGAGGGGTATGCGCGCTCCCCGGGTAGGAGCGGCCTTGTGTCGCGAAAGGGCTGCAAAGCAGCCCCGGCGATTTGTGCCATGGCCACGATCCTGGGGCCGCTGCGCGCCCCTTTCGCGGCACAAGGCAGCTCCTACAGACAACCACGCCATTCCACAAAGTACTGGCCAGTACCGAACAGCTTGTGATGAAATGTTATAAAGTAACTATAAACATTTCTGCCAAGGAACGCCCCACCCCATGCGTCACATCCCCCTGCGCCTCTCCCCCCTCGCCGTCGCGCTGTGGCTGGCCTCGCCCGCAAGCCACGCCGTCGAGCTGCAACCCCAGGTGATCACCGCCAACCCGCTGGGCAACGCGCAACTGGCCGCCCCCAGCACCGTGCTCGAAGGCGACGCGCTGCTGCAACAGCAGCACGGCAGCCTGGGCGAAACCCTGAACAAGCAACCCGGCGTCGCCTCCACCTGGTTCGGCCCCGGCGCCAGCCGCCCGGTGATCCGTGGCCTGGACGGCGACCGTATCCGCATCCTGCGCAACGGCGTCGGCGCCCTGGACGCCTCGTCGCTGTCCTATGACCACGCCGTGCCGCTGGACCCGGTCACCGTCGAACGGGTCGAGATCGTTCGTGGCCCGGCCGCCCTGCTATACGGCGGCAACGCCATCGGCGGTGTGGTCAACACCTTCGACAACCGCATCCCCGACGCCCCCATCGACGGCATCCACGGCGCCGGTGAGCTGCGCTACGGCGGCGCCGACACCACCCGCAGCAGCGCCGGAAAGCTGGAAGCCGGCAACGGCGCCTTCGCCCTGCACCTGGATGCCAACAGCCGCCAGTTCAACGACCTGCGCATCCCCGGTTATGCGCGCAGCTCGAAGGTGCGCGACGCCGACGAGCCCGGCAGCAAGCATCGCCTGGAAAACAGCGACGGCCGCCAGGACGGTGGCGCAATCGGCGGCAGCTACCACTGGGACCACGGCTATACCGGCCTGTCCTACAGCCGCTACGACAGCAACTACGGCTCGGTGGCCGAGCCCGGTGTGCGCCTGGACATGCAACAGGACCACTACGGCTTCGCCTCGGAGCTGCGCGACCTCGACGGCCCGTTCAGCTCGGTCAAGCTCGATGCCGGTTACACCGACTACCAGCACCGCGAGATCGAAAGCGGCGAAGTGCATACCACCTTCAAGAACAAAGGCTACGAGGCACGCATCGAAGCGCGGCACCAGCCGCTCGGCCCGGTCGAGGGGGTGATCGGCGCACAGGTCAGCCGTAACGAATTCTCTGCCCTGGGTGAAGAAGCATTCGTCCCGCACACCGACACCGACAGCCTGGCGCTGTTCATGCTCGAACAATGGCAGGCCACCCAGCGCCTGAACCTGAGCCTGGGCGCCCGCCTGGAGCACACCCGCGTCGACCCCGATGCCAAGGGCAACGAAACTTTCGCCGCTGCTGATAGCGCCAGCAGCTTCAACGCCTTCAGCCTCTCTTCCGGCGCCGTCTACCAGCTCGACCCGGTGTGGGCGCTGGCCGCCAACCTGGGCTACACCGAGCGCGCCCCGACGTTCTACGAGCTGTACGCCAACGGCGCCCACGTCGCCACCGGCGCCTATGAAGTGGGTGACGCCAGCCTGAACAAAGAGAAGGCGATCTCCGGCGACCTGGCCCTGCGCTTCGACAATGGCACCCACAAGGGCAGCGTCGGCGTGTTCTACAGCCACTTTCGCAACTACATCGGCCTGATCGGTACCGGCAACCTGCGCGAGGGGCACGATCATGGCCATGACGAAGATCATGATCATGACCATGAGCACGAAGGCTTCCCCGAGTACCAGTACCAGGGCGTGCGTGCGCGCTTCTATGGCATCGAGGCCCAGGACCGTTGGCAGTTGCTGGAGAACCGCTACGGTAGTTTCGCCCTGGAGCTTTCGGGCGATTACACCCGGGCGAAGAACCTCGACAGCGGCGAGCCACTGCCGCGCATCGCGCCTTTGCGCCTGAACAGCGGGCTGGTGTGGGAACTGGATCGCTGGCAGGCGCGGGTCGACGTGCAGCATGCCGCTTCGCAGCACCGCAAACCGGCCAATGAAACCAGTACCGAGGGTTACACCACCCTGGGTGCCAGCCTTGGCTATCGCTTCGATATCGGCCAGAGCCAGTGGCTGGCCTTTGTGCGGGGGGAGAACCTGACCGACCAGACGGTGCGTTATGCCAGTTCGATCCTGCGGGATATCGCGCCGGCGCCCGGGCGTAGTGTGGAGGTTGGTTTGCGCACGACCTTCTAAGCCTATCGCGGGGCAAGCCCGCTCCCACAAATTGAACTGTGGGAGCGGGCTTGCCCCGCGATGGCCCCGACTGTTACCCCCTCAGCAACAATCCCCTGCGACATTTTGTCTTTTTTTCTTACAACTTCCCCTATATCCTCCCCGCCGCAAGCTGAATCGCTTCACCGAATACCTTTCGCAGCCTTTTCCCTTCGATGCTCCCACGCCTCGTTGCGCTTGCCGTTTCTTCAACAATCAAAAGATAGCGCTATCTCATGCTCCAGTTGCCCACTACCCGCTACGCCGGACTCGCCGTTGCCACCCTGCTCGGCAGCCTGTCCCCCACCACCAGCGCCAGCGAACTGTTCGCCAAGGACTCCCCCTGGATGCTCGGCGACTGGGGCGGCACCCGCACCGAACTGCTGGAAAAGGGCTACGACTTCACCCTCGGCTACACCGGCGAGATGGGCAGCAACCTGCACGGTGGCTACAGCCACGACCGCGCCGCACGCTACAGCGACCAGTTCACCTTCGGCGTGAACATGGACCTGCAGAAGATCCTCGGCTGGCACGACACCGAGTTCCAGCTGACCGTGACCGAACGTCACGGCGACAACATCAGCAACGACCGCATCAACGACCCACGCGTCGGCGGCTTCACCTCGGCCCAGGAAGTCTGGGGCCGTGGCGAAACCTGGCGGCTGACGCAGATGTGGATCAAACAGAAGTACTTCGACGGTGCGCTGGATGTGAAATTCGGCCGCTTCGGCGAAGGCGAAGACTTCAACAGCTTCCCCTGCGACTTCCAGAACCTGGCGTTCTGCGGCTCGCAGGTCGGCAACTGGGTGGGTGGCATCTGGTACAACTGGCCGGTCAGCCAGTGGGCGCTGCGCGTACGCTACAACCTGAACGACGAACTCTATGCCCAGGTCGGCGTGTTCGAGCAGAACCCGTCCAACCTCGAATCGGGCAACGGCTTCAAGCTCAGCGGCAGCGGCACGCAAGGCGCGGTGATGCCGGTCGAACTGGTGTGGAGCCCGCGGCTCAATGGCCTGAAAGGGGAATATCGCGCCGGCTACTACTACAGTAATGCCAAGGCACAGGATGTTCTGAAGGACAGCAACGGCGCCCCGGCCGCCATCAGCGGCGCCGCCTACCGCAGCAGCTCGAGCAAACACGGCCTGTGGCTCGGCGTGCAGCAGCAGGTGAGCGCGCAGGCGTCCGACCAGTCGCGTGGCCTGAGCCTGTTCGCCAATGCCACGGTGCACGACAAGAAGACCAATGCCATCGACAACTATGTACAGGCAGGTGTGGTTTACAAAGGGCCGTTCGACGCCCGCGCCAAGGACGACATCGGTTTCGCCCTGGCCCGTGTGCACGTCAACCCCGGTTACCGCAAGAACGCCCGCCTCATCAACCAGGCCGCCGGTCTCTACGACTACGACAACCCTGGTTACCTGCCCGTGCAGGACACCGAATACAGCGCCGAACTCTATTACGGCATCCACCTGGCCAACTGGCTCACCGTGCGCCCGAACCTGCAGTACATCCGCCACCCGGGCGGCGTGTCGCACGTCGATGACGCGCTGATCGGTGGCCTGAAGATCCAGAGCACTTTCTAACCTCCCCTTCCACTCTACGGAGAACAGACGATGAGCACTGACGGTGCCAACAATGGAACCCGCTGGCTACCGCGCCTGATGGGCGTGCTGCTGTTGCTGATGGGCCTGGCCCTGCTGGCCGGCGGCATCAAGCTGAGCCAGCTGGGCGGCTCGCTTTACTACCTGATCGCCGGGATCGGCTTCGCCCTGTCCGGCATCCTGCTGCTGGCTAAGCGCCGCATCGCCCTGGGCCTGTACGGCCTGGTGCTGCTGGGCAGCACGGTCTGGGCCCTGCTGGAAGTCGGCCTGGATTGGTGGCAGCTGGTGCCACGCCTGGCCATCTGGTTCGCCATCGGCGTGGTGCTGCTGCTGCCGTGGGCGCGTCGCCCGCTGGTCGGCCCGGCAGCCAAGATCAACACCGCCCTGCTCAGCGTGGCCGTGGTCGCTTCCGGCGCCACCGCCGTGGCCAGCCAGTTCACCCACCCGGGCGAAATTCGTGGCGCGTTCACCCGCGACGACAGCGAAATGGGCAGCGCCGCACCGGCCATGCCGGACGGTGAATGGCAGGCCTACGGCCGTACCGAACACGGCGATCGCTACTCGCCGCTGCGCCAGATCACCCCGCAGAATGCGTACCGCCTGGAAGAAGCCTGGCGCATCCGCACCGGTGACCTGCCGACCGAGAACGACCCGGTCGAGCTGACCAACCAGAACACCCCGCTGAAAGTGAACGGCATGCTCTATGCCTGCACCGCCCACAGCAGGCTGCTGGCCCTGGACCCGGACACCGGCGCCGAGATCTGGCGCTACGACCCGCAGGTCAAGAGCCCTACCGGCACCTTCAAGGGCTTCGCCCACATGACCTGCCGTGGCGTCTCCTACTACGACGAGAACAGCTACGTCAGCCGTGACGGCAGCCCCGCACCGAAAATCACCGACGCAGGCCAGGCCGTGGCCCAGGCCTGCCCGCGCCGCCTCTACCTGCCGACCGCCGACGCCCGCCTGATCGCCATCAACGCCGACAACGGCAAGGTCTGCGAAGGCTTCGCCAACCAGGGCGTGATCGACCTGACCCGCGGCATCGGCCCGTTCACCGCCGGTGGCTACTACTCCACCTCGCCGGCGGCGATCACCCGCAGCCTGGTGATCATCGGCGGCCACGTGACCGACAACGAGTCGACCAACGAGCCGTCCGGCGTGATCCGCGCCTATGACGTGCACGACGGGCACCTGGTGTGGAACTGGGACAGCAACAACCCGGACGACACCAAGCCCCTGGCCGACGGCAAGTTCTACAGCCGCAATTCGGCCAACATGTGGTCGATCGCCAGCGTCGATGAAGACCTCGGCATGATCTACCTGCCGCTGGGCAACCAGACCCCCGACCAGTGGGGCGCCGACCGCACCCCGGGCGCCGAGAAGTACAGCGCCGGCATCGTCGCCCTGGACCTGGCCACCGGCAAGGCACGCTGGAATTACCAGTTCACCCACCATGACCTGTGGGACATGGACGTCGGCAGCCAGCCGACCCTGGTCCACCTGAAGACCGACGACGGCGTCAAGCCCGCGGTCATCGTGCCGACCAAGCAAGGCAGCCTGTATGTGCTCGACCGCCGCGACGGCACGCCGATCGTGCCGATCCGCGAGATCCCGGTACCGCAAGGCGCGGTCAAGGGCGACCACACCGCACCGACCCAGGCCCGCTCCGACCTCAACCTGCTCGGCCCCGACCTGACCGAACAGGCCATGTGGGGCGCCACGCCGTTCGACCAGATGCTCTGCCGCATCCAGTTCCGCAGCCTGCGCTACGAAGGCCAGTACACCCCGCCGTCCGAGCAGGGCAGCCTGGTCTACCCGGGCAACGTCGGCGTGTTCAACTGGGGCAGCGTGTCGGTCGACCCGGTGCGTCAGCTGCTGTTCACCTCGCCCAACTACATGGCCTTCGTGTCGAAGATGGTGCCGCGTGAGCAGGTTGCCGAAGGCAGCAAGCGCGAAAGCGAGACCAGCGGCGTGCAGCCGAACACCGGCGCGCCGTATGCCGTGACCATGCACCCGTTCATGTCGCCGCTGGGCGTGCCGTGCCAGGCCCCGGCCTGGGGCTATGTGGCCGCCATCGACCTGTTCACCAACAAAGTGGTGTGGAAGCACAAGAACGGCACCACCCGTGACAGCACCCCGGTACCGATCGGCATGCCGGTGGGCGTACCGAGCATGGGCGGCTCGATCGTCACCGCCGGTGGCGTGGGCTTCCTCAGCGGCACCCTGGACCAGTACCTGCGCGCCTATGACGTGAAGAACGGTGAAGAGCTGTGGAAAGCCCGCCTGCCGGCAGGCGGCCAGGCCACGCCGATGACCTACACCGGCAAGGACGGCAAGCAGTACGTGCTGGTGACCGCCGGCGGCCATGGCTCGCTGGGCACCCGCATGGGCGATTACATCATCGCTTACAAACTCGCCGAGTAAGCCTGCAATGCGGTGGTGAAGCCATCACCGCTTTCGCGGGTAAACCCGCTCCCACAGGTATTGCGCCGCCCTCAAGGCAGCGAAGTACCTGTGGGAGCGGGTTCACCCGCGAAAGGGCCAAAACGGGCCCTGAGCCTCCCCCTTCGTCTACCATTGAAACCTGCCCCCCACTGCCCCATCTAAGCACCATAGCCATTCACGCAGGTGCCCCATGAGCGACCAGCAGGATTTCCCGGACCGCCCCGACGAACACAGCGAAGTCGAACACCCCGACCACGCGACCGGCGCCGGCCACCACCTCGCCCTGCCCGGCCAGCAGCTGCCGGACAAGGTCTACGTGATCCCGATCCACAATCGTCCGTTCTTCCCCGCGCAAGTGCTGCCGGTGATCGTCAATGAAGAGCCCTGGGCCGAAACCCTCGACCTGGTGGCCAAGACTCCGCACCACTCGCTGGCGCTGTTCTTCATGGACACCCCGGCCGAAGACCACCGCCACTTCGACACCAAAGCCCTGCCCCAGTACGGCACCCTGGTGAAGGTGCACCACGCCAGCCGCGAAGGCGGCAAGCTGCAGTTCGTCGCCCAGGGCCTGACCCGGGTGCGCATCCGTACCTGGCTCAAGCACCACCGCCCGCCCTACCTGGTCGAAGTCGAATACCCGCACCAGCCGGCGCAGCCCACCGATGAGGTGAAGGCGTACGGCATGGCGCTGATCAACGCGATCAAGGAGCTGCTGCCGCTCAACCCGCTGTACAGCGAAGAGCTGAAGAACTACCTCAACCGCTTCAGCCCCAACGACCCGTCGCCGCTCACCGATTTCGCCGCCGCGCTCACCTCCGCCACCGGCAGCCAGCTGCAGGAAGTGCTGGACTGCGTGCCCATGCTCAAGCGCATGGAGAAAGTGCTGCCGATGTTGCGCAAGGAGGTCGAAGTCGCGCACCTGCAGAACGAGATTTCCGCCGAGGTGAATCGGCAGATCGGTGAGCACCAGCGCGAATTCTTCCTCAAGGAACAGCTCAAGGTCATCCAGCAGGAGCTGGGCCTGACCAAGGACGACCGCAGCGCCGATGTCGAGCAGTTCCAGCAACGCCTGCAAGACAAGACCCTGCCCGAGCAGGCGAAAAAACGCATCGACGAAGAGATGGGCAAGCTGGCCATCCTCGAAACCGGCTCGCCGGAATACGCCGTCACCCGCAACTACCTGGACTGGGCCACCGCCCTGCCCTGGGGCGTGTATGGCGACGACAAGCTCGACCTTGCGCACGCACGCAAGGTGCTGGACCGCC
The DNA here is from genome assembly GCF_003231305.1 of Pseudomonas sichuanensis. Lineage (GTDB taxonomy): Bacteria > Pseudomonadota > Gammaproteobacteria > Pseudomonadales > Pseudomonadaceae > Aquipseudomonas > Aquipseudomonas sichuanensis. The sequence goes on along the minus strand of NZ_QKVM01000039.1, from coordinate 8,092 downwards.
ACCACGCCGGGCTTGATGACATCAAGGAACGCATCCTCGAATTCCTTGCCGTGGGCGCCTGGAAAGGCGAGATCAGTGGTTCGATCGTGTTGCTGGTGGGCCCGCCCGGGGTGGGCAAGACCAGCATCGGCAAGTCCATCGCCGAATCTCTCGGCCGGCCGTTCTACCGCTTCAGCGTCGGTGGCATGCGTGACGAGGCCGAGATCAAGGGCCACCGCCGCACCTACATCGGCGCCCAGCCGGGCAAGCTGGTGCAGGCGCTGAAGGAGGTCGAGGTGATGAACCCGGTGATCATGCTCGACGAGATCGACAAGATGGGCCAGAGCTATCAGGGCGACCCCGCCTCGGCGCTGCTGGAAACCCTCGACCCCGAGCAGAACGTCGACTTCCTCGACCATTACCTGGACCTGCGCCTGGACCTGTCCAAAGTGCTGTTCGTCTGCACCGCCAACACCCTGGACTCGATCCCCGGGCCGCTGCTCGACCGCATGGAAGTGATTCGCCTGTCCGGCTATATCACCGAAGAAAAACTGGCCATCGCCAAGCGCCACCTGTGGCCCAAGCAGTTGGAAAAGGCCGGTGTCTCGAAGCGCAGCCTGAGCATCAGCGACAGCGCGCTGCGTACGGTGATCGAGGGCTATGCCCGCGAGGCCGGCGTGCGCCAGCTGGAGAAACAACTGGGCAAGCTGGTGCGCAAGGCGGTGGTCAAACTCCTGGAAGACCCGGACGCCAAATTGAAGATCGGCACCAAGGAGCTGGAACCAGCCCTCGGCATGCCGGTGTTCCGCAGCGAACAGGTGCTGGCCGGCAAGGGCGTGATCACCGGCCTGGCCTGGACCAGCATGGGCGGCGCCACCCTGCCGATCGAGGCCACGCGCATCCACACCCTCAACCGCGGCCTCAAGCTCACCGGCCAGTTGGGGGATGTGATGAAGGAGTCGGCGGAAATCGCCTACAGCTATGTCAGCTCCAACCTGAAGCAGTTCGGTGGCACGCCGGGCTACTTCAACGAGGCCTTCATTCACCTGCACGTGCCCGAAGGCGCCACCCCCAAGGATGGCCCCAGCGCCGGTGTGACCATGGCCAGCGCGCTGTTGTCGCTGGCCCGTGACCAGGTGCCGAAAAAAGGTGTGGCCATGACCGGCGAGTTGACCCTGACCGGGCAGGTGCTGCCGATTGGCGGCGTGCGCGAGAAGGTGATTGCCGCGCGGCGGCAGAAAATCTTCGAGCTGATCTTGCCCGAGGCCAACCGTGGCGATTTCGCCGAGTTGCCGGAGTATCTGAAGGACGGGCTGACCGTGCACTTCGCCAAGCGCTTTGCCGACGTTGCGAAAGTGTTGTTCTGACCGATCCCGATCGCGGGGCAAGTCGCATCGGCGCACCGCCGCTCCCACAGGTGCCATGATCTGTGGGAGCGGGCTTACCCCGCGATGAGGCCGGCACAGGCAGCACAACTTCGGTTATCCTCAGGCAACTTCAGCCTCCGGAGCCAACATGACTCTCCCTCGTCTGCTCGTTCCCCTGAGCCTCGCCCTGCTGACCGCCTGCGCGCAACAGCCGCAACGCACCGTCGAACTGGACGCCGAAAGCGAATGCCCGACGCGCCTGCAGGTCGGCCAGAACATGACCCTCACCCTGCCCAGCAACCCCAGCACCGGTTACCGCTGGCTGTTGCAGAACCCGGCCTCGGAAATCCTGCGCGCCCTCGGCCCCGAGGTGTACAGCACCCCCGAGGAAGCCGGTATCGTCGGCAGCGGCGGGATCTCCACCTGGCGCTTCCAGGCCAAGGCCGCCGGCGAGGGCCACCTGATCCTGGTCTACCAGCAGCCTTGGGCCCCGGAAGTGCGCCCGGTGCAGACCTTCGATTGCGCCATTCGGGTCAAGTGAGCCAGCGGCGCCGGTCAGCCAGTCATGCAAGCTTGCCGTGGTTTGGCTAGAATGCCGCCCCTGTAGATTGCCAGCCGCCCGGACCCTTCGTGAGCAAACAACCCGACCGCCTTTTCGCCCAGCCCCTGGAGCAGGTACCCGACTTCGTGTTCAACGAGGACGTGGTGCAAGTGTTCCCGGACATGATCAAGCGCTCGGTGCCCGGTTACCCGACCATCGTCGAGAACCTCGGCGTGCTGGCCGCGCGCTTCGCCCAACCGAATACCGCGCTGTACGACCTCGGCGCCTCGCTGGGCGCGGTGACCCAGGCCCTGCGCCGGCACGTGCGCACCGAGGGTTGCCGGGTGATTGCGGTGGACAACTCCGCGGCCATGGTCGAGCGCTGCCGCCAGTACCTCACGGCCCAGGACTCGATGTTCCAGGAGCTGTTGCCGGTGCAGGTGCTGGAGGCCGACATCCTGTCGTTGCCGTTCGAGCCCGCCTCGGTGGTGGCGATGAACTTCACCCTGCAGTTCATTGCCCCCGAACAGCGCCTGGCGTTGCTCGGCCGCATTCGCCAGGCCCTGCTGCCGGGCGGTGCGCTGATCCTCTCGGAGAAACTGCGCTTCGCCGACGACCAGCAACAGCAACTGCTCAACGACCTGCACCTGGACTTCAAGCGGGCCAATGGCTACAGCGAACTGGAAATCGCCCAGAAGCGCAGCGCCATCGAAAACGTGATGAAGCCCGATACGTTGGAAACCCATGCCGAGCGCCTGCGCGCCGCCGGCTTCTCCAAGGTCGTGCCCTGGTTCCAATGCCTTAACTTTGCCTCGCTGATAGCCCTGCCATGATCGATCTGTCTCCCCTCGTCCGCCGCCTGGCGGGCACGCCCCTCGCCACCTGGTCCCAAGGCCTGCAGGCACAACTGCAAACCAAGCTGGAGAAGGGCCACGGCGACCTCGACCGCTGGCGCGGCGCGCTCGAAGCGCTGCCGCAACTGACGCCCAGCGAAATCGACCTGGTCGACGGCCTGCGCCTGGACTGCGACTGCGACGACGCCACCCGGGAGCAGATGCGCCAGGCCTTGATGGGGCTGTCGCCTTGGCGCAAGGGGCCGTTCGATCTGTTCGGCGTGCACGTGGACACCGAATGGCGCTCGGACTGGAAATGGTCGCGGGTCGCCCCGCACCTGGACCTTAAGGGCAAGCGCGTGCTCGACGTGGGTTGCGGCAACGGCTACTACCAGTGGCGCATGCTCGGCGCCGGTGCCGACATGGTCATCGGGGTCGACCCCAACTGGCTGTTCTTCTGCCAGTTCCAGGCGGTGCAGCAGTACCTGCCGGACTTGCCGGCCTGGCACCTGCCGTTCGCCCTGGAGGAGCTGCCGGCCAACCTGGAAGGTTTCGACACGGTGTTCTCCATGGGCGTGTTCTACCACCGCCGTTCGCCCATCGAGCACCTGCTGGCGCTCAAGGACTGCCTGGTCAAAGGTGGCGAGCTGGTGCTGGAAACCCTGGTGATCGAGGGCGATGAAAACCAGGTGCTGGTGCCCGAGGACCGTTATGCGCAGATGCGCAACGTGTGGTTCCTGCCTTCGGTGCCGGCGCTGGAGCGCTGGCTGCGCCGCGCCGGGTTCAGCGATGTGCGCTGCGTCGATGTCAGCGTCACCAGCGTCGAGGAGCAGCGCAGCACCGAGTGGATGCGCTACCAGTCGCTGGGCGACTTCCTCGACCCGAACGACCACGGCAAGACCGTCGAAGGCCTGCCGGCCCCCCGCCGCGCCACGCTGCTGGCGCGCAAATAAAAAAGGCGCCCTAGTAAGGGTAATGCCAGTCAGTTAGCGCTTCATCGCACTTGTTGGGGCTGCTTTGCAGCCCTTCGCGGGTGAACCCGCTCCCACAGGTTTTGCGCCAGCTTGAGGCTTTGCGCAATCCTGTGGGAGCGGGTTCACCCGCGAAGGGCCGCAAAGCGGCCCCAGACCGGCATTACCCTGAAGGGGCGCCTGAATACACCTGCGCCGAGGAGCTGTCGCGACGCAGGTGGTGGCTACTCAATCCTTGGCCAGCTCACGGGCCTTTTCTTCGGCTTTGCGCTCGCGCTCGGCCACGGCCTCTTGCTTGTCGCCGTGCAGGCGCGCCTGGTCCTCGCGGAACGCCTGCCAGAACTGCTTGGAACGCTCCGCGCCACCCTCGGCGAAAACGCTGGTGCTGCCCAGGGCGAGGATCGCCAGCAGCAGGTATTTGCTCAGGTTCATCGTGCTTGCCTCGTGATAACCGTATCGACAGGGCCATCATCGCAAGGGGCAGCTAACGCCAAGGTGAGGCGCAGATTACAGTCCTGCAAGGCGGCCTCATCGCGGGGCAAGCCCGCTCCCACCAGATCGATGAGGCCAGGCCTGTCACGCACATGACCCGCGTATTACAAATCCGTTATCCCCGCCGTTTATCCATTCGCATCCAGTAACATCCTCACCGCTTGACCCTGATGTCACTACAGGGTCGAGAATCGCCCCCTTTCCGTAACCCGAGCCCACCATGCGCCTACTGATCATCGAGGACGAACCCCGTACCGCCGACTACCTGCAGCAAGGCCTGCGCGAGAACGGCTACGTGGTCGACTGCGCCCATACCGGCACCGACGGCTTGCACCTGGCCCGCCAGCAGCCCTACGACCTGGTGATCCTCGACGTCAACCTGCCCGAGCTCGATGGCTGGAGCGTGCTGCAGCGCCTGCGCGCCGAGTCGTCCACCCGGATCATGATGCTCACTGCCCACGGCCGCCTGGCCGATCGGGTCAAGGGCCTGGACCTGGGCGCCGACGACTACCTGCTCAAACCCTTCGAATTCCCCGAGCTGCTGGCACGTATCCGCAGCCTGCTGCGGCGCAACGACCAGCGCCTGCAACCGAGCACCCTGAAAGTCGCCGACCTCGAGCTCGACCCCGGCCGCCACCGCGCCTTCCGCGGCGGCCAGCGCATCGACCTGACCGCCAAGGAGTTCGCCCTGCTGCACCTGCTGATGCGCCAGAGCGGCGAAGTGCTGTCGCGCACGCAGATCATTTCGCTGGTGTGGGACATGAACTTCGATTGCGACACCAACGTGGTCGAGGTGTCGATCCGCCGCCTGCGGGCGAAGATCGACGATCCCTTCGAGGACAAGCTGATCCACACCCTGCGTGGCGTCGGCTATGTGCTCGAGGCGCGGGCGTGAAGCGCGCAACCCTGTCGCTGCGCCTCGGCCTGACCGTCACCCTGATGGGCGCAGCCTTGGTGCTGCTGCTGGCCACCCTGGCGGTGTTCGCCCTCGACCACGAGCTGGACAGCCGGGCGCGCAAGGACCTGGCGCGCAAGATGCTGCAGGTGGAGCACAACCTGCGGGTGGACCTGCGCAGCGACGACCTGGGCACCCGCGCCCATCCGCTGCTCGACCTGGTGATGGGCCATGACAACCTGAGCCTCAGCGTCATGGCCACCAGCGGCCGTCACCCGGCCCTGCTCAGCCTTGGCCCGGCCCTGCAATCCCGGCACCTGCTGGAAATGGCCGCGAGCCCCCGGCTGGTGTTCCACGAATGGCGCGACGATCAGGGCAACGAAGTGCTCACCGCCAGCCGCCTGATGTTGCTGCGCGACGACACCCCGGTGAATGTGCTGATGTCGCTCAACCGCAGCGACGACAACGCCCTGCTGCAGGCCTATCTGCATTCGACCCTGCTCGCCTTGCCGCTGCTGCTGCTGCTGATCGGCATCGCGGCCTGGAAACTGGTACAGCGCGACCTGCGCCCGCTGCGTCACTTTCGCCGCATCGCCGGGCAAGTGTCGGCCCAGGATCTCGACCACCGCTTGCCAGTGGATGGCCTGCCGACCGAGCTGGCCGACCTGGCCCGGGCGATCAACGTCATGCTCGACCGCCTCGATCAGGGCGTGCGCCAGTTGTCGCAGTTCTCCGACGACCTGGCCCACGAACTGCGCACGCCGATCGGCAACCTGATGGGCAAGGCCCAGGTGACCCTGGCCCGCGAGCGTGATGGCGACAAGTACCGTGAAGCGCTGGAGGACAGTGTCGAAGAGCTGACCCGGCTCAACCGCATCATCAACGACATGCTGTTCCTCGCCCAGGTCAGCCAGCCGCAGAGCCAGGTTGCGCTGCAGCCGGTGGCACTGGCCGACGAGGTGGCCCGGGTGAGTGAGCTGTTTGCCTTCAGCGCCGAACTCAAGGGCATCAGCCTGGAGCTGCAGGGCTGGGGGACGGCCTTGGCGGACAGGCTGATGTTCCAGCGGGCGCTGTCGAACCTGCTGAGCAATGCGATACGGCATAGCCCGGAGGGGCAAAAGGTTAGCGTGGGGATCGAGCGGCTGGGGGATGAAGTCGGGGTCTGGGTGGAGAATCAGGGGGCTGGAATCGGCGAGGCGCATCTGCCGCACCTGTTCGAGCGCTTCTACCGGGCAGGCAGCGGGCGGTCACGGCTTGAGGGCGGGACCGGGCTGGGGTTGGCGATCGTGAAGTCGATCATGCAATTGCATGGAGGGCGGGTCGAGGTACGTAGCAAGGCCGAAGGGCCGACCCGCTTTACCCTGTTGTTTCAGAGCCAATAGCGGTTTCACCTGCACTGGCCAATCGCCGGCAAGCCGGCTCCCACAGGCACAGCGCAGGACCTGAGGCTAGCGCTATAACTGTGGGAGCCGGCTTGCCGGCGATTGGCCCGCGAAGATCAGCGCGAAGCGGCGACGATCAGCGCTTTCATCTCGGCCACGGCGGCCTTGAAGCCGACGAACAGCGCATGGGCCACCAGCGCATGGCCGATGTTCAGCTCGTTGATGCCCTTGATCGCGGCGACGGCTTCGACGTTGTGGTAATGCAGCCCGTGGCCTGCGTTGACGATCAGCCCCTGGCCAATACCGAACGCCACGCCATCGACGATGCGCTTGAGCTCTTCGGCCACCTCGGTCGGCGTCTCGGCATCGGCGTAACGGCCGGTGTGCAGTTCGATGGCCGGTGCACCCACCCGACGCGAGGCCTCGATCTGGCGCTCGTCGGCATCGATGAACAGCGACACTTCGGCGCCGGTGCGCGACAGGCGCTCGACCGCAGCCTTGATCCGCGCCTCCTGGCCGGCCACGTCCAGGCCACCTTCGGTGGTCAGCTCCTGACGGGTTTCCGGGACCAGGCAGATATGCGCCGGGCGGATCTTCTCGGCGAACAGCATCATCTCTTCGGTGACGCCCATCTCGAAGTTCATGCGGGTCTGCAGCACGTCCTTGAGCACCAGCACATCGCGTTCCTGGATGTGCCGGCGGTCTTCACGCAGGTGCACGGTGATGCCGTCGGCGCCCGCTTCCTCGGCGTCCAGCGCGGCCTTGACCGGGTCTGGATAGCGGGTGCCCCGGGCCTGGCGCAGGGTCGCCACGTGGTCGATGTTGACGCCGAGAAGCATGCGGTTGCTGTGAGTCACGAAGGGGCACTCCTGAAAGTTGAGGGCCACAGCATACGTGCTGATCAGCGCTTGCGAAACAGTTCCCGGCTGACCAGTGGCTTGGGCCCCAGGTGCACCGCCAGGGCCTGACGCATCAGGCGCTTGGCGGCGAGCAAGGCGCCGGGGAAATCCCAGTCGGCCTGGGCCAGGGCCTGCAACTCGGTGCCCTTGAACAACCCGGGCTGGAACAGCTCGACCCGTTGCAGGCCGGCATCCACCTGCAAGCGATAAAGGCCCTCGGCGACGACTGGGTCGTCATTCACGTCATGTTCCAGCGAGAAGGCGTAACCCAGTTCGTCCAGCAATCGCCATTCGAACGAGCGCAGCAGCGGCTCCAGCGGTCGGCCGGCGGCCAGGGCTTGCAGGGTCAGGGTGTAGTGCTCGAACAGCGCTGGCTGCGGTGCTTCGGCGGGCAACAGGCGCATCAGCAGTTCGTTGAGGTAGAGGCCGCTGAACAGCGCATCGCCATGCAGCCAGGCCGCGATGCCGCTGCTGTCCAGGCGCCATACGGTCTTGAGCTCACCACGCCCGCGCAGTTCCACTTCCAATGGCACGAACGGCCGCACCAGGCTGCCACCCTTGCCCCGCGCACGGCGCAGTACCGCACGCACCCGCCCCTGGGGCGTGAGGAAATCCACCAGGGCGCTGGTTTCCTTGTAGGGGCGGCTGTGCAGTACGTAGGCGGGTTGGGCGGTGGGTTGGTCCATCAGCGGTTTCTCGATGTCATAAACGACTTGTGGGAGCGGGGGGTGCA
>NZ_QKVM01000038.1 GCF_003231305.1 Pseudomonas sichuanensis | reverse complement strand
CCGCGAAGGGGCCAGCAGTGCCAGCCGCTCAGCGTTTGTTGGCGAGCAAATAGAGACCCACGGCCAGACCAACGGCACACAGGCACGCCACGTAGTAGGCCGGTGCCATGGGGCTGAACTTGAGCAGCGCGGTCACCACCATCGGCGTCAAACCGCCGAAAATGGCGTAGGCCAGGTTGTAGGAGAACGACAGCCCACTGAAGCGCACCACCGGCGGAAACGCCTTGACCATCACGTACGGCACGGCACCGACGATACCCACGCACAGCCCGGTCAGGGCGTACAGCGGGAACAGCAGGTCCGGGCGGGTCGGCAGGCTGTGGTAGAAGGCCCAGGACGAAGCCAGCAGCGCCAGGCTGCCGATCACGAACACGCGCCCTGCGCCGAAACGGTCGGCCAGGCTGCCGGCGGCGACACAGCCCAGGCTGAGCAGCACGATGGCCAGGCTGTTGGCCTTGAGCGAATCGGTGGGGCTGACGTGGTAGAGGCTCTGCAGCAGGGCCGGGGTCATCAGGATGATCACCACGATGCCGGCCGACAGCAACCAGGTGAGCAGCATCGACAGGATGATCGCGCCGCGGTGGTCGCGCAGCACCGCACGCAGTGGCAGCTCCTCGGCCAGGGCCTTGCGCGCCTGCATCTCGGCGAACACCGGGGTTTCATGCAGCCAGCGGCGCAGGTAGACCGCGAAGAAGCCGAACACCCCACCCAGCAGGAACGGGATGCGCCAGGCGTAGTCGGCCACTTCTTCCGGGCTGTAGATCGTGTTGATCAGCGTCGCCACCAGCGAGCCAAGCAGGATGCCTGAGGTCAGGCCGGCAGTGAGGGTGCCGCAGGCATAGCCGGTGTTGCGCGCCGGCACGTGCTCGGAAACGAATACCCAGGCGCCCGGCACTTCACCACCGATGGCCGCCCCCTGGATGACACGCATCAACAGCAGCAGGATCGGCGCCCACAGGCCGATCTGTGCATAAGTTGGCAGCAGGCCCATGACCAGGGTCGGCAGCGCCATCATGAAGATGCTCAGGGTGAACATCTTCTTGCGCCCGAGCAGATCGCCGAAGTGGGCCATGACGATGCCGCCCAGCGGCCGTGCCAGGTAGCCGGCGGCGAAGATGCCGAAGGTTTGCATCAGGCGTAGCCATTCGGGCATGTCGGCGGGGAAGAACAGCTTGCCCACCACCGTGGCGAAGAACACGAAGATGATGAAGTCGTAGAACTCCAGGGCACCACCGAGGGCGGACAGAGAGAGGGTCTTGTAGTCGCTGCGGGTCAGCGGCCTGGAAGGCTGCTCGATACTGCTCGGCACGGAGGTCATCGCTGCTCGTTCTCTTTTTAGTGTGCAGGCCGCTTGGCATGCGGCTTCTGGATTGGGTAGCGGGTGAAGATAACAAATTGCCGAGCAGCGCTCATAGCGGTACAAAATCCGTACAGATATTCATGAATGTGACGTCGTCGCTGGCTGTAAGGGTCTATATACTGCCCGCTCGTAGGAAAAGGTTGATTCTGGTGCGGGATGTTGTGCGAAAACGTCGGTCTCTATTGTCAGACTGTTTCGCAGAGTCTCCCCCTTGGCCGCCCCCGAAGCGAAATCAGCGTAGTATGCGAGCAGCTGAATCGTTTTTACGGCGTCCTTCACTGCGCCACCCACGAAGCGTCACGGGTCAGAGGCCCCACGGCATGATTGAGCTCGAACAAGAAGATCCTATCCCGCAGGGCGATCTGGCCTTGCAGATCACCGCGCTGCCGCGCGAAACCAACGGTTTTGGCGACATCTTCGGCGGCTGGCTGGTCGCGCAGATGGACCTGGCCGGTACCGCCATGGCCAGCCGCGTTGCCGGTGGCCGCGTGGCCACGGTGGCCATCGACCGCATGGCCTTCCTGGTGCCGGTGGCCGTGGGCGCGCAGCTCTCCTTTTATACCCAGACCCTGGAAATCGGCCGCAGCTCGATCCAGATGATGGTCGAGGTGTGGAGCGACGATCCGTTGTCCAGCGAATGGCGCAAGGTCACCGAAGCGGTGTTCGTGTTCGTCGCCATCGACGGCAGCGGCCGCACCCGCTCGGTGCCTCGTCGCTGAGCCAGGCGAGCGGTAAACTCATTGCAGGCTAACGGGTCCAACGGCCCGACAGGCATTCAATGAGACGAGCGCAATGGCTACCTATCAGGTCGACACCGAGCAACACGGCGAACTCAACTGCTGGCGCATCACCAGCGACCGTGCCGAACTTCTGATCGCCCAGCAGGGCGCGCAGGTCCTCAGCTATCAGCGCATCGGCGAGCCGCCCCTGCTGTGGCTGAGCGACCAGGCCATCTTCCGTCAGGGCAAGTCAGTGCGTGCCGGGGTACCGGTGTGCTGGCCCTGGTTCGGCAATCTGCAGCGCAACCCGCAATCGGTCCAGAACATGTTCCAGGGCGAACAGGCACCGGCCCACGGCTTGGCCCGTGGCCGCGACTGGCAGTTGCTCGGCATGGAAGAATCAGGCGACAACCTGCTTATCGAGTTCACCCTGCCCGAAGCCCAGGGCGAACTGCCAGACTGGCCCCATGAGGTCGAGCTCAAGTTGCGGGTGGAGCTGGGCGATCAGTTGCAACTGACCCTCACCAGCTACAACCTCGGCAATACCAGCGTCACCCTCAGCCAGGCCCTGCACAGTTACTTCGCCGTGAGCGATGTGCGCCAGGTGCAGGTGGAGGGCGTCGATGGCCTGGGCTATATCGAAACCCTGGCCGACTGGGAGCAGCGCCAGCAGCAGGGCAACCTGGGCTTCGCGGGCGAGACCGATCGCATCTACCTGAACGCCCCCCAACGCTTGAGCATCGTCGACCCTCACTGGAATCGACGCATCACCCTGCAGGCCAGCGGTTCACGCAGCGCGGTGATCTGGAACCCCTGGACCGATCGAGCCCGGGAGCTGGCGGACATGGCCGACGATGGCTGGCAGCGCATGCTGTGCATCGAGACGGCGAACGTGTGGGATGACGTGGTGGAGCTCAAGCCTGGGGCAAGTCATGCGCTGAGCGTAGTGATCGGTAGCGAAGCGCTCTGAAATCGCCATCGCGGGGCAAGCCCGCTCCCACGCATCAGCCCATGAACATGCGTGGGAGCGGGCTTGCCCCGCGATGGGTTTCACGGCTGATCAAAGATCGGCATCCTCCACCACCCTCACCTTCCCCGCATCCAGCGCATAGGCCGCATCGGCCAGGTCATTGCTGACCTTCTCCACCTTCAACTGGCCGGTCACCCACAGCGGCGTGTAGATATCGTCGATCTTCAACCCTTTCGGATACCGCACCAGCACCAGCTGGTTCGGCGGCGGCGGCGGTACATGGATGCAGGCGCCAGGGTACGGCACCAGGAAGAACAAAGTGCTGTTACCCTTGGCATCGCTTTCCAGCGGCACCGGGTAGCCGCCCAGGCGGATCTGCTTGCCGTTCATGGCGGCCACGGTCTTGGTCGAGTACATCACCGCCGGCAGGCCCTTGCTCTGCTTCAGGCCACCCTTGGCAGTGAACACACCCTGGGCTTCTGGGGAGTTGTGGTCGATTTCGGGCATCTGCTCGAGGGCCTTCTGGTCCGACTTGGGCATCAGCTCCAGCCAGTCGGTTTCAGGCAATTCGGCATGGGCCAGGGTGCTGGCAAGCAGCAGGGGGATGAGGAAAAACGCACGCATGGAAATGCTCGGCAACTCAGGTTTGAATTGCCGAGCATTCTAGCCTGTGTTCAGTTCTTCTTGATGAAGCCGTAGATCACCAGAAGGATGATCGCGCCGACCAGGGCCCCGAAGAAGCCCGCCGCCTGCCCGGCCTGGTAGATGCCCAGGGCTTGCCCGCCATAGGTGGCGGCCAGTGAGCCGGCGATGCCGAGGAGGATGGTCATGATCCAGCCCATGCTGTCGTCCCCGGGTTTCAGGAAGCGCGCCAGCAGGCCGACGATCAGGCCGATGAAGATGGTTCCAATGATGCCCATGGCAATCCCTCTAAGGTGAAAGTGGAACAAGCCAAAGCCTAGACAGCGCTTTGGCTTGTCGCCATTTCAGAGGGGCCGTTGCCGCAAGAAGTTCGCTCAGCCGGCGATCAACGCTTCTACTTCAGCGATCTTGGCCTTGAGCGTGGCCATGTCGGCGCAACGCAGGGTGGCGTGACCGACCTTGCGCCCGACCTTGAAGGCCTTGCCGTAGTGGTGCAGGTGGCAATCGTCGATGGCGGCCACCTTGGCCACCGCCGGCACTTCGCCGATGAAGTTGAGCATGGCGCTCTCACCGACCTTGGCGGTCGAGCCCAGCGGCAGGCCGGCAACGGCACGCAGGTGGTTCTCGAACTGGCTGCACTCGGCGCCTTCGATGGTCCAGTGCCCGGAGTTGTGCACGCGCGGGGCGATTTCGTTGGCCTTCAGGCCACCGTCGACCTCGAAGAACTCGAAGGCCATCACGCCGACGTAGTCCAGCTGCTTGAGCACGCGGCCGACGTAGTCTTCGGCCAAGGCTTGCAACGGGTGCGCCTCGCTGGCCACCGACAGCTTCAGGATGCCGCTGTCGTGGGTGTTGTGCACCAGCGGGTAGAAGCGGGTTTCGCCATCACGGGCGCGCACGGCTACCAGCGACACTTCGCCAGTGAACGGCACGAAACCTTCCAGCAGGCACGGCACGCTGCCCAGTTCGGCGAAGGTGTCGACGACGTCTTCGGGTTTGCGCAGGACCTTCTGGCCCTTGCCGTCATAACCCAGGGTGCGGGTCTTGAGCACGGCCGGCAGGCCGATGCTGGCCACGGCGGCGTCGAGGTCGGCTTGCGAGAGGATGTCGGCGAAGGCTGGGGTGGGGATCCCCAGGTCACGGAACATGCTCTTCTCGAACAGGCGGTCGCGGGCGATGCGCAGGGCTTCGGCGCTCGGGTACACCGGCACGAACTGCGACAGGAAGGCGACGGTTTCCGCCGGCACGCTTTCGAACTCGAAGGTCACCAGGTCGACTTCGTCGGCCAGCTGACGCAGGTGGTCCTGGTCGCCGTAGTCGGCGCGCAGGTGCTCGCCCAAGGGGGCGGCGCAGGCGTCCGGGGCCGGGTCGAGGAAAGCGAAGTTCATGCCCAGCGGGGTGCCCGCCAGGGCCAGCATGCGGCCCAGCTGGCCGCCACCGATTACACCGATCTTCATATCGTCAGCCTCAAGCCTGGCGCGGGTCTGGATTGTCCAGCACGGTGTCGGTCTGCTCAGTGCGGAACTGCTTGAGCGCCGCGTGGAACTGCGGGTGCTTGGCACCGAGGATGCTCGCCGACAGCAGGGCCGCGTTGATCGCGCCGGCCTTGCCGATGGCCAGGGTGGCCACCGGGATACCGGCCGGCATCTGCACGATCGACAGCAGCGAATCGACGCCCGAGAGCATCGACGACTGCACCGGCACGCCCAGCACCGGCAGATGAGTCTTGGCGGCGCACATGCCCGGCAGGTGGGCGGCGCCACCGGCACCGGCGATGATCACCTCGATGCCACGGCCTTCGGCCTCATCGGCATACTGGAACAGCAGATCCGGGGTGCGGTGGGCGGAAACCACCTTCACTTCGTAGGGAATGCCGAGTTTTTCCAGCATATCGGCGGTGTGGCTAAGGGTGGACCAATCGGACTTGGAGCCCATGATCACGCCAACCAGTGCACTCATCGTCGAGCCTCTTCGCTTGTGCGCCCGCAGGCGCGTCAAAAAACAACAAGCCACGCGGGACGACCGGCGTGGCTTGTTTGCTGATCTGGACCGGAGCTATCCGGTCGAAAGGCCGCGCAGTATAACGTAACGCAGGCCCATCACGGCACCCCCGGCGACCAACTGTCGCCCTTATTTTTCGGGGCTTTGGCTGACTTTCGGGTCAACTGAACCGCCTTCCAGCTTGCGCCATAGCAAACGCACGTTGGCCTTGCGCACCAGGGCACAGCGATAGAGGCGGATTTCCAGCGGCACATGCCACTGGCTGGCGCCACAGACCACCAGCTCGCCACGTTCCAGCTCGCCGCGCATGGACAATTTAGGCACCCAGGCGATGCCCATGCCTTCCAGCGCCATGCTCTTGAGGCTGTCGGCCATGGCCGTTTCATACACCGTGGTATAGCGCAGGTTGCGCTGGCGCAGCAGCAGGTTGACCGAACGGCCGAGGAAGGCGCCGGCGCTGTAGGCCAGCAAAGGCACGCTGCCCTCGCCTTCCAGGTCGAACAACGGCTTGCCATCGGGCCCCACCGCACACACCGGGAGCATTTCGGTGTTGCCCATGTGCAATGAAGGGAAGATTTCGGCGTCCATCTGCAGCGCGGCGTCCGGGTCGTAGAACGCCAGCATCAGGTCGCAGCCGCCCTCGCGCAATGCATGCACCGCATCACCCACGTTGGTGGCGACCAGGCGGGTGGCGATGTTCAAACCGTCGTTGCGCAACTGGGCTACCCAACGCGGGAAAAACCCCGAGGCCAGCGAGTGCGCCGCCGCCACCTGGATCACCTCGCCCTGCCCGCCTTCAAGGTGATGCAAATGCCGAAGAACTTCGCTCAACTGGTCGACAACAGTACGCGCGGTGACGAGAAACAGCTGCCCGGCCTCGGTCAGTTCGATGGGGGTGCGGGAACGATTCACCAAGGTCAGCCCCAGGGCTGCTTCCAGGCTGCGGATGCGCCGGCTGAAGGCTGGCTGGGTGACGAAGCGGCGCTCGGCCGCTTGCGAGAAACTGCGGGTTGAGGCCAGGGCACTGAAGTCCTCCAGCCATTTGCTTTCGAGGTTCATCGACTACTCCGCAACGCGTGCACCAAAATGGAACACGCTCGATTGTCAATCGGCGTCACATCAAACCGTATGCCGTTTGTGCATAGGTTAGCGTGCAACAGCATTGGCCGCCAAATCTGCCCAGCCCTAGCATTGGCGGCATTCCGGCAGGTGCCGGGTCAAAATCGAGATGATATCCATCATGTCCTCCGCTGCATCGTTCCGCGTCGAAAAAGATCTGCTTGGTACCCTTGAAGTCCCTGCCGATGCCTACTACGGCATCCAGACTCTGCGCGCTGCCAACAACTTCCACCTCTCCGGTGTTCCGCTGTCGCACTACCCGAAACTGGTAGTCGGCCTGGCGATGGTCAAGCAGGCAGCTGCTGACGCCAACCGTGAGCTGGGGCACCTGAGCGATGCCAAGCACGCCGCGATCAGCGCAGCCTGCGCACGACTGATCAAGGGCGACTACCACGAGCAGTTCGTGGTGGACATGATTCAAGGCGGTGCTGGTACTTCCACCAACATGAACGCCAACGAAGTCATCGCCAACATCGCGCTGGAGGCCATGGGCCACCAGAAGGGTGAGTACCAGTACCTGCACCCGAACAACGATGTGAACATGGCGCAGTCGACCAACGACGCCTACCCGACCGCGATCCGTCTGGGCCTGCTGCTGGGCCACGACGCCCTGCTGGCCAGCCTCGACAGCCTGATCCAGGCGTTCGCTGCCAAAGGTAAAGAGTTCGACCACGTACTGAAGATGGGCCGCACCCAGCTGCAGGACGCCGTACCGATGACCCTGGGCCAGGAATTCCGCGCCTTCGCCACCACCATGACCGAAGACCTGCAGCGCCTGCGCTCGCTGGCTCCGGAACTGCTGACCGAAATCAACCTGGGCGGTACCGCCATCGGTACCGGCATCAACGCCGACCCGGGCTACCAGGCCCTGGCCGTACAGCGCCTGGCAACCATCAGCGGCCAGCCGCTGGTGCCGGCTGCCGACCTGATCGAAGCCACCTCCGACATGGGCGCCTTCGTGCTGTTCTCCGGCATGCTCAAGCGCACCGCGGTCAAGCTGTCGAAGATCTGCAACGACCTGCGCCTGCTGTCCAGCGGCCCACGCACCGGCATCAACGAGATCAACCTGCCGGCGCGCCAGCCAGGCAGCTCGATCATGCCAGGCAAGGTCAACCCGGTTATCCCGGAAGCCGTCAACCAAGTCGCCTTCGCCATCATGGGCAACGACCTGGCCCTGACCGTCGCCGCCGAAGGTGGCCAGCTGCAGCTGAACGTGATGGAGCCGCTGATCGCCTACAAGATCTTCGACTCGATCCGCCTGCTGCAACGCGCCATGGACATGCTGCGCGAGCACTGCATCGTCGGCATCACCGCCAACGAACAGCGCTGCCGTGAACTGGTCGAGCACTCGATCGGCCTGGTCACCGCCCTGAACCCGTACATCGGCTACGAAAACGCCACCCGTATCGCCCGCGTTGCCCTGGAAAGCGGCCGCGGCGTGCTGGAACTGGTGCGCGAAGAGAAGCTGCTGGACGAAGAGATGCTCAACGACATCCTGCGTCCGGAAAACATGATCGCTCCACGTCTGGTTCCGCTGAAGGCGTAACCCGACCGCAGCAAACTGTCTCACCAGGTCGAGGGACTAGACACCTCTCAACCTTTCAAGGGCCCGAGCGTACGCATCGGGCCCTTTTTTTATGCCCACTCCCTGCGCCATCTCTGTAGGAGCGGCCTTGTGCCGCGAAAGGGCTGCAAAGCAGCCCCAGCGTTACCACATAGATTGCCGGGGCCGCTGCGCAGCCCATTCGCGGCACAAGGCCGCTCCTACACGGCACACAACTTGCTCCATAATGCCCCTCAGCCCCACGGGACACCGAGCATGCTGCACAGCCACCTCACCACCCTCAATGCCGTTTCGCTGATCCTCCAGGTGTTCCAGGAACAAGACGTGGACGCGCAGCAACTGCTCGCCGGCAGCGGCATTGGCCTGGCAGACCTTGAGCACCCGGACGCCCGCATCACCACCCAGCAAGAGCTGCAGGTGTGCGCCAACGCCCTGGCCCGGCGCGAGGAAATCGGCCTGGAACTGGGCCGGCGCATGCATGTGTCGTGCTACGGCATGCTCGGTTACGCGTTGCTCTCCAGTGCCACTTTGGGTGACGCCCTGCGCCTGGCGCTGAGCTTTCCGGCACTGCTGGGAACAGTCTTCCAGTTGCGCCTGGTGGATGATGGCCAGCGCGTCTGGCTCAGCGCCAGCGACCACTATGACGCGCCAGGGTTGGCCGCCTTCAATGCCGAGTTCTGCCTGGTGTCGCTGAAAGTGATCTGCGACGACCTGCTTGGCCGCCCGCTGCCCTTGCTGGCGGCACGCTTCGAACACCCCCGCCCTGGTTACCACGCGCTCTACGCCGGTGCATTCGCCTGCCCGCAGGGCTTCGATGCGGGCGACAACGCCTTCGCCTTCGAACGCCGCTGGCTGGACATGCCGCTGCCGCTGGCCGACCCGATCACCCACAAGGCGATGAGTGAACGCTGCCGGCGTTTGAACCTGGAGTTCACCGGGCGCCAGGCCTGGCTGGGGCGGATTCGCCAGTTGCTGCTCCAGCAGCTGGATGCCGCGCCCGGGCTGGAGGGCCTGGCGCGGCAGATGAACTGTTCGTCGCGCACTTTGCGCCGGCACTTGCAGGCGCTGGGCAGCAGTTATCAACAGCTGCTCGATGAGCTGCGCTTCGAGCGGGCCAAGCAATTGCTGGCCGAGGACCAGATGCCGATCTATCGGATTGCCGAAACGCTGGGGTTCAGCGAGACCGCGAGTTTCAGGCATGCCTTC
Organism: Pseudomonas sichuanensis; assembly: GCF_003231305.1. Lineage (GTDB taxonomy): Bacteria > Pseudomonadota > Gammaproteobacteria > Pseudomonadales > Pseudomonadaceae > Aquipseudomonas > Aquipseudomonas sichuanensis. Next base: position 53,226 of record NZ_QKVM01000038.1, on the reverse strand, counting down.
CAGCGTTGGAGCGGTGTGGCGCCGAGCCATTTTCGCGGTTGACCTGAACCGGCCCTATCGCGGGGCAAGCCCGCTCCCACGCATTGAATGAGATCGGCGTGGGAGCGGGCTTGCCCCGCGATAGGGTCTGCCAGGATGACTTGGCCATATTGATCCCCTTTTGGCCGTTTGCAACGTCCCCCGGTATGCCGGCCGCCCACCAGAATGGGCCCACGCCAGTGATTACCCGGAGAACAACAAATGCTGACGATCTATTCCGATGACCACCGCCTGCACCACGGCCGCTGCGAGCTGATCGACGGCAAGCTGATGCCCTGCTTCGAGATGCCCTCGCGCGCCGACCATGTGCTGGAGCAGGTGAAAAAGCGCAACCTTGGCGACGTCCAGGGCCCCACCGACTTCGGCCGCGCCCCGCTGCAGCGCATCCACAGCGCCGACTACCTGAACTTCTTCGAAGGCGCCTGGGCACGCTGGGCCGCGCTCGGCCACGACGGCGACCTGCTGCCCTTCACCTGGCCGGCACGCACCCTGCGCCAGGTCAAACCTACCGGACTGCATGGCGAACTCGGTTACTACAGCTTCGATGCCGGCGCGCCGATCACCGCCGGTACCTGGCAGGCCGCCTACAGCGCCGCGCAAGTCGCGCTCACCGCCCAGGCAGCGATCCAGCAAGGCGCCCACTCGGCCTTCGCCCTGTGCCGCCCGCCAGGGCACCACGCCGCCGCCGAAGTGATGGGCGGCTATTGTTACCTGAACAACGCCGCGATCGCCGCCCAGGCCTTCCTCGACCAGGGCCGGCGCAAAGTGGCCATCCTCGATGTCGACTACCACCACGGCAACGGCACCCAGGACATCTTCTACCAGCGCAACGATGTGTTCTTCGCCTCGATCCACGGCGACCCGCAGGACGAGTTCCCGTTCTTCCTCGGCTATGCCGACGAGACCGGCGAAGGTGCAGGCGTTGGCTGCAACGTCAATTACCCACTGCCCGCCGGTAGCGACTGGGCGGCCTGGAGCGCCGCGCTGGAAGCGGCCTGCCAACGCATCGCCGAGTACGACGCCGACGTGCTGGTGATCTCCCTCGGTGTCGACACCTTCAAGGACGACCCGATCTCGCAGTTCAAGCTGGACAGCCCGGACTACCTGGAAATGGGCAAACGCATCGGCCAACTCGGCAAGCCAACCCTGTTCGTGATGGAAGGTGGCTACGCTGTGGAAGAAATCGGCATCAACGCGGTCAATGTGCTGGAAGGCTTCCAGCGCGCCCAGCCAGGAGCCTGAACATGGTCCGACTCAAGCGTCTGCTCGCCCCACTCATCGCCGCCAGCCTGTTCACCGGCGCCCTGCAGGCCAACGCCGCGCCAGGCACCCTGCGGGTGTACAACTGGTTCGACTACATCACCCCGCAAACCCTCGTCGACTTCCAGAAGGACAGCGGGGTCAAGCTGATCTACGACATCTTCGACACCAACGAGGCGCTGGAAGCCAAGCTGCTGACCGGCAATTCCGGCTATGACGTGGTGGTGCCGTCCAATGTGTTCCTTGCCAAGCAGATCGAGGCCGGGGTGTTCCAGCCCCTGGACCGCAGCAAGCTGCCCAACTGGCAGCACCTGGACCCTGCGCTGATGAAGCTGATCGAAGCCAACGACCCGGGCAACAAGTTCGCCGTGCCTTACATGTACGGCACCGTGCTGATCGGCTTCAACCCAGCCAAGGTCAAGGCGGTACTCGGTGACGACGCACCAGTGGACAGCTGGGACCTGATCTTCAAGGAAGAGAACATCGCCAAGCTCAAACAGTGCGGCGTGGCGCTGCTCGACTCGCCGTCGGAGATTTTGCCGTTGGCGCTGTCGTACCTGGGCCTGGACCCCAACAGCGGCAAGCCGGCGGACTATCAGAAGGCTCAGGACCTGCTGATGAAGATCCGCCCGCACGTGACCTATTTCCACTCCTCCAAGTACATGGCCGACATCGCCAATGGCGACATCTGCGTGGCGGTGGGTTATTCCGGCAGCTTCTCCCAGGCTGCCAACCGCGCGCGCGAAGCCAAGAACGGCGTGGTGGTGGACATGCGCCTGCCGAAGGAAGGCGCGCCGATCTGGTTCGACATGCTGGCGATCCCGAAGAACGCGGCCAACCCGGAAGATGCCCACACCTTCATCAACTACCTGCTGCGGCCTGAGGTGATTGCACCGATCAGTGATTTCGTCGGCTACCCGAACCCGAACAAGGATGCGACCGACAAGGTCAGCCCCGCGATCCGCAACAACCCCAACCTGTATCCGACGGCCGAGGCGATGGCCAAGCTGTATACCCTCAAGCCACTGCCGCGGGATGCCGAGCGGGCGCGTACCCGGGCCTGGACCAAGATCAAGTCGGGGACCTGAACCATCGCGGGGCAAGCCCGCTCCCACGCAGCCTGTGTACGGCCGTGGGAGCGGCGGTTCGGCGCCCCGACTTGCCCCGCGATAGCTACTTCCAGGCCTTACGCAGCCGCATCAATGCATCCGCAATCTGCGCTTCCGGCACCGCCGCAAACCCCAGCACCAGCCCGGCCCGCTTATCCACAGGCACCTCGCTGTCCTCCAGCCAGTAACTACTCAACGGATTGACCTCCACCCCCACCGCCTCGGCCCGGGCAACCAACTCTTGTTCCCGCGCAAAGTTATCCACAGCCACTTTCACATGCAGCCCCGCCGCTACCTCCGGCATTGCCCCCAGCCCCGGCACATCCACCGGCCAGCCAGCCTTCAACACATTCCTGCGCGCCAACGCCGCCCGGCGCATGCGACGGATATGCCGCTGGAAATGCCCCTGGGCCATGAACTGCGCCATGACGCACTGGCTACCCACTTCCGAATGGCGCACCGCCAGCGCCTTGGCCTGGCTGAACACCTGCACCAGCGGTTTGGGCAGCACCAGGTAACCCATCCGCAGCGCCGGGAAAGCGATCTTGCCGAAAGTACCGACGTACAGCACTCGGCCCTGCCGATCCAGCGCAGCCAGCGGTGCCAGGGGAGCGCCGCTGTAGCGGTACTCGCCGTCGTAGTCGTCCTCGACGATCCACCCGCCCCGGCGCTCAGCCCAGGCCAGTAACGACAGGCGCCGGGCCAGGCTCATGGTGACGCCGGTGGGGTACTGGTGGGCTGGGGTCACATAGGCCAGCCGACAGTCCGGCAGCTCGGCCAAGCGCGCACAGTCCATGCCCTCTTCATCCACCGGCACGCCGCTGACCCTTGCCCCCGCCAGGGCGAAGGCGTGCCCGGCGGCGCGATAGCCTGGGTTTTCCACAGCCACTCCGTCACCGGGCTGTAACAGCAGCTGTGCACAAAGGCTGATCGCCTGCTGTGCACCACTGGTGATCACTATTTGTTCAGCCGTGCAGGAAAGCCCCCGCGAGCGACGCAGATACGTGGCGATCAGCTCGCGCAACTGCACTTCTCCCGCCGGGTCGCCATAACCGAGCAGCGCCGGGTCGGGATTTCGCCAGAAACCCGCTTGCAGCTTGGCCCACACCTCGAAAGGAAACAGATCGAAGGCGGGCAGGCCGACCCTGAAAGCCTTCGGCGAGCCGCTTCTGGGTGGCGGCAAGTGATGATTTTTCAGGCGCTGCAAGGGCTCGCTACACGCGGTGAAACTGGATAAATCCTCAGTATCAGATGCCTGAAATGTGGATAACCCTGTTGATAAACCCCGGGATAACCCTGTGGACAGTTGTGTGGATAGTTTTCCCAGCCGGCTCACGTAGGTGCCATCGCCCACACGGCTTTCGATGAAGCCTTCGGCATACAGCTGGTCATAAGCGCGCACCACGCTGTTGCGCGACAACCCCAGCATCGCCGCCAGGTCGCGGGTAGCCGGCAGCCGCGTGCCACCTTCCAGGCGCCCATCCAACACGCGGGCGCGCAGTGCTTGATAGAGCTGCTGGCTGAGCCCGCGGCGACGGCGGTCGAGAACGATGCCGGCCGGGTCGAAAGGCAGTGCGTGAGTACGTTCGCTCATGGCATTGGACCTATAAAAACAGTCATGAATGGCTCTTACACAGATCCAATAGCCTGCCTAGGATGAAGCCACAGCACAAGGATCCCCCGGCATGTACAACAGCAAACCGCACCAGGAACACGACCTCGGCCGCCTGCACCAGCACATGCTGCAAACCCGCCTGGCCACACTGATCAGCCACGGCGAACAGGGGCTGCTGGCCACCCACTTGCCGATGCTGGTCGCCACCGATGAGGGTGAGTTCGGTACGGTCTATGGCCACCTCGCCCGGGCCAACCCGCAATGGCACGACCTGGCGCAAGGCGCCGAAGCGTTGCTGGTATTCCCCGGCGCCGACGCCTATGTGAGCCCCGGGTTCTACCCGAGCAAGGCCGACAATCCCAAGGTGGTGCCCACCTGGAACTACACGGCGGTGCATGCCTGGGGCCCGGCGGCGGTGATCCATGAGCCCGCCTCCTTGCTCGACATCGTCAGCCGCCTGACCGACCGCCATGAGCAAAGCCGCGCAGCGCCGTGGCGCGTGGCCGATGCCCCTGCGGACTACCTCGACAGCATGCTGCGCGCCATCGTTGGCATCCGCCTGCCCATCACCCGTTTGCAGGGCGCACGCAAACTCAGCCAGAACCGCTCGGCACAAGACATCGCCGGGGTACGCGCAGGCCTGGCCGCCAGCGCCGACCCTGTGGATAACCAACTCGCCGCGCACATGCGCGACCTCTGAAGGAAAAGGCCCATGACCAGCATCACCCTGCGCCCGGTGGGCGCCAACGACCACGCCGCCTGGCTGCCCCTGTGGCAGGCCTACCTGCGCTTCTATGAAACCGAACTGCCCGAGGCGGTCAGCGCCAGCACCTGGCAACGCCTGCTGGACGAGCACGAACCGACCCATTCGGCGCTGGCCTGGGTCGATGGCAAGGCGGTGGGGATGGTCAACTTCATCTACCATCGTTCCAACTGGAGCATCGAGCCTTCCTGCTACCTGCAAGACCTCTATGTGGACAACGCAGTGCGCGGCCTGGGCATCGGCCGGCAGCTGATCGAGCATGTCTACGCCACGGCCAAGGCCGACGGCTGCGCCAAGGTGCACTGGCTGACCCACGAAACCAACGCCACCGCCATCAGCCTGTACGAGCAGGTTGCCGAGCGCCCCGGCTTCATCCAATTTCGCAAAGTACTGTAGGCCGCCCATGACCGACGCATTGAACTGGAAAGCCGCCGGTACGCCCAAGGCCGACCCAATTGAAGGCCGTTTCATCCGCCTGGAAAAACTCGACCCGGCGCGCCATGGCGATGACCTGTGGGAGGTGCTGCAAGGGCCAGGTTCGGACCCGGTGCTGTGGGACTACCTGCCCTATGGCCCGTTCGTCGAACGCACCGGCTTCGACCGTTGGCTCGACGGCAACGCCGCCAGCCGCGACCCGCTGTTCTACAGCGTGATCGACCGCGCCAGCGGCCAGGTGCAGGGCATCCTCAGCTACATGTCGATCGTGCCGGAACAGGGCCGCTTCGAGATCGGCCATATCGCCTTCGGCGCTGCCATGCAGCGCACGCCCAAGGGCACCGAGGCGGTCTATCTGTTGGGCAAACTGGGCTTCGCGCTGGGCAACCGCCGGCTGGAGTGGAAGTGCAATAACGCCAACGCCCGCTCCAAACGCGCCGCCGAGCGGTTCGGCTTCGTCTTCGAAGGGGTGTTCCGCAATCACATGGTGGTCAAGGACCGCAACCGGGACACGGCGTGGTATTCGATTACCGATGCCGAATGGCCGGCCGTGGCGGCGGGGTTCGAGCGTTGGTTGAGTGAGGAAAACCAACAGCCTCAGGGCCAGGTAGAAACCCTCGAGGCATGTCGCAAAGGCTGAAAAGTTGACTGGGGCAGCCGGCCTCTTCGCGGGTAAACCCGCTCCTACAGTGCAGAGCCTGAGGCTAGCGCGCTAACTGTGGGAGCGGGTTTACCCGCGAAGAGGCCGGCAAACTCAGCGCAAAAAAAAGGGGAGCGACCGCTCCCCAGAGGTTAACTGCTTGCAGATGAAGGCGTTGAATCAGCCTTCGATCTCGATCAGGATCTCGCCCGGGGTGACCCGGTCGCCCTTGGCCACATGGATGGCCACGACCTTGCCGGCGATCGCCGCCTGCACTTCGGTCTCCATCTTCATGGCTTCGGTGATCAACACCGCTTGGCCGGCCTTGACCACGTCACCTTCCTTAACCAGCACATCGACGATGTTGCCCGGCATGGTGGTGCTGACGTGGCCCGGTGCGCTGGCCTGCTTGCGCTTGCTGCTGCCACCGCCGACGAACTCGTTGAGTGGCTCGAACACCACTTCTTCCGGCATGCCGTCGATGGACAGGTAGAAGTGACGCTTGCCTTCGGCCTTGACGCCCACGCCGGTGATGTCGACGCGGTAGGTTTCGCCGTGCACATCGATGACGAACTCGGTCGGCACGCCTTCACCGCCCACCGAACCCACCGCGCCGGCTTCCGGAATCGGCAGCAGGGCTTCGGGGGTGAGGGTGCCGGCTTCGCGCTCTTCGAGGAACTTGCGCCCGATGTCCGGGAACATGGCGAAGGTCAGCACGTCTTCTTCACTGCGCGCCAGGGCGCCGATGTCACTGCGCAGCTTGGCCATTTCCGGCTTGAGCAGGTCGGCCGGGCGCACGTCGATCACTTCTTCGCTGCCGATGGCCTGGCGGCGCAGTTGCTCGTTGACCACGCCCGGGGCCTTGCCGTAACCGCCCTGCAGGTACAGCTTCACTTCGTTGGTGATGGTCTTGTAGCGCTCGCCGGCCAGCACGTTGAAGAACGCCTGGGTGCCAACGATCTGCGAGGTCGGGGTGACCAGCGGCGGGAAGCCAAGGTCTTCGCGCACCCGTGGGATCTCTGCCAGCACTTCGCCCATGCGGTTGAGCGCACCTTGCTCCTTGAGCTGGTTGGCCAGGTTGGAAATCATCCCGCCCGGTACCTGGTTGACCTGCACGCGGGTATCCACGGCGGTGAACTCGCTCTCGAACTGGTGGTACTTCTTGCGCACGGCATAGAAGTACAGGCCGATTTCCTGCAGCAGCTCCAGGTCCAGGCCGGTGTCGAACTCGCTGCCCTTGAGCGCGGCGACCATCGATTCGGTGCCCGGGTGGCTGGTGCCCCAGGCGAAGCTGGAAATGGCGGTGTCGATGTGGTCGACACCGTTTTCGACGGCCTTGAGCTGGCACATCGCGGCCAGGCCGGCGGTGTCGTGGGAGTGGATGAACACCGGCAGCGACTGCTCGGCCTTGAGCGCCTTGACCAGCTCGCCGGTGGCGAACGGGGTCAGCAGGCCGGCCATGTCCTTGATCGCCACCGAGTCGCAACCCATGGCTTCCATCTGCTGGGCCTGCTTCACGAAGGCATCGATGGTGTGCACGGGGCTGGTGGTGTAGGCGATGGTGCCCTGGGCGTGCTTGCCGGCGGCCTTGACGGCCTCGATGGCCACGCGCAGGTTACGCACGTCGTTCATGGCGTCGAAGATGCGGAACACGTCGATACCGTTGACCGCAGCCTTGGCGACGAAGGCTTTGACCACGTCGTCGCTGTAATGGCGGTAGCCCAGCAGGTTCTGACCGCGCAGGAGCATCTGCAGGCGGGTGTTGGGCAGTGCGCTGCGCAGCTTGCGCAGGCGCTCCCACGGGTCTTCTTTCAAGAAGCGCACGCAGGCGTCGAAGGTGGCGCCGCCCCAGACTTCCAGCGACCAGTAGCCGACCTTGTCGAGCTTGTCGCAGATCGGCAGCATGTCTTCGGTACGCATGCGGGTGGCCAGCAGGGACTGGTGGGCGTCGCGCAGGATCGTGTCGGTAACAAAGATTTTCTTGGACATTATTCGGTTCCTCACAGGCCTGCGTGGGCGGCGATGGCGGCGGCGATGGCCAGGGCCAGCTCTTCGGGTTTGCGCTTGATCGAGTAGTTGGTCAGTTCGGGGTGGCTTTCGACGAAGCTGGTGTTGAACTGGCCGCTACGGAATTCCGGGTTGCGCAGGATTTCCTGGTAATACGCGGCGGTGGTCTTCACCCCCTGCACGCGCATGTCGTCCAGGGCCCGCAGGCCGCGGTCCATGGCTTCTTCCCAGGTCAGCGCCCACACCACCAGTTTCAGGCACATGGAGTCGTAGAACGGTGGAATGGTGTAGCCGGTATAGATCGCCGTATCGGTGCGCACGCCCGGGCCGCCGGGGGCGTAGTAACGGGTGATCTTGCCGAAGCTGGGCAGGAAGTTGTTCTTCGGGTCTTCGGCGTTGATGCGGAACTGCAGGGCGAAGCCGCGGTGCTGGATGTCTTCCTGCTTGATCGACAGTGGCAAGCCCGAGGCGATGCGGATCTGCTCGCGGACGATGTCGATGCCGGTGATTTCCTCGGTGATGGTGTGTTCCACCTGCACTCGGGTGTTCATTTCCATGAAGTACACCTCGCCCTCGGCGAGCAGGAACTCCACGGTACCGGCGTTCTCGTAGTTCACCGCCTTGGCCGCGCGCACGGCCAGGTCGCCGATGTAGGCGCGCTGCTCAGGGGTGAGCTGCGGGCTTGGGGCGATCTCGATGAGCTTCTGGTTGCGGCGCTGGATCGAGCAGTCGCGCTCGAACAGGTGCACCACGTTGCCGAAGCTGTCACCGAGGATCTGCGCCTCGATGTGCTTGGGGTTGACGATGCATTTTTCCAGGAACACTTCTGCCGAGCCGAAGGCCTTGGTGGCTTCGGAAATGACCCGGGGGAAGTTCTGTTCCAGCTCCTCACGGCTGTTGCAGCGGCGAATACCGCGCCCGCCACCGCCGGAAGTGGCCTTGAGCATCACCGGATAACCGATGCGGTCGCCTTCCTGCAGGGCTTCGTGGATGTCGGCAACGTTGCCTTCAGTGCCCGGGGTCACCGGCACGCCGGCCTGGATCATGGTGCGGCGCGCTTCGGTCTTGTCGCCCATGCGGCGAATCACGTCAGCGGCCGGGCCGATGAACTTGACCCCGCGCTCGGCGCAGATCTCCGCCAGTTCGGCGTTTTCCGACAGGAAACCGTAGCCCGGGTGCAGGGCATCACAGCCAGTTTCCACAGCCAGGTTGACCAGCTTGCGCGGGTTCAGATAACCGGCCAGGGGCTCGGCACCAATGCTGTAGGCCTCATCGGCGCGCTTGACGTGCAAGGCGTGACGGTCGGCGTCGGCGTAGATCGCCACAGAGCGAATGCCCATCTCGGCGCAAGCGCGCACGATTCGAACTGCGATTTCACCCCGGTTGGCGATCAGGATTTTTTTTATCACTGGAGTCTTCCCAAAGCCGTAGGAACAGACGATCCGGTTTCACCGGTCGGCGCGTGACCAGACGTCGCTGGCCAGTCGCACAATCACCCTAGCGCTGTAGGTCGATAAACAAAAATCAATATTTGTTAGAGCCAGTATTAGCAAAAGCTTATAGTTCGGTAACAAGGTTTTGCCAAATCAGGTGAAAAAATGCGTAAGTCATTGATGCGTATGACATTGCGTCAGTTGCAGATCTTCAATGAAGTGTGTGATTTGCGCTCCTACAGCCGGGCGGCCGAAGAAATGGCGCTGACGCAACCCGCCGTAAGTCTACAGATACGTCAGCTCGAAGAACTGGTGGGCCAGCCGCTGTTCGAGTACGTCGGCAAGAAGCTCTACCTGACCGAGGCCGCCGAAGCGTTGCAACGCGCCAGCCGGGACATCTTCGGGCGCCTGGAGAACCTCGACATGCAGCTGTCGGACATGCAGGGCTCACTGCAGGGTCAGCTGAAACTGGCGATCGAATCCAGCGCCAAGTACTTCGTGCCACACCTGTTCGCCGCCTTCAAGCAGCGCCACCCGGAGGTCAACCTGACCTTGACGGTGGTCAACCGGGCCCAGGCGATCAGGCGCCTGTCGGACAACCGCGACGACCTGATCATCATGTCCATGGTGCCCCAGGACATGGGGCTGGAGTTCCTGCCCTTCCTCAACAACCCGATCGTCGCCGTGGCGCCGCCGGACCACCCGCTGTGCAAGCTCCAGAGCCTGCGCCTGCAGGACCTTGAACCTCATACCCTACTGGTCCGCGAGCAAGGCTCGGGCACGCGCAAGGCCTGCGAGGAGTTCTTCAAGGACAAGCGCGTGCACTTCACCCAGACCCTGGAGGTAGCCTCCACCGATTCGCAGCGTGAATGCGTGGTGGCGGGCCTCGGCATAGCCCTGCTGACCCGCCATGCGGTCAACCTGGAGCTGGCCACCGGCCTGCTCAAGGAGTTGCCGGTGGAAGAGCTGCCGCTGTACCGCAGCTGGTGCATCGTGCAGGCCAAAGCCAAGCGCCAGTCACCGGTGGCCTTGGCGTTCCAGGCATTCATCCGCGGCGAACGTGCGCAGATCAGCGCACTTGTTGAGCGTTTTTCGGGGAAGTTGCCGCCGATACCTGCCACACCGTGATGTCCTGCAGCTCGGGGTAGTCGGCCAGCGAGCGCAGCAATTCGCGGCGGTCGCAGTAGCTTTCGATCGCGCGGCGGAACTCCATGCGGCGCTGGTCCTTTTCCTGCTGCTTGCGAGCCTTGGCGTTGGGTTGGTACGAACCGTCGTGTTCACGTGCCATTGCCTGTCTCCCAGATAGGATGGGGGGGAGTTTCAGACTGGCGCTGCAGGTTTACCGTTTGGCGGTGGAAGGGTGACAGAATCGTGAATTTTCGCTGTCTTTGCCTGCCATATCGTAGGCTTGGAGCGCCCCCACAGGCCTGGCGAATGGCTCGAAGTCAGCGCCTATCCTGTGGGAGCGGCTTTAGCCGCGAAGCAAGCGACAGGGTGCATGGCACCGGCTTCGCCGGTGTTCGCGGCTGAAGCCGCTCCCACAGAGCCGGTGTCGCTTCAGAAGTTGGCGATGAGGCCCATGCAGGTCAGTCGTCTGTAGCCTTGATCGACTTGGGCGACAAACGCAGGCTGCGCAAACTGCGCTTCACGCTCTTGAGGTGGTTGACCAGGCTCGGGCCACGTGCCATGGCCACGCCCATGGCCAGCACGTCGATCACTACCAGGTGGGCAATGCGCGACGTCAGCGGGGTGTAGATTTCGGTGTCTTCGTGCACGTCGATCGCCAGGTTGACCGTCGACAGCTCGGCCAGCGGTGTCTGGCTGGGGCACAGGGTGATCAGGTTGGCACCGCTCTCGCGCACCAGGTTGGCGGTGATCAGCAGGTCCTTGGAGCGCCCCGACTGCGAGATGCACACTGCCACGTCACCCGGCTTCAACGTAACCGCCGACATCGCCTGCATGTGCGGGTCGGAATAGGCCGCAGCAGTAAGCAGCAGACGGAAGAACTTGTGCTGGGCGTCGGCGGCCACCGCGCCGGACGCGCCAAAACCATAGAACTCCACGCGCTGCGCCTGGGCCATGGCACTCACCGCTTGCTGCAGGGCCTGCGGGTCGAGGTGCTCACGCACTTCCATCAGTGTGTGCAAGGTGGTGTCGAAGATCTTCAGGCTGTAGTCGGCAACCGAGTCGTCTTCATGGATGGCGAACTGGCCGAAACTGGCCCCGGCGGCCAGGCTCTGCGCCAGCTTGAGCTTGAGGTCCTGGAAGCCCGAACAACCGATCGCCCGGCAGAATCGCACGATGGTCGGCTCGCTGATCCCCACGTTGTGCGCCAGGTCGGCCATCGAACTGTGCATGACGGCAGCCGGATCGAGCAGCACGTGGTCGGCTACTTTGAGTTCCGATTTGCGCAACAGGTGGCGCGATTGGGCGATATGTTGCAACAGATTCACGGTCTGGACTCGGTTATGATCGGCTGGCCGGGATGTAGCTTTCTTGTAGTTATACTACATGCTCGCCAACCCGCCCAGTTAAACGAACGTGGAGAGTGGTGGTTTGACTATACCTTGCGACATCCTGGTCTTCGGCGGCACTGGCGATCTGGCCCTGCACAAGCTGCTTCCGGCGCTCTACCACCTGTATCGCGAGGCCCGCCTGCACAATGCCGTGCGGATCATCTCCTTGGCCCGCCGGCCGTTGCCGCGCAACGACTACGTCAAGCTCGCCGAACGCCACTGCCGCGCACAGATCGCCCGCCAGGACTTCGACGAGGAGGTCTGGCAGCGCTTCTCGGCGCGCCTGGACTACTTCCCCATGGACGCCGCGCAAAGCGCCGACTTCGGCCGCCTGGCGCGCTACCTGGGCGAGCCCGGCGGGCTGACACGCATCTACTACCTGGCCACCGCGCCCCAGCTGTTCGTGCCCATCGCCAACCACCTGCGCATCGCCGGCCTGGCCGACCACGAGGCGCGCATCGTGCTGGAAAAGCCCATCGGCCATTCGCTGGAGTCGGCCACCGCGATCAACGAAGCGATCGGCGCAGTGTTCGACGAGCCCCAGGTGTTTCGCATCGACCACTACCTGGGCAAGGAAACGGTGCAGAACCTCATGGCCCTGCGCTTCGCCAATGCCCTGCTGGAACCTGTGTGGCGCAACAGCCAGGTGGATCATGTGCAGATCAGCGTCTGCGAAACCCTCGGCGTGGAGAGCCGCGGCGCCTACTACGACCGCGCTGGCGCCACCCGCGACATGTTGCAGAACCACCTGCTGCAGTTGCTGTGCCTGGTCGCCATGGAGCCGCCGGCGCAGTTCGACGCCGAAGCCGTGCGGGACGAGAAGGTGAAGATCCTGCGGGCCCTCAAACCGATCACTGGCCAGGACGTGCAGGACAAGACGGTGCGCGGCCAGTATGGCACCGGCAAGATCGGCGGCCAGGAAGTACCCGCCTACTACTTCGAGAAAGATGTCGACAACGACAGCGACACCGAGACCTTCGTCGCCGTCCAGGCGCACGTCGACAACTGGCGCTGGGCTGGGGTGCCGTTCTACCTGCGTACCGGCAAACGCATGGCGCGGCGCTCGTCGCAGATCGTCATCCAGTTCAAGCCGGTGCCCCACGAGCTGTTCAGCGGCGGCCAGGTCAACCAGTTGCTGATCCAGCTACAGCCGGACGAGCACATCAGCCTGCGCATGATGACCAAGAGCCCCGGCAAAGGCATGCGCCTGGCGCCCGTCGAGCTCGACCTCAACCTCGCCCAGGCGTTCGCCCAGACCCGTCGCTGGGACGCCTACGAGCGCTTGCTGCTGGATGTAATGGAAGGTGACTCCACGCTGTTCATGCGCCGTGACGAGGTGGAGGCCGCCTGGGCCTGGATCGACCCGATCCTGCAGGGCTGGGAAGAACACTTCCAGGCGCCACGCCCTTACCCCGCTGGCAGCAACGGGCCGGAGCAGGCCAACAGCCTGCTCGCGCGCCAGGGCCAGGCCTGGCACCTGTAACGGCGCTGCACTCTCCTGGAGAACGGCAACCTGGGAACGGCAGCGCGCCGCTCCCAGGCTAGCGCAACAGGTCGGTGGTCGGGCGCTCGAGCAATGCCTGGAACGAGGCCGCATCCACCGGCCGGCTGATCAGATAGCCCTGCACCTCGTCGCAACCCTGCTCGCGCAGGAACTGCAGCTGCTCGGGAGTTTCCACGCCTTCGGCCACAACCTGCAGTTGCAGGCTCTTGGCCATGGCGATGATCGCCCGGGTGATTGCCGCATCCTGGTTGCCGTCGTGCAGGCCACGGATGAATGCCTGGTCGATCTTCACGTAGTCCACCGGGAAGCGTTTCAGGTAGCTGAGCGATGAATAGCCGGTACCGAAGTCGTCGATCGCCAGTTTGACCCCGAGTTCATGGAGCTGCTCGAACGTGGCGATGATGTGCTCGACGCTGTCCAGCAACTGGCTTTCGGTGAGTTCCAGCTCCAGCAGGTGCGGCGCCAGCCCGGACTCCTGCAGCACCTGGCGCACCAGGCTGACCAGCTTGCCCTGGCGCAGCTGGTACACCGACAGGTTGACCGAGACCCGCACTTCCAGCCCCTGGCGCAACCACTCACAGGCCTGCCAGCAGGCCTGGCGCAACACGAACTCGCCCATCGGCGCGATCAGCCCGGTCTCTTCCGCCAAACCGATGAATTCGCCCGGCGGCACCATGCCCCACTCCGGGTGCTGCCAGCGCACCAGCGCCTCGGCAGCATGCAACTGGCCGGTGCGCAGGCACAACTTGGGCTGGTAGTAGACCAGCAACTGGCCTTCGTCGATGGCCTTGCGCAGCTGGTTCTCCAGTTGCAGGCGCTCCAGGGTGCTGGCGCGCAGGCTCTCGGTGTAGAACTGGAAATTGTCGCCGCCCAGGTGCTTGGCGTGCTGCTTGGCCATGTCAGCCTGGCTGACCAGCGCATTGAGGTCGAAGGTGGCATCCGACAGCACGCTGATACCCACCGACGCGCTGATCACGACTTCATGCCCATCCAAGCGCTGCGGCACCCGCAGCTTGTCGAGCAGGCGCGTGGTGACCCGCACCAGGCTGGAAAGGTTGGTGTAGCCGTCGAACAGGATGGCGAACTCGTCACCCGACAGCCGCGCCACGGTATCGGCCTCCGGTACCGCGTTGGCGATCCGCTGGGCCATCTTCTTGAGCAACTGGTCGGCCAGCTCATGGCCGAGGCTCTCGTTGAGCAGCTTGAAGCGATCCAGGTCGACGTGCAGCAAGGCCAGGCTGCGCCCGTTCAGGCGGATGCGCTGGGTGGCCTCGTGCAGACGCAGGCGGAACAACGCCCGGTTGGCAAGCCCGGTCAGATCGTCGTAGTGCGCCAGGTAGCGCAGGCGCTCCTCTGACTCGCGGCGGGCCGATAGATCGGTATAGAAGCCGACGATGTTGGCGATGCGGCCGCGCGCATCACGCACGCTGTTGAGCTGCAACCACTGCGGGTAGAGCTCGCCGTCCTTGCGCGCTTCGACCAGTTCGCCCTGCCAGCGCCCCTGTTGCTCCAACGCCTGATCGATGGCCTGGCTGTGCCGCCGCGCATCGCGGCTGCAGGGCAGTTCCAGGGCGTTGCGAGCGATCAGCTCGGCACGGCCGTAGCCGGTAACGTCGCAGAACGCCTGGTTGACCGCCAACAACTGGAAGCTTGCGTCGAGGATCGCGATGCCTTCGCTGGCGGCCTCGAATACCGTGGCTGCCAGGCGTTGCTGTTCTTCCTGCTCCTTGTGCGCGGTGACGTCACGACGGGTGCCGAGCATGCGCACGACCTTGCCGTCGACATCCCGCTCCACCGCCCGGCCGCGGTCCTCGATCCAGCACCAGTGGCCCTGCACATGGCGTACCCGGTACTCGACCCGGTAATCCTCGGTGCGCCCCTTGAGGTGCTCGACCAGGGTGCGCCGCAGCAGTGGCAAGTCATCGGGGTGCAGCCGAGGCTTGAGGTCGGCGCGGACCGAGCGGACCTGGTCGGCATCGAGGCCGAACAGGGCGTGCAACTGGGTGTGATGAACCTCGTCGCTTTCCAGGTTCCAGTCCCAAAGGCCCAGCTCGCTGGCCTGCAGAGCCAGGGCCAGGCGTTGCTCGCTCTTGCTCAGCGCCTGGTTGGCCAGGTCCAGCTCATGGCTGCGCTGGGCCACGCGCTGTTCGAGGCCGCCATGGGCCAGGCGCAACTCGTCCTCGGCCTGGCGGCGTTGGCGAACTTCGGCGCTGAGCTGGTGGTTGAGGTCCTCGGCGTGGCGCTGGGCGCTTTGCAGGTGCTCGATCAATGCCTGGTTCTGGAAGCGCCGCAGCAGGCCGCGCTCGATCAGCCGATTGACCTGCCAGGCCACCACCATCAAGGCGCCCAGCAGAATCAGCCCCAGCCAACCCCAACCACGCTGGTGGCCGGCGTCATAAGCGAACAGGAAAAGGGTCGGCGGCAACAGGCAGGGCAAGGCGAAACTCAGAAATGCCGGCAGGCTGACGGCATAAGCAACGCTGGCCGACAACGCCGCAGTGCCCAGCAGGCCGAACACCCAGGCCTGTTGCTCGAAGTTGTCCACAGGCACCAGGGCAATCGCCGCGCTGGCCAGCGTCAGCCCGCTGAAGGCGGACCCGGCGAGGAACATGCGTCGCCAGTTTGGCCTGGCCTGGCGCGATGGGGTCGCCGCCTCGAACGCCGCCACCTGGATCACCCGCAGGGCGACCAGCGCCAGCAGCCAGGCCAGCCATACGCTCACCAGCAGATAGCGCGCAGGGCTCCACAACAGCCAGGCGCAGAGCGTGCCGGTCAGCAGCATGAACAGCGTGGGCAACAGGGAGCCCTGGTACAGCAGGCGGGTGCGCTCGATAGACAGCTGAGTGGCGAATTGCCTGCGAACGCTCCGTGTCGTCTCTGGCGATGCTCCGATCGCCATGCAATCCTGGGTCATAGGGCTGGTTTCTTGTTGTGTTTTTGTTATGGCAGACCACAAATGTGCAGGGAGAATACACAAGCACCGCGTCGGACCAAACTGCTCTGGGTCATGATTTTGAAATTGTCCCGCCCGTCCAAATGCGACCGCTCAACCACGCTGGCTGGCGAGCCATGCCGATGAACGGTAAATCGCCCGCCTGGCGATTTGCGTCGGCGGCGTTTGCCCCTGCCCCCTGCCCGGCCCTAGAATGGCCGGATGCGCAATGATGACCTCTCCCTCCTGCTGAACTCCCTCAACGACGCTCAACGCCAGGCCGTAGCGGCCCAGGTCGGGCGGCAATTGGTCCTGGCCGGTGCCGGCTCGGGCAAGACCCGGGTGCTGGTGCACCGTATCGCCTGGCTGATCCAGGTCGTAGGGGCCTCCCCACATTCGATCCTGTCGGTGACCTTCACCAACAAGGCGGCGGCGGAAATGCGCCAGCGGATCGAGCAACTGCTGGGCATCAACCCGGCCGGCATGTGGGTCGGCACGTTCCACGGCCTCGCCCACCGCCTGTTGCGGGCGCACTGGCAGGAAGCGGGGCTGGTGCAGAACTTCCAGATTCTCGACAGCGACGACCAGCAGCGCCTGATCAAGCGGGTGATCCGCGAGCTCGGCTTCGACGAACAGAAGTGGCCGGCGCGCCAGGTCCAGTGGTTCATCAACGGCCAGAAGGACGAGGGCTTGCGCCCACGCCACATCCAGGCTGGCGGCGACCTGTACCTGACCACCATGCGCGACATCTATAGCGCCTACGAACAAGCCTGCGAGCGCGCCGGGGTCATCGACTTCGCCGAGCTGCTGCTGCGCGCCCTCGACCTGTGGCGTGACCAGCCGGGCCTGCTCGAGCACTACCAGCGTCGCTTCCGGCACATCCTGGTGGACGAGTTCCAGGACACCAACGCCGTGCAGTACGCCTGGTTGCGCCTGCTCGGCGCCGGTGGCGACAGCCTGATGGCGGTGGGCGACGACGACCAGTCGATCTACGGCTGGCGCGGCGCGAAAATCGAGAACATCCACCAGTACACCAGTGACTTCCCTGACGCCGAGATGATCCGCCTGGAGCAGAACTACCGCTCCACCGGTGGCATCCTCAAGGCCGCCAACGCCCTGATCGCCAACAACAGCGGGCGCCTGGGCAAGGAGCTGTGGACCGACATGGGCGAGGGTGAGCCGATCACCCTCTACGCCGCGTACAACGAGCACGATGAAGCGCGCTACGTGGTCGAGACCATCGAAGGCCTGATCAAGCAGGGCAATGCGCGCAACGAAATCGCCATCCTGTACCGCTCCAACGCCCAGTCGCGGGTGCTGGAAGAGGCCCTGCTGCGCGAACGCATTCCTTATCGCATCTACGGCGGCCAGCGCTTCTTCGAACGCGCCGAGATCAAGAACGCCATGGCCTACTTGCGCCTGCTCGAGGGCCGCGGCAACGACGCCGCCCTGGAGCGGGTGATCAACGTGCCGCCGCGCGGCATCGGTGAAAAAACCGTCGAAGCCATCCGCGACCATGCCCGCCACAGCCAGGTGTCGATGTGGGAAGCGATGTGCCAGCTGCTCGCCGGCAAAGCGCTGAAGGGCCGCGCCGCCAGCGCCCTGGGCGCGTTCATCGAACTGATCGAGCAGCTTGCCGCCAAGGTGCTGGACATGCCGCTGCACCTGATGACCCAGACGGTCATCGAGCAGTCCGGGTTGATCATCTATCACCAGGAAGAAAAAGGCGAAAAGGGCCAGGCACGGGTAGAAAACCTTGAAGAACTGGTCAGCGCCGCACGCAACTTCGAGACCAGCGACGAAGATGCCGACCTGACGCCGTTGTCGGCGTTCCTCGGCCACGCTTCGCTGGAAGCCGGCGACACCCAGGCCGACGAGCACGAGGACAGCATCCAGCTGATGACCCTGCACAGTGCCAAGGGCCTGGAATTCCCCTACGTGTTCCTGGTGGGCATGGAAGAAGGGTTGTTCCCGCACAAGATGAGCCTGGAAGAGCCCGGCCGTCTGGAAGAAGAGCGCCGCCTGGCTTACGTGGGCATCACCCGGGCCATGCGCCAGCTGATCATGACCTACGCCGAGACCCGTCGCCTGTACGGCAGCGAAACCTACAACAAGGTGTCGCGTTTCGTACGCGAAATTCCGGCCGGTCTGGTTCAGGAAGTACGCCTGTCGAACTCGGTCAGCCGCCCGTTCGGCGGCGCCAAGGCCCCGGCCAGCAACCTGTTCGCCAACGCCAGCATCCCCGAGACCGCCTTCAACCTCGGCCAGCGCGTGCAGCACGCGGTGTTCGGTGAAGGCGTGATCCTCAACTTCGAGGGCGCAGGCGCCCAGGCACGGGTGCAGGTGAACTTCGCCGAAGGCAGCAAGTGGTTGATGCTGGGGTACGCGAAGCTCGAGGCTATCTGAGCCAGATCGCGGGGCAAGCACGAAAGTTCGTGGGAGCGGGCTTGCCCCGCGATGATCTAGCAGGCCTGGAACATCGAAACTCGATACCTGTCAGGCAAAAGCTCGAAACATCTTGTCGCTAGCCATGGTCACAGGTTCATGTGCACCATGACGCGCGTGCAATCCACAAAATGGGAACCCCCAACTTATGCAACGTTTTCTTAGCATCGCTCTGGCGCTCTGCGTCGGCCTGACGCTGAGCCTCGACGCCAACGCCAAGCGCTTCGGTGGCGGCAAGAGCTCGGGCGCAGCGCCCATGCACCAGACTCGCCAGGCCGCACCGACCACACCTGCCGCCGCACCTACCGCTCCAGGCCGTGCGCCGGCCGCCGCCAGCGGCGCTTCGCGCTGGCTGGGCCCCCTGGCCGGCCTCGCCGCCGGTGGCCTGCTGGCTTCCATGTTCATGGGTGACGGTTTCCAGGGCATGCAGATCATGGACTTCCTGATCATGGGCCTGATCGCCTTCCTGGTGTTCCGCTTCATCGCCGCGCGCCGTCGCCAGCAACAGCCGCAACACGCTGCTGCCGGCCACGCCCCGTACCAGCGCGAAGCCCAGCCGCAGGCCGCCCCGCAGTCGATCTTCGGCGGTTCCGCCGCACCAGCTGCCGCCGCGCCGACCATCAACGCACCGGCCTGGTTCAACGAAGCCAGCTTCCTGGCCGCCGCCCGTTCGCATTTCCAGTCGCTGCAGCAGCACTGGGACGCCAACGAGATGGACAAGATCGCCGAGTTCGTCACCCCGCAAATGCTCGACTTCCTCAAGCGTGAGCGCGCCGAACAGGGTGAGGGCTTCCAGTCCACCTACATCGACGACCTCGATGTACAGCTGGAAGGCGTCGACGACCGCGCCGACAAGACCATCGCCACTCTGACCTTCCGTGGCGTGTCGAAGACCTCGCGCTTCGACCAGGGCGAGGCTTTCAACGAGAGCTGGCACATGGAACGCGCCCAAGGCGAAAACCAGCCTTGGATGCTCGCCGGTATCCGCCAAAACGGTTAACCCGCGCACGTTGCACAAAAAACCCCGGGCCTGTCCCGGGGTTTTTGCTTTTGCCAGAGCGGCCTACTAGGGTATAACGCGCAGCGTTGTCATCAAGGCTAGAGGATGTGAACCGTGGAAGAAGTGATCGAACAACTGCGTGAAGCCAACGAGCCGGTACCGGTGCCGCTGGAGCTGCCCGACGAAGACCAACTGGTCGAGATCGAGGAACAGCTGTTCATCAACATTCCGTTCGTGTTCAAGGAGTTCCTGCTGACCGTCAGCGATGTCGTGTACGGCTCGCTGGAACCTGTGACCGTCACCGACCCGCAATCCCATACTTACCTGCCGGACGTTGCCTCCAATGCCTGGGACGCCGGTGTACCGCGTGACCTGATCCCACTGTGCCAGGACGGTGACAACTACTACTGCGTCGAAGAAGACGGCACCGTAGTGCTCTGGGAAGCGGAAGAAGAAGCCATCGGTGAAGACAGCTGGGAATCGGTCTGGCACTGGGCACGGGATGTCTGGCTGGAAAGCTGAATGAGAAATACCCGCATAAAGTAATGGCCCATAGCCATTGAATACCCGTAGAATCGCCAGGCTTTCTGCGCCTGGCGACATCGCTACCGCTCCATCCCCTCGGACGACGATGAAATCTCGCGCAGAGAGCGTTCCCTCGCTCAGTGCGAATGATCGCGGTTGTTCTCCAGCGTCTCCAGCAAGGCGATCTGCATCCGCGTATGCACGCGGATGAACCAGCGCCACAGCAACGCCACCACCCCCGCCGCCACCACCGCAATGATCAACAGCAGCTCGCTGGTTGGCAGGATGCTTGCCGACAGTGCCGACAGCAGCAGGAAAATCACCAGCAACGACAGCAGCGGGATCACTTCGGCGACCACCCTGCGCACACGTTGCGTGTGCCGCCCGGCCATCTCCGGCTTGACTCCCATCTCCGCCAGCAACATCGACAGCGCCTTGAGCTTGCGGTAAGCCGCAATCAGGAACGGCAGCGACAGCAGCAGCGCCGCCCCCCAGATCAGGGCCTTCTGCTGGCTGACATCCGTCACCCACTCGCTGAGCCATTCGCCGATACGCCCGGCGAAATAACCGCCACTGAAGAAGATCGCGATCACCAGCGCCAGGTTGACCCCTACCTGCAACAGGATCCGCCTGATCATCGCCGCCAGCATCGCGCCCTCGCCCTGGGGCTGGATGCTGCGCAACCACTCGCCATACAGCGACAGCACCCGTGACAAGCGGCTCGGCATTACCTTGCCCAACTTGATCGACAGCGGGTCGGCCGCACGGATCAGGTAGGGCGTGAGCAGCGTGGTGATGGCCGACACCGCCACCGCGACCGGGTACAGGAAGTCGCTGGTGACCTGCAGGGTCATGCCCAGCGCCGCGATGATGAACGAGAACTCACCGATCTGCGAAAGGCCCATGCCCACCCGCAACGAAGTGCGTCCGTCATTGCCGGCGATGAATGCGCCCATGCCGCAGGAGAGCATCTTGCCCAGCACCACTGCCAGGGTGATCACCACGATAGGCCAGGCGTACTCGAGCAAAATCGAGGGATCGATCATCAGGCCGATGGCAACGAAGAAAATGGCGCTGAACAGGTCGCGAACCGGCTCGATCAGCCGCTCGATCTTCAGCAACTGGCGCGATTCGGCCATGATCGCGCCGATCAGGAAGGCCCCCAGTACCATGCTGTACTCGAGCTTCACCACCAGCAGGCAGAAACCGAAGCACAGCCCCAGCACGGTGATCAGCAGCATTTCGTTGCTTTCGAATTTCGCCACATAGGCCAGCAGCCGCGGCACCAGCAGGATGCCGATGACCAGCGCGACGATCATGAACAGCGACAGCTTGCCCACCGTCGAGAACACTTCCCCGGAACTGACCGTGCCACTGACGGCGATACCCGACAGCAATGCGATGATGCCGATGCCCAGGATGTCCTCGACGATCAGCACGCCGAAGATCAGCTGGGCGAAGCGCTCGTTCTTCATCTTCAGGTCGTTTAGCGCCTTGACGATGATGGTGGTCGAGGAAATGGCCAGGATCGCCCCGAGGAACAGCGAATCCATGGTGTTCCAGCCGAACCAGCGGCCGATCTCGAAGCCGATCCAGATCATCAGCACGATTTCCAGGAACGCAGCGATGAACGCCGTGGCCCCGACCTTGAACAGCTTGCGCAGGCTGAACTCAAGGCCCAGGCAGAACATCAGGAAGATCACCCCCAGTTCGGCGAGGGTCTTGATGGTGTCTTCGTCGTGGATCAGGCCGAAGGGGGGGGTGTGCGGGCCGATGATGAAGCCGGCAACGATGTAGCCCAGCACCACGGGCTGCTTGAGACGATGGAAGAGGATGGTGACCACTCCGGCGACCAGCATGATCACCGCCAGATCCTGGATGAAACTGATGGCATGCATGGCGCGAGTACTCCTTGTGTCGATGCACGTGGCGGACCACTCCTCCGTCGGAAACGTCTGACGCAGAAAGCAGGCACATACTGTTGTAATAGATGGAAAAGCCCACGTTGCATGGGCCCCGTCAGGTTAACATCGCGCCCTGCCGCAAAATGCCGATGCAATATGCAGAAACAGATCGGCCGAACCGGCGCCGCTGATGGCAAGATCGGCGTGACGATGGAGCGTCAGCCGACGTCCCGTACCAGGATGGGAAACCTCTATGAGGGGAACAGAAGTGTCAGCAGATACCAGCCCCGCTTCAGCGCAACTTCACCGTGAGCTCACTATGGAACCTGGAAACGCCCAGTTGACTATGACCGTCCTGATGACACCGGACATGGCCAACTTCTCTGGCAACGTACACGGCGGCACCCTGCTCAAGTACCTCGACGAAGTCGCCTACGCCTGCGCCAGCCGTTATGCCGGCACCTACGTGGTCACCTTGTCGGTGGACCAGGTGATTTTCCGCGAGCCGGTGCACGTCGGTGAGCTGGTGACCTTCCTGGCATCGGTCAACTACACCGGCAATACCTCGATGGAGGTGGGCATCAAGGTGGTCACCGAGAACATCCGCGAGCGTTCGGTACGCCATTCCAACAGCTGCTTCTTCACCATGGTCGCCGTGGACGATGATCGTCGCCCGGTGAAGGTGCCGCCGCGCCAACCGCTCAACAGCGAAGAAAAGCGCCGTTTCCTGCAGGGCCAACAGCGCCGCCAGATCCGCCAGGAGCTGGAGCAGCGCTATCAGGACCTGAAGACCGACGCCATTTAATAAACCAGGCGCTGCGCCTCGAAGCGCACGCGCGGGTGGGCAATGCGGTCCTGGGCCCGCACCAGTTGCAGTTCGTAGCTGGCGCAGGCCTGGGTTTCCAGCAGCACCTCATGCACTGCGGCCGCGGCGAACTCGAATGCCTGCACCCAGCTGTCGCCGAGCAGCACCCGGGCCAGGAACAGCCCTGAGGTGAGGTCGCCCACCCCCACCGGCTGACGCGGGAAGGCCAGCAGCGGGCGACGCAGGTGCCAGCTTTCCTTGGCCGTCACCAACAGCATCTCGAACGCATCCTCCGCGCGCCCCGGATAACTCAGGTGCTTGACCAGCACCACCTGCGGCCCACGCTCCAGCAGGCCACGGGCCATGCCGACGCAATCTTCAAGGGACTGCGCCTTGCGCCCGCAGAAGCTGTCCAGCTCCAGCTGGTTGGGGCAGAGGATGTCGGCTTGGGCGGCGGCCTGCTCGAGCAGGAATTCGCTCACCTCGGCGGGCACGATGCAGCCTTTCTCGGCGTGGCCCATGACCGGGTCGCACAGGTACAGCGCCTTGGGGTTGACCGCCTTGATCCGCGCGACACCGGCCAGGATTGCCCGCCCTTGCTCGGCACTGCCCAGGTAACCCGACAGCACCGCATCGCAATGGCCCAGTTCGCCGATGTTGGAAATGCCTTCCACCAACGCAGGAATTTGCGCTGGAGCAAGCACTTCCCCCGACCACTGTCCATACTGAGTGTGATTGGAGAACTGCACGGTGTTGAGTGGCCAGACGTTGACCCCGACCCGTTGCATCGGAAACACCGCGGCGCTGTTGCCGGCATGTCCAAAGACCACGTGGGACTGAATGGCGAGCAGATGCGGTGTACGTTTCATGCAGGACGATTCCGAAACTGTGTGAACAAATGTGCGGCCCGCAGTATGAACCCGAATGCCATCTGTACGACAGGCCAGCGGCACAGTTAAGCTGGCTCGACCTGTCTGGAGCTTACGCAAATGCTGACCCTCGAAAACGTCTTCGTCCTGATGCTGGTGGCGACTGCCGGCGCCTGGCTGTGGCACAACCACGGGCTGCGCGAAAAAGCCCTGGCCAGGGTAAAGCAGCATTGCGAAAAGCTCGACCTGGAGCTGCTGGACGACGCCGTGGCGCTCAAACGCATCGCATTCGTGCGTGACGCCAATGGCCGCAAGCGCCTGGCACGCATCTACAACTTCGAGTTCACCGTCACCGGCGAGCAACGCCACCCGGGTACCGTCACACAGTTCGGCGCGCACAGTGTGCAGATCGAGCTGGCGCCCTACCCCTTCGAGATCAAGACCCCGCCACGCACCGACAACGTCATCGAGATGCAGCAGTGGCGCCAGGAGCACAACCGCTGGCACAACTGATCAGCCACCCAGTCGGCACGCCGCCAGCGCGGCTTGCAGCTCGGCCAATGGCTGGGCCTGGGCGAAGATCAACTCCATGCGTGAATCCCTGCGCCACTCGCTTGGCTGCCACTCGGGCTCGTGGCCTTCAAGGCCGTTGAACGACTGCCAGCCTTGCTGGCTGTGGATAACCCCTTTGGCCCGGCGCCATGGCCAGGCATGCAAAAAGGCGTTCAACAGCACAGGATCGAAACGCTGACTGGGGTGCCAGCGCCAACCCACACTCCAACCCCCTTCACCCTCACTGGCCTGGCAGATCGGCTCGGATGGATCTGTCCACAGCGCTGACGGTGCGGCGATAGATTTGCCCACAGCCAGCCGCTGCAAAGCTGCGTCGACGTCAGCGACTGTGGACAAACCTGGCAAGCGGTCCAACGGCAAGGACCCATGATCCGTCCAGACCCCCGGCAGCCCGGGGAATCGCGCAGTTATCAACAGGCGCTTGGCTTCATCCACAGATGCCGACTTATTGAAAACCACGAGTGCGGTTGCCGATAAAGCCGCCTGTTGCGCTTCAGGCAGCGATTGTTCCTTGGCCAGTGCCTGGGCATCCAGCACCATCACCAGCGGCTGCACGGCCAGCACAGCCTGCCACGGCGCCTGCCCCAACTGCTGCAGCAATTGCCGGGGATGACCCAGCCCAGAAGGCTCGATGAACAGCCGGTCCGGGCGCGCCTTGCGCAGCAAGCGGCCTAGACCAACCTGGAACGGCATGCCATTGACACAACACAGGCAACCCCCCGCCACTTCACCGATGGCAATGCCATCGTCATCACGCGCCAGAAGTGCCGCGTCCAGGCCGATCTGCCCGAACTCGTTGACCAGCACCGCCCAGCGCTCGTTGGCCGGGCGCTGCACCAGCAACTGGCGGATCAGGCTGGTCTTGCCGGCGCCCAGAGGGCCTGCGATTACATGGGTGGGAATGTTCTGCAACATAAGTAGGTATCAGGCAAGTGCGTGGCCCACTATGCCCCGTCAGGCCAGCCAGTCAAGGCTGAGCAGCAGGCGTCGCTCGCCGGGCGCCGTCAGCGGCGAGCGGTGGACAAGGCCTGCACCTTCATTACCAATCCATTTCTCGCCCTTGAGCAGCGCCACGTCACCCGCCGCCAACTGGCGGATGTTATCCACAGCAGCTTGATCGAGTTGCAACCTTGAACGGTCAATCGCGCCCTCCTCCAGCCATTGGCTGCCGCTACCGGCATAGGTGGTGAGCAGGCGCACCGGCACGTTATCCACATGGAAACGCGGGCACATCGCGCCATCCAGTACCCGCAGGCGCAAGCCGATGCGCCGTGCACCGAGCAGGCAGGTGTAGGCCGCCACCAGCCATGCCACATCGGCGACGAAACCTTCGTAGCCATGCAGATCGGCCGCTTCCCTGAGCAGCCCCGGCAACTGTGGCGGTTGCTGCTCGTCGACATCGATCACCCGCTCGTCCGCCAGTGTCTGGCCGAGGCTCAGCACCAGCGCACAGAAATCCTCGACCTGGGCAGGCAACTGGCGCTGCCAGACGGCCAGGTTGACGCCATCCTTGAGAATGTCGGTCATCACCGTGGGTGACGGCCCGAAGACCTGGCAGATATCCACAACCCGGGCCGCCAGCCTCATGCCGCCTGCTCCTCGATCCAAGGGCCGAACGGATCTGCCAGCCGTAGCCAACCCATGGGCCCCAAGGCCATTTCTTCCTCGCTCAGCAGGCAGGCGTCCAACGCTGTGGATAACTGCGCAAAGTCGATGTTCTGCCCAATGAAAACCAGTTCCTGACGGCAGTCACCGGTGTCCACCGACCATTGCTTGAGGATCGCCGCCCTATCCGCTTCATCTTGCGGCCACTGCTCGCGCGGGACGAAGCGCCACCAGCGCCCGGCCAGGCCATGGCGCATCATGCCGCCTGCCTGCGACCAGCTACCGGCCTCCTGGTACTTGCTGGCCAGCCAGAAAAACCCTTTCGAGCGCAGCAGCCGCCCATTGCTCCAGGGCGTGTGGATAAAGTCGAAGAAGCGTTGCGGGTGAAACGGCCGGCGAGCCTGCCAGGTGGTCGCGGCGATGCCGTACTCTTCGGTTTCCGGCACGTGTTCGCCGCGCAGCTCCTGCAGCCAGCCCGGCGCTTGCGTCGCCTGATCGAAGTCGAACAGGCCTGTGTCGAGGATTCGCGACAACGCAACCTGGCCCATGACCATCGGCACGATCTGCGCCCGGGCATTTAGGCTGCGCAGGATGGCGATCAACTCTTCACGTTCGTGCTGGCCGATCAGGTCGATCTTGCTCAGCAGCAACACGTCGGCGAACTCGACCTGCTCGATCAGCAGGTCGCTGATCGAACGTTCATCCTCTTCACCAAGGGTCTCGCCGCGGCTGGCCAGGCTGTCGGCAGCCTGGTAATCACGCAGGAAATTGAGCCCGTCGACCACGGTGACCATGGTGTCCAGCCGCGCCATGTCCGACAGGCTGCGGCCTTGTTCGTCACGGAAGGTGAAGGTCTCTGCCACCGGCAGCGGTTCGGAGATCCCGGTCGACTCGATCAACAGGTAATCGAAGCGGCCCTCACGCGCCAGGCGTGCAACCTCTTCCAGCAGGTCTTCGCGCAGGGTGCAGCAGATGCAGCCGTTGCTCATCTCCACCAGTTTTTCTTCCGCGCGGTTGAGGCTGACGTTGCGCTGCACTTCGCTGGCGTCGATGTTGATTTCGCTCATGTCGTTGACAATCACGGCAACCCGCAGGTTGTCGCGGTTGCGTAACACGTGATTGAGCAGCGTGCTCTTGCCGGCGCCGAGGAAGCCGGACAGTACGGTGACAGGAAGACGGTTGGGCATGACGGACCTCATCGGGCAGGCGCATTCGAAACGATGCATTGCGTCATGTTATATTATAACAATACAATTTCGCCAAGCCGTCTCGACCAAAGGGTTGCCTGGAGTGCCTCATCGATGAAATTGCCCCATGCCAGCGCATTGCTGCTGATTGCCCTGCCGGCCTCTTTACTGGCCATGCCCCGCACCGACCTGGCGCTGTGTACGCGCAGCGCCACGCTGTTGGCCTGCCAGGACAGCAAGGGCAACTACTACAGCGTGCGCAGCGCAGGCAGCACCTTCTACCTGCGCGGTTACGAAGTGCAGGGCAAACGGCTGTGGGCACAAACCAACAGCCGCTACGGCACGCTCACCTTCTTCACTGGCCTGGCCAGCGATGGCGAAGCCTGGGTCGGTTACAGCCGGCGTATCGGCTGGACCACCCTCAATCGCGTCTCGAGCTCCAGCGGCCAGCGCTTCGATCTGCACTGCAGCCTGCTCGGTGGTTGCCGTTGAGCCCTACTTTTTCAGGACACCTTTCATGACCAGCCTTAGCCTTTCCCTGCCCGATATCGCCACGCAAAGCAGCCAACACAGCTTGCCGCTGGACTGGGTAGGCATGTGCGGCATCGCCCTGCCGCTGCAGGTGGAAGGCCGCGGCCTGAGCGCCCATGCCAGCGCAGGCGTCAGCCTGGACGAAGGTTCTGCGCGTGGTATTCACATGTCGCGCTTGTACCTGGCGTTGGAAGCGCTCGAACACCAGCCCTTGAGCCTGCCGCTGATTCGCCAGACCCTCGAGCAGTTTCTCTTCAGCCACCAGGGCCTTTCCAGCACGGCGTACTTGCGCCTGGAGTTCGATCATCTGCTCAAACGCCCAGCGTTGATCAGCCCTCTGGCCGGATGGAAACGCTATCCGGTACGGCTCGATGCACAGCTGAAAGATGAAATGTTCCACGTGGAACTATCCGTGGATATTCCCTACTCCTCCACTTGCCCCTGCTCGGCTGCACTGGCCCGGCAGCTCATCCAGGCGCAGTTCGACCAGGATTTCGCCAGCCAACCGCTGGACCGAGACAGCGTACGCCAATGGCTGGGCAGCAGCAGTGGCATCGTCGCCACACCGCACAGCCAACGGAGCATGGCCAAGCTACAGGTGCGGCCAGGCGCTGATGCGTGGCCACTGACTGAACTGATCGACCGGGCCGAGCAAGCCCTGGGAACAGCCGTGCAAACCGCCGTGAAGCGTGCCGACGAACAGGCATTCGCCCTGGCGAACGGGCAGAACCTGATGTTCTGCGAGGACGCCGCGCGGCGCCTGCACCTGGCGTTGCGCCAGTTGCCGTGGGTGAGCGCGTTCAGCGTGCGCGTGGAACATGCAGAGAGCCTGCATGCCCACGACGCAGTCGCTGTCAGCCGCTGGCGGTGGTGATCAACTGCGGGGTTTCACGGTGCCGCAGTCGTTGCCCAACCATACCGCCCGCGTGTCCATGCTGCCCTGCTGCTGCACACCCGAGGCATTGAAGGTGCCGTTGACCTTGGTCAGGAACTCCTTGTCGCTGAGGAAGGTGGCCTGGCCTTGCCCCTGGGCTTTCGGGCAGCTGAACTGGAACTTCCAGACATTGCCGGTACGGTCGGTGATCTTCTGGGTGCAGCCCGATTGAGGGTCTTGCAGCGGGATGTCGTTGGTCTTGACCTGCTCCGGGGTCAGGCACGAACGCACGCCCTTGCCACCCACGCTGATGCCTTGCTTGGCCAAGGCGCCTTCCATCATCGCCCGCTGCTCCGGCGGCAGATTCTTCAACTGGCCGAGCATGAACTGCATGTCGGGTAACGGCTTGCCATCGACCTGCATGTTGCTGGTGGTCAGCTCCCACAGGCCGGGTTGCAGCATCTGCGCGTGAACCAACGGGCTACCCAGGCCCAGGACCAGGGCAAGCAGTGGCAGACGAATCTTCATGGATGAAAGCTCCTCGAATTACCGGCTCCGGCCGGACTGTGCCGTTAGACGTCATTTTCCCTTGCAGGTTGCAGCCACCCCCACGAACGTGGTCTGTTAAAGGCAGTGCTAACGGCAAGCAGGATGCGTATGGATTACCACAGCCCCTACTTCTTCGGTTACGTGCTCGGCCTGATTCATCTGCTCGGCATCATCGCGGCGCTGCATGCCGTGTTCACCGTGCGTACAGCCCAAGGTGCGATCGCCTGGGCCATGCCCCTGTTCTTCATCCCCTACTTTGCGCTCATCCCCTACCTGATCTTCGGTGCCCGTTCGTTCTATGCGTACATCAACGCGCGCCGGCATGCCAACCAGGAGATGCACGTGGCCATGGCCAATCTCAACTGGCGGCCGTGGGTGGAGGAAGCCCTGACCGCGCGCGAGTCCGACAGTTATGCAGCCCTGCGCGCCATGCCCAAGCTGGGGCGCATGCCATGCCTGGCCAACAATGAAGTGAAGCTGCTGATCGATGGCGAAGCCACCTTCAAGGCGATCTTCGCCGCCATCGACAAGGCCCGTGACACCGTACTGGTGCAGTTCTTCATCATCCACGACGACGCGCTCGGCCGAGAGCTGCAGCAGTTGCTGCTGCGCAAGGCGGCAGAAGGCGTAAGGGTCTTCGTGCTTTACGACCGGGTCGGCAGCCACGCACTGCCGGCCAGCTACAGCCAGGTGCTGCGCGACGGCGGTGTGCAGATACAGGCATTCGCCACCCGCCGCGGCTTGTTCAACCGCTTCCAGGTCAACTTTCGCAACCACCGCAAGATCGTCGTGGTGGATGGGCTGCTGGGCTTTCTCGGTGGGCATAACGTGGGCGACGAGTACCTCGGCGCGCACCCGCGCCTGTCGCCGTGGCGCGACACCCATGTGCAGATCAGCGGCCCGGTACTGGCCTGCCTGCAGGAGTCGTTCGCCGAAGACTGGTACTGGGCCACGCGCCAGCTGCCTCCGCTGATCCTGCCCGACACCTACCCTGAAGATGGCGTGCTGTGCCAGGCCCTGGCCAGTGGCCCGGCCGACCCCCAGGAAACCTGCGCGCTGTTCTTCCTCGAAGCCATCCACTCGGCCACTCGGCGGGTCTGGATCACCAGCCCGTATTTCATCCCCGACGAAGCGATCTTCGCCGCCCTGCGCCTGGCCGTGCTGCGCGGCGTCGATGTGCGCATCCTCATCCCCGCACGCCCCGACCACCGTATCGTCTACGCCGCTTCCAGCCTGTTCGCCTTCGAGGCGGTGCGCGCGGGCGTGCGGATGTTCCGCTATCAACCGGGGTTCCTGCATCAGAAAGTGGTGCTGGTGGATGATGAGGTCACGGCCATTGGCAGCGCCAACCTGGACAACCGTTCCTTCCGCCTGAACTTCGAGATCACCCTGCTCACCGTGGACCGCGCCTTCGCCGACCAGGTCGAACAGATGCTGGTGAACGACTTCGAACAGGCCAGGGAGATCACCGCCGAGGACAGCCGCGACACCCATCGCCTGCAACAACTGGGGATGCGTATCGCGCGTTTGATATCGCCGATCCTGTAGCGCCTCGGCGTGCCCCACAAAGGGCACGCCGGGCAGCAGCCCGTCAGCGATAGATGTCCTCACGCGTCCACGGCAGGTCGTGATGACCATCGGCGAAAGGTTTCACGGCGAGGATCTGGTGCAGGTTGATCCAGCCCTTGCTGAAGGCATAGGCGCAGCCGGCCAGGTACAGGCGCCAGATCCGCAGGGTCTTCTCCGGCACCAGCGCAGCAGCGCGGTGCAGCTGGTTCTCAAGGTTCTCGCTCCAGTGGTTGAGGGTCTTGGCGTAGTGCAGGCGCAGGCTCTCCACGTCCACCACCTCCAGCCCCGCTTCACAGATACGCGCGCTGATCATCGAGATGTGCGGCAACTCGCCATGGGGGAACACGTAGCGGTCGATGAACTCGCCCGCGCCACGGCCCACCGGGCGACCGTCCACATGCTTGGCGGTGATGCCGTGATTCATCACCAACCCGCCTTCGCGTACCGCACTGAACAGCTTGCGGCAATAGAGTTCGAGGTTGGCGTGGCCCACATGCTCGAACATGCCGACGCTGACCACCTTGTCGAAGCGGCCATCCTCGGGCAGGTCACGATAATCGAGAATGTGCAGGTCGACCTTGTCGGTCAGCCCCTCCTCCTTGACCCGCTGCCGGCCCAGTTTCAGCTGCTCTTTGCTCAGGGTGATGCCGTACACCTTGGCGCCGTACTCACGGGCGGCAAAACGCGCCAGCCCGCCCCAACCACAACCGACGTCCAGCAGGTAATCACTGCTTTGCAGGCGCAACTTGCGGCACAAGTGATCGAACTTGTCCTGCTGGGCCTGGGCCAGGGTGTTGTCCGGCTCTTTGAAATAGGCACAGGAATAGACCATGTCCGGGTCCAGCCACAGCTGGTAGAACGCATTGGACAGGTCGTAGTGGTAGGAGATGGCTTCGGCGTCGGTGCTCTTGTCGTGCGAGGTGCGCTGCGGCAGCACGTCGTCCTCGTCCTTGAGCAGCGTTTGGCTAAGCTCGTCACACACCCGGATCACTTCACCGATATCGCCTTCGAGCTCCAGTTTGCCTTCGACGAAAGCCGAACCCAGCGCTTCCAGGTTGGGGTGGGTCAACTGGGCGATCAGCTGGGGGTCCTTGACCACGATGGTGACCTGCGGGCTGGGGCCCAGATCGAACTGGTTGCCGTCCCACAGCTTGACCCGCAAGGGTATGTCCAGGCTCTGCAAAACGGGTGGAAGTTGCGCAAGCATTCATGACCCTCCCTTTCACGGATTCGGAACGCCACGTCTTATCAAGTCGGACGCTACCGCATGAGGGTAGTTCATTCGTGCGAAGTTTCCGTTGACCGCGACCATGGTCTAGAACTATCTGGCACGGCAAACGCAGCAGATTGTATACAATCCTCCGCGCTCGGACTAACCTTATGCCCCTCTTCGCTTCCTCACCCTTGGAGTAACTAACCCATGAAATCCTATGACGTGGTGATCATCGGCGGCGGCCCTGGCGGCTACAACGCAGCGATCCGGGCCGGCCAGCTGGGCATGAGCGTGGCCTGCGTGGAAGGCCGCTCGACCCTCGGCGGCACCTGCCTGAACGTCGGTTGCATGCCTTCCAAGGCGTTGCTGCACGCCTCCGAGCTGTTCGAGGCGGCCAGCGGTGACGAGTTCGCGCACCTGGGCATCGAGGTCAAGCCGAGCCTGAACCTGGCGCAGATGATGAAACAGAAGGATGAAAGCGTGACCGGCCTGACCAAGGGCATCGAGTACCTGTTCCGCAAGAACAAGGTCGACTGGGTCAAGGGCTGGGGCCGCCTGGACGGCGTCGGCAAGGTCATCGTCAAGGCCGAGGACGGCAGCGAAACCACCTTGCAGGCCAAGGACATCGTCATCGCCACCGGCTCCGAACCGACCCCGCTGCCGGGCGTGACCATCGACAACCAGCGCATCATCGACTCCACCGGCGCGCTCTCCCTGCCCCAGGTGCCCAAGCACCTGATCGTGATCGGCGCCGGCGTGATCGGCCTGGAGCTGGGTTCGGTGTGGCGCCGCCTCGGTGCGCAGGTGACGGTCATCGAGTACCTGGACCGCATCTGCCCGGGCACCGATGCGGAAACCGCCAAGACCTTGCAGAAGGCCTTGGCCAAGCAAGGCATGGCCTTCAAGCTGGGCAGCAAGGTCACCCAGGCCACGCCATCGGCCGATGGCGTCAGCCTCACCCTGGAACCCGCCGCCGGCGGCGCCGCCGAAACCCTGCAAGCCGACTATGTACTGGTGGCCATCGGCCGTCGCCCGTACACCCAGGGCCTGAACCTGGAGAGCGTGGGCCTGGAGACCGACAAGCGCGGCATGCTGGTCAACGACCATCACCGCAGCTCGGTCCCGGGCATCTGGGTGATCGGCGACGTCACCTCCGGCCCGATGCTGGCGCACAAGGCCGAAGACGAAGCCGTGGCCTGCATCGAACGCATCCACGGCAAGCCGCACGAGGTCAATTACAACCTGATCCCGGGCGTCATCTATACCCGCCCGGAGCTGGCCACTGTCGGCAAGACCGAAGAGCAGCTCAAGGCTGAAGGCCGCGCCTACAAGGTCGGCAAGTTCCCCTTCACGGCCAACAGCCGCGCCAAGATCAACCATGAGACCGAAGGCTTCGCCAAGGTTCTCGCCGACGCCAACACCGACGAGGTGCTGGGTGTGCACCTGGTCGGCCCGAGCGTCAGCGAGATGATCGGCGAGTTCTGCGTGGCCATGGAGTTCTCGGCCTCGGCCGAAGACATCGCCCTCACCTGCCACCCGCACCCGACCCGTTCCGAGGCCCTGCGCCAGGCGGCGATGAATGTGGATGGGATGGCGATGCAGATCTGATCTGAGGGGGGTGAGAGCAACAGTTCTGTGTTGCTTGCTCTGGCCTCATCGCTGGCAAGCCAGCTCCCACAGGTAGGTCGTTGACCTTGAAGATCGCGCAATCCTGTGGGAGCCGGCTTGCCGGCGATGGGCCGCACAGCGGCCCCTGCAGCCTCTAGCCGTGCACGACTTTTTTATCCACACCCTCCCCGAACCGCGACGCCAGGAACGGCGTGATATCCAGCGGCAACTGCTCGTTGTGGACAACCTTGTCCAGCAGCACCCCGGTGATCGCCGACGTCAGGATCCCGGTGCGGAAGTGTCCACAGGCATTGAAGTACCCCTCGACATTATCCACAGGCCCCAGGATCGGCAGCTCATCCGGCGACCCCGGGCGTAGCCCGGCCCAGGTGCGCTTGAGGTTCACCTGCGCCAGCTCCGGCACGCAACGGATGGCCCCCTGCACCAGCCCACTGATCTCCGGGAAGGTGTTGCTGACATCGAAGCCTTTCTCTTCAGTGGTGCTGCCGATCAGGA
Organism: Pseudomonas sichuanensis; assembly: GCF_003231305.1. Classification (GTDB taxonomy): domain Bacteria; phylum Pseudomonadota; class Gammaproteobacteria; order Pseudomonadales; family Pseudomonadaceae; genus Aquipseudomonas; species Aquipseudomonas sichuanensis. The sequence goes on along the minus strand of NZ_QKVM01000038.1, from coordinate 19,200 downwards.
TCTCGCCATTGTCCTTCTGCGCCATGTAGCAATCGCTGGTGGTGATGCAGCCATCGAGCAGCTTGGGCAGGCGCTCGGTCAGCACGATCTGGCCCTTCACCGGCTTGACCGGAATGCTCAGGCCCGTCGCCCACTCGCTCAGCTCTGCAGCCCAGGCGCCCGCGGCGTTGATCAGAGTGTGGCAGTGGAACTCGCCGGCTTCGGCAGTGCGCACGCCCTTGATTCGCGAGCCTTCATGCAGCACCCCGGTGACATTCACGTTGGGGTACAGGTCGACACCGTTCTGGCGCGCCGCCTCCATAAAAGCGTCGCCCAGGCGGAACGGGCTGACCTGGTGATCGCAAAGGAACTCCAGCGCGCCATTGGCCTGCTGCGTTACCGCCGGCTCCGAGGCCCGTAGCGCGTCGCGGTCGAGCCAGCGCACCTGGTCAGCCAGGTGGGGGATCTGCTTGACGATGTGTTCGGCGTACAGCTGGTCCTCGTCATCCTGGATGATGTACTTGAGCCCGGTGCGCTCGAACTTGAAGTCCATGCCGTGGCGCTCGATCAGCTCGCGGTGCAGCTGTGGATAAATCGCGTTGGACTGCAGGGCGAAGTCGAAGAAGCACGGCGGCAGGATATGCGGGGTGCTGGAGTCGACCACCACCGCCGCGCCATTGGCCTCGCGCTTGCTGCGCGAGGACATCATGCGAAAGAAGATCACCCCACAGCCCAGCCCCACCGATTCGCCGATGGCCCACAGGCCACCCGCCGATGCGCGCGTGGCGTTGCCCGGGCGCTTGCTGTCGATCAGGGCGATTTTCAGGTTGCTGCGTTTGGACAGCTGGTAGGCGCAGGACGCGCCGATCACGCCGCCACCGGCGATGATGATGTCGTAGTGCTTGGCCATGCTCAGGCCTCCGTGCCGAGGTGTGCGAATGCGGAAAACGGGATCGGGTCCACCGGGAAGCGTGGGCGCAGCCAGCCGACATCCTGGCGCCCGGTGGCGCTGCGCAGGCGATCGCTGCAGTAGCCGACGCACATGCGCCCCTGGCAGTCGCCCATGCTCACCCGGGTGCGCATCTTCAGGCTGGCCATGTCCTGCACGCCCTGTTCCAGCGCCAGGTCGATCTGCTCGCGGGTGACGTGTTCGCAACGGCAGATCACCGTGTCGGCCTGGGGCAGTTCGACCTGCGCCGCCCCCCGTGCGGTGAAGCGTTCCACGCCCGCGCGGAAGCGCTTGATCGCGGCGAGCTTGCCCAGGTACAGCTCGCGCCGTTCGATGGCCTGCTCGGCATCGAGCTTGCCCATCTGCAGGAGCATCGACAGCGCAGCGATACGCCCGGTCAGCATCGCCGCCTCGCCGCCACGGATACCGGCCATGTCACCCGCCAGGTGGGTGTTCGGGCGGCTGCTCTGCTGCCACACGTTGCACACCGCGCGCAGGTAGCCGTCTTCGCTGAAACCGTGTTCCAGGCCCAGTTGCTGGCTGAGCTGGGTGCGCGGGATGAAGCCGTAGCCCACCGCCAGCGTCTGCACCGTCTCGCGCTGGACGCGGGTCATGTCCGGCTTCCAGTCCTGGGTGTATGGCGCGACGCTGACCTCGCGCAGCTCATCCTCGCCCGTGGCCCCCACCACGCCCCAACCGTAGTGCATGGGGATGCCGTTGAGCTTCATGTAGGCGAGCATGCTCAGGCCATCGAGGAACAGCTGCGGTTTGTTCATCAGCGCCAGGCTTTCCTTGGCGATGCGGTTGAACGCGCAGGCTTCATATACCCCGCTGACCTTGGCCCCGGCGGCATGCAGCTGGCACGCAACCAAGGGCAGCAACGGCCCGGTGCCGGCAATCAAGGTGCTGCCCAGAGGCTTGACCACGCCGCTCTTGATCTGCAGTTGCAGCCCGCCCAGCAGGATCACCCCCGGCAGGGTCCAGCCGGGGAACGGCACATTGCGCTCATGGCAGCCGGCGGCCAGCAGCAGGTGGGAGTAATCGATCTCGTGCAGTTGCTCGTCGCCATCGAGCACCATCAGGCGCTGGTCATCGCCGCCCACCACGCGGTGGTTGAGGCGCAGGTCGATATGGCTGGCGCTGGCGGCAAAGTCCTCGTGCAGGGCGTTCAGGGCCTTGGCGTAGCGAGGGCCGAGGTAACCGAGGTCGATGCCGGCACGCAACGGGCCGCGGTAAACCACCCCGCCAGGGCGCGAGGCTTCATCGAACAGCAGGCTGTCGACGCCGTGGTCGGCCAGTTCGATGGCCGCCCCCATGCCAGCCGAGCCAGCACCGACGATCACTGGGCGAAGGCTCATGAGCGGGCCTCCCCGTGGACGCGGTTCACTTCGGTCTCGATCTGCATGCCTGGCTTGACCACCGTCTGGCACGCCCGACGCTTGGGCCGCCCGTCGATCTGCACCAGGCAGCAGTGGCACACACCCATGCCGCAAAAGGCGCCGCTGAGCTGGTCGTGGTCATTGCGCGCCAGCTGGCGCAGGCCAATGGCATTGAGCACGCTGAGGACGGTCTCCCCCGCGCTGGCCACCGCGGGCAGGCCATTGACCAGCAGGGTCATTTCCGCGCCTTCCAATGGCTGGATATCGTGCTTTCGTTGCAACGTCTGCATTTCCTGTCGTCCTTGATGACTGGTGAGTCGCGACGTTAGGGCAAACGCTGAGTGAAAACATTGATCCATGCCAGACGCATGATGTAGGAACGTTCCGGGGCGACGGACGTGCGACGGACTTCACGTAAGCCGTGGGATTCGAGAACGCGATCCTGGAAAAGACAAAGGGGCCGCTTTACGGCCCTTCGCGGGTAAATCGCAGCGGCGAACCGCCGCTCCCACAGGATTGCGCAAAGCTTCAAGCTGGCGCGAAACCTGTGGGAGCGGGTTTACCCGCGAAGGGCTGCAAAGCAGCCCCATTGGTGGCGATGAAACGTTAACTGTTTGGCTGGGTGCTCGGAATATAGTTTGACACAGCGCCCCCGTAGTCCGTGGCCTCCAGCGAGGCGACCTACCGCTCCGAACGAATTATAGTTTGACACAAGCAGAGGGTTCGTCGAAAAAAGCACTCCACTTCGCATAATATAGTTTGACACAACCAAGGACGAGCTCACCTTAAGCAGCCCCACCAACGCTGTAGCGTCCTCCGCTCGCACATCCAGTTGCCCCGAGCTGATAAGCCGCGCGCCAGTTGAGAGCGTTTGTCACACGTAACCTTCGTCCACTCGCCACTTGGTCGCGTGATGACAAACCCAAGATAACCGCTGACTGTGCCTGGCTGCCCTCAATCCCTATCAACTCCCCATTCCCCAACTGCAGAACTGGAGACACGAGGGAAAAAACGGCACGATAATTGTGCAAAAATCGTTGATCGGTCCCCACAAATCCGCCATTGCGTATCCATTGCTCTACTACTGCAGATGGGTAATAGCCCACCCTTGCGCGACCAACGCCGCTTTACACTCTTCTGAAACCCGTTCTGCGTTGACTGCCAGGCAAAGAAAACTGGTAGGTCGTGACATTCCGACATACAGATTGCGGTACTGAGATAGCTGGCTCTCAGGCGTTTTTTTAGCTCGAGTACCGATCCCTGCAATGATGGGCAGCGCGAGTTCCAGATCGAAACGACGACTTGGATGACCTAGAGACTCCATGACGAGGGTTGCCAAGTGCGTTTCACCTTTCATCGAGGCGAGTGTGCCGATGTGAATGTTTAAGCTGCGACCATTTTTTTCGACTGAGCAAATCGATCGGTGAAGCCCGTGAATAGCCATGGGCGCTGGCCGTTGAAAAACCGGAAGCTCGGTGAACATCTGCAGTGTCAGATGATCTGGGAGCAGCGAGCTCAGCTTTACGTACAGCGTATTCACGATACGGACGCGCCTTTCTTCATCTGCTTCCGCCACGTTTGCCATGCATAGATTACGAATCAGCAACCGGAAAGCCGACACGTCCTTATCAGCATCGCGCAATTTGCGAATCAGCTGATGATCAGCTTTCAAGCCTTCGACAATCTCCGCTTTGGCAGCGCGCAGCACCAGAAATAACGCTCTGCGGATCTCTTCAAATCGTGATGAAAACGATGCGTTTACGGCAGGTTTTGGCCCACCGAGAAGTGCCCAAAATCGCACAAGCTTGAGCCCAGGCAGTTGGTCGCCAGTGGAAGCAGGCCAGTAGTCCAGTAGGGTACGCCCAGCTATCTGTTTTGCGGCATCGCCCTGTTTCCGAGCGCAAAGAGCTTTGACTTTCCCGTTGGTCAGGTCGGTATCGCTGAAGCGTTCTAAGACATGCTCTCCAAACGTCGAGATCACATCTTGTACACGCTCGGTGCTGTAGACGATCAACATGGAGGCGTGACGGTCTTCGCTCTCTCCAGTTACAGCGGCACCCGTCAGCTGTGTTCTGGACACGGACTGAGCGATGTGAGGACCGAAGCGTTTGCTGGAGGATATCGGCAGCGCGTCGCCTCGTGGGAACGTCAGGTGTTCCGCTCCTTCCGAACTACCTAGGATTCGCTGATTGATATCGCCGAAGCGCTGAATGATGACGGTGTCGTCGAACATCAACTGCAACAAACGCTCTTGCTCCCAGGACGTATCCTGCATTTCGTCAATGAAGACGACAGGGAACCCTTCCGCAGCCAAAGACAACATCTCGCCTCGGTCGGCGTAGATTTGCTGAGGTAGGTGGTGGCAGTCCCAGTCCTCGGAATTGATAACGACGCCGTTCTGCGCGCAGAAATCCACCTTGGAGGTGAATGCATTGAACAATGCCTGCCGCGCACCATTCCAGCTGGGCCCCTCCAGACCAACATACAGGCCAACAATCATCCCCGAGAAGCTGTCCACCACGATGTAGACCACAGGCCTTCCAATCACCATCCGCCGGGAATAACTGTTGACCAAGTAGATATCTGCAATCGTGGCGTCAATCTCGAATTGGTGACAAGGCCCCCGAAGCCAATCGCGGACGGTACCGGACAACGGACGGCAGTCCTTGAGCCACTTCGTCAACCCCTTACGCCCACGATCAGTTGCTATCTCGTCAAAGAATATTTTTCCCCAATAATCGAACTGATTGTAATTAGGTATCTCGGCATCTGGAAGCAAGCGAATTCGATTTTCTGCGTTCTTCGAATAATCTTTTACAGAATAGAATTTCTTAAGCATCTTGTCATAAGCAATGCGGATTGAGGGCGCTTTGTCGTTGACATAAAGTGAGTAACCTACCCGAATACACCGCTTATCAACAGCACTGAGCAGCTTGGAAGGCGTGGTCAGAACTCCCTGAAACTTAGGCTTAGGACCAGGCCGTCTATCTTGGGTGTAGTTCCTGCTGGCAACACCTACCGCTGAATAATTTTTGAGAAACGCATTTCTTACCTGGCCATAGAACCAATATCTATACAAAAGACGATAAATAGTCTTTCGATGCATGCCCAGTTCAGCGGCGCGGTTTCCCACAAGGCGTCCCATCTCGCCACGTACGAAGATCTGTCCGGGGTAGGCCGGATCCAGAAGCGGCGCAATCACCGCCCATTTTTCTTCCCTATCGCGCTTGGTGCTTTCATCGAGATCATCTTCCAAGACCAGCAGGAACTCGGGCACTCCCGTGATGACGGATTTGGTGTCGCCAGCCTCCAGCGAGAGCCTGAGTTCTTCAAGCCCCAAAGGGTAGGGCTTTCGTGGCGGCTCGACGAGGTCTATCACGATCAATGCGTCGTGCTCCTCATCTAGATAAAGGACTCTGGCTAAGGTAGTGAGTACCGAGAATTCTGTGACGGGCTCGAATACGTCATTAATTGAAATATTCATAACGATCCCTCACTCAATGCGCTCAAGTCAGAAGGGTAAATAACCTTGAAATCAGGTAGCGGCGATTTCAGGTGAAACGGAGCGCTACTCAAATCAATCTGAATTACTTTTCGCCAGATCAGATGAAAGAAAATATCTCTAGCATCGCCGTACGCTACTCCTAAACGTGCTGCAATTCTTCTAAGACATTCAGACGTGGCCCAAGGGTAAGCTTTGCTGGACTCTAAGAGCTCAAGGAATTCAACGTGAAGTGACGAAGTCATAAGCGCACAGGTTAGTTGAGAGTACCGCCTAAGGAGCCCGAGATTTTTTATCAGGTCTGGCGTAAACATTTCCTCAGTAACAATGGCCCAGTCCACTCCCTGGCTCATCCAGAATCGTCTCTCGATATCTAATTTTTCCAAAGTCCGAGGAGAGTTCTGTTTGAGGTCTTGCTGATACTTAATTGTCCTAGCTACCGATTTAAAATCTCCGTTTGGCAGCCTAACAGTCAAGAGAAAGTCTGTCGTCATTACCAGCGGCAGGGCAGTAGATTTGTATCTGGGGTAACGGACGCCAATCGCCTTTGCGATTGCTTGAGTGCTTTCCACAGGCAGCAACGGGTATTGCTCGCGGATGTCCACTACGTCTTCAGAGAACTCGCAGACCAAGAGGTAGGCACGTTCGAGATCGGACAAAAGATGATGTATGCGCTCAACTTTAACGCCTGGGATTTTGTGGGAGCGCCCCATTGATGGGACATCCTGCACACGTAACCAAGGCACGTAACCGACTCCGGCGCCGGATCCAAATCCGTTGGCGATGTGCCGTTCAATATCCTGCTTTGAAGCAAACCTACGACCGCGCAACCCCTACCTCCTCAGTCCTACCGGAGTGCTTCACCTGATCCTCAAAAATAGTCATAGGAAAATATGGACCTTCCGGCGGTCTCGTCGAAGGCACTCCTAGACTACTCCCGCTGCCAAGCGAAGCGGTTAATCCGGACCAACGGCTAGGCCCAGAAACGGAAAACCCCCGTAAATACGGGGGTTTGCGCGTTGTGTCAAACTTTAATAGCGTGTGTCAGACTTTAACCTTATGTGTCAATCTTTAATCCGAACAGCCATTGGTGTTACGGATTAATAAACTTTGTCACAAAAGCTCTTGGATTCCGCGGCCGAGCGGGGGCGCTGATCCTGGAGAAGAGAGAATAAAGGTTGTCACAAAGCATAATCTTTCAAAAATTCTTGGGCTTTTCCGTTTAATAAAGGTCGTCACAACAGTAAAGGTTGTCACAGCAAAGGTTCAGCCAAAGAAAAATCACAAGGATATATCGTGCAAAAACCCCGGAAAAATTATGATGGTATCTTTGTACACAGAGGTAATCGGTACGAGCTTCTCCTGTTCACAGGTACTAAGTCTGTCTCATGCCCCCTCTTCACTCTGCCAGCACACAGTCCTAGATCGGGCCTTACAGTCCGGTTGGAAGCGATTCTCGGCTGCGCGGCGAAACAAGCAAAGGGCCAGTACAGCGAGCTCATGACGCAGCCCCACCGATACGTCATCAGAAGAAATTTCCATTGCCCGGCAAGCTGAGTTCTTACATCTGCGGTGGCCTGGTGTGCGTTTCACCGTGGCAGTCACGGCACCATGCAAAGAGGGCGTCTTACAGAATCCGGCCATGTTTGAGCATTTCGTGGTCATCCGTGTAGCAGCGAAACAGCCCCAAAGAAATGGCGTAAAGCCCCGCCGACTGGGGCGTGAGATCCAGCCTGGACGTGTCCGCGCCACGGACGATTTCGGCGAGCTTGGCCAGAGTGGGATCATCGAGCTGGTACTTCTTGAGGAAGGCGTCGAAGCTGCTTAACGGCCCGACATGGCTCAGGTCTACCCCTAGAATGTCATAGAGCGTGGCACCTTCATCACTTGCCACGCGCAAGACCTCGCTGCTGGGGACGTAGCGGAAAACCGGGACTGTATCGATGAAGCGCTGGATGAGCCAAGGACAGGCGATCCGATCGATCTTTGGACGTTCACGCGTTACCCATTTCATTGGACACCCCACCGCCGGCAGGCGATGGGTCATGAAACACCGGCCGATGATGTCGGCCGGCAGTTGGTTTCAACCACGCAACATGTGGACTGCCAGGCCTGCCAGGGCGCAAGCGAATAGAACCTGAATGACACCCCGCTTAAAGCGGAATAGGGCAATTGCTGCAGCAACCGCTATCATCGCTGAAGGCCAGTCAAACGCCCCACTGAAGCCTTTTGGCCAAAGTACGTGGTAGCCGAAGAACATGGCGAGGTTCAGGATCACCCCCACCACAGCCGCGGTGATGCCTGTCAGCGGTGCAGTGAATTTCATCTCGTTGTGAGTCGACTCCACCACTGGGCCACCGGCAAGGATGAAGATGAAGGAAGGCAGGAAGGTGAACCAGGTCACGAGGCTCGCCGCGACTGCACCGGCAAGGAACGGGTGCTCCGCACCGAACATCGGATGCACGTACCCACCGATGAATCCGACGAAGGCAACCACCATGATCAGTGGCCCTGGCGTGGTTTCCCCCAAAGCGAGGCCATCGATCATTTGGGTTGGCGTCAGCCACCCGTAATGACCGACAGCGCCCTGGTAGACATAAGGCAGCACCGCGTACGCCCCGCCAAACGTCATCAGTGCAGCCTTGGTGAAGAACCAGCCCATCTGCGTCAGGCTGCCGTCCCAGCCAAACGACAGCGTTAGCAACCCCATGGGCAGCACCCACAGCGCTCCACCGACCAGCAGCAGGTGTACCAGATGTCCCCAGCTGAAACGGGCATGCTCAGGGGTTGGGGTGTCGTCATCGATCAGCGCCGGACCGAAGCTGTTCTTCGCGGCCCCATGACCGCCGCCGATCACGAACTTGCCGGGTGCGAAGCGGCCCCCCACATAGCCGATGATGGCGGCCACCAGCACGATCAGCGGGAACGGCACGTTGAGGGCGAAGATAGCGACGAACGAGGCGCCGGCCATAGCCCACAGCCAGCCGTTCTTGAGGGCTCGTGAACCAATCCGGTGTGCAGCGTGGACGACAATGGCGGTGACCGCCGGCTTGATGCCATAGAAAATGCCCGCGACTACCGGCACCTCGCCAAAGGCGACATAGACCCAGGACAAACCGATCAGGATGAACAGTGAAGGCAGCACGAACAATGCGCCGGCAATTACCCCACCCCAGCTGCGGTGCATGAGCCAACCGATATACGTTGCGAGCTGCTGAGCCTCGGGGCCGGGCAGCAACATGCAGTAGTTCAGCGCGTGTAGAAACCGTTTCTCGCTGATCCACCCCCTACGCTCGACCAACTCCTGATGCATGACTGAGATCTGTCCGGCAGGCCCGCCAAAGCTGATGAAGCCTAACTTGAGCCAGAACAGGAAGGCTTCATACAGACCGATCGGCTGCTGAGACGCTTGCGATGGCGGCTGTTCACTTACTGCGGAGGTGGTATCAACCATTTTGGGCTTCCTCGCTTGCGAAAGCCGTCAGCAGGCCATCGAAGATGCCTCCTGCGACCATTGTCAGTTGATCGTCATCGCCAATGCTCTCTCTCAATCCGGCGAGGACACGCTCGATACCGGGTGCTTCGGAAGGTTGTACGCCTCCCACATCCAGGTAGTGGATGACACCCGCCAGGCGTGCCAGGCCTGGCTGCTGAAAGGCGAAGCTCTCGATGAGGGTTTCGAAGGAAACCCGCTGGCCAACGTGGCTGAATCGGGCCCCATCAAAATCAAAGCCGAGCGCATCGCTTGGGCAGTCGCTGGGACTGTCCAACCAAATGAATTGGGCATCGGCATCAACGAAGCGACGGATCAGCCAGGCACAGGCCAACCGGTCTACCCAAGGACGTTTTCGCGTTGCCCATCGGCGACCTTGGTATTCGCTGCGCTCCAGCTGGTTGATCGCCTCATCGTGCGCACTCGGCTCATCAGAAGACAGAGCGCGGCTAATCGCGGTCTCAAGCTCCTGCAGGGCCGCGTCGGCTTGGGTCTTGAGTACACCTGGGAAGAAATCGATCGCTGCCAACTGGCCGAAGGCCTTCCTGAGCTTGCGCACCTGTCGGGCTGTCAGCAACGCATTATCCGGGGATAGGTCAGCTCGGCAGCCTGCAATTTCTTCCATCAGCTTGGCGTATTCATCGCTTCTGTCGAATAGCCCGCTGAAGCGCTCCTCGCGTTCTGGCAACGACAGCAGAAATGCCGTGCCGTTGATGGCTAGCACATCTCGCTCCACGGCTTCGAACGTTTCGCGGCCCGCGCTTTGTTCCGGCAGCAAGTACACACCATCGCGTAGCACGGCGGCGCCAGAGGCCTTCAGCGTTCTCCAGGCGCGCATTCGTTCGGTGGCGTTTGCTGTCGGCAGTCCCAAAATCAATAGCGACCAGCTAATCATGTAGAAAACTCAACATAAAATGTATCTTTTCCTACATTAAGCCAGTTTCGTCCAAATGCAACGGGTATTCATCGAGCGTGTCGAGCCGTATGGAATCGCGTTGACCATATCCCCCTGGGGGGGATACGCTGTTGTCGATCTGATGAAGTTCAGGCGATAGAGATCGCCTCCAGCCGTGCACGGAGGTGCCATGCTATCTGTCCTGAAAAACCGCACTTACAGGCACCTGTTCATTGCTCAGGTGATTGCCTTGATCGGCACCGGCCTGGCGACCGTAGCGCTTGGGCTTCTGGCCTATAATCTAGCCGGCGCGCAGGCCGGCGCCGTCTTGGGCACTGCGCTCGCGATCAAGATGGTGGCCTACATTGGCGTGGCGCCGATTGCCGGTGCGTTTGCCGAACACCTACCCAGAAAAGCCATGCTGGTCTCCCTCGACCTGGTCAGGGCAGCCGTGGCGCTGTTACTCCCGTTTGTCACCGAGATCTGGCAGATCTACGTGCTGATTTTCGTGCTGCAGTCTGCATCTGCCGCGTTTACGCCAACGTTCCAGGCCACCATTCCTGACATCCTCCCTGACGAGCGTGAGTACACCCGGGCGCTATCACTTTCGCGCCTGGCTTATGACCTGGAGAGTGTTATTAGCCCGATGCTCGCGGCAGCCCTGTTGACCGTGGTCAGCTTCCACAGCCTGTTCGGTGGCACCGTCGTGGGTTTCCTCGTGTCAGCTGCGATGGTGGTTTCAGCGGTATTGCCGGTAGCCGTTCGCGGGCCCAAGCGGAGCATCTACGAGCGGACGACCAAAGGCCTACGGATCTTCCTGCGTACCCCGCGCCTGCGCGGCCTCCTGGCCTTGAACCTCGCAATTGCTGCAGCCAGCGCGATGGTTATCGTGAATACGGTCGTGTTGGTTCAGGCGAAGCTTGGGCTGGATCAGAGCGCGATGGCCATGGCGTTGATGGCTTTCGGTGGCGGTTCGATGGTGGTGGCCATGCTGCTTCCGCGACTTCTTGAGCGTCTGGACGATCGTAAGGCCATGCTTGCCGGCGGAGCGATCCTGGTGGCTGGTTTGCTGATCGGGGCTTTCGTCTCCAGTTATTCGGCCTTGGTTGTTCTGTGGGTGGTGCTGGGCGCTGGATATTCCCTGGCACAAACGCCGTCGGGGCGGATCTTGCGTCGATCTTCTTCGGCTCAGGATCGACCAGCGCTGTTCGCGGCGCAGTTCGCCTTGTCTCATGCTTGTTGGCTGATTACCTACCCGCTGGCCGGGTGGCTGGGAGCCAGCGTCAGCCTCACTGCTGCGTTCGTTGGCCTAGGTCTACTCGCTGGGTTTGCGTGGACACTGAGCAAATGGATCTGGCATCCCGACCATGAGCACGAGGTTGTGTCGCATCAGCACGACGATCTTTCGGAAGATCATCCTCATGTCGCTGATGGAAAATCTCATGCGCACTCGTTTGTCATTGATGAGCTCCACCGGAAATGGCCACGGCGATAGCGCCCTCCATCCAGGGCGGTGGAGAGTCGCTGGGTCGGTGCTATTTCTTGAGCGCCTTCAGCCGCGCACTGGCTTTCTGTACGGCGGCCATCTTCTCCGGACGTTTCATGCGCTTCCACTTGCGGATTTCATCTTTCGACCGTCCGCAGCTTACACAGAGATCGCCCTTCAACTGACAGAGTGAAATACAAGGGTTCTCGATCTGCGAAGCCATGGATGAGTTACCTGTGGGCAGGATTGTGGCGCGTGAGTGCAGGCCGCCTCAGCGGCCCGCATCCACAGATTAGGCTTGGTGAATTTCGACGGTCAGGTGCCGAATTTCATGAACCGGCAACAGCCGCTCACGAATACTTTCAACACTGGTTGCGGCTTTGCCAACAACGCTGACGATAGCGGCGTGGGCGTCGGGGCCTACGCGCCAAACGTGAAGATCGCAGATGCGGACGTCACCCGGTTGCTCAATGAACTCGCGGATTTCCTGCGCTACGTGATCATCAGTTTTGTCCAGAAGGACGCCGGCAGTCACTTTCATCAGGTTCCAGGACCAGCGCCCGATAACAACGGCGCCGACGATGCCCATCACAGGGTCGAGCCAGACCCATCCAAGGTATTTGCCCGCCAGCAGTGCGACGATCGCAAGGACCGAGGTCAGTGCATCGGCCAGGACATGCACATAGGCCGATTGCAGATTGTTGTCGCCGTGCCCGTGGCCATGATCGTGGTGATGGTGGTGGTCATGCCCGTGATCATGGTTGTGCCCGTGGCCCAGCAGCAACGCACTCACGATGTTCACCAGCAAGCCAACTATCGCGATACCAATCGCGATGCTGAATTGCACTTCATTCGGTTGGAACAAACGGACGATCGACTCAGCACCCACTGCCAGGGCAACGAGTCCCAGGATCAGCGCCGAAGCAAACCCACCCAGATCGCCGACCTTGCCCGTACCAAAACTGAACCCAGAGTTGGTGGCGTGTCGCTTGGCATACGCGTATGCAGCGGCCGCGATGCCGAGCGCACCAGCGTGTGTGGCCATGTGGAAGCCGTCGGCGAGTAGGGCCATCGATCCGGTGATGTAGCCTGCGGCAATCTCACCCACCATCATTACAACGGTCAGCAACACGACCCAGAGCGTGCGCTTCGCATTCTCTTCATGGGAGGCACCGAGAAAAACATGGTCATGGGTGGTTGCCGTCGTGCTCATAGCTTGGATGTCCGAAGTCATTTTGAGTACCGCTGAATGGCTTCCAGGAGTTCTTCTACGCCCTTGCTGCGCTCTTCGTCAGTAAGTGACGGGTGAGCTACGTGCGCCCTGGCGTGATCCTTGATGATTTCGTCCAGCAACCCATTCATCGCTCCACGGGCCGATGCCACCAGTAGCAGGGTCTTGGCGCAGTCCTCTTCTTCCTGAAGGGCTTTTTCAATTGCCTGCACCTGCCCAGCAATGCGTTTGACGCGCTTGAGCAGCGCCTCTTTGTTCGATGCGAGATGGCCCATACCATACTCCCCCTATGTATATTGGCGCGGAGATTGTCATACCCCACCCCCCTATACAAGAGACCAGTAATCAGCAGGCGATTTTTGAGACGAGCGGGATGACTGGCGAACGTATCAACCGTCATCCTGAGGAGCGGTAGATAGAGCCTTCCTTGGCTCTAACCGGGGTATCAGTCGTGAGCGTGGCCATGGCCCGCGCTATCGTTCGACACCTCTGGCTCGGCATCGCCGCATGCGACGAGCAGGCCGAGGAGACCGATTACAGCGAGCGAACGTAGCAGTTTGATGGTCATGTCGTAGGTTCCACAGTGGTGAGATCAAAAAATTGATAGGTCGAGGCTCACTTCTAGTGAGCCTCGACCACGCGTCATTTCTTCAGGTTGAGATAGTCGCCAGTCGTGTTCAGCACAATGGTGACGTTACCCGTGGTACGGTTGCGCCAGAACCAGCCATGGGTGCCGTCGAAGAGCGCAGTCAGCTCACCCTTGTCGCTTTGCACCTGACGACCCTTGCTGTAGCTGTGGAAGTCGCCCTGGGCCGCGTCATAGGTTTCACCGTGGGTGTCGTGGTTGACCGGTCCCGAAGCATTCCACTCATATGCAACGACAGTTCCCTTACGCATTTCGAGCTTGATCTCGCGCCCTTCGCCTGGCTTGAGGGTCAAACTGACCTCGTCGGTTTTTGCCGCTGGCTGCACTGCTTGCTGGGCAGGCTGCACCGCTGCAACTTGTGGAGCCGGAGCGGGAGCAGCCTCGGGAACCGGTGCCGGTATTGCCGGCGCAGGTACAGCGGCTTTCGTAGCGGCCTCATCGGCCAAGGCTTCTTGGGCGAGGGAGATCTTGATCTCGCCCATCTGGGTAAGACCCATGGCTCGGCCCAGACCTGTTGGGTCGACGGCATACTCCGAAGGCATGACCACGGTGACCAGAAGGCCCATCGCGGCAGCGAAGGCGATGGCGGTGGATCGAATGAGCTGACGGCTGCTCGGCAGTTCGTTTGCCGAAGGAAGTGGGGAGTTGAACATGTTCAGAATCCTCAAGCGGTAACAATCAGGCCAGTCAGCTGATAACCCATCAGCAGGAAACCGGCGCTCATCATGGCAACGTTGGCGGTGTAGGCGTGACGCCAGAAACCACCGGTTCTTCTCCAGAAGCCCATCACGATCAGGATGGCGCTCAGCGCGAGCAACTGACCGATCTCAACCCCGACATTGAAAGCAATGAGGTTGGGGATCAGGCCGTCGGCCGAGATTTCGTACTCCTGGATCTTTGTTGCCAGGCCAAAGCCATGCAGCAGGCCGAAGACGAGCGTCGCGGCTTTGGTGTTCGGCTGGTAACCGAACCAGCGCTTGAAGGCCCCCAGGTTGTCCATCGCCTTGTAGACCACCGAGAAACCGATGATCGCGTCGATGATGTAGGAGCTGATGCTGATCTCAGTAAGCACGCCGAACAGCAGCGTGACCGAATGTCCAACGGCGAATAGCGTGACGTAGAGGCCCACGTCCTTGAGGCGGTAGAGGAAGAAGATGACGCCGAACAGGAACAGCAGGTGGTCATAGCCCGTCATCATGTGCTTGGCGCCCATGTAGATGAACGGGATCAGCATGACCCCCGAGCTTTCCTGGATGAATCCCTTGTCGCCTTCCGCTACGGCGTGTGCCAATGCCTCCGGCATGCCGATAAGCAATGACGCGACGAACAGGAACAAGAGGCAGATGGGATGGCGTGCACGCACAGCGAGCAAGCTCCCACCCGTTATCGAGTGTAAACGCATGGATCAATCCTTTTTGCAGTGATCGAGAGCCGCAAAGCGGCCAGGGTCAGGAAGCAAAAGCAGGACGAGGTGGGCGTTCGATTCGGAAGATAGGCGGGTGTGGTACCGAGTTGCCTGACCAGGCCAATGGCATGGACGGGCCGAAGATAGGTGTCAGTTGCGCAGCAGAAGAGAGCTGAGGGGTCTCGTGCTGGTGGTCGGGCGTGAGCGGGGCATGATAGTGGTCAGTGCAATGCGCGCAGCTCCATGAGGCCTCGCCATGGTCATGCCCATGCTTCATGTTCCCTGCTTCTTGGGCAGCGACTTGAGTCGGTACTGCCAACGAATAGGCGTGCCCCGTCCAGGCCAGCATAACGGCCATAGCCAAAGCCACGAGGATGGCTGATGACAGGAAACGACGGGACATTCAGATGCCTATGACGCTGATTCAACAGCAACGTTGCACGTTTGACCTAACCCCCTGGGGGGGATAGCATCGCCAGCGTAATGTATCGCCGACAGAGACTCAAGATATGTCCGATGATCACCAGCACGATGATGAACAGGGCCATGCCCATACTCACCAGAGCCATGAGGCGATCATCAAGCGCCTGAAGCGTGCAGACGGCCATCTGCGCAGCATCATTGCCATGATCGAGGATGGGCGCGAGTGTGTAGACATTGCCCAGCAACTGCATGCGGTTGAAAAGGCCGTCTGCCAGGCCAAGCGCACGCTCATCCAGGACCATATCGACCACTGTCTTGAGGACTCGGTTGCAGCCTTGAGCAAGGGCGATCGATCGGCCCTGGACGAATTCAAGCAAATTACCAAGTACCTGTAGGGCCGTGTTCGAGCTCACCAGCTACCTCGGCCTGTTTCTGGCAGCTTTTGCGGCCGCCACGCTGCTACCCATGCAGTCAGAAGCCGCGCTGGCCGCGATGCTAGTGTCTGAGCTGTACCTGCCCGTGGCGCTTGTCGCGGTGGCTACCGCCGGCAATGTGCTGGGTTCCGTGGTTAACTGGTTTTTGGGTCGAGGCGTCGAGCACTTCAAGCACAAGCGCTGGTTCCCGATTAGGGAGTCCAAGCTGGAGAAGGCACAAGTCTTCTACCAGCGCTATGGATACTGGTCACTGCTATTGAGCTGGGTACCCATTATCGGCGATCCAATTACGTTGGTAGCCGGGGTCATGCGCGAGCCACTTTGGCGGTTCACACTGTTGGTGACCTTGGCCAAGGGTGGGCGGTACTTGCTACTGACTCTTTTGGTACTCGGGAGCATGCCGTGACGTCAGATCCCATCCGTCACAGAGAGCGGCACACGGGCCAGGACCTGATCAAGTGGATCGCCTTGATTACGATGGTGCTCGATCACATGCGGTTGGCCTGGCCGGCTACCAGTAACCTGTTTGTCTTAGGCCGACTGTCCTTTCCTTTGTTCTGTTTGGCGGTGGCCATCAACGTTTCGCGGAACCAGCCTGGTGAGTTGTTTATCCGGAGTAATGGCCGGTATCTCGCCCTTTTGGTGTTGTTTGCGGCGCTATCAGAAGTGCCATACCGGATGGTCAGCACCTCAGGCACATTCAACGTCCTGGTCACGTTGGCGTTGGGTCTGCTGGTCGCTTGGGGAGTGCAGCACCGGACGCTCGAAAGCCTGGTACTGGCCGGCGGGGCGATTCTGGCTGCCTATTTGCTGAGCGAGCCGTTGATGTTCGGCTTTTATGGAGTGTTCGTGCCGGCAGCTCTGGTGCTCGCGATCAAGCGCCCCGAACTTTTCGCGTTACTGCCCGTCGCACTCTGTGCTGCTGCCAACTCTCGAACTGGCCTGTTCGAGCAAGCAGCGCAACTAGAACCATTCGCCATCCTCGCACTGTCGACCGCCGCTCTTGCACCTCTGCTCGGTTTGGCGCTGTTCTGGGCCCCATTGCCGTTCAAGGTCGTGCCTGTCAAACAGTGGAGCTATTGGTTCTACCCCGGCCACCTGGTGGCGCTACTGGGTATTCGCAACTTGCTTTAGCTGCTGGCTTTGCTTCTATGGCTGGCATCCTCAGGGTCAAGAACACCAGCGCTGAAGGACCTGCGGACCGCCTTAGTGACAGTGGCGCTCGCCCGTTTTGTGGTTGGTGTGGCAACCCTTGGAGTCGGTACCGCCGCTATGTGCGAAGGCAGTGACCGAGGAGAACGACAGGACTGCTGCGATCACGAGGTAAACGATTTTCATCAGGCTACTCCATGCTTGGTTTTTGTACGTGGCTTCGGCCACCGGCGAAGATTATGGCTAATTGCCTTCATACGGCAAGCGGCTGCGTCCCCGACGAGGTGTGGTCCAATGAAAGGGGTAATTACGGGCGTCGGGCTGGAGCCCGTGGAATTAAACGCTGCGAGAGTTTTAATTCTCTAAATCCAATCGTCCCGAGTCCCGTATACACCTACAGGCCTCCTAATGAGGCCCAAAGAGTGGTGAACTGGCGCTTGCGCTACAGCGCAGAACCCGATACGGGGAGCTAGTTGAAAAGCTCCAAGAAACGGCTGAAATTGACGGCAGCTATGGCAAGGCCACTCAGTACGATAACTGTCGTGTAGATCGGATGGTCTTTGACGATTTCAATCAACACAACAGGGTGCACCCCGTTCCGCTCGTACCATTTGGATTTCGTCTTCAAGGACTTGTCATGTGTCCGTTCGAAGAAGTTCGCAAACATATCGAGCTTCCTCAAGGTCGATTGATGCATTTTTATGTACTCAGCGTTCACAAAGGCGGCAGCCTCATCAGCGCCCGGCAGCGCGTCTTGGTCGCTGGCATTGTTGAGTTCAGCTAATGCCATGATCCTGCCTTTCCTTCCCTTGCTATCGGCATGCGGGGCATAATTTCTTCCATACAACGCAACCAGCTCACGCGCAAGGTCAACCTTCTTGTCATCCGGCAGCTCTACGGGTTTGCCGCCGAGTACCCGGAAGCGATGCTCAAGCGCAAAGAACCCGAAATTTTCGTCTCGCATATTCCAGTGCAGGAAACGGCAATCCTTGTGCTTATCAAGCCATTGGAAAAAGCCTTTGAGCATCGACTTTTCGAATTTATTGAGCTCTGCTTGCATGCTGGAGAGCTGTTTGCTGAGCTCTGCTTCTTTATGGATGGACCATGATTTGGTCTGGCCGGTTTTTAGGTTTCGTGTGGCGATGGAGGTCACACGTTTCGACTCCCCCGTATCGTTCTGATAAAACGATTCGCAGGAGTAGTGGATTACGTAAACTCGGTTCGCGTCGAGGTAGAGGTCTTCGATTAACGCTCTGCTCCTTTTGCGATCCTTTACCCGATCTAGCTCTGCTCCCACCACCTTCCCCTCAACCCAGTGCAATGTAGGCGAAGCTGGTGATTCTGCCCTCAAATGTGAGTACCCGCTAGATTTACCCCTAGCTTTGCCTTTGACTCTCCCTGAGGGTATACCGCCTGGGGATAACCAGCTTGCTTTGTCTTGGCGGATTGCCCTGCCGATTGACGTGGCCCACATAAGCCGCTTCAAATGCCGTCAGAACGCAGGACCATTCGCTCCCGTCGAGCTGGCTGGTGGGCGTGAGCCAAGAGGCGTATCCTACAAGCGCTTGCTCCGAGACTTGTTGGCCTACAGCCTCCCCTTGGAGACATCTGATAGCCCGCCGCCGAGGCGGGCTTCTTTGCTACCAGATCTGTACAGCAGCGCCTTTGGTTGGCTAGCTGCCCAAGCTAGGCTCTGCCAGAACGCATGCCCATAAGCGGTCTACCTGTCTCCCTAGGCACGCCGGTTATCGACGTACCCAAATCTTTTATCAGGCGCATGGAAAGCAGGCGGAGGTTTGGCGAAATTCGCTTACGCAGTCATTGCTTCGCAGGAATCTGCGCAGGTCATACAGGCCTGTGCGCATTGCTGACAGTGGTCAGCATCTCGGTGCGAAGGCCTGCCCGATCATTTAAGGCTGGAAAATCACTGCTTCTGAATGCTCACGATTTCGCGACGCTTCCCCCCATACGGAACCCAAATTTCACCTTGTCTCCTACGTTCAAGCCCTTCAGCTGTGCAGGCTCAGCTTGGATCCGTCCCTGAAAACGTTATGGAGTCATGAAAATGATTCCTCGACAGATCAGCGCCCAGCCGCGTGCCATCGCCCCGCTGCTACGCAGAACGATGGTGTGAAATTAAGAGGGAGTCAGACGCGGGGAGGACGCCATGGATCGGGGGGGAGAACCTGTCGCTATGCCTACAGCATAGGTATCGGCAGGTCGTGG
>NZ_QKVM01000037.1 GCF_003231305.1 Pseudomonas sichuanensis | reverse complement strand
TTTAATTTCAAGAAAGCGTCATTTGCCTGAAAACAAAGCGGGGAGGCCTGTCGGCCTCCCCGCTCTCTATATAGCTGCAGCGTCAGAGTACGCCAGCAGTGCGCAGTTCGTGCACCGCCATCGCATCCAGCCCCAGTACATCACGCAGCACTGCCTCGGTATGCTCCCCCAGCAGCGGAGGTGCCTGCCGGTACTCCACAGGCGTCTCCGACAACCTGATCGGGCTGGCTACCTGCGGCACATTCCCCGCCAACGGGTGCGGGATGTTCACCGCCAGCCCCCGAGCCAACACCTGCGGATCCTGGAACATCTGCGCCAGGTCATTGATGGGGCCACAAGGCACACCCGCCTTCTCCAGCTCACTCACCCATTCAGCCGTAGTCTTGAACACCGTGGCCTGGCGAATCAGCGGAATCAACTCGGCCCGATTGGCCACACGCTGCTTATTGGTAGCGAACCTCGGATCATCCGCCCACTGCGGCCGCCCAGCCACTTCGGCAAACTTGCGGAACTGCCCGTCATTACCCACGGTAAGAATGAAATTGCCATCCGCCGTCGGGAAGTCCTGGTAGGGCACGATATTGGGATGTGCATTACCCAACCGCCGTGGTGCGTTTCCTGTGGTGAGGTAATTCATCGCCTGGTTGGCCAGGCAAGCCACCTGGACATCCAGCAAGGCCATATCGATATGCTGACCAACCCCAGCCTGGTCCCGGTGGGCGAGGGCAGCCAGGATCGCCACCGTCGAATACAGGCCAGTAAGGATGTCGGTCAAGGCCACTCCAACCTTCATCGGCCCGGCACCTTCCTCGCCTTCCGGCCGCCCGGTCAGGCTCATCAGCCCGCCCAACCCCTGGATCATGAAGTCGTAGCCGGCACGCTTGGCATACGGCCCGGTCTGGCCAAAGCCTGTGATCGAGCAATAGATAAGCTTCGGGTTTATCGCCTTCAGGCTCTGGTAATCCAGACCATAGGCTGCCAGCCCGCCGACCTTGAAGTTCTCGATGACGATGTCCGACTTGGCCGCCAGCTCACGCACCAGGCGCTGGCCTTCGGGCTGAGTAAAGTCGATGGTCACCGAGCGCTTGTTGCGGTTGGCCGACAGATAGTAGGCCGCCTCACTGGTGTTCTCGCCACGCGAGTCCTTGAGGAAGGGCGGCCCCCAGGCACGGGTATCGTCACCCGAGCCCGGGCGCTCGACCTTGATCACATCGGCACCAAGGTCGGCAAGGATCTGGCCGGACCATGGGCCGGCGAGCACCCGAGAAAGGTCCAGCACCCGCAGATGTGAAAGCGCACCCATGGCCTGGCTCCTCTATTAGTAGAACGCCTGGATACCGGTTTGCGCACGCCCGAGGATCAGCGCATGCACGTCATGAGTACCTTCATAGGTGTTGACCACCTCAAGGTTGACCAGGTGGCGGGCCACGCCGAACTCGTCGGAGATACCGTTGCCGCCCAGCATGTCACGCGCCATGCGGGCGATATCCAGGGCCTTGCCGCAGGAGTTGCGCTTCATGATCGAAGTGATTTCCACCGCAGCGGTGCCTTGGTCCTTCATCTGCCCCAGACGCAGGCAACCTTGCAGGGCCAGGGTGATTTCGGTCTGCATGTCGGCCAGCTTTTTCTGGATCAGTTGGTTGGCGGCGAGCGGGCGACCGAACTGCTGGCGGTCCAGGGTGTACTGGCGCGCTGTGTGCCAGCAGGCTTCGGCGGCGCCCAGCGCACCCCACGAAATGCCGTAGCGGGCCGAGTTCAAGCAGGTGAACGGCCCCTTCAGGCCCCGTACATCCGGGAAGATGTTCTCTTCAGGGACGAACACGTTGTCCATGACGATCTCACCGGTGATCGAGGCGCGCAGGCCAACCTTGCCGTGGATGGCCGGGGCGCTGAGGCCTTGCCAGCCTTTCTCCAGGACAAAGCCGCGAATGTCGCCGGCATCATCCTTGGCCCAAACCACGAACACATCGGCGATCGGGCTGTTGGTAATCCACATCTTGCTGCCGGTCAGGCGATAGCCGCCGTCGACCTTGCGCGCCCGAGTGATCATCGAACCCGGGTCGGAACCATGGTTGGGTTCGGTCAGGCCGAAGCAACCAATCCACTCACCGCTGGCCAGCTTGGGCAGGTACTTCTGCTTCTGCGCTTCGGTACCGAACTCGTTAATCGGCACCATGACCAGCGACGACTGCACGCTCATCATCGAGCGGTAGCCGGAATCGATGCGCTCCACCTCACGGGCAATCAGGCCGTAGCACACGTAGTTGAGGCCACTGCCACCGTACTGTTCAGGGATGGTCGCGCCCAGCAGGCCGACTTCACCCATCTCGCGGAAGATCGCCGGGTCGGTCTGTTCGTGACGGAAGGCTTCCAGCACACGCGGCGCCAACTTGTCCTGGGCGAACTGGAAGGCGCTGTCACGCACCATGCGCTCTTCTTCAGTGAGCTGCTGATCCAGCAGCAGCGGGTCGATCCAGTTGAAGCTTGCTTTACCGGCCATGTGCGTGTTCCTCGAAACAAAGATGGGAGCGGATTCTTGCGTTGCATTGATCCTAGGCTTGATCGGCCGTCGGGACAAACGAGGATTGCGCACGCTTTAGTGATATTTTCTCACTCCGTGATCGGCGAAACGCCGTACTAACGAGCATACAAGTGAGGTTGCCGTACATGCGCCGCAAGATCCCCAGCACCACCGCCCTGGTCTGCTTCGAGGCGGCCGCGCGTCACGAGAGCTTTACCAAGGCCGCCCACGAGCTGGCCCTGACCCAGGGAGCCGTCTGTCGGCAGATCGGTGGGCTGGAGGCGTTTCTCAACGTCGAATTGTTCCGCCGCTCGCGCCGGGGCGTGAAGCTCACCGAGGCAGGCTTGTCCTATAGCCGCCAGGTGGCCAGCCAGCTGGACGCCGTAGAGCGTGACACCCTGTCGGTCATGCGCCAGCAGGGTGCCAACGTGATCGAGCTGGCCGTGGTGCCGACCTTCGGCACCCAGTGGCTGCTGCCACGCCTGAAGGATTTCCAGCAACGCCACCCGGAGGTCACGGTCAACCTGACCAACCGCACCCGGCCGTTCCTGTTCGCCGACACGCCCTTCGATGCGGCCATCTACTTCGGCGACGCCGACTGGTCCGGCACCCAGGCCCATCGCCTGATGGGCGAAAACCCGGTACCGGTGTGCAGCCCGAAGCTGCTGGACGGGCAGGGCGGCCTCGACGCCCAGCGCATCGCCGAGCTGCCCCTGCTGCAGCAGACCACCCGCCCGTATGCCTGGCGGCAATGGTTCGATGGGCTGGGCATGAGCGTTGAACGCGACATGGCCGGCCCGCGCTATGAACTGTTCTCTATGCTCGCCCAGGCGGCCATGCACGAAATGGGCATTGCGCTGATCCCGCCGTTCCTGATCCAGCGCGAGCTGGAGGAGGGTAGGTTGGTGGTCGCTAACAGGCATGCCCTGTCCAGTGACAAGGCCTACTATCTGATGATTCCAGAGCGCAAGGTGGAGTCCGCTTCGCTACGGGCTTTTCGCGACTGGCTCATAGCGCAGGCACAGCAGTACACTGCAAAAGCCGATAAGCTGACCCCGTAGTCAATTATTTTAAACACCTACAGATATATGTATTTGTCGCAAATACGTAATCTGTTCCAGCCAGCCTGAAAAACCCTATCAACCCTAGTGACCATGCGGGTTTGACGGTTATTTTGCGACATTCACAGCAGCAAGGCCGAAAACAGCAGAATTTTTTTCAGATTTTCCCCTAAGCTCCGAATAGCGCGTGCTTGACGGGTTTGTTTCGAATCATTGCGACATACGGTCACAGGGTGACTTGTAGTTTTGAGTTCGTTTCGCTTCAGAACCGGTTGTGGCCCCCATGGTTCATCTGCAAAATGCCTTCCCGCCCCGGATTCAGGCGGGGTCGTGCTCTACGACCACCCAGCGCGCCACCCGAAGTGAGCTGGTTCAAACAAACACAAAAGGTCACCGCAGGAGACAAAGTCGTGCACATTGGTGTTCCTCTCGAGACGCAGACGGGTGAGACAAGGGTCGCCGCGACCCCGGAAACCATCAAGAAACTGGTTAGCCAGGGCCATCAGGTCACCGTGCAACGGGGGGCAGGGCTCAACGCCAGCATTCCGGACGGTGCCTATGAGGCCGTTGGCGCCACACTGGGTGAAGCGACCGATGCCTTCGGCGCGCAGCTGGTGCTCAAGGTGGTTGCACCCAATGACCAGGAACTGGCGCTGATCAGCAGCGGCAGCGTGCTGGCCGGCATGCTCAACCCGTTCAACAACGAGCTGATCGGCAAGATGGCCGAACGTGGCATCACCGCCTTCGCCCTGGAAGCCGCGCCTCGTACCTCGCGGGCCCAGAGCCTCGACGTGCTGTCGTCGCAAGCCAACATTGCCGGCTACAAGGCCGTGCTGCTGGCCGCGCATCACTACCCACGCTTCATGCCCATGCTGATGACCGCCGCCGGCACCGTAAAGGCCGCCCGTGTGCTGATCCTCGGCGCCGGCGTCGCCGGCCTGCAGGCCATCGCCACGGCCAAGCGCCTGGGCGCGGTGATCGAAGCCTCCGACGTGCGCCCCGCCGTGAAAGAGCAGATCGAGTCGCTTGGCGCCAAGTTCCTCGACGTGCCGTACGAGACCGATGAAGAACGCGAGTGCGCCGAAGGCGTCGGCGGTTACGCCCGCCCCATGCCAGCCAGCTGGATGCAGCGCCAGGCCCAGGCCGTGCACGAGCGAGCCAAACAGGCCGATATCGTCATCACCACTGCGCTGATCCCCGGGCGCAAGGCGCCGACGCTGCTCAGCGCCGAGACCGTCGCGCAGATGAAACCCGGCTCGGTGGTGATCGACCTCGCTGCGGCCCAGGGCGGCAACTGCCCGCTGACCGTCGCTGACCAGGTGGTACAGGCCAACGGCGTGACCATCGTCGGCCCGACCAACCTGCCGGCCCAGGTCGGCGCAGACGCCTCGGCGTTGTACGCCCGCAACCTGCTGGACTTCATGAAGCTGCTGTTCGACAAGGACGGCGCGCTGATGATCAACCTCGAAGACGACATCGTCGCCGCGTGCCTGATGTGCCGCGACGGCCAGGTCGTACGCAAGAACGGCTGAGGAGCTCGACAATGGAAGACCTGCTGATTTCCCACGGCATCTACAACCTGATCATCTTCGTGCTGGCCATCTACGTGGGCTACCACGTGGTATGGAACGTCACACCGGCACTGCACACCCCACTGATGGCCGTCACCAACGCCATTTCGGCGATCGTCATCGTCGGCGCCATGCTCGCGGCCGCGCTGACCGTCACCCCGGCCGGCAAAGTGATGGGTACCCTCGCCGTGGCGCTGGCCGCGGTCAATGTGTTCGGTGGCTTCCTGGTCACCCGCCGCATGCTGGAAATGTTCAAGAAGAAAACCAAGAACGAGGCGCAGAAGTAAGCATGAGCATGAATCTGGTAACGCTTCTGTACCTGGTCGCCTCGATCTGCTTCATCCAGGCGCTCAAGGGCCTCTCGCACCCCACCACCTCACGCCGGGGCAACCTGTTCGGCATGGTCGGCATGGGTATCGCCATCCTCACCACGGTCGGGCTGATCTACAAGCTGGGCGCCGAGCTTGCCACTGCCGGCATTGGTTATGTCATCGTCGGCCTGCTGGTCGGCGGCACCGCCGGTTCGATCATGGCCAAGCGCGTCGAGATGACCAAGATGCCCGAACTGGTCGCCTTCATGCACAGCATGATCGGCCTGGCCGCGGTGTTCATCGCCATTGCCGCGGTACTCGAGCCGCAATCGCTGGGCATCGTCGCCAGCATCAGCGACCCGATCCCCACCGGTAACCGCCTGGAGCTGTTCCTCGGCGCGGCCATTGGTGCCATCACCTTCTCCGGCTCGGTCATCGCGTTCGGCAAGCTGTCGGGCAAGTACAAGTTCCGCCTGTTCCAAGGCGCACCGGTACAGTTCACCGGCCAGCACAAGCTGAACCTGATCCTCGGCCTGGCCACCATCGCCCTGGGCCTGCTGTTCACCTTCACCGGCCACTACAGCGCCTTCACCCTGATGCTGGCCCTGGCCTTCATCATGGGCGTGCTGATCATCATCCCGATCGGCGGCGCCGACATGCCGGTGGTGGTGTCGATGCTCAACAGCTACTCGGGCTGGGCGGCGGCAGGCATCGGCTTCTCGCTGAACAACTCGATGCTGATCATCGCCGGCTCGCTGGTGGGTTCGAGCGGTGCGATCCTCTCGTACATCATGTGCAAGGCGATGAACCGTTCGTTCTTCAACGTCATCCTCGGCGGCTTCGGCGGCGATACCGACGTCGGTGCGGCGCAAGGCTCCAAAGAGCAACGCCCGGTGAAGTCCGGCTCGGCCGACGACGCCACCTTCCTGCTGAGCAACGCCGACAGCGTGATCATCGTTCCCGGCTACGGCCTGGCGGTGGCCCGCGCCCAACACGCGCTCAAAGAGCTGACCGAGAAGCTGGTGCACAACGGCGTGACCGTGAAATACGCGATCCACCCGGTTGCCGGCCGTATGCCAGGCCACATGAACGTACTGCTGGCCGAAGCGGAAGTGCCGTACGACCAGGTGTTCGAGATGGAAGACATCAACGCCGAATTCGGTCAGGCCGACGTGGTCCTGGTGCTGGGCGCCAACGACGTGGTCAACCCGGCGGCGAAGAACGATCCCAAGTCGCCGATCGCCGGCATGCCGATCCTCGAAGCGTTCAAGGCCAAGACCATCATCGTCAACAAGCGCTCCATGGCCAGCGGCTATGCCGGCCTGGACAACGAACTGTTCTACCTGGACAAGACCATGATGGTGTTCGGTGACGCGAAGAAGGTCATCGAGGACATGGTCAAGGCCGTGGACTGATACCCGCCTCTATATATAGAAGCGTCTAAAGCCTCCGGGTGTTATGCCCGGGGGCTTTTTCATTTGCATGATCCAGATCAACGGCTCTATTGCGAGGCTTCGCCTACGACCATGGTCGCGGGACGGCACCGGGCTAAATCTCTAGACTGCGCTTCCAGTAGCTTCAGTAGCCTGAGATAACAATCCATGTACCGTGATCGCATCCGCTTGTCCTCCCTGCACAGCAAGGTAATGAGTGCGGCTGACGCCGCTGGCCTGATCGAGGACGGCAT
Organism: Pseudomonas sichuanensis; assembly: GCF_003231305.1. GTDB lineage: Bacteria > Pseudomonadota > Gammaproteobacteria > Pseudomonadales > Pseudomonadaceae > Aquipseudomonas > Aquipseudomonas sichuanensis. Next base: position 55,820 of record NZ_QKVM01000037.1, on the reverse strand, counting down.
GACCGTCGGCATGAGCGGCTTCACCCGCGCCGGCGAAGCCAAGGCCGTGCCCCACGCACTGGCCGAGCGCGCCAAGCTGTCGCCGCTGAAAATCAGCCTGATGACCGGCGCCAGCCTGGGCAACGACCTCGACAAGCAACTGACCGAAGCCGGCGTACTCGCCCGGCGCATGCCGTTCCAGGTCGACAGCACCCTGCGCAAGGCCATCAACGACGGCCAGGTGATGTTCATCGACCAGCACCTGTCGGAAACCGTCGAGCAGCTGCGCAACAAGCAACTGACCCTGCCGGACATCGCGGTCATCGAAGCAGTGGCGATCACCGAAGAAGGCCATATCGTACCGACCACCTCCGTCGGCAACTCGGCCAGCTTCGCGATCTTCGCCAAGCAGGTCATCGTCGAGATCAACCTGTCGCACAACGCCAACCTAGAAGGCCTGCACGACATCTATATCCCGACCTACCGCCCGACCCGCACGCCGATCCCGCTGGTGAAAGTCGATGACCGCATCGGCAGCACCGCAATCCCGATCGACCCGGCCAAGATCGTCGGCATCGTCATCAGCGACCAGCCGGACTCGCCGTCCACCGTGCTGCCGCCTGACCACGAGACCCAGGGCATCGCCGACCACCTGATCGCCTTCCTCAAGGGCGAAGTGGACGCCGGCCGCATGACCAACAAGCTCGGCCCGCTGCAAGCCGGCATCGGCAGCATCGCCAATGCCGTGATGTGCGGCCTGATCGAATCGCCGTTCGAAGACCTGACCATGTACTCCGAAGTGCTGCAGGACTCGACCTTCGACCTGATCGACGCCGGCAAGCTGAGCTTCGCCTCGGGCAGCTCGATCACCCTGTCGAGCCGCCGCAATGCCGACGTGTTCGGCAACCTCGAGCGCTACAAGGACAAGCTGGTGCTGCGCCCGCAGGAGATCTCCAACCACCCTGAAGTGGTGCGTCGCCTGGGCATCATCGGCATCAACACGGCGCTGGAGTTCGACATCTACGGCAACGTCAACTCCACCCACGTCTGCGGCACCCGGATGATGAACGGCATTGGCGGTTCCGGCGACTTCGCCCGCAACGCCCACCTGGCGATCTTCGTCACCAAGTCGATCGCCAAGGGCGGCGCGATTTCCAGCGTTGTGCCCATGGTCAGCCACGTCGACCATACCGAACACGATGTCGACATCCTGGTCACCGAACAGGGCCTGGCCGACCTGCGCGGCCTGGCGCCACGCGAGCGTGCCCGCGCGATCATCGACAACTGTGTGCACCCGGACTATCGCGCTGCGCTGAACGACTACTTCGAACGCGCCTGCCAGCGCGGCGGCCACACCCCGCACATCCTGCGCGAAGCCCTGAGCTGGCACGAGAACCTGGAAGAAAGCGGGCGCATGCTGGCCGGTTGATCCGCTAGCGCTGTACCCATCGCGGGGCAAGCCCGCTCCCACAGATACATGTGGGAGCGGGCTTGCCCCGCGATCGTTTCACCCAAATGAGCTATCTGTGGGAGCGGGTTTACCCGCAAATGCTGCAGTAGCCATACAGGCGCTTTCGCGGGTGAACCCGCTCCCACAGTCAACCGGTCACCAGGCAAATAAAACTGTACTACTGTACTGGTAATTGTCCGCTTCCGAGCCGCGCCATTTCCCACAAAATCCAAAATTCGCACTAAATCAGTGCAGACCAGTACAGTTACGCCAATTTCGGGTGCAACAGTAGGATTACACAGTTAACTGAGCCATCGCTTTACTACAGAACTGTATCTACTGTTATGGACAGCAGAGGAGGAAGATGGGCACCAGTTAAATCACTCCCTAATGCCGCCACAAGCGGAAGGATGAAACATCATGGAACGCACCCTCAGTTCCGGTCTGGTTTTCGAAAGCAACGCCCAAGCTTCCCACGCTGCCCTGCCTCTGCGCGCCCTGTCGACCCTGCTGCTGTGGCAACGCCGCATGGCCAGCCGCCGTCAGCTGGCTCGCCTGGACTCCCGCCTGCTGGCCGACGCCGGTATCAGCGAGTCGCAGCGCTACGAAGAGCTGAGCAAGCCGTTCTGGCGCTAAGCCTCGGCCGTCGGCCAACGCCGGCACCGCGAATACACAAGAACCCGTCGCCGGAAACCGCGACGGGTTTTTTGTTTGTCCGCCGCGAGATAGAGCCATCGCAGTGCAATAGGTACAGTTTTACAAAAGTCGATATAGACAGGTACAGTTACGAAATGTGGCCGTTTGCCGCCCCAGGCGCTTGAACCGAGGCGTGTTACGCTTGTCCTACACGCCTGGCAACACCGTACCGTGACGAGCCAAGCGAGCGTCCGATAACCAGAACCCTCCAGACCCTTCGCAGGAGTCCACCCACCATGTCCCGTTATCATCTGTTTGGCGCCGCCGTGCTGCTGTCCCTCGCCGGTGCGGCCAATGCCACCAGCTTCGTGGTGACCACTGACACGGTAGTCCGTGCCGTTGCCGCCACCACCGATGCCACCTCCGACGTAACCTCGTCCTTCCGCGATGACAAGATCGTGCAGGCCGCCCGTGACGACGCCGCCAGCTTCGTTGGCAGCGAAGGCGCGATCCGCGGCGCCAAGCTGGAAAGCGCTTTGGTGCACATCCGCCAGCAGCAGCCCGCGCTGCAAGCCAGCGACGCGCAACTGGCCAGCGCCATCCTCGCGCTCTAGCACACGCCTTCACACCCGGATTCACTGGCCCCGGCCGGTGCATCCGGGGTAGCCTTCGCTGCCCGAAACCACCGCCTAGAGAGCCCATGCGTTATCTGCCGCCAGTGCTGTTAGCCCTCGCCGGTATGGGAAGCGCCCATGCCATGGATGTCACCACCCAGAGCCTCGTTGCCACCGGCTATGTCACCAGCCAGGTGACCACCGCGCCGTTCGATCGCAAGATCGTCGCCGCCGCCCGTGACGACGCTGCTGCCTTCGTTGCCAGTGATGGCTTGATTCGCGGTGCGCGCCTTCAGGCGGCGCTGGTTTCGTTGCGCCAGGTGCACAGCTGTCACTCTGTCGGCGACCTTGAACTGGCCGAAGCCATTCTCGTCCAATAATTACCTGTTACGCCTTTGTACCTTCTGGAGATGCTCCATGCGTAAATCGCTGATCGCCGCTTCCCTCGGCATGTTGCTGCTGGCCGACATGGCCCAGGCTCACACGCTGGTGGCTACCAGCAACATCATCGTCCGTGCCTCGGCGCGCACGATCGATTTCACCTCCGACACCACCACCTCGATTCGCGACTCGAAAGTCATCCGCGAAGCCCACGACGACGCCGCCAGCTTCGTCGCCAGCAATGGCAACATCCGTGGCGCCCAGCTCGAAGCGGCCTTCGACACCCTGCGCACCCGTGTGCCGCAAGCCCGCGACGCCAGCGACCAGGTGCTGGCCGAAGCTATCCTCGCCCTGTGAAGCACGCGCGTGCCTGGCTGCTCGGCTGCGTCCTGACGCTGCTCGGCACGCCCGCCCTGGCCGACCTGCAGTTGGTGCTGCAGGCAGACGGCCTCGACCAGCCACAGCAGCAGGCCACCCAGCAGCTGCTCGATGAAGCCATGGCCAAGCTGCCGCCACGCTTCAAGCAGCAGCTGGACCGCCAGATAACGGTGGGCTGGACCGACCGTATGCCCGAGGATGCCTACGGCCAGGCCTCGCCGGTCTCCACCCTCGACCTCAACCGCCGCCTGCTGCCGGGCCTGGTCGATGGCAGTGCCGCCCGCGAAAAGACCAACCGCCCCCACGGCACCGTCCGTGAAGAGCTGCTGGCCACGGTGCTGCATGAGCTCACCCACATCTATGACCGCGCCCGCCTGTGGCCCAGCGCCGAACGCCAGCTCATCACCCGCTGCAAGCGCCAGCAGGGCGCACTGGGCAAGGTAGGCCTGCCACAGGACTGCCGGGGCCAGGCCGAGCGCCGCTTCACCCTGAGCGACGATCCACGCCTGCTCGACCTGGCCGGCTGGGCGCAGTACGTCGGCCGCCGCGGCGAGCGCGAACAGCACAACGGCCAGGTGGCGCGCAGCCCCGACAGCTACGAGCTGAGCAGCCCGAAGGAATACATCGCGGTCAACATGGAGTACTTCCTCCTCGACCCTAGCTATGCCTGCCGTCGCCCGGCGCTCAACCAGTACCTGAGCGAGCATTTCGGCTGGGCACCGCCGCAGAACACCTGCGCCAAGGCCCTGCCGTTCCTCAACGCCGGCAATGACTTCGCCCGCCAGCCGCTTGGTGAAATCGACCCCGAACGGGTCTACGAAGTCGACTACCTGCTGGCCGAGGCCAACCAGAACCTGGTCAGCCGCTGGGGCCACAGCATGCTGCGCCTGGTGATCTGCGCCCCAGGCCGGCCGCGCGGTCCAGCGTGCCGCCTGGACCTCGACCAGAGCCTGGTGCTGTCCTACCGGGCCTTCGTCAACGATGTGCAATTGTCGAGCTGGGGCGGGCTGGTCGGGGCCTACCCATCGCGGCTGTTCGTCCTGCCGCTGGGCCAGGTGATCGACGAGTACACCAAGACCGAACTGCGCAGCCTGGCCTCGGTGCCGCTCAAGCTCAGCCGCAGCGAGATCGAGAACCTGGTGCGCCAGGCTGCCGAAATGCACTGGAGCTACGACGGCAACTACTTCTTCCTGTCCAACAACTGCGCGGTCGAGAATTTGAAGCTGCTGCGCAGCGGCACCGCCAACCCGCGCCTGAACGACCTCGACAACATCATGCCCAACGGCCTGCTGGAAGTGCTCAAAGGGCGTGGCCTGGCCGACACCAGTGTGCTCGACGACCCACGTGAGGCGCTGCGCCTGGGTTATCGCTTCGACTCCTACCGCGACCGCTACCAGGCCATGTTCGAGGTGTTGAAGAAGCAGTTGCCGATCAAGCAGAGCGCCGTGGAAGACTGGCTGGCCCTGGATGCCGAGCAGCGCCGTCCGTGGTTCGCGCGCGCCGACCTGCGCACCAGTGCGGCGCTGCTGCTGCTCGAACAGGCCAGCCTGCGCCGGCAGCTGCTTTTGGCCCAGGATGAGGTCAAGCAGCGTTACCTCAGTGGTCGGGCGATGAAGGATGGCAGCTTCGACAAGGCCGACCAGGCCCTGCAGGCGATTCTCGCCAACAGTGGCTACCTCAGCCGCCCGGCGGAACTGCTGGGGGCGGGCGGCTACGGCCTGCCACAGCCCGAGGAGCGCCAGCACCTGGAGCAGGAGAGCAAGGCACGCCAGGCGCAATTGCTGCGCCTGAGCAACGACCTGGACCAGCAGGTGAGGGCACTGCTGGGGCCGGAGCGGGCCAGGGAGATCAAGGCGGTGGAAGCCAACATCAAGCAGGTAGGCGAACACCTGCGCGCGCTGCACAAGGCGGCTGGCGGGTTGCAGTTGCCCTAGCGAAAGCCGGTGAGGGCCCAATCGCGGGGCAAGCCCGCTCCCACGCTGTGGACTGCCCCCAAGAAGTTGAACACTAGAGGGGTAGCCCACAACGTGGGAGCGGGCTTGCCCCGCGATTAGGGCAGAACAGCCAGCTCAAGACCTCACAGGCTTTCCTCATCCTCCTGGGGCAACCCATCACCCACCGGCATCCACGGCAAGCGGCTCGTCACCCAGATGTGCCGGCTGGGCTTCACCCGCTCGGGATGATCCAGCGTCGCCACCGTCACATCGATCGTCTGCGGGCTGCGCTCGGTCACCAGCGCCACATGGGCCCCACAACCACCACAGAAATAGCGGCTGCACCCAGCCGGCGCCACATACCGCTGCGCCGAGCCCGCCAACCACTCGAAATCCTCGCAGGCCAGCGTCACCCAGGTCACCAGCGTGCCGCCGCTGACCCGCCGACATATCGAGCAATGACAGTGGGCGACATCGCCCAGATCGCCCCGCAACCGGTAACGCAGGGCACCGCAATGGCACCCCCCTTGCTCGACACGCGTCATCATCATGACCTCCCGTCGCCTTGCACTGGCCGAAAGCTGGCTGAAAGCTTGCGCACATAGGATAGCGCCACCACCGGCAGCAGACCGGTCAGCCAGGGCACCCGGAAACTTCCGTGCCCGGCCCAATCAACAACAACAATGGTGATTCTGATGTTTTCCTGTGCCCGCCTTTTCGCAGTCCCTCTTCGCCTACTCCCCGCGCAGCGCCTGACGCGCTGATCCGCCCGAATCGTCCTTCCTTTCGCCGCGCCACGCCTGGAGTACCGCCATGCTGACCTTCCTCGGCTTTGCCATGGTCATCACCTTCATGTACCTGATCATGACCAAGCGCCTGTCGGCCTTGATCGCGCTGATCCTGGTACCGATCCTGTTCGCCCTGTTCGGCGGCTTCTACAGCGACATCGGCCCGATGATGCTGCAAGGCATCAGCAAGCTTGCGCCCACCGGCGTGATGCTGATGTTCGCCATCCTGTACTTCGCCCTGATGATCGATTCCGGCCTGTTCGACCCGGCCGTGCGCAAGATCCTCAAACTGGTCAAGGGCGACCCGCTGAAAGTCTCGGTCGGCACCGCGGTGCTGGCCCTGGTCGTCTCCCTCGACGGTGACGGCGCCACCACCTACATGATCTGCTGCGCCGCCATGCTGCCGCTGTACAGCCGCCTGGGGATGAGCCCGCGGATCATGGCCGGCCTGATCATCCTGGCCGGCGGGGTGATGAACATGACCCCCTGGGGCGGCCCGACTGCCCGCGCAGCCAGTGCGCTGCATGTGGACCCCTCGGACATCTTCGTGCCGATGATCCCGGCCATGGCCTTCGGTGTGCTGGCGATCCTCGCCATCGCCTACTGGTATGGCCTGCGTGAACGTGCCCGCCTGGGCGAGCTGCACCTGCCGACCGACGACATCGATCACAGCGAGATCAGCGTGTCGCAGTTCCCCGAAGCGCGCCGGCCCAAGCTGATCTGGTTCAACGGCGCCCTGACCGCCGCCCTGATGGTCGCGCTGATCGCAGGCGTGCTGCCGCTGCCGGTGCTGTTCATGATCGCCTTCAGTATCGCCATGATCGTCAACTACCCGTGCCTGCAGCAGCAGAAGGACCGCATCGGCGCCCACGCCTCAAGCGTGCTGGCCGTGAGCGGGTTGATCTTCGCCGCCGGCATCTTCACCGGCATCCTGTCGGGCACCGGCATGGTCGACGCCATGTCCAAGAGCCTGCTGGCGGTGATCCCGGAAGCGTTCGGCCCGTACATGGCGGTGATCACCGCCCTGGTCAGCATGCCGTTCACCTTCTTCATGTCCAACGACGCCTTCTACTACGGCGTGCTGCCGGTGCTGTCGGAGTTCGCCAGCCACTACGGCGTCACCCCGGTGGAAATGGCCCGCGCATCGATCGTCGGCCAGCCGGTACACCTGCTCAGCCCGCTGGTACCCTCCACTTATCTGTTGGTGGCCCTGGCCGGCATCGAGTTCGGCGATCACCAGCGCTTCACCCTCAAGTGGGCAGTGCTGGTATGCCTGTGCATAATGTTCGGCGCGCTGGCCCTGGGCACATTCCCGCTGTTCAGCAGTCTGTAATACACACGCTTCATCCAACCGCAAAGCGCCCGCCCTCCGGGCGCTTTGCCATTACCGCTCGAAGGAATACACATGGAATGGCTGACCAGCCCGGAAATCTGGGTTGCCTTTTTCACCCTCACGGCCCTTGAGATCGTGCTCGGGATCGACAACATCATCATGATCTCGATCCTGGTCAGCCGCATGCCCAAGCATATGCAGCCGCGCACGCGGATCTTCGGCCTGGCCCTGGCCATGGTCACGCGGATCCTGCTGCTGCTGTCGATCACCTGGGTCATGCGCCTGACCGACGACCTGTTCCATGTGTTCGGCCAAGGCATCTCCGGGCGCGACCTGATCCTGTTCTTCGGTGGCCTGTTCCTGCTGTGGAAAAGCTCGCAAGAGATCTACCACGGCCTGGAAGGCGAGGACGAAAACCCGGACGAGCCCAAGGGCGCGGGCGGCAAGTTCTTCTACACCATCATCCAGATCGCCATCATCGACATCGTGTTCTCGCTGGACTCGGTGATCACTGCCGTGGGCATGGTTTCCCACGTGCCGGTGATGATCGCCGCGATCATCGTCGCAGTACTGGTGATGATGCTCTGCGCCGGCACCATCAGCGACTTCATCGACAAGCACCCATCGCTGAAGATGCTTGCGCTTTCGTTCCTGATCGTCGTCGGTACCGTGCTGATCGCCGAATCTTTCGACGTGCATGTACCGAAGGGCTACGTCTACTTCGCCATGGCCTTCTCGCTGGCGGTGGAAGCGATCAACATCCGCATGCGCACTGCGGCGGCGCGCAAGAAGGGTGAAGAGCCCGACGCGGTGAAGCTGCGCAAGGACATTCCGGGTCAGTAATCCCGGCGAGCGCAGTACAGAAAGGGCCCTTCGGGGCCCTTTTTGCGTTCCTGTGGGAGCGGGTTTACCCGCGAACACCGGCAAAGCCGGTGCCATGCATGGTGGTGCCTGTTTCGCGGGTAAACCCGCTCCCACAGGATCGTGGCATGTTTCAAATATGTTTCAGCCATGCCAAGCTGGCGACAGCCGCGCAAAACAACTAAAGCTTGAGTGAGCCCTGCACAAAACCGATGCCCACCCCCGGGCCAGGCTCACTGCATTGCCGATTGGCCCCGCACTGGGGCACAAGAATAAAGGGGGCCCGACCATGCTGACCCTGCTCAACCTGCTCTCCGCCGTGGCCCTGCTGGTGTGGGGCACGCACATCGTCCGTACCGGCATCCTGCGCGTCTATGGTTCGAACCTGCGCCGGGTGCTCAGCCAGAACATGAACAAGCGCCCGCTGGCGTTCATCGCCGGCATCCTGGTCACCGCCATGGTGCAAAGCAGCAACGCCACCGCCATGCTGGTCACCTCGTTCGTCGGCCAGGGCCTGATGGCCATGACCCCGGCCCTGGCAATCATGCTCGGCGCCGACGTGGGTACCGCGCTGATGGCGCGGGTGCTGACCTTCGACCTGTCCTGGCTGTCGCCGCTGCTGATCTTCCTCGGAGTGATCTTCTTCCTTTCGCGCAAGCAGACCCGTGCCGGCCAACTGGGCCGCGTCGGCATCGGCCTGGGGCTGATCATCCTGGCGCTGCAACTGATCGTGCACGCCGCCACCCCGATCACCCACGCCCAGGGCGTGAAGGTGCTGTTCGCCTCGCTGACCGGCGACATCCTGCTCGACGCGCTGATCGGCGCGCTGTTCGCCATGATTTCCTACTCCAGCCTGGCCGCCGTGCTGTTGACCGCCACCCTGGCCGGCGCCGAGGTGATCAGCCTGCCGGTGGCCATCGGCCTGGTGATCGGCGCCAACATCGGCAGCGGCCTGCTGGCCTTCCTCACCACCAGCCTGCAGAACTCGGCAGGGCGGCGTGTGGCCCTGGGCAGCCTGCTGTACAAGCTGTTCGGCCTGGTGCTGATCATCCCGGTGCTGCACCCGCTGGTGGCCTGGATGGACAGCCTGAGCTTCAGCCCGCAGGAGCTGGTGATCGGCTTCCACCTGCTCTACAACACCCTGCGCTGCTTGCTGATGCTGCCCACGGTCAAGCCCATGGGCCGCCTGTGCAACTTCCTGCTGCCCGAACAAGGCAACGGCAACGGCCATACCCAGGCACGCCACCTCGACCCCACGGCACTCACTACCCCGAGCCTGGCGCTGGCCAATGCGGTGCGCGAAACCCTGCGCCTGGGCGATCTGGTCGACAGCCTGCTCGATGCCATGCTTGGCGCCCTGCGCGGTACCCAGACCGCCATGCCGCAGCAGGTGCGCACCCTCGCCGAAGACGCCGAGGCGCTGTACAACGCCATCAAGCTGTACTTGGCACAGATGCCCCGCGAGGACCTGAGCGAGCAGGACAACCGGCGCTGGGCCGAGATCATCGAGCTGGCAATCAACCTCAAGCTGGCCACCGACCTGATCGAGCGCATGCTGCGCAAGGTCCAGCAGCAGAAAACCTCCCAGCGCCGCGAGTTCTCGCAAACCGGCCTGCAGGAGCTGACCGGCCTGCAAGAGCAGCTGCAAGCCAACCTGCGCCTGGGCCTGTCGGTGTTCCTCAGCGCCGACCCGCAAAGCGCGCACCAGCTGCTGCGCGAAAAACGCCGCTTCCGCGCCCAGGAGCGGCGCCTGGCACATGCCCATGTCAGCCGCCTGCAACGTAAAGTGGTGCAGAGTATCGAAACCAGTTCGCTACACTTGGAACTCATTGCCGACATGAAGCGGTTGAACTCTTTGTTCTGCAGCAGTGCCTATGTGGTACTGGGCGGCACCGACACCGGCGGGCTGATGCTCGACAGCGTGCCGGACGAAGCCCGCCAGCCTTGAGCCTTTGCCCCTGGAGACCGTAGCTCGCCCATGCGTTGTCTGATGTTCATTTGCCTGCTGATCGCCAGCCTGCCTACCTTTGCCCTCGATCGCTCGCGGGTCGAGGGCTACCTGTTGCCCAACGGCCTGCAGGTGATCCTCAAGTCCGGCTACGAGCGCGACCATGTGTCGATCCGCCTGGTGGTGGGCGTGGGCCTGGACGATTTCGACTGCAACCAGCGCGAGCTGCCGCACCTGCTCGAGCACCTGCTGTTCAGCGGCATCGACGACACCGGCGAGGGCGGCCTGGAAGAACGCCTGCAAGAACTGGGCGGGGAATGGAACGCCTTCACCAGCAGCGCCGACACCACCTTCGTCATCGAGGCCCCGGCACGCAACCAGCGCAAAGTGCTCGACCTGCTGCTGGCGCTGCTGCGCGACACCCGTATCGACGCCAAGGCGCTGGCCACGGCCAAGCGCATCATCGAGCGCGAGGACGGCGGCCATTACGGGCACCTGCAGCGCTGGCTCGACCGCCAGGAAGTCGGCCGCCCGGCCAGCGATCAACTGGCGACCGAACTGGGCCTCAAGTGCAAGGAGCGCTCCGACCTCGACGACATGACCCTGGAGCAGGTGCAGCACCTGCGCGAGCACTGGTACGCCGCCAACAACATGAGCCTGATCGTCGTCGGCGGCCTCGACCGCCTGCTGCCGGCCTATCTGGAACGCACCTTCGGCGCATTGCCGTCGACCGAGCCCGAAGAGCGCCGCACCCTCGAAACCATCAGCCAGCAGGCCGAGCAACGCCGCGACCTGACCCGAGGCTGGCTGGGCGACAACGTCAAGCTGCACTGGCTGTTCGTCGAGCCGACACTGGACACGGACAACGACCAGACCCTCGAACTGCTCTCGCGCTACCTGGACTGGGCGCTGTACGACCAGCTGCGCTTGCGCCATGGCCTGTCCTACGGCCCCTCGGCGCAACGCGAGAGCTTTGGCGACACCGGCCTCTTGAGCCTCAATGCCGACCTTGAGCGCCAGGACCTCGACGCGGCGGTGAAGGTGCTCGAGCAGCTGTTCGAACACCTGCGCAAGCACGGCCTGGACCCGGACACCTTCGCCCGCATCAAGGACGCGGCAATTGCCCGCGAGAGCTGGAGCACCCAGGGCAACACGGCGTTGGCCGACTACTACTGGGGTGCGCTGAACGCTTACGAGAACGGCCGCTTCAGTGACCCGGTGCGTGCGATGCGCCAGGTCAGCCTCAAGCAGGCCAACGAGGCCCTGCGCGAAATGCTCAAGGAGCCGGGGTACCTGCGCATCGAGAAGCCGTTGCTGGGGTATGACGAACTGTATGGGCTGGTGGCGCTGTTGCTCGGGCTGATCCTTGCGGCCGGGCTGGTTCGCTGGCGGCGCGTAATGGCGAATCGCCCCAGCGGCGCTACACGAAAGTAGGGGTTCGGCGGTATCCTGTCGGCCTTTCACCAGCGCTGATCGCGGGGCAAGCCCGCTCCCACGGAGCCATGATTTTCGTGGGAGCGGGCTTGCCCCGCGATCAGCGCCGGCACAGCCATCCTGAGCACCTGTCATAGCCCCATGCCCCCAATACCCAACTTCGTCCTGCGCGTGATCGAACTGCTCAAGCGCTACCCCGGCATCATCGCGCTCTACGGTTTCCTGTCGGGTATCGGCAGTTTCATCCTGGTCGACCGCCAGGCCGGCCTGGCCAGCTGGATCGCCATCGTCATGCTGATCAGTTGGGTCTGGCTGATGCTGGAGAACACCCTCACCGAGTTGTTCGCCCGTACCTTCAAGCGCGAGATCCCACAGCCGCTGCTGCGCTTCGCAACGCAGATGATCCACCAGGAGAGCCTGTTCTTCGTCCTGCCGTTCTTCTTCATCACCACCACCTGGAACAGCGGCCAGCTGGTCTTCACCGGCCTGCTCGGCGCCGCGGGGCTGATTTCCATCGTCGACCCGCTGTACCACAAGTGGCTGGCCCCCAGGCGCTGGCTGTTCCTGGCGCTGCACACCCTGACCCTGTTCGCCGCGCTGCTCACGGCACTGCCGATCATCCTGCACCTGACCACCGCGCAGAGCTTCAAGCTGGCGCTGGTCGCCGCCATGGTGCTGTCGTTCCCAAGCCTGGCCAGCAGTTTCCCGATCAACAACTGGCGCCGTGGCGTGGCCCTGGTGCTGGTGACCCTGGCGGTGGGTGGCGGCGGCTGGCTGATGCGGTCCTGGGTGCCGCCAGCGACCCTGTGGATGACCGACGTGGCGATCAGCACCGAAGTGCTCAACCGCCAGCCGGGCGCATCGCTGGAGGAAGTACCCGCCAGCCGCATCCGCAATGGCGGCCTGTACGCCTACACCGCGATCAATGCCCCGCGCGGCCTCAACGAGCGCATTTACCACGTGTGGCAGCTGGACGGCAAAGAGGTGGACCGCATCGCCCTGGACATTCACGGCGGGCGCAAGGAAGGCTACCGGGCCTGGACCCACAAGCAGAACTTCCCGCCCAACCCGGTGGGCAAGTGGCAGGTGCGGGTGCTGACCGAGGATGGCCAGGTGATTGGGGTGCTCAGGTTCAAAGTGCTCGAAGATCTGCCAAAACCCTTGTAGGAGCGGCCTTGTGCCGCGAAAGGGCCGCGCAGCGGCCCCGGCAATTCTTACCTTGACGCTGAGATCCTGGGGCTGCTTCGCAGCCCTTTCGCGGCACAAGGCCGCTCCTACAGGAATGCACTGCCCATCGCTGCCCACTGCGCTATGATCTGACTCGCCACCCGCCAGTCAGATGCATGGAGCCTATGACCGCCCCGAGCGCCATCCTGGACAACAACCAGCAGCCCTCCCGCCTGCGTATCGTCGGCGACTGGACCCTGGCCCACTACGCCAGCCTCAAGCGCGACTGCGAGCAACTGCGCAGCCAGTACGGCGCCGACACCCAGGTCGACCTCAGCCAGCTGGGCCGCCTGGACACCGCCGGCGCCTCGCTGCTGGCCGAACTGCTCGGCTCCGAACGCCTGGCGCACTGTACCGAGCAACTCCCCGACGCCAGCCGCGCCCTGCTCAAGAACGTCTACTGCTCGGTGCAGGACTACTGCATCCCGGTCAAACAACCCGAGCGCCCGGTGCTGCTCCTGCTGCTGGCGCGCATCGGCTGCGCCGTCGACACCCTGTGGCAGGACACCAGGCAAGTGCTGGGCTTTCTCGGCCTGATCCTCGAAACCCTGCTGCGCCGCCTGCTGCAGCCCCACCGCTGGCGCGTCACCCCGGTGGTCGCCCACCTCGAACAGACCGGCCTGGACGCCGCCCCCATCGTTGCCCTGCTGACTTTCCTGGTCGGCGCCGTGGTGGCCTTCCTCGGCGCCACGGTGCTGGCCAACTTCGGCGCGACGGTCTTCACCGTCGACCTGGTGGCGTTCTCTTTCCTGCGGGAATTCGCCGTGCTGCTGACCGCCATCCTCATCGCCGGGCGGACCGCCAGCGCGTTCACCGCGCAGATCGGCTCGATGAAAGCCAACGAAGAGATCGACGCCATCCGCACCCTGGGCCTGAACCCCATCGAGCTGCTGGTGGTGCCGCGGGTGCTGGCGCTGCTGATCGCGCTGCCGTTGCTGACCTTCGTCGCGATGATCTGCGGCATCGTCGGTGGCGCGGTGGTCTGTGCGCTGTCGCTGGGCATCTCGCCGGCCATGTTCCTCTCGCTGCTGCAAAGCGACATCGGCGTGCAGCACTTTTTGGTGGGCCTGGCCAAGGCGCCGTTCTTCGCCTTCCTGATTGCCACCATCGGCTGCCTGGAAGGCTTCAAGGTCAGCGGCAGCGCCGAATCGGTGGGCGCCCACACCACCTCGGCGGTGGTGCAGTCGATCTTCGTGGTCATCGTGCTGGATGCGGTGGCCGCGCTGTTCTTCATGGAGATGGGCTGGTGAGCGCCCGGGAAACGGTGATCGAAGCCCGGGGCATCTGCAACCGCTTCGGCAGCCAGAGCGTGCACGAAAACCTCGACCTGGACCTGAACCGCGGCGAAATCCTCGCCGTGGTAGGGGGCTCGGGCAGCGGCAAGTCGGTGCTGTTGCGCAGCATCATCGGTTTGCGCCGGCCCAACGAGGGCACCGTGAAGGTGTTCGGCCAGGACCTGGCCAGCCTCGACGAAGGCCAACGCTCGCAGGTGGAGCGGCGTTTTGGCGTGCTGTTCCAGAAGGGCGCGCTGTTCTCGTCGCTGACCGTCACCGAGAACGTCGCGCTGCCGCTGATCGAACACGCCGGGCTGTCGCGCGCCGACGCCGAACACCTGGCCGGGGTCAAGCTGGCCCTGGCCGGGCTGCCGATCAGCGCTGCCGACAAGTACCCGGCCTCGCTGTCCGGCGGCATGATCAAGCGCGCTGCCCTGGCCCGGGCCCTGGCGCTGGACCCGGACATCCTGTTCCTCGACGAGCCCACCGCCGGCCTCGACCCGATCGGCGCCGCCGCCTTCGACCAACTGATCCTCACCTTGCGCGACGCCCTGGGGCTGTCGGTGTTCCTGATCACCCACGACCTGGACACCCTCTACACCATCACCGACCGGGTGGCGGTGCTGTCGCAGAAGAAGGTGCTGGTGGCCGGCCCCCTCAGTGACGTCGAACAGACCGACGATCCCTGGATTCACGAATACTTTCACGGCCCGCGCGGCCGGGCGGCCGAAGACGCCGCCCTGCGCGCCCGCCAGGAGCCTTGAACGATGGAAACCCGAGCGCATCATGTCCTGATCGGCCTGGTCACCGTGCTGGTGGTGGCTGGCGCCATGCTGTTTGGTCTGTGGCTGACCAAGTCCAGCGTCGACGACACCTTCAAGGATTACGAAGTGGTGTTCAACGAGGCGGTCTCCGGCCTGTCCCGCGGCAGCCCGGTGCAGTACAACGGCATCAAGGTCGGGGACGTCAGCACCCTGCGCCTGGACCCGAAAGACCCGCGCCGGGTACTGGCGCGCATTCGCCTGTCCGCCGACACGCCGGTGAAGGAAGACACCAAGGCCAAGCTGACCCTGGCCGGGGTCACCGGCAACTCGTTCATCCAGCTCACTGGCGGCACGCCAGAGAGCCCAGCGCTCAAGGGCCAGGACGGCAAACTGCCAGTGATCGTCGCCTCGCCATCGCCGATTTCGCAACTGCTCAACGACAGCAGCGACCTGGTGACCAACATCAACTTGCTGCTGCATAACGCCAACCAGATGTTCTCGGAAAACAACATCGAGCACCTGAGCAACACCCTGGCCAACCTCGACCAGACTACCGGCGCTTTCGCCAACCAGAAAGACGGCATCGGTGCGGCCATCGTCCAGCTGGGCGAGGTCGGCAAGCAGGCCAGCGCCACCCTGGCCGAGACCCAGGCGCTGATGCGCAACGCCAACGGCCTGCTCGGCACCCAGGGCAAGCAGGCCATCGGCAGCGCCGAGCAGGCCATGCAGTCGCTGGCCCAAAGCAGCGCGACCATCAACAGCCTGCTGCAGGACAACCGCCAGTCCCTCGACGACGGCGCCCAGGGCCTTAACCAGATTGCCCCGGCCATCCGCGAGCTGCGCGACACCCTCAATGCGCTCAAGGGCATCTCCCGGCGCCTGGAGGCCGACCCCAGCGGCTATCTGCTCGGTCGCGACAACAACAAGGAGTTCCAGCCATGAGCCCGTCGCCACGCCTGCTCGCCCTGGCCGTCACGCTGAGCCTGGCTTCGGCCTGCTCGATCCTGCCGCAGACCGAACCTGTGGATATCTACCGCCTGCCCGTGCACCAGGCGGCCGGCAGCGCCACACCGGCGAGCTGGTCGCTGCGCCTGAACAAACCCCTGGCCAGCGAAGCCCTGGCCGGGCCGCGCATCGCGGTGATCCCCCAGGGTGACGTGATCAGCAGCTACAAGGGCGCGCGCTGGAGCGACCCGGTGCCCATGCTGGTGCGCAACCGACTGCTCGATGGTTTCCAGCGCGACGGCCGGGTGCAGCGCCTGAGCGCCGACGACGCCAACCTGCAGGCCGACTACGAGCTGGGCGGCGAGCTGCAGGCGTTCCAGAGTGAATACCGGGCGAAGGACCAGGTGGAGGTGGTGATCCGCTACGACGCCCGGCTGGTGCAGGGGCGCAGCCAGCGCATTCTCGCCAGCAAGCGCTTCGAGGTGCGCCAGCCACTCGCCAACCCGCAGGTGCCGTCAGCGGTCGCCGGCTTCGGCGCGGCCAGCGACCAGCTGGCGCGCCAGGTGATCGACTGGACCGTGAGCCAGGCCGCTCAGGCTCAGGCGAAGAACCAGTAGCAGACGAAGATCGCCGCGACCACGCCGGACAACTCGGCCAGCAGGGCGCAACCCACGGCATGGCGCACCCGCTGGATGCCCACCGCGCCGAAGTACACCGCCAGCACGTAGAAGGTGGTTTCGGTGCTGCCCTGGATGGTCGCCGCCACCAGCGCCGGGAAGCTGTCGACACCGTGGGTCTGCATGGTCTCGATCAGCATGGCCCGCGCCGCGCTGCCCGAGAACGGCTTGACCAGCGCGGTGGGCAGGCCCTCGACGAAGCGGCTGTCCAGGCCCATCCAGCTCACCGCATGGCGGATACCGTCCAAAGCCAGCTCCAGGGCGCCGGAAGCGCGCAGCACGCCCACGGCCACCAGCATGGCCACCAGGTACGGCAGCAGGCTCTTGGCCACGTCGAACCCTTCCTTGGCACCTTCGACGAACACCTCGTACACCTTCACCCGCTTCAAGGCGCCGATCAGCAGGAACAGGATGATCACGCCGAACAGCGTCAGGTTGCCGAGGATCGACGACAAGCTGGCCAGCGCGGCCGCCGAGAGGGTGCCGAGGAACGCCATGAAACCGCCCAGCAGCAGCGCACCAGGAATCAGGTAGGCCAGCACCACCGGGTCCCACAGGCGCAGGCGCTGCATCACCGCCACCGACAGCAGGCCGACCAGGGTCGAGCAGCTGGTGGCCAGCAGGATCGGCAGGAATACCAGGGTCGGGTCGGTCGCGCCCTGCTGGGCGCGGTACATGAAGATGGTCACCGGCAGCAGGGTCAGCGACGAGGCGTTGAGCACCAGGAACAGGATCTGCGCGTTGCTCGCCGTGGTGCTGCTGGGGTTGAGCTCCTGCAGCGCGCGCATGGCCTTGAGGCCGATGGGGGTGGCGGCGTTGTCCAGGCCCAGGCCGTTGGCGGCGAAGTTCATGGTGATCAGGCCCAGGGCAGGGTGGCCGGGCGGCACTTCCGGCATCAGCCGGGCGAACAGCGGGCCGAGCACCTTGGCCAGCCATTCGACGATGCCGGCCTGCTCGGCGATCTTGAGAAAGCCCAGCCACAGCGTCAGGGTGCCGAACAGCAGGACCATGACCTCGACCGACAGCTTGGCCATGGCGAAGATGCTCTCGACCATCGCGGCGAAGATGCCGGCGTTGCCGCCGACCAGCCATTGGGCCAGGGCGGAAATGGCCGCCACCAGGAAAAAGCCGAGCCAGAGGCCGTTGAGCATCTGTGATCCCCCGTGAAAAATGCCCGAATGATAGCGTAATCGGCACGGCCCCTGTGGGAGCGGGTTTACCCGCGAAGCAGGCACTGCGGTGTATGGCACCGGCTTTGCCGGTGTTCGCGGGTAAACCCGCTCCCACAGGGAATAGCGTAAATCCCCAAAATGCAAAAAGCCCCGACTGGTCGGGGCTTTTTGTTCAGCGCGAAGGCTTACTGGTTGACGGTCTTGCCGGCCACCACTGCCTCGGTCTTGCCTTTGTCCAGCACCAGCGACTTGTAGTACGCCTCGCCTTTTTCGGCGTCGTACATACCCTGCCATTTGGCGATGACCACGGCGGCCAGGGCGTTACCCACCACGTTCAGCGCGGTACGGGCCATGTCCATGATGCGGTCGACACCAGCGATGAAGGCCAGGCCTTCCAGCGGGATACCGACGCTGCCCAGGGTGGCCAGCAGCACCACGAAGGACACGCCCGGTACGCCGGCGATACCTTTGGAAGTGACCATCAGGGTCAGCACCAGCAGCAGCTGCTGGCTCCAGGACAGGTCGATGCCGTACAGCTGGGCGATGAAGATCGCCGCGATGCTCTGGTACAGGGTCGAGCCGTCGAGGTTGAACGAGTAGCCGGTCGGCACCACGAACGAGCAGATCGACTTCGGCGCACCGTACTTTTCCATCTTCTCGATCACGCGCGGCAGCACGGTCTCGGAGCTGGAAGTGGAGTAGGCGAGGATCAGCTCGTCTTTCATGATGCGCATGATCTTGATGATCGAGAAGCCGAACACGCGCGCCACCAGGCCCAGCACCATGAAGGCGAAGAAGGCGATGGCGAAGTACACCAGCAGCACCAGCTTGGCCAGCGGCAGCAAGGAGGCGAAGCCGAAGTTGGCGACAGTGGCGGCGATCAGGGCGAACACGCCGATCGGGGCGTAGTTCATGATCATGTGGGTGACCTTGAACATGGTCTCCGACACGCCCTGGAAGGTGCGCACCAGCGGCTCGCGCAGCTCGGCGTTGAGGCTCGACAAGCCCATGCCGAACATGACCGAGAAGAAGATGATCGGCAGCATTTCGCCACGCATCAGCGCTGCGAAGATGTTCGACGGGATCAGGTTGAGCAGGGTTTCGATGAACGCATGCTCATGCTGCACCTCGGCCGCGGTGGCCTGGTACTTGGAGATATCGACGGTGCCCAGGGTGCTCATGTCGATGCCGGCGCCCGGGTGGAACACGTTGGCCAGCACCAGGCCGACGACGATGGCGATGGTGGTCACCACCTCGAAGTAGAGGATGGTCTTCAGGCCAATGCTGCCCAGTTTCTTCGCGTCGCCAACTCCGGCGATACCCACGATCAGCGACGAAATCACGATCGGGACAACGATCATCTTGATCAGGCGAATGAAGATGTCGCCGGCCGGCTGGAGGACGTTGCTGATCCACCATGCCTTTTCTGCACTGAAATGATTCAGTAGCGCGCCGACTGCAACGCCCAGCAACAGACCGATGACGATCTGCCAGGCGAGGCTCAGTTTTGCCTTCTTCATGTCATTACCCTTTGTTGTAGTGGTCAAGGACGCCAACCGCTAAGCCGCGTACCAGAGCCGTTTAAAGCGTGATGGCAACACGAGCTTGGCGTGCGGTGGCCCCATGAAAGGACACCGCGAGCACATCTTTCGAGTGCTTGGGCCAGGGAAAAAGGCGGCAACTATTGCGATGGGAAGGGGGGCAGTCTAATGCCGGAAACGAGTACCCCATGCCGAATCGGCATGAGACCAGAACACAAAATCGAGCATCGCCAAGCCCTTGATTTTCAACGTTCGGATTTCCGAACAAGACCAAAGCGCCATAATTCGGCAGAATTGACGGCGTACGTACGGGGGTTTGAATGGCGTGTTCGACAATCCGAATGGCTGAAATGCCACTGAACCTGAGCTGTCAGTCAGACTAAAAAATTTCGATGTACGGTCAAGACAAAATGTGTCTTTGGTGCAAAGACGTACATATGAAGGAAGGAGTCCTACAGAAAGGCACCTCGGAAGCGAGATCGGTCTCTGATCCCTGTTGGACATGACCGATCTGCAACTTCCGATGCCACCTTCGCCTGACCCGGCCCATTACGGAGGTACTCCCTGTACCCCTAGGCCACTCCGATCCTGCAACAATCAGAACAGCCCGGCCCCCTGGTCATGCGCTGCCCCTCCTCGGGGCGGCGCATCATAGAAGCCAGAAAGATAGAAAGGTTCAGCTTCTATTTCGTGACAGTGCGTACCCGCAGGCCATCAATGGCTCAGTACCAGTTCGGGTCGCGCTTGAGCTGCTCCTGCAGCAAGGCTTTCATGCCGTCGTCAGGTTTGCCCAGCCAGCGATAGTCCGCATGGCGGGTGGGCGACTTGTCCGAGGGCAGGCCTTCGGGCACTTCCACGAGCATCCCGTAGGCGTTGTCCTTGTCCCAGCTGAACGCCACGATCAGGCGCTTGTAGGTGCAGGTACTGTCGGTTTCGCACAACGGGCCGACCAGATACTGCTCGCCGTCCTCGGTGACTGCCGACATCTGCAGCGGGGCGCTGCCGGTGAGGTTGATCACCCACTCGGGCAAACGCTCCTCGCCCTTGATCGTGTGCTGCCAGGTTGCCTGGTATTCGGGGTCCGAGCCCAACAACTGGTTGGCCCGGACCTGGCCGTCATTGGCCGCCAGCGCCAGGCCAGTGGCGCCCACAAGCAGGGCGCCAGCCAAGGCGTGGCAAAGCATCCGCTTCATGGTTCAACCCCTGCCTCGTCCAAAGAAGAAAGAAGCCACGAACAGCACCAGGAAGACAATGAACAGGATCTTCGCGATACCGGTCGCCGCGCCAGCGATACCACCGAAGCCCAGGACCGCGGCGACAATGGCGATGATCAGGAAGGTGATAGCCCAGCTCAGCATGATGTTTCTCCTTTCGCGTGCAGAATCGTTGTTGGTCTAGAACACCCAGCGTTGCTCGGGCTGGACGTTCTCGACCCGTGCAGGGGTGGTGTCACCCACCGGCAACGGCGCCACCGCCGTCACCTGCGTGCTCACACGGCTCGCCTTGAGCTGCGTCAGCACCAGGGTTTGCGCCGCCACCTGGTCGGCCAGGCGGGCGGTCTGCCAGCTGTAGTAGAACTGGCCGGCTGCCAGGGTGATCAGCAAGGCCGCGCCGAGGAACAGCAACTGGCGCAGGGGCAGTACGGCGTACTGCGTGCGGTTGACGGGTGGGTGATTCATGCCGGCTCCTCCTGCTGTACTTGTTCTTGAAACCTGAACAGGTAATTGCAGCTCGCGTGCCAGTCTTTTTCAGCTTAGAAAACTCAATAAAATCAGATAGTTATAAAATCTGACGAAATCGAGCGGGGCGTATCCTGCACGATGACCGGCAAACGCGTCGGGCGATTTGCACGATTCACCCGCACACCTGGCCCGCTGTTTAAGGGGCGGCATCCACCAGCGCTCTGCACAACCGCCATGATGGCCACGCCCTAACACCCAACTCTAAAGTTATCAGTCACTTAGCAACCATGAAGGCAACCGGCTAGCATGCAGGGCGTCGGATCAATCAGAATCGACCATGCAACTTGCCCGATTTTTCCGACACTAATTGAGATCTATCCCAAAGGAGCGCAGGAAAATGGAATCAGCCCAGGACAACCAAGGCCGCATTCTGCTGGTGGACGATGAGTCCGCCATCCTGCGTACCTTCCGCTACTGCCTCGAGGACGAGGGCTATAGCGTGGCCACCGCCAACAGTGCCGCCCAGGCCGAGGCCCTGCTGCAGCGCCAGGTGTTCGACCTGTGCTTCCTCGACTTGCGCCTGGGCGAGGACAACGGCCTCGATGTACTGGCGCAGATGCGCGTCCAGGCCCCCTGGATGCGCGTGGTGATCGTCACTGCCCATTCGGCGATCGATACCGCCGTGGACGCGATCCAGGCCGGTGCCGCCGACTACCTGGTCAAACCCTGCAGCCCTGACCAGCTGCGCCTGGCTACCGCCAAGCAACTGGAAGTGCGCCAGCTGTCGGCGCGCCTGGAAGCCCTGGAAGGCGAGCTGCGCAAACCCAAGGACGGCCTCGACTCCCACAGCCCGGCCATGATGGCCGTCCTGGAAACCGCCCGGCAGGTGGCGACCACCGACGCCAACATCCTCATCCTCGGCGAGTCGGGCACCGGCAAGGGCGAGCTGGCCCGCGCCATCCATGGCTGGAGCAAGCGCGCGCGCAAGGCCTGCGTGACCATCAACTGCCCATCGCTGAATGCCGAGCTGATGGAGAGCGAGCTGTTCGGCCACACCCGGGGCGCCTTCACCGGCGCCAGCGAAAGCACCCTGGGGCGGGTCAGCCAGGCTGACGGCGGCACCCTGTTCCTCGACGAGATCGGCGATTTCCCCCTCACATTGCAGCCAAAACTGCTGCGCTTCATCCAGGACAAGGAATACGAACGGGTCGGCGACCCGGTCACCCGCCGTGCCGATGTGCGCATCCTGGCGGCGACCAACCTCAACCTGGACGAGATGGTCCGCGAGAACCGCTTCCGTGAAGACCTGCTCTATCGCCTGAACGTGATCACCTTGCACCTGCCACCGCTGCGTGAACGCAGCGAGGACATCCTGACCCTGGCCGAGCGCTTCCTCGCCCGCTTCGTCAAAGAGTATTCACGCCCAGCCCGTGGCTTCAGCGACGAAGCCCGCACGGCACTGCTCAATTACCGCTGGCCAGGCAACATCCGCGAGTTGCGCAACGTGGTCGAGCGCGCCAGCATCATCTGCCCACAGGAGCGCGTGGAAATCAGCCACCTGGGCATGGGCGAGCAGCCCACCGGCAACGCGCCACGGGTCGGCGCCGCACTGAGCCTGGACGAACTGGAGCGCGCCCATATCGCGGCAGTGCTGGCGGCCAGCGACACCCTCGACCAGGCCGCCAAGACCCTGGGCATCGACGCCTCCACGCTGTACCGCAAACGCAAGCAGTACAACCTGTGAAAACGCCGATGAAGCTGCGCACGCGGCTGTTCCTGAGCATTTCGGCGCTGGTCACGGTGGCCCTGCTGGGGCTGCTGCTGGGGCTGGTCAGCGTGCTGCAGATGGCGAGCATGCAACAGCGCCTGGTGCAGGACACCTCCCAGACCCTGGAGTTGGGGCTCAAGCTGCGGCAGAACCTGGGCGAGCAGTTGACCCTGATGCTCGACGAAGACACCACTGCGCAAAGCCTGGTCAGCTTGCAGAACGAGTTCCAGGCCCTGCTCACCCAAGGGCTGGAGCAGGGCGGCGAACGGACCGGCTTCAGCAAGGCCGCCAGCCATTACCAAGCCTTCCTTCAGGCCTACCGGGAAAGTCCGGCTCCCGCGCGCAGCCTGGGTACCGAGCAACCCCTGGGGGCGGCATTCAGCCAGTTGCGCAACGACCTGCTCGACTCACACGAACAAGCGTTGCAGCACATCACCCGCAGCGAGGAAACGTCCCGCGACCGTGCCTTGCTGATCAGCGGCCTGCTCGGCCTGATGGGCCTGGCCGTGCTGGTGCTGGGCTTCATCACCGCACACAACATTGCGCGACGCTTCGGCCAGCCCATCGAGGCGCTGGCCAAGGCCGCCGACCAGCTGGGGCAAGGCAATTTCGACGTGACCCTGCCCGTCACCCAGGCTACCGAGCTGAACCAGCTGACCCGACGCTTCGGGCTGATGGCCGATGCCCTGCGCAAGCATCAGGCGACCAACGTCGACGAACTGCTCGCAGGCCAGCAACGCCTGCAAGCGGTGCTCGACAGCATCGACGACGGCCTGCTGATCATCGACCGACAGGGCCGCCTTGAGCACTTCAACCCGGTGGCCCAGCGCCAGTTGGGCTGGGACCACGACCGCCTGGGCGCGAGCCTGGCCGAAGCGCTGCAACGCCCGGAGCTTGAGCAGCAACTGCGCCAGGTGCTGCGCGGCGGCAGCCTGGATCGCCCGCCCGACGACCTGAGCCTGGAGGTGGACGAAGAAAGCCGCCTGCTGACCTACAGCCTGACCCCGGTCAGCCACCCGCAAGGGCCGATCCTCGGCGCGGTGATGGTGCTGCACGATGTCACCGAACAGCGCGCCTTCGAGCGGGTACGCAGCGAGTTCGTGTTGCGCGCCTCCCACGAACTGCGCACCCCGGTCACCGGCATGCACATGGCCTTCGGCCTGCTGCGCGAGCGGGTCAGTTTCCCGGCCGAGGCCCGTGAGCATGACCTGCTGGAAACCATCGGCGAAGAGATGCAGCGCCTCACCCAACTGATCAACGACCTGCTCAACTTTTCCCGCTACCAGAGCGGTCTGCAAAAACTGGAACTGGCGCCCTGCGCACTCGACGACCTGTTCGAGCGGGCCCAGGCCCGCTTTGCCGAGCAGGCGGCGGCAAAACAGATCGAGCTGATTCGCGAACTGGAACCGCCGCTGCCGCGGATCCAGGCCGATATCGCCCAGCTCGACCGGGTGCTGGACAACCTGCTGCACAACGCCATCCGCCATACCGCCAGCGGCGGGCATATCCGCCTGCATGCACGGCGGCACGCGGAGCGGGTGATCGTCAGCGTCGAGGACAACGGCGAAGGCATCGCCTATGGCCAGCAGGGGCGGATCTTCGAGCCGTTCGTGCAGGTCGGGCGCAAGAAAGGCGGGGCCGGCCTGGGCTTGGCGCTGTGCAAGGAGATCGTGCAGTTGCATGGCGGGCGCATGGGGGTGTTCTCACGGCCGGGGCAGGGGACACAGTTCTACATGGCGTTGCCGGTCTGATTCACACAGCCTAATGGGGTTATCGGTCCTTGTAGGAGCGGCCTTGTGCCGCGAAAGGGGCGCGAAGCGGCCCCAGTATCTCCAGCCCGACTCATGATTGCAGGGGCTGCTGCGCAGCCCTTTCGCGGCACAAGGCCGCTCCTACAGGCTTACGACCAGAAAGCAGCACGCCCCTCAAGGCTCGTCATCGATCCGCCGCCCCGCCACCCGCCGCCCGCGGGTGATCAACTCGGCGAACTGGCGGGCGTTGAGCGGGTGGGCGAACAGCCAGCCCTGGCCGTAGTTCACCCCTTCGCTGCTGAGGAACTGCGCCTGGTCCTCGCACTCGATACCCTCGGCGATCACCCGCAGGTGCAGGTCGTGGGCCATGCGGATGATGTGCGGGGCCACGCCACTGCTGGCGGCGTCATGACCAAGGGCGTCGATGAACGCCTTGTCGATTTTCAGGCAGTCCACCGGCAGGGTCTGCAAATAGGCCAGGCTGCAATAGCCGGTACCGAAATCATCGATCAGCACCTGATGCCCTTCGGTGCGCAAAGCCTGGAGGTTGTCCCGGGCCACCACGACGTCGATCAACCCGCGCTCGGTCACCTCGAAGGCGATCTGGCTGGCGGCCACCCGATGCTGCGCCAGCAGCCTCGCGGCAACCCGGCCGATACGCGGTTCCATGACATCACAGGCCGCCAGGTTCACCGAGATGTACAGGTGGCGGTTGGCGCGCAGCAGTTGGCCGAGCTGTTCAAGCACCCGCTGCAGGACAAAATCGGTGATCTGGCGGATCTGCCCGGTATTTTCCGCCAGCGGAATGAACAGCTCCGGGCTGGTCAGGCTGCCGTCCGGGCGGCGCCAGCGTATCAGCGCCTCGGCCCCTACACAGCGGCGGCTGTCCAGCTCGATGATCGGCTGGTACAGCACCTGCAGCTCGCCCCGGCGCAAGGCCTGCTGCAGCTCGGAACTCATCGAGCGGCGCTGCTGGATCAGTTGCAGCACCAACCAGCCGATGCAGCAGGCCAGCACCAGGCTGCCCGGGAACAGCAGCCAGAGCAGGCCGTTGAGTTTGAGCGGCAGGCTGGCCCGCGGGGCGATCAGCACCAACTGGTAGTCGGGCGACTTGGTGGCCATGCGGTAGACCAGCCGATCATGCAGTTCCAGCAGCGACTTGTGCGACGGCGGCGGCCAGTCCGCCGTGGGCGGCCATGCCTGCGGCGGGCCGAGCACCGGGATCGCGCGGTTGCCGCGGTCAAGCACCACCAGCAGGCTGCCGCCCGGCGGCAGGTCGACCACATCGCTCAGATGGCCGCGCGAGGTCGACACCAGGAAATTGCCACGGCCCAGCATCAGGGCAGCCAGGTTTTCATTGGGTTCGGTGGTGGTGTTGAGCCAATAGCTGTAGGTCGGCCCTTCTATGTCCGGCGCACGCAAGGGCTCGATGACCCGCTCGCCGCCGCGGTTGGAGCAGGCCGACTGGCCATCGGCATAGGCCGCCTCGTAGATGAACCGCGACTTCAGCGCCACCTGCTGCAGCAGGGCCTGCATCGGCGGGCCGCAGCCGCGCAGGGATTGAGACTGCAATTGGTCGACCCCTTCGCGCAACTGGCCGAACACCTGCTCCAGCCGTTCGAGAAAGCGCTCACCCCGGGCATTCATCTGGGCGCTTTCACTGTCCTTCATTTGCTGCAGGGTCACACCAACACTGGCGGCCAACAGCAGCGCAGCGCTGCCCAAGGCCGCGAGCACCGCGAGCAGCCAGGGGTGGTGAAAAAATTGACGCACTGAGGCGTTAGGGGCAGGCATGCGCGGCATCCAGTTGAATACCAAAGGTATAGCAACTGAATGACTAGCCAGCTTTGCCGTTCGGAAGACGGCGCCGCGAAGCAGGCCCCGCAAGGTTCAACGTTTGCGGTTGAGCACCTGGAGCATGGCGGCAGTCTGCGCATCCGGCAGGCCGTCGAAACGCTGCGGGCGGAAGCGCATCTGGAACGCCGCGATCACGTGGCGCGTGGCCACATCGAGCTCGCCAGTCTGGTCGATGGCATAGCCGAAACGCGCGAGTTGCTGCTGGTACCAGGCGACGGTCGGCGGGTTGGCCTCGAAGTAGGCCTGTTGGCGTGCCACCGATGCGGCGTCCGGCCAGATGCCCAGCCCAGCATCGGCCAGGCGCTTCCAGGGGAACAACGGCCCGGGGTCGAGCTTGCGCAGAGGGGCGATGTCGCTGTGACCGATGATATGGCGTGGGTCGATGTTGTTACGTTTGACGATGTCCTTGAGCAGGGCGATCAGCGCCTGCACCTGGGCTTCGCTATAAGGGTGCCAAACCCGGCCAGCCGGCGTGTCGGTGTAGCCCAGGTTGACGATCTCGATGCCGATTGAGCTGGAGTTGAGCCAGGTGCGGCCCTGCCACTGGCTGTCGCCGGCATGCCAGGCGCGACGGTTTTCATCGACCAGCTGGTAGACCGTGGCCGGGCCGTCGCCGATCAGGTAATGGCTGCTGACCTCGCCGTGGGTCAACAACGCCAGCGAGCGCTCCAGCGAAGCGTTGGTGTAATGCACGACGACGAACTGGATGCGGCTGTCCTGGTTGACCGAAGGGTGACTGCGGTCGATGCGCAGGCCGCTGGAACAACCGGCCAGGGCCAGCAGGAGCAGGGCGGTGAGGAGCTTTTTCATTGCAGGGGGCACGTCATTGAGTAGGCGACAACAGCGCTACAGTATAACGTGCTCCTGATCTGACGTTAGCCTGTATCTATTCATGCCTGCTCGACGCGATTGCGCCCTTTGTCCTTGGCCCGATACAAGGCTTCGTCCGCGCGCTTGAGCACCTGGTCGCCACGCTCGCCGGGGCGGAAGGCGCTGAGGCCGATGGAGGTGGTGATCACCACCCGCTCGCCCTTGAAGTGGAACGGGCAGGCTTCGATCGCCGCACGCAGTGCTTCGGCAACCTGCACCGCAGCGGGCGGTGAGGTTTGCGGCAACAGCAGGACGAATTCCTCACCGCCAAAGCGGGCGATGAAGTCCCGCCCACGCAGGCGTTTGCGCAGCTGGTCGGCGACGATCTTGAGCACTTTGTCGCCCGCCAGGTGGCCATAGCCATCATTGATGCGCTTGAAGTGATCGAGGTCGAGGATGGCCATCGCCAGGTGGCCGCCGTTTTCATGCCAGTCGAGCACTTCCTGTTCGACCCGCTCGGACCAGGCCGCGCGATTGGGCAGGCCGGTCAGCGGGTCGATCATTGCTTTCTGCCGCTGCTCCTCAAGGTGCTCACGGTACCCCTGGGCCTCCTGCTCCATGCTCGCCACACGCTCGGCCAACCCATGCAGGCGGCCGGCCAGCTCCTGCTCGCGACGGTCACGCTCGTGCTGGTGGTCGTCCATGGTCAGCAGCAACCCTTCCAGGCGGCCTTCGAGGATGTGCTTGAGGCTGTCGACATCGGCAGCACCCTGCACGCTGCTCTGCAGGCCGTCGACCTGCTCGCGCAACTGGCTGTCCAGCTCGCGAGCGACGGAGCTGTTGTCGGCATGGCCGGTACTGGCTTCGTGCAGATGGCTCTGGAAGCTTTCCAGGCGTTCGTTGAGCTGCTGCAGGTAGGCTTCGAACTCGTGCTGGCCGCTGTCGGTAATGGCCAGCATCAGTACCGCCAGGTCATCCAGCACCGGGATCAGTTCATACCAGTTGAGGCCGCGCGCCACGCGCTCGCGCATCTCCAGGGCCTGGGCCTTGTGGCGCTCGGGCAGGCTGAGGTCGTCGAGCAGGCCGATCAAGGTCTGCTCGATGTGGGCGGCCACCTGGCTGTAGGGTGGCTCGACTGCGTCGGGCAGGGCATACGGGCCGTCTTCGCCGGCCAGCTCTTCGAGGGTCTGTAGCGGTGCTGGCCGGGTGGCTTCGGGCACATCCTCGGCGGGCAATGGTGCAGGCTCCTGCGCCTGCTGCTCAATGACTTGCGTCTCGGCTTGCGGCTCAAGTTCAGGCCCGGCTTGCGGCTGGGGCACCGCGAAGACTGCTTCGACAGCGTCAACCAGTACAGGGCCCGATACCTCGATCACCGGCTGCTGCGGCGGGGCGGGCGCGTGTTCGGTGACGTCCTGGGCTGGCACCGGCGCACTGACCGAGAGCGGGTGGAGTTCGTCGGCATCCTGTGGTTGTGCATCCAGTTCAACAGGCAAGCTCGCCAAGGCCTCAGGTTGAACAGGTCCAGGCGTGGCCGTGGGTTGCAGATCCCCCTGCGCCTCATCGCGACCACCGAACAGGCGCTGGAGAAAACCCGGGCGGGCCTCGTCGTCGGTTTTTTGCACCGCACTCAAGGCGCGTCCTTGCAGGCCGCTGAGCTCACCCAGCAGGGGCGGCAGTTCACGGGACTGGCTGACGCCACCGTCGAGCTTTTTCGCCAGTTTCTTCAGGGGCCGCGACACTTCACCCGGGAGCGGCAAGGCCTGCAGTTGGCTGACCAGTGCTGTCAGCGCGTCGCTGACCTGGTTCATGCGGGTTTCCCGACGCTGCTCGGAATCGAGCACGGCCTTTTCCAGGCGTGGGATCAACCCGGCGAGCCCGGCGTCCATATTGTCGCTGCGGATGACTTCGCGCATTTCCTTCATGCACTGGTCGACGATCTTGTCGCTACCTTCCGCGGCCAGGGTGCTGCGCACCAGGCCACGACGCAACAGGTCGAGCCGGGCGTCCCAACGCCGCTCGAGTTTTTCCTGCTGTTCGATGCTTTTAAGGTATTTTTCTTTCCAGCGCTCGGCTTCTTCGCTCATGCCTGAATCCGCAAAGGGTGATGGCATCTAGCCCTGTGATGACTGGATTTCGGCACAAGTCCCCAACACTTGAACGCGCCGATCACATACGCAGGCCTAGCTCAGGACCGGCAGCGTATCCACAGTCAGGGCATCAGGCAATCGGATCTCGACGGCGACGGGCAGGTGATCGGAAATCGGTTGTGCCAGCACCTCGACCCGTTCCAGGGTGAGGCTCGGGCTGAGCAGGATGTGATCGAGGCAGCGCTGTGGTCGCCAGCTCGGGAAGGTGGCCTCGACCTGGGGCGCAATCAGGCCCAGGTCGCGCAGCGGCGAGTGCTCGAGCA
Source organism: Pseudomonas sichuanensis (assembly GCF_003231305.1). Lineage (GTDB taxonomy): Bacteria > Pseudomonadota > Gammaproteobacteria > Pseudomonadales > Pseudomonadaceae > Aquipseudomonas > Aquipseudomonas sichuanensis. Next base: position 26,206 of record NZ_QKVM01000037.1, on the reverse strand, counting down.
GGTCGGTGGCATGGGTGTTCATGTCACCCATGAGGATCTGATGACGGTAGCCGCCGATCAGCTCACGAATGTAGGCCAGTTGGCGGGCGCGGGTCTTGGCACCCAGCGCCAGATGCATCATCACCACGATCAGCGCGTCGTCGCCTTCGCCAAAACGCACCAGGATCGCGCCGCGACCGGCCGGGCCGGGCAGCGGGTGGTCTTCCAGGTGCTGGGGCTTCAGGCGGCTGAGTACGCCGTTGCTGTGCTGGGCGAAACGCCCGAGGTTGCGGTTGAGCTGCTGGTACCAGTAGGGAAAGGCGCCCAGTTGGGCAAGGTGCTCCACCTGGTTGACGTAGCCTGAGCGCAGGCTGCCGCCATCGGCCTCTTGCAGGGCCACCAGGTCGAAATCGCCCAGCAGGTCACCGATCTTCTGCAGGTTGCCCGCTCGCCCGGTATGCGGCAGCAGGTGCTGCCAGCTGCGGGTCAGATAATGACGGTAGCGCTCGGTGCTGATGCCGACCTGGATGTTGAAACTGAGCAGCCGCAGGCGACCATCCTCTGGCAGGCCAGAGGCCTGCAGGTGATGTTCGTTGACCTGCGGCTGGTGCAGGCCGACGCCACGGGTGGGGCGCAAGCGAGCCATGGGGTTCGCCGCTTACTTAGCGGCGCGCTCCTTGTCGATCAACTGGTCGGCAACGTTCAGTACGCCTTCCGGACCACCTGCGGTGCCCAGGTCGAAGCGGTACTTGCCGTTGACCACCATGCTTGGCACGCCGGTGATTTCGTACTTCTTGGCCAGCTCTTTGGCCTGGTTGACCTGGCCCTTGATGGCGAAGGAGTTGAAGGTGGCGAGGAACTTGTCCTTGTCCACGCCCTGGGTAGCCAGGAAGTCGGCCATGTCTTGCGGGTCGGTCAGGCGCTTGCGCTGGTTCTGGATGGCATCGAAGACCGCGGCATGCACCTTGTGCTCGACGCCCATGGCTTCGAGGGTCAGGAACATCTGGCCGTGGGCATCCCACGGGCCGCCGAACATGGCGGGTACGCGCTTGAAGTTGACGTCCTTGGGCAGCTTCTCGGCCCACGGGTTGATCACAGGTTCAAAGTGGTAGCAGTGCGGGCAGCCGTACCAGAAGAGTTCGACCACTTCGATCTTGCCCGGCACGGACACGGGGACGGGGTTGCTCAGCTCGATATATTCCTTGCCGGCGGTGGCAGGCTCCGCGGCCTGTACGGCGGTCATACCGAACACGCTGGCGGCGACCAGCGCAGCGCTGAGAATCAGTTTACGCATGCTTTACTCCTGAGCAGTCTTTGGTCGCCTCGACGCGACCTGTCTGGGACAGGCCGGGAAGGGCGTGAGTTCTGTAGTGTACGACCCTGAACGAAAAAAAGGGCAGCACGGGCTGCCCTTTCATCTTTGCCGCACATCATTAACCCATTGTTAACGCGCGGCTTGCCGAGCCCTGTTGCCGGCAAGCAGACGCCAGGGCCTGGCGACTGACCTCAGTGCAACCCCTGGATGTAGCTGGAGAGCGCCTCGATATCCTTGTTGCTCAGCTTGCCGGCGATGGTGCGCATGGTCATGGCGTCGCCGTCGTTGGTGCGGTTGCCTTCACGGAAATCCGTGAGCTGCTTGGTCACGTACTGCGAATGCTGGCCACCGAGGTGCGGGAAACCGGCCAGGGCGATCCCTGCGCCGTTGGGCGAGTGGCAGCCGGTACAGGCGGGCATGCCTTTTTCCAGGTCGCCGCCGTTGAATAACGCGCGGCCTCGTTCCACCAGTTTAGGGTCGGCGGCGCCGACACTGCCTTTCTGGCTGGAGAAGTACGCGGCGATATCGGCCAGGTCCTGGTCGCTGAAGTTGGCGAGCATGCCCGTCATTTCCAGCACGGTACGCTTGCCGGCCTTGATATCGTGCAGCTGTTTTTCGAGATAACGTTCGCCTTGGCCGGCGAGTTTCGGGAAGTTCGGCGCCAGGCTGTTGCCGTCGGGGTTGTGGCAGGCGCCACAGACGGCCGTCTTGGCCTGGCCAGCGGCAGCATCGCCTTTGATGGGTTCGGCAGCAGTGGCCGCACCCGCGACACCCATGGTCAACAGCAGACTCACGACTAGTTTGTTCATCAGCTAATCCAACACGGCTAAGGGTGAAATGTTATGTATCGGGACTGCCGCTCATCCAAAGGATGACCAATCGGTAGTCCTCGGCACTGCAGTCCATGCACAATCCACGCGGCGGCATAGCCTTGAAACCCTGTGTAACATGCGCCACCAGTTGCGCCATGCCTTGCGCCAGCCTTGGCTCCCAGGCCGCCCGGTCACCCCGTTTGGGGGCCTGTGGCAACTGTCCGGCGTGACAGGCCGCACACGTGCGGTTGTACAACGCCTCGGGATCCTGTGTAGCCTGTGCGCTGAAATACGGCAGGAACATACCGACAGCAAGCAGCCATTTCGCCATGCGGAACGACCTGACAGGGTTGGGGGCCGCGCTGCGTTCTATTGCGCGAGCTATTGTTCGGCACCCCATGCCCGTTCTCCTTCGCTGGGAGAATGAGCACACAAAAACTGGGGCATTATATACTTCCGTCATCCAAACGGAAACGACACCGCTTGCCGCGCCTGGGCCAACCGTTCCAGTGCCGGGCAACACCCACATCGGATATCCCATGCAAGTCAAGAACCCCATCCTCGGCCTCTGCCAGAAAGCCACCTTCGCCCTCAGCGCCGCCAAGGTCGAACAATGCCCTGAAGACCAGGGTTACGAGGTGGCCTTCGCCGGCCGTTCCAACGCCGGCAAATCCAGCGCCCTCAACACCCTGACCCATGCCAGCCTGGCGCGGACTTCCAAGACCCCAGGCCGCACCCAGCTGTTGAATTTCTTCAGTCTGGACGATGAACGGCGTTTGGTCGACCTGCCGGGCTACGGTTATGCAAAAGTGCCGATCCCGCTCAAGCAGCACTGGCAAAAGCACCTGGAAGCCTACCTGGGCAGCCGCGAGTGCCTGCGCGGGGTGATCCTGATGATGGACGTGCGCCACCCGATGACCGACTTCGACAAGATGATGCTCGACTGGGCCAAGGCCAGCGGCATGCCCATGCACATCCTGTTGACCAAGGCCGACAAGCTGACCCACGGTGCCGGCAAGAACACCCTGCTCAAGGTGCAGTCGGAAATTCGCAAGGGCTGGGGCGACAGTGCCACCATCCAGCTGTTCTCGGCGCCCAAGCGCCTGGGGCTGGAAGAGGCCTACCGCGTGCTGGCGGACTGGATGGAGCTGGAAGACAAGCCGGTGGCGTAAATGCTTTCGAGCTGGGTGCGTGGGAGCGGCGGTGCGCCGGTCCCACGATGCCCCCGCAAACGCTGAATTGCGGGCAAAAAAAACCCCGGACTTCGTATGGGGAGGGGGAAGTTCGGGGTCTAAGTCCGGACCGCTAGGGCGGGGTCCAGATATCTGCCAACACTTAACACAACATAGGAGCATCGAAAGGCTTCACCAGCCATTCAGTTACTCTGAGTGGCGGTTCACCGGATTAGTTCCGAGGCCCTCAAAACTATTTGAAATAGTTTCATGAACCAGCCGATCTAAGGCCAGGACCCGCGACACCACGCCGCAGATCCTACACAGCTTTCACCCCGCGTTTAGTGAGCTTCGTCCCAATTCGAGCCGACGCCCACTTCCACCAGCAGCGGCACGTCAAGCTCGGCGGCGCCACTCATGTAGCCGCGAATTTCATCTTTGACCTGCTCCACCATGCCCTCGCGCACTTCCAGCACCAGTTCGTCGTGCACCTGCAGGATCACCCGCGCATCCAGCCCGCTGTCGGTCAGCCAGTTGTCCACCGCCACCATGGCGCGCTTGATGATGTCCGCCGCAGTGCCTTGCATCGGCGCGTTGATCGCGGTGCGTTCGGCGCCTTTGCGCAGGGCCGGGTTCTTGGCGTTGATGTCCGGCAAGTACAGGCGGCGCCCGAACAAGGTCTCGACGAAGCCCTGCTCGGCCGCCTGGGCGCGGGTGCGCTCCATATAGGCCAGCACGCCCGGGTAACGGGCGAAGTAGCGGTCGATGTAGTCCTGGGACTGTTTGCGGTCGACGCCGATCTGCTTGGCCAGGCCGAATGCGCTCATGCCGTAGATCAGGCCGAAGTTGATCGCCTTGGCGCTGCGGCGCTGGTCAGTGGTGACTTGATCCAACGCCACGCCGAAGACTTCGGCGGCGGTGGCGCGGTGCACGTCCAGGTCGTTGCGGAACGCGTGCAGCAGCCCTTCGTCCTTGGCCAGGTGGGCCATGATGCGCAGCTCGATCTGCGAATAGTCCGCCGCCAGCAACTTGTAGCCGGGGCTTGCGACAAAGGCCTGGCGGATGCGTCGGCCTTCGGCGGTGCGCACGGGAATGTTCTGCAGGTTCGGGTCGCTGGACGACAGCCTCCCGGTAGCGGCGACCGCCTGCTGGTAAGAGGTATGCACACGCCCGGTACGCGGGTTGATCTGCCCCGGCAGCTTGTCGGTGTAGGTGCTCTTGAGCTTGCTCAGGCTGCGGTACTGCATCAGCACCTTGGGCAGCGGGTAGCCTTGCTCGGCCAGGTCGTCCAGCACGGCTTCGGCGGTGGAGGGCTGGCCCTTGGCGGTCTTGCTCAGCACCGGCATGCCCAGCTTGTCGTAGAGGATCACCCCCAGTTGCTTGGGTGAGCCAAGGTTGAATTCCTCGCCGGCCAGCTCGAACGCCTCGCGCTCCAGCTCGACCATCTTCGCCCCCAGCTCACCGCTCTGCACCCCCAGCAGCGCGGCATCGACCAATGCGCCCTGGCGCTCGATCTTCGCCAGCACCGGCACCAGCGGCATCTCGATGTCCATCAGCACTGGCAGCACGCTCGGCGTTTCGGCCAACCGCGCCTGCAACGCATGGTGCAGGCGCAGGGTAATGTCGGCGTCCTCGGCGGCGTAGGGGCCGGCTTTCTCCAGCGGGATCTGGTTGAAGGTCAGCTGCTTGGCGCCCTTGCCGGCGATGTCTTCGAAACTGATGGTGGTGTGCTCGAGGTACCTCTGCGCCAGGCTGTCCATGTCGTGACGGCTGGCGGTGGAATTGAGCACGTAGGACTCGAGCATGGTGTCGTAGGCCACGCCGCGCATCTGGATGGCCGGGCTGCCGTTGGCCAGGATGTTGATGTCGTACTTGGCGTTCTGGCCGATCTTGCCTTTGGCCGGGTCTTCCAGCAGCGGCTTGAGCGCCTGCAGCACTGCCTCGCGGTCCAGCTGGGCAGGCGCGCCTTCATAATCGTGGGCCAGGGGCACGTAGGCGGCCACATTGGGTTCAATGGCGAACGACAGGCCGACCAGTTGCGCCTTCTGCGCATCAAGGCCGGTGGTTTCGGTGTCGAAGGCGAACAGCGGCGCCTGGCGCAGCTTCTCCAGCCAGGCGTCGAAACGCGCCTGGTCCAGGATGGTTTCATACTGCGGCTCGACCTTGGCCGCGGGTGCCTCGACAACAGGTGCAGTGCCAGTGGCGGCGCCCTTGGGCGCAGCCTGGGCAGCATCACGCTGCACTTCGGCGACCCAGCTCTTGAACTCCATCTCGGTGTACAGCGCCAGCAAGGCGTCACGGTCCGGCTCGCCGCAAACCAGGGCGTCAACCTCGACATCCAGCTCCACATCGCACTTGATGGTGGCCAGCTCGTAGGAAAGGAAGGCCGCGTCGCAGTGCTCCTCAAGCTTGGCGGCCAGGGTCTTGGCCCCGCGAATGGCCAGGCCCGCGACCTTGTCCAGGTTCTGGTACACATCGCTCAGCCCGCCACCGATACCGGTCAGCAGGCCCACGGCGGTCTTCTCGCCAACACCCGGCACGCCGGGGATGTTGTCGACCTTGTCGCCCATCAGGGCGAGGAAGTCGATGATGTGTTCGGGACCGACGCCAAACTTCTCGTGCACGCCAGCCACGTCCAGCACGCTACCGGTCATGGTGTTGACCAGCGTAACGTGGCCGTCCACCAGCTGGGCCATGTCCTTGTCGCCGGTCGAGATGATCACCGGCCGGCCGGCGGCCGCGCTGCTGCGGGCCAGGGTGCCGATCACGTCATCGGCCTCCACTCCCTCTACACACAGCAGCGGGTAGCCCAGGGCACGCACGCTGGCGTGCAGCGGCTCGACCTGCACCCGCAGGTCGTCGGGCATGCTTGGGCGGTTGGCCTTGTACTCGGCGAACATGGCGTCGCGGAAGGTCCCGCCCTTGGCATCGAACACCACCGCGAACAGGCTGTCCGGGTATTGCTTGCGCAGGCTCTTGAGCATGTTCAGCACGCCCTTGACCGCACCGGTGGGCAGGCCTTTGGAGGTGGTCAACGGCGGCAGCGCGTGGAAGGCACGGTAGAGGTAGGAGGAACCGTCCACCAGGACGAGGGGCGCTTGGCTCATGAGGAGAATCAACCTTTTCGACGGGTCCGGCGCTAGAATAGCCAGAATCATTGACGACAAAGGGACTAGGTTATCATGCGTACATTGAATCGCCTGTTAGTGCTCGGCCTGTTGGCAACCATGCCAGTCGTCACCCTGGCGGCGGACGACGCCCCATCGGCAGATCCCGATGTGACCATTCGCACGGAAGGCGACAAAACCATCCAGGAATACCGGCAAAACGGCTTCCTGTATGCGATCAAGATCACGCCGAAAAACGGCAAGCCTTATTTCCTGGTACGCGCGGATGGCACCGATGCCAACTTCATTCGTTCCGACCAGCCGGACATGCTGATCCCGGCCTGGAAGATCTTCGAGTGGTAAGCCAGTAACGCGTATCGTTCTTATCAACCAGGCACTTCCCGGCGGAAGTGCCCGCATGGGCAATTTTTCAACATGTCAGTCTTCACCCCTGTGTCCCGGCCTGAGCTGGAAACCTTTCTGGCGCCCTACGAGCTGGGCCGTCTGCTCGACTATCAGGGCATTGCCGCCGGCACCGAGAACAGCAATTTCTTCGTCAGCCTGGAACAAGGGGAATACGTGCTGACACTGGTCGAGCGTGGGCCGGTGGAAGACATGCCGTTCTTCATCGAGCTGCTCGATGTGCTGCACACAGCCGACATGCCCGTGCCCTATGCCCTGCGCGATCGCGACGGCAATGGCCTGCGCGAGCTGTGCGGCAAACCGGCACTGCTGCAGCCGCGGCTGTCGGGCAAGCACGTGAAAGCGCCGAACAACCAGCACTGCGCCCAGGTGGGTGAATTGCTTGCACATATCCACCTGGCAACCCGCGAGCACACCATCGAGCGCCGCACCGACCGTGGCCTGGACTGGATGCTGGCGTCCGGTGCCGAGCTGCTGCCGGGCTTGAACCCCGAGCAGGCGCAACTGCTGCAACCGGCGCTGGACGAGATCACCGCGCACAAGGCGCAGATCCTCGCCTTGCCCAAGGCCAACCTGCACGCCGACCTGTTCCGCGACAACGTGATGTTCGAAGGCACCCACCTGACCGGTGTGATCGACTTCTACAACGCCTGCTCCGGGCCAATGCTGTATGACATCGCCATCACCGTGAACGACTGGTGCCTGGACGAGCACAGCGGCCTCGACCTGCCCCGCGCCCAGGCGCTGCTGGGGGCCTACGCGGCGCTGCGGCCATTCACGGCGGCCGAAGCCGAACTGTGGCCGCAGATGTTGCGCCTGGCGTGCGTGCGCTTCTGGCTATCGCGGCTGATTGCCGCGCAGGCGTTTGCCGGGATGGACGTGATGATCCATGACCCACGCGAGTTCGAAGTACGCTTGGCGCAGCGCCAGCAGGTGGCGCTGAAGCTGCCGTTCGCTCTGTAAACCGTGGGAGCGGGCTTGCCCCGCGATGGCGGTAGCAACTTCACCATCGCTATCGCGGGGCAAGCCCGCTCCCACGAGGGTCACAGCTGTTCCAGGCAGCCCGCCAGATCGCCACCCAGTTTCTCCAGCAAGCGCTCGTAGCCCTTGGCGTCCACCGGATCGGTGCCGCCCAGGGCATCCAGCTCGGCCAGGCGTACCGGCAGCCCCGCCGTCAGCGTCTCGGCCAGGCGCGGGCGCAGCGGCGGCTCGCTGAACACACACGTCTTGCCCACTTCCTGCAGGCGCTTGCGCATCGCGGCGACGTGCTGCGCACCCGGCTGCACTTCGGCAGCGACACTGAACACGCCGGTGTGCTTGAGGCCATAGTTGGCCTCGAAGTAGTCGAACGCTTCGTGGAATACGAAATACGGCTTGCCGGCGATCCCGGCCACGCGCTGCTTGATGCGCAGGTCCAGGGCATCCAGGCGCTCGACGAAGGCTTTCAGGTTGCCCTGGTAACGGGCCGCATTGGCCGGGTCGGCCGCCGCCAGGTCAGCGGCCATCTTCGTCGCGATCACCCGCGCGTTGGCCGACGACAGCCACAGATGGGCATCGAGGCTGCCCGGGCGGTGGTCATGGTCGTGATCGTCGTGGTCGTCTTCGTCGTGAGAGTGGCTGTCCTCACCGAAATGACGCAGTTGCATGCCAGCCAGCGACTGCACGGCCACGGTGGGCTTGCTGCGGCTACCCAGCACGCGGGGCAGGAAGTTCTCCATGTCCGGGCCGATCCAGTACAGAAGGTCGGCATCGCCAACCTTGCGCACGTCAGACGGGCGCAGTGCGTAGTGATGCGGGGAGGCACCCGGCGGCAGCAGCACATCCGGGCTGCCAACACCGTCCTGCACCGCAGCGGCAATCTGCTGCAGGGGCTTGATGCTGGTCAGCACGCGCACGTCGGCCTGGGCCGAACAGGCGATGAAAGCGACAAACAGGGCAAGGAATCGGGACACGGTGGGTACTCGGCTCGTCAGAAACAGGTAACATAATAACGTCTCCATCCTGAACCGTCGCTGCCCATGTCCATCACGCCGCTGGCCCACCGCCCCCATGATCACTCCCACTGCGTGCACAGCGCACTGGCCGAGGCCGACACGTTGTGCACCCGACAGGGCCTGCGCCTGACCGCCTTGCGCCGCCGCGTGCTGGAGCTGGTGTGGCAGAGCCACAAGCCGCTGGGTGCCTACGACATCCTCGCCGTGCTGAGCGAGCAGGATGGCCGCCGTGCGGCGCCGCCGACCGTGTACCGCGCCCTCGACTTCCTGCTCGACAACGGCCTGGTGCACCGCATCGCCTCGCTCAACGCCTTCATCGGCTGCAGCCACCCCGAGCACGCGCACCAAGGCCAGTTCCTGATCTGCCGCGAGTGCCACGTGGCCATCGAGCTGGAGCAGGACAGCATTAGCGACGCGATCATCGCCAGCGCCAAGGGCGTGGGCTTCAGCGTCGAAACCCAGACCGTGGAAATCGTCGGCCTGTGCGCCAACTGCCGGGGCGCGGCATGAGCGACGCCCTGATCCGCCTTGAGCAGGTCGGCGTCAGCTTCGGTGGTGAAGCGGTGCTCGACAGCATCGACCTGGCGGTGGCACCGAAACAGATCGTCACCCTGATCGGCCCCAACGGTGCCGGCAAGACTACCTTGGTGCGCGCCGTGCTGGGGCTGCTCAAGCCGCACCGCGGCAAGGTCTGGCGCAAGCCCAAGCTGCGCATCGGCTACATGCCGCAGAAAATCCAGGTAGACCCGACGCTGCCTCTGTCGGTGCTGCGCTTTCTGCGCCTGGTGCCCGGGGTAGACCGCGCGGCAGCCTTGTCGGCGCTGCAGGAAGTCGGTGCCGAGCAGGTGATCGACAGCCCGATCCAGACCATCTCCGGCGGTGAAATGCAGCGTGTGCTGCTGGCCCGCGCACTGCTGCGCGAGCCCGAGCTGCTGGTGCTGGACGAGCCGGTGCAGGGGGTCGACGTGGTCGGCCAGACCGAGCTCTACAACCTCATCACCCGTCTGCGCGATCGCCATGGCTGCGGCGTGCTGATGGTCAGCCACGATCTGCACCTGGTGATGAGCACCACCGACCAGGTGGTCTGCCTCAACCGCCACGTCTGCTGCTCGGGCCACCCGGAGCAGGTCAGCGGCGACCCGGCCTTCGTCGAGCTGTTCGGCCAGAACGCCAAGAGCCTGGCCGTCTACCACCACCATCACGATCACAGCCACGACCTGCACGGCGCAGTGATCGCCCCTGGCGCCCATGTTCACGGAGAGCACTGCAAGCATGGCTGATTTTCTTCTGTATGCCTTGCTTGCCGGCCTGTCGCTGGCGCTGGTGGCCGGCCCCCTCGGTTCGTTCGTGGTGTGGCGGCGCATGGCCTATTTCGGCGACACCTTGTCCCATGCCGCGCTGCTCGGCGTGGCGCTGGGCCTGGCCCTGGATGTCAGCCCGGCGCTGGCGGTGACGGTCGGCTGCCTGTTGCTGGCGATCCTGCTGGTGACGCTGCAGCAGCGCCAGCCGCTGGCGTCCGACACCCTGCTCGGCATCCTCGCCCCCAGCACCCTGTCGCTGGGGCTGGTGGCGCTGAGCTTCATGCACGACGTGCGCATCGACCTGATGGCCTACCTGTTCGGTGACCTGCTGGCGATCAGCACCACCGACCTGGGCTGGATCCTCGGCGGCAGCGCGCTGGTGCTGGTGCTGCTGGCGATGTTCTGGCGCCCCTTGCTGGCCGTCACCGTGCATGAGGAGCTGGCGATGGTCGAGGGGCTGCCCGTGGCGGGCCTGCGCCTGGCGTTGATGCTGCTGATCGCCGTAGTGATCGCGGTAGCGATGAAGATTGTCGGCGTGCTGCTGATCACCTCGTTGCTGATCATCCCGGCGGCCGCGGCACAGCGTCACGCCCGCTCACCGGAGCAGATGGCCCTGGGCGCCAGCCTGCTGGGGGTCACGGCCGTGTGCGCAGGGCTGGCCATGTCCTGGTTCAAGGACACCCCCGCCGGGCCGTCGATCGTGGTCTGCGCGGCAGTGCTATTCTTGCTGAGCCTGGCGTTGCCAAAGCGCTGAAAAATCAGGCTGCGAACCAACGCAGCCTGCAACCTTTTCGCAGGTTCAAGGTCAACCAGACCTATTTTCGAGCGTGCGCACCTGGGTGTAGACTTGCTCGCTTTTTGCGCAAATAGAGAGTCGCAGGAATGAAGCCGTTCGCCTCACGTTATCTGCTTGTTGCCGCGTTTTCCCTGTTCCTGACGGCCTGCGCCAGCACGCCCGCCGAGCAGCCGGCCGCGCCTGCCCAACCGGATGCCTGGCAGCAGCTGGAGCAGAACATTGCCAGCAATGAGCTGGCCACCGCCGAAGATCAACTGGCCGCCCTGCAGGCCCAGGCACCCGACGATGCGCGCCTGGAGCCCCACCAGCGTCAGCTGGCCGAAGCCTATCTGCGCCGCAGCCAGATCGTCCTGCAGAAAGGCGATGTGAATGCCGCCGCCACCGCGCTGGCCCGCGCTCGTGCACTGATGCCGCAAGCCCCGGCCGTGACCGGTGGCGACACCATGGCCCAGGCACGCAAGGCCGAGCTGGAAAAAGCCGAGGCTGCCCTCAAGGCCGCTGCGGCACAACCCAAGGCCCGGCTGCTCGACCCGACTGCCCCGAGCACCGTGATCGCCCTGAAGACCACCGACAGCCGCGCCCTGCGCCGCCAGCTCGATGACATCGCCGCCGACGTGGTGAACTACCAGTGCGACGTGGTGTTCCAGGTGCCCCGCACCGAGGATGCGCCCTGGCTCAAGACGCTGCTGCACAAGCGCGTGCACAAGCTCGACAGTGATTTCGTGCTGAACCAGAAGCACGAGATCCAGCGTTCGTTGCCGGCGCAGGTGGTATTGATCCCCCATCAGCAGTGAATCAATCGCGGGGCAAGCCCGCTCCCACGCTGGATAACGCGTGGGAGCGGGCTTGCCCCGCAATGCTCTGCCTAGGCCGGCACAGACTCGGCAGCCGCCTCCCGCACCCACACCCGGTGCCCTTCAACAGCCTTGAAGAACTGCTCGAACACCTTCTGCTGATCCCCCAGCAGCAACCCCGCATCCTCCTTCAACCCCAATGTGTTCAACAGCAGCTTGCCGTCCACGGCCAACCCCATGGGCTTGAGGTGCTTGTAAGCCTCCAGCAGAAAATGCCGGGCCACACCGCTGCTGTGCAGCGCTTCAAGCGAAGCCTTGCCGGCCGGCACCCACACCCCGTCGAACATGACCGACGGCATGCCCTCCATCGCGGCATCCACCGGCAACAGCTGGCCATCGGCGGTTTTCACCGGCGCCGAAGTCGGCCCCAGCAACACGGGCCGGGCACTCTGCGCCTCCAGGGCCTTGACAACCTTGTCGACGCTCGCGCCGTCCACCCCATTGGCCACCAGCACGGCGACCTTGCGCCCCTTGATACCGATGCTCCCCGGGTGATTCATCTGGCTCAAAGCCTTTGACTGCGCTGGCTTGCCGGCTTTTACCTTGACCGTCCCCGCCTTGGGCGCCGGCAGCCCGAGGTTGCTTGCCACCGCCGCTGCCAGCTTCAGATCGATGTTGGCGAGTATTTCGTTCACCTCCCGCACCCGGATCGCTTCACGCTCCACCTTGCCCAGCTCGAAGCTGTAGGCCTTGATGATGTGCTGCTGCTCGCTCGCGCTCATGCTCTGGAAGAACAGCCGTGCCTGGGAAAAGTGGTCAGCGAACGACGCACTACGCTCGCGGATCTTGTTCGCATCGATGCGTTCCTGATAACTCTCGAAGCCACCTTGCCGTGCAGCGGCCGGGGTCTCTTTCGGCCAGCCACCATCGATACTGTTCGGCTCGTAGGCGGCGCGGCCCTTGTCGAGGGTCATGCGGTGCATGGCATCGCGCTGGCTGCTGTGGTTGGGCGCGATTGGCCGGTTGATTGGGATTTCGTGGAAGTTCGGCCCACCGAGGCGGCTGATCTGCGTGTCGGTGTAGGAGAACAGCCGGCCCTGCAGCAAGGGGTCGTTGCTGAAATCGATGCCCGGCACGATATGCCCGGGGCAAAAGGCAACCTGCTCAACCTCGGCAAAGAAGTTGTCGGGGTTGCGATCGAGCACCATCTTGCCCAGCGGGGTCACCGGTACCAGCTCCTCAGGGATCAGCTTGGTCGGGTCGAGCAGGTCGAACCCGAACCTGTGTTCATCGGCCTCGGAAACGACCTGCACGCCCAGCTCCCATTCAGGGCAATTGCCGGTCTCGATGGCCTCCCACAGGTCGCGGCGGTGGTAATCGGCGTCCTTGCCGGCCAGCTTCTGTGCCTCGTCCCACAGCAGCGAATGCACGCCCTGGCGAGGTTTCCAGTGGAACTTGACGAAGCTGGCCACGCCGTCGGCATTGACCAGGCGGAAGGTGTGCACGCCAAAGCCCTCCATCATTCGCAGGCTACGCGGGATGGCGCGGTCGGACATGGCCCAGATGACCATGTGCGCCGTCTCCGGCACCAGCGAGACGAAGTCCCAGAACGTGTCATGGGCCGAGCCGCCGGTGGGCATCTCGTTGTGCGGCTCGGGCTTCACCGCGTGCACGAAGTCGGGGAACTTGATCGCGTCCTGGATGAAGAACACCGGCATGTTGTTGCCGACCAGGTCGAAGTTGCCTTCGTCGGTGTAGAACTTCACCGCAAAGCCGCGCACATCACGCACGGTATCGCCCGAACCACGCGGCCCCTGCACGGTGGAAAAACGCACGAATACCGGGGTGATCTTCTCCGGGTCCTGCAGGAAGCCGGCCTTGGTCAGCTCGGCATGGCAGCCATAGCATTGAAAGTAGCCATGGGCGCCGGCGCCCCGAGCATGGACGATACGTTCGGGGATGCGCTCATGGTCGAAGTGGGTGATCTTCTCGCGCATGATGAAGTCTTCGAGCAACGACGGCCCGCGCGCGCCTGCCTTGAGGCTGTTCTGGTTGTCGGCGACCTTGACGCCCTGGTTGGTGCGCAGCGCCTGCCCCGTGGCATCGCTGCGAAACGCTTCCAGGCTCTGCAACTTGGCATTGGTATTGGCCCGGTCGGGAGTGTCGGTGCCCGCTACCTGGCTTTCACGCGGCTGCGGCGCTTTCTTGCTGGCCATGTTCGGCTCTCCTCATCAGTCTTCAGGCTGCCCGTACGGGCTTGTTCAACTAGTGACTGGGAGGCCTTGGCGAGCGTTCAATCAGGATTGCCGGTTGTCGCGTTATGCCCAACGGATTGGACAGATCACAAATAAATGCTAAGAACGCCTATGGGAAAAGGCTAAAATGCGCGACCCCAGCTAACCGCTGACCCAAATTCCATGCGCCCCACAAGGTTCGCTCAGTGATCGAGTTTCAAAACGTCCATAAGACCTACCGCGTCGCCGGTAGGGATATCCCGGCCCTGAACCCGACCAGCCTGACCATCGAAGATGGCCAGGTGTTCGGCCTGATCGGCCACTCCGGCGCCGGCAAGAGCACCATGCTGCGCCTGATCAACCGCCTCGAGGCCCCGAGCGGCGGCAAGATCATCGTCGACGGTGAAGACGTCACCGCCTTCGATGCCAACCAGCTGCGCCGCTTCCGCCAGCAGGTCGGGATGATCTTCCAGCACTTCAACCTGCTGGCCTCCAAGACCGTTGCCGACAACGTCGCCCTGCCGCTGGTACTGGCGGGCGAGCTGCCCCGTGCCGCGATCGACAAGCGCGTGAGCGAGCTACTGGCCCGCGTCGGCCTTTCCGAGCACGCCAAGAAGTACCCGGCACAGCTGTCGGGCGGGCAAAAGCAGCGCGTCGGCATTGCCCGCGCCCTGTCCACCAACCCCAAGATCCTGCTGTGCGACGAGGCCACCAGTGCCCTCGACCCGCAAACCACCGCCTCGGTGCTGCAACTGCTGGCCGAGATCAACCGCGAACTGAAGCTGACCATCGTGCTGATCACCCACGAGATGGACGTGATCCGCCGGGTCTGCGACCGCGTGGCGGTGATGGATGCCGGGCAGATCGTCGAGCACGGCCCGGTGGCCGAGGTGTTCCTGCACCCACAGCACGCCACCACCAAGCGCTTTGTCCAGGAAGACGAGCAGGTCGACGAGAACGACCAGCGCGACGACTTCGCCCATGTGCCGGGGCGCATCGTGCGCCTGACCTTCCAGGGCGATGCCACCTATGCACCGCTGCTGGGCACCGTGGCCCGCGAAACCGGGGTCGACTACAGCATCCTTGCCGGGCGCATCGACCGCATCAAGGACATCCCCTATGGCCAGCTGACCCTTGCCCTGATCGGCGGGGACATGGACGCGGCATTCGCCCGCTTCACTGCAGCTGACGTACATATGGAGGT
Organism: Pseudomonas sichuanensis; assembly: GCF_003231305.1. GTDB lineage: Bacteria > Pseudomonadota > Gammaproteobacteria > Pseudomonadales > Pseudomonadaceae > Aquipseudomonas > Aquipseudomonas sichuanensis. The sequence continues at coordinate 11,075 of NZ_QKVM01000037.1, read as the reverse complement.
ACTGCGTTGATGGACGCCCTGAATTTCTTCGCCAACGTCGACTGGGCCGAAATCTGGCTGGCCACCGGCGACACCCTGATCATGCTGTTCACTTCGCTGGTCTTCACCGTGCTGCTGGGCCTGCCCCTGGGCGTGCTGCTGTTCCTGTTCGGGCCACGGCAGATGTTCGAGCACAAGCAGATCTATGCGGTGATGGCGACCATCGTCAACATCGTGCGCTCGCTGCCGTTCATCATCCTGCTGATCGTGATGATCCCCGCCACGGTGCTGATCACCGGCACCTCGCTGGGCGTCGCCGGGGCCATCCCGCCGCTGGTGGTGGGGACCACGCCATTCTTCGCACGCCTGGTGGAAACCGCGCTGCGCGAAGTGGACCGCGGCATCATCGAAGCGACCCAGTCGATGGGCGCCACCACCCGCCAGATCATCTTCAAGGCGGTGCTGCCTGAAGCCATGCCGGGCATCATCGCCGCCACCACCGTCACCGCCATCACCCTGGTGTCCTACACGGCCATGGCCGGTGTGGTTGGCGCCGGTGGCCTGGGCGACCTGTCGATCCGCTTCGGTTATCAGCGTTTCCAGACCGATGTGATGATCGTCACCGTGGTGCTGCTGGTCATCCTGGTTCAAGTCCTGCAGATGATCGGCGACAAACTGGTCGTGCATTTTTCCCGTAAGTAACCCCAATGGGGTCGGCCCGGCCGACCCGTTCGGGGGCCGTCGCGGCCCTCACAAGGAGTGATCAATGAAGAAGCTGCTTGCTGTTGTCGCCGCCGTCGCGGCCTTCTCGGCCCACGCCGAAACCCTGACCGTCGCCGCCACCCCGGTGCCGCACGCCGAGATCCTCAACTTCGTCAAACCGCAACTGGCGAAAGAGGGCGTGGAGCTGAAGGTCAAGGAGTTCACCGATTACATCCAGCCGAACGTGCAGGTGGCCGAAAAGCGCCTGGACGCCAACTTCTTCCAACACCAGCCGTACCTGGATGAGTTCAACAAGGCCAAGAAGACTGACCTGGTCAGCGTCACCGGTGTGCACATCGAGCCGCTGGGCGTGTACTCGGCCAAGGTCAAGAAGCTCGACGAGCTGGCCTCCGGCGCCACCGTGGTCATCCCCAACGACGCCACCAACGGCGGCCGCGCCCTGCTGCTGCTGGACAAGGCCGGCGTGATCAAGCTCAAGGACAACAAGAACATCCTGTCGACCGTGAAAGACATCACCGGCAACGACAAGGGCCTGAAATTCCGTGAGCTGGAAGCGGCCACCATTCCGCGCGTGCTGACCCAGGTCGATGCGGCCCTGATCAACACCAACTACGCGCTGGAAGCCAAGCTCAACCCTGAGAAGGACGCGCTGGCCATCGAAGGCAGCGACTCGCCGTACGTGAACATCCTGGTTGCCCGCCCGGACAACAAAGACTCCGACGCCATGAAGAAACTGGCTGCGGCGCTGCACTCGCCTGAGGTGAAGCAGTTCATCACCGAGAAGTACAAAGGCGCTGTGGTGCCGGCGTTCTGATCAAAGCCTGAAACAATCGCGGGGCAAGTCGCGGCGGTGCGCCGCTGCGACTTGCCCCGCGATGTTTTCAAGCCTCGATCAATCCCGCTTGACCAACCCCGGCAACTGCGCCACCAGCTTCTGGTTATTGAACGGCGCACGAATGAACCCGCGCTGACGCCCATCCGGCCCCACGACCGCCAGGTTGCCGCTGTGATCCACGGTGTAGCCCGGCTTGCTGGTATCGGCCGGAATGAACGGAATGCTCAGGCCGTTGGCCAGCTTCTGGGTATCCTCGATAGTCCCCGCCACCCCGACGAAATCCTTGTCGAAATAGCCCAGGTACTGCTTGAGCTGGTTCGGCGTGTCGCGGTGCGGATCAACGCTCACCAGTACCACCTGCAAGCGGTCCCACGCCTCTTTCGGCAGTTCGCTCTTCACCTGGCGCAGCTGGGCGAGGGTGGTCGGGCAGATGTCCGGGCAGTAGGTGTAGCCGAAGAACAGCAGCGACCACTTGCCCTTGAGCTGATCCATCGCAACGGGCTGGCCATTCTGGTCGGTCATCGACACATCCGGCACGGTGCGGCTTTGCGGCAGCAGGATGATGCCGGCATCGATCAGTTCAGTGGGGTTCAACTGCCCCCGGTCACTGAGCACCTTGTTGACGGTCAGGCCCATGATCAGCGCGACCAGGGCAACAAGGATGAATACGGTTTTCTGGGTTCGAGTCATAGGTTCAGCAACAAGTAGTGGTCAACGAGCAGGGCGATGAACAGGGCGAACAGGTAGCCGATAGAGTACTTGAACGTATTGATCGCCGCGTGCGGCCGGGTGCCACGGTACAACACCCAGGCCCAGTGCAGGAAGCGCAGGCCCAGCCCCAGGGCGCAGGCCAGGTACAACGGCCCGCTCATGTGGATGGCGTAAGGCAGCAGGCTCACCGCCAGTAAAATCAAGGTGTACAGCAGGATATGCAAGGCGGTGTAACGCTCGCCGTGGGTTACCGGCAGCATCGGAATATCCGCTTTTTCGTACTCGCCCCTGCGGTGAATGGCCAGGGCCCAGAAATGCGGTGGGGTCCAGGCGAAGATGATCAGCACCAGCAACAGCGGCTCGGCACTCACATGCCCGCTGACCGCCACCCACCCCAGCAGCGGCGGGGCCGCGCCGGCCAGCCCGCCGATCACGATGTTCTGCGGCGTGGCACGCTTGAGAAAGCCGGTGTAGAGCACCGCATAGCCCAGCAGCGAGGCCAGGGTCAGCCAGGCAGTCAGTGCATTGGTGAAGGCCAGCAGCAACCCCATCCCCGACATCGCCAGCAGCGTGGCGAAGCACAGCGCCGGCAGCGGCGCCACCCGGCCCTGGGCCAACGGGCGCTTATGGGTGCGGGCCATCAGCGCATCGATGCGCCGGTCCAGCACATGGTTGACCACCGCCGCGCCGCCCGCGCACAGGGCGATGCCCAGGTTGCCGAACAGCAGCACGCTCCAGGCCACGCCGGCACGGGTGGCGAGGAACATGCCCACCAGTGAGGTGATCAGCATCAGCACCACCACCTTGGGCTTGGTCAGCTCCAGATAGTCGCGCCAACCGGCGCGCTGTCGCTCAGCGCTCAGAAGCGTCGCCACGAATCGTTCCTCATGTGATGGGTGAGGCCCACGCCGGTGACCGGGGTCAGGCGCCAACCTTGGCCTACGCGCACCTTGTCGGCCACGCGGATGCGGTAGTTCACCAGCACCATGCTCAACAGCAGCAGGGCGCCGCCGGCGTTATGCGCCACCGCCACGGCCAGCGGCAGGTGCAGCAGCACGTTGCTGATGCCCAGGCTCAATTGCAGCCCCAGGGCCAGCAACACCAGGCGCGCCAGGCCGCCCAGGCCATGGCGCTGGAGCTTCCAGCTGAGCAGCAGCAGCACCGCCGTCACCAGCAACGCGCCCAGGCGATGGCTGATATGGATCGCCGTGCGCGCATCGCTGTCCAGCTGCCCGCCCAGGTAGTTGGGGCCGACATGCTGGGTAAGGTGGAAGCCGTTGCTGAAGTCCGCCGCCGGCCACCACTGGCCATGGCAGGTGGGCAGGTCGATACAGGCCACCGCCGCATAGTTGGCACTCACCCAACCCCCCAGGGCGATCTGGCCGATCACCACCAGCAAGGCCAGGGCGGCTATCCGGCGCAGGCTCAAAGGCAATTTAGGGAGTGGCGCAAAGGCCCGGGATAGACGCAGGGATAGCAGGAAAAGCAGGCTCAGGGTGGTGAACCCGCCAAGCAGGTGCGCGGTGACCACCTGCGGCCACAACTTGAGCGTCACCGTCCACATGCCGAAGGCCGCCTGGGCCAGGACCACCGCCAGCAACAGCAGCGGCAGACGATAAGGCTGGCCATCGCGGGCATGCCGGCGCACGGCCTGGAAGGCGAGCAGGGCGATCACCAGCGCCAGGCTGCCGGCGAAGTAGCGGTGGGTCATTTCGGCCCAGCCCTTGGCCTCTTCCACCGGGTGCTCGGGGAAGTGCAGTTCGGCGTGGGCCAACTGCGCCTCGCTCTTGGGCACGCCGATGAAGCCGTAACAACCCGGCCAGTCGGGGCAACCGAGGCCGGCGTGGGTCAGGCGGGTGTAGGCACCGAGCAACACCACCAACAACGCCAGCAGGGTGGCGAACACGGCAAGGCGAAATCCTGGTCTGGCCATGGCAGGCTCCTAGCCAATGTTGGACAGCTTGAGCAGGTGGCGCAGGTCGTCCAGCACTTTCTTGCCGTTGACCTTGGCGTCGTAGCGCAGCACCAGGTTGCCGTGGGGGTCGACGATCCACAGCTGCGGGCCGGGCTCGCCGACCTGCTGCTGGTAGCGCTGGCTATCCAGCGGGTAGCGTTGCAGCTGCGGATATTCACGACCGAGCACAGCCTGGTAATCCGCATCGAGCGCCTGCGCGGCGGCCAGGGCATGGCTGGCGCGGCTGGCGTCACGGCCCAGGCCCACCTGGATCTGCCGAGCCAGGTACACCAGCTGGCGGCAGTCCTCGGCGCAGGCCTGCGGAGTGCTGACCAACAGCTGCCAGCGCTCGTCCTGGGCATCGATGCCAATGTCGGCGCGGCTCTGGCCATTGCCGATCATCACCCCATGGAAGCTGCGCCCCTCCGGCACCCAGAACTGCAGTTTGTACATGCTGGTGGCGAGGATCATCGGCCCCAGCACGACGAACAGGATCAACAGCAGCTGCAAGCGCCCGCGGGCCTTGCGCCCTTCAGGCACGTTCAGTGGACTCGTGGCGGCGGCCATGGCGATTCTCCTTGTTGTGGTTGTGCCAGCCGAAATACAGGTAAAGCAGCACCAGCGTGGTGGCCAGGGCAAACCACTGCACGGCATAGCCCAGGTGCTTTTCCGGGCCCATGGCGACCACCGGCCAACCCAGTCGGTAGCTGGCCGGCCCAGGCTCCAGGCGCAGTTCGTGGGCGAAGCCTTCACGCCCCAGCAGTTGCCAGAGCCCGGCCGGGTCGACGGCGGTCAGCAGATGCGGCCACTGGCCGCCGGCGGGGTCGGGGTGCAACTGGAAGGTCTTGCCGGGTGCCACATAGACCGAGGCATCCAGTGCCAGGGCTTGATCGGGTGTGACGAACTGCACCGGCACACGCCGATCGGGCCAGGGCAACCAGCCGCGATTGACCAGCAGCCACTGGCCGCTGGCCTGGTCGTGGAAGGGCTGCAGCAGTTCGACGCCGGCCTGGCCGTCGCGCATCTGGTTGTCCAGCAGCAGACTGTGGCGGGCGTCGAAACGGCCATAAAGGTGCACTCGGTAGAAGGCAGGGTCCGGCAACTGGGCAAGCTGAGCGGCGGCCAGTGGCGCCTCCACCTGGCGTTCGGCGTAGCTGTCCATCAGGGCGCGCTTGTCGTCGGCCCGGCCCAGCTGCCAGAAGCCAAGCGCGATCAGCCCCGGCAGCAGCGCAAGCACCACCAGGGTCGGGATCCAGCCGGGGCGAAACGGCTTCACCGTGGCCCCGCAAGGTCGAACGCTATACTTGCACTCATCACCGCATCCCCCCGGAGTCTCGTCATGCTCAAGGCCGCGATAGTCCTGATGCTGCTGGCCACCGTCGCCAGCCTGTTCAGTGGCCTGGTGTTTTTGGTCAAGGACGACGACCAGTCGACCCGGCTGCTCAAAGCCCTCACCCTGCGTGTCACCCTGGCGGCCCTGACCATCGGGCTGGTGGCCTGGGGCTTGATCAGTGGGCAGTTGGTGTCACACGCGCCGTTCTGAACACTTCATTCACCCGTGGGAGCGGGCTTGCCCCGCGATTGCAATCGCGGGGCAAGCCCGCTCCCACGGGGCCTTCGTTCTATAGAACGTAAACAAAGATGAACAACCCCACCCAGACCACGTCGACGAAGTGCCAGTACCAGCTGGCGGCCTCGAATCCGAAGTGCTTCTCCGGGTTGAAGTGCCCGCGCAGAATGCGCACGAACATCACGATCAGGATGATCGTGCCCAAGGTCACGTGCGCACCGTGGAAGCCGGTCAGCATGAAGAACGTCGCGCCATAGATCCCCGACCCCAGCGTCAGCCCCAGCTTGGTATAAGCCTCGTGGTACTCGTAGGCCTGCAACGTGATGAAGCTGATACCCAGGAGAATGGTCAGCGCCATCCAGAATTTCAGCGGTCCACGGTGCCCCTTGCGCAAGGCATGGTGGGCAATGGTGATGGTCACGCTGGAGCTCACCAGCAGGATGGTGTTGATCAGCGGCAGGTGCCACGGGTCGATGACCTCTTTAGGCGGCGGGAACAGTTTCGGGTCTGGCGTGTGCAGCAGCGGCCAGGCGAACTCGAAACTGGGCCAGAGCATGTGCGCCACGCCCTTGGCCCCTTCGCCGCCCAGCCACGGCCCGGCCAGCACGCGCACGTAGAACAGCGCGCCGAAGAAGGCCATGAAGAACATCACCTCGGAAAAGATGAACCAGCTCATGCCCCAGCGGAACGAGCGGTCCATCTGCGCGCTGTACAACCCGGCATGACTCTCCTTGACCACCGCGCCGAACCAGCCGAACAGCATGTACGCCAGGAACAGCGCACCGACGAAGAAGATCAGCGGCCCGTGGGATTCCGGGTGGCCGGCCTTCAGGTCGTTGAACCAGGTGCCCAGGCCGAACACCGTGATGAACATGCCGATCGTGGCGATGATCGGCCACTTGCTCTGCGCCGGTACGTAGTAATGCTCGTGGCTTGCCATGACGTATCTCCTTCCCTCAACGGGCGCCCTCGGTCGCGGCTTGGGCGACCGGGGGGTGGCGAGCGGTGATGTCGAACAAGGTGTAGGCCAGGGTCAGGTGTTTCACCGAATCCGGCAGGTCGCGGTCGACGATGAAGCGCACCGGCATCTCGATGCGCTCGCCAGGCTGCAGCACCTGCTGGGTGAAGCAGAAGCATTCGGTCTTGTGGAAATACGCCGCCGCCTCGGCCGGGGTGATGCTGGGGATGGCCTGGGCGCTCATCGGGTGCTTGGTCGGGTTGCGGGCAATGAAGATCATCTGGTTCACCGCACCCGGGTTGACCTCGATCTGGTCGGCGCTGGAGTGGAACTCCCAGCTCATGTCGCCCGCGTTGGTCGACATGAACTGCACCCGCACCGAACGCGTCGGGTCGCTGACCTGACTGCCCTCGTACTGCCCGCCGGTCTTGCCGTTGATGCCGAAGGCCTTGCACATCACGTCATAGATCGGCACCAGGGCAAAGCCGAAGGCGAACATCACCACGGTCAGCATGACCAGGCGGGTGACCAGGCGGCGCAGCGACAGGCCGTCCATGGGCGCGCTCCTACTTCACTTCCGGCGGAGTCTGGAAGGTGTGGTAGGGCGCCGGCGACGGTATCGACCACTCCAGCCCCTCGGCACCGTCCCACGGCTTGGCCGGCGCCGGCGCGCCGCCACGGATGCACTTGATGACGATGAACAGGAAGAAGATCTGCGTGGCGCCGAACATGAACGCGCCGATCGACGAGACCATGTTGAAGTCGGCGAACTGCAGGTTGTAGTCGGGGATCCGCCGGGGCATGCCGGCCAGGCCGACGAAATGCATGGGGAAGAAGGCCATGTTCATGCCGATGAACGACAGCCAGAAGTGCAACTTGCCCAAGGTCTCGTCGTACATGTGCCCGGTCCACTTCGGCAGCCAGTAATAGGCCGAGGCGAAGATCCCGAAGATCGCCCCGGGCACCAGCACGTAGTGGAAGTGCGCCACCACGAAGTAGGTGTCGTGGTACTGGAAGTCCGCCGGTGCGATGGCCAGCATCAGCCCGGAGAACCCGCCGATGGTGAACAGGATGACGAAGGCGATGGCGAACAGCATCGGCGTCTCGAAGGTCAGCGAGCCTTCCCACATGGTGCTGACCCAGTTGAACACCTTCACCCCGGTGGGCACGGCGATCAGCATGGTCGCGTACATGAAGAACAGCTCGCCCACCACCGGGATGCCGACCACGAACATGTGGTGGGCCCAGACGATGAACGACAGAAAGGCGATCGCCCCGGTGGCGTAGACCATCGAGGTGTAGCCGAACAGCGGCTTGCGCGAGAACGCCGGGATGATCGAGCTGACCGCGCCGAACGCCGGCAGGATCATGATGTACACCTCGGGGTGGCCGAAGAACCAGAACACGTGCTGGAACAGCACCGGGTCGCCGCCGCCGGCAGCGCTGAAGAAGCTGGTGCCGAAGTGGATGTCCATCAGCATCATGGTCACCACGCCGGCCAGCACCGGCATCACCGCGATCAGCAGGAACGCGGTGATCAGCCAGGTCCAGACGAACAGCGGCATCTTCATCAGGGTCATGCCCGGGGCACGCAGGTTGAGGATGGTGGCGATCACGTTGATCGCGCCCATGATCGAGCTGATGCCCATCAGGTGGATGGCGAAGATGAAGAAGGTCACGCTGGCCGGGGCGTAGGTGGTTGAAAGCGGGGCGTAGAAGGTCCAGCCGAAATTCGGCCCGCCGCCGGGGCTGAACAGGGTCGAGACCAGCAGCAGGAAGGCCGCCGGCAGCAGCCAGAAGCTGAAGTTGTTCATCCGCGGCAGGGCCATGTCGGGCGCGCCGATCATCAGCGGGATCATCCAGTTGGCCAGGCCTACGAAGGCCGGCATCACCGCGCCGAACACCATGATCAGCCCGTGCATGGTGGTCATCTGGTTGAAGAAGGCCGGCTCGACGATCTGCAGGCCCGGCTGGAACAGCTCGGCACGGATCACCATGGCGAACGAGCCGCCGAGCAGGAACATGGTGAAGGCGAACCACAGGTACATCGTGCCGATGTCCTTGTGGTTGGTGGTCAGCACCCAGCGCATCAGGCCCTTGGCCGGGCCGTGCGCGTGGTCATGGCCGTGGGCGTGGTCGTCGATCACTGCACTCATGTCCTGTCTCCTGCAATCCACTGATTGCCGCGGGTAGCCCGGCTCATTGCGCTTCGGCCTGCTTGAGCGCCAGCACATCCTTCGGCGTGACCATGTCGCCCTTGTTGTTGCCCCAGGCGTTGCGCTCGTAGGTGACCACGGCGGCGATATCGACTTCCGAGAGTTGCTTGCCGAACGCCGCCATGGCGGTGCCGGGCTTGCCGTGGAAGACGATGCTCAGATGGCCTTCCTTCGGCCCGGTGGCGATCTTCGAGCCTTTGAGCGCCGGGAACATCGGCGGCAGGCCCTGGCCCTCGGCCTGGTGACAGGCCACGCAGGTGGTGTGGTAGATCTTGTCGCCGCGCGCCACCAGTTCTTCGAGGGTCCATTCCTTGCTGGTCAGCTCCTTGAGCTTGGCCGCCTCGGCCTTGCGCTCACCGAGCCAGGTGTCGTAGTCGGCCTTGGATTTCACCTCGACCACCACCGGCATGAAGCCGTGGTCCTTGCCGCACAGCTCGGTGCACTGGCCGCGGTAGATGCCGGGCTTCTCGATACGCGTCCAGGCCTCGTTGACGAAGCCGGGGATGGCGTCGCGCTTGACCGCGAAGGCCGGCACCCACCAGGAGTGGATGACATCGGCGGCCGTCACCAGGAAGCGCACCTTGGCGCCCACCGGCAGCACCAGCGGCTGATCGACTTCGAGCAGGTAGTGCTCGTCCTTGGGCGCCTTGTTGTGGATCTGGTCGGCGGGGGTGGCCAGGTTGCTGAAGAACTCGACGTCCTGGCCCAGGTACTTGTAGTGCCACTTCCACTGGTAGCCGGTGACCTGGATATCGATGTCCGAGTCGGTGGCGTCGTAGATGTCGATCAAGGTCTTGGTGGCCGGGATGGCCATGGCCACCAGGATCAGGAAGGGAACGACCGTCCAGAGGATTTCCACCCAGGTGTGCTCGTGGAAATGCGCAGGCTGCTGGCCGGTGGAGCGGCGGTGGATGACCATCGACCAGAACATCGCGCCGAACACCACGATGCCGATGATCACGCAGATCCAGAAGATGGTCATGTGCAGGTCGAAGACGGCGTGGGAGACTTCCGTCGCCCCGGGCGCCATGTTCACGGTCCATGCAGCCTGTGCCTGACCAAACACCGACCACAGCAGGAGGCCCATCCAGACATGTGGATGTCGCATCATTGCGGGTTCCCCTTATCGTTCTTGTAGTCCCGGAGGCGTGGACGACCTGCTACGACAAAGAAGGGTACGGCGGTCAAGACTGCTGACTTCGACGACCGAGCCCCCTGCTAAAGGCAGTCGGGCCTCATCAACGAATCACGTTTCATCGGGAGTATAGACAGCGACCAATGGCGCGCAATGAACACCATCAAATGACTTTCACCAAACCAAACGTTTGCGCTGAAAGCCGCATGGATGCTGGGCTGGGGCACAATGATGGCATATTGATATAGCCAATTTCCTACACGTGTCTCAGTGATATAACAAATGCGTCTTAGCCAATCTCGTAAGCGAGCTAACTTAGTGTCTTCCGTTTGTAACGCCTTGTCCCTGGAGTTGTCATGAACATCGCTGCTGTACGCGAGCAGATTGAAAATGCCCATCAACATGAGAGCCGCACAGGCCAGCTGAAAACCCGTCTCGAGCAGCAATTGCCGCACTTGCATCCTTCGATCCAACTACCCGAGCAGGATGCCCAGGGTACCCTGGCGCGCTTCGTCGGCGCCTATATCAACGAAGTGCCGGAGTTGCTCGAGGCCGCGCACAGCGTGGCCCGCGAGGCCGGCATCGAGTCGCAGATCAAACCGGTGCTGAAAATCGCCGAAGCCTACTTCCTGCAGCCACCCAGCGTGATGGCCGGGCATGTCGGCCTCGACTGCCTGCTGGACGAGGCCTACCTGGCGCATCGTCTGGTGGAGGAGGTCAACGACCTGTACATCCGCCATTTCCAGCAGCCGCTGATTCCGGTGGATACCACGGTGGCCAACGTGATCGCCCATCAACTGATCGGCGAGACCTTTGCCAATCAGCTGGATGAGGTGGTGCACCACTCGGTGGATGAAATGCTCGACGATGAGAGCTTTGCCGTGGAATCGGTGGAGCGCTATCGCGACAAGCTGTCGAGCCCTGAGACCGGGGAGGCGTGGAAGCGCTGGCCTTGCTTGTCTCGCCAGCTGGGCGTGGAGCTGGGCCAGTCGGC
>NZ_QKVM01000036.1 GCF_003231305.1 Pseudomonas sichuanensis | reverse complement strand
TGAGAACGCTGCAAAGCTGTCGCCAAGCACCTGCTGGCGCGCACGCGGTTTCAATCAGAAACCCTCGACTCCCCACCCCTGACAACCGGCACTTGTAACTGCGCATTACAAACTACGCTCATCTATCAAAGCGGCAATCGCCGCGACACGGCCCATCGGCCTTCGAAGGATCGTGCTCCAGGACCCTGCCAGACGACTGGCGGGCCGCCACCCAGGCGGCCGAGGTCCGCCGGCTGTGGCCTTCCCTGCAAGCAAACGCAGGCAACGCTGAGCGGAGATCACTATGCAGTTGAAAAAAATCGTGTGGATGCTGGCCATCGGCGGCGTGCTCTCGGCATCGTCCGTGCTGCTGCCGGACAACCTGAGCGCATTTTCAAGCGCCATGGCGAAGGACGGTGGTGGTGGCGGAGGTGGCCATGGCGGCGGCGGAGGTGGCGGAGGTGGCGGAGGTGGCGGAGGTGGCGGCCATGGCGGCGGAGGTGGTGGCGGCGGCCACGGTGGAGGGGGTAGCGGCGGCGGTGGTCATGGCGGCAGCGGCGGTGGCAGCGGTGGCAGCGGTGGCTCAGGCCACGGCGGCTCGGCAGGCGGCCATGGCGCCGACGATGGCGGCAACCACGAGGCCGGTGGCCTGCACGGTGTCGGCCACGGCGCGGACGACGGCGCCAACCATGACGCCGGCGAAGCCCACGGTGTCGGCCATGGCGCCGATGACGGCGCCAATCACGATGTGGGTGACGACCGCGGCGGCGCCTGACGCCTGGCACTCCCCGCACAGGTGTCTGTACGGCACCTGTGCAGCTTCTCCCGCCGCGCCTGGCGTGCTAGCCTCCCCGCGCCCCGCGCCTGCGGGGCAGGAAAGCCGTCATGTCAAGGAGTCAGGCAATGGACCTGCAGTTTCTGGGCACCTCCTCCGGTGTGCCCACCAAGGCCCGCAACGTCAGCGCCACCGCTGTCATCGAATCCACCGGCCACGGCTGGTACCTGGTCGATTGCGGCGAGGGTACCCAGCACCAGTTGCTGCACAGCCCGCTTTCCGTGCGGGACCTGCGCGGGATCTTCATCACCCACGTCCATGGCGACCATTGCTTCGGCCTGCCCGGGCTGCTGGCCAGCGCCGGCATGTCCGGGCGCCAGGAGCCGTTGCCGCTGGTCCTGCCCGACGCCCTGCTTGGCTGGGTGCGCCAGAGCCTGGCGGTGAGCGAGACCTTCCTGCCGTTCGAATTGCAGCTGCAGGCGCTGGAAACCTTCAAAGGCTTCAGCGCCGGCAATGTCGAAGTGAGCACGATCGCGTTGTCGCACCGCGTGCCCTCCTGGGGCTACGTGTTCGATGAGCGCGACCCCGCACCACGGCTGGATACCACCCGCCTGAAGGCTGACGGTATCCCGGCCGGGCCGCTGTGGGGGCAACTGGCCCATGGCCTGGCCGTCGCCCATGAGGGCCGCACGCTCGAGCCCCGTGATTACCTGCAACCCACGCGCCCTCCGCAACGGATCATCGTCTGCGGCGACAACGACCGCCCCGAGCTGCTTGCCGAGCTGGCCCGGGGCGTCGACGTGCTGGTACACGAAGCCACCTTCACCCAGCCGGTGGTCGAGCGCAGCCAGACCAACTTCGGCCACAGCACAGCCGCGCAGGTGGCGCGTTTTGCCGACGCCGCGGGTGTGAAGAACCTGGTGCTGACCCACTTCAGTGCCCGCTACCAGCCCACGGCCAACGGCCGTGGCAACTCGATCGCAGAAGTGCGCGAGGAGGCCATGGCGCACTACAGCGGCCACCTGACCCTGGCGCAGGACCTGCAGCGCTATCACCTGGGGCGTGACGGGCGGCTCGAAGCGCTGGACAGGGCCTGAGGCCAGCCCAGGCCCGTGCTTCAGAAGCGCTCGCCGACCATCTTGAACGGGTAAGGCTGCGACTTGTACTTGCCGATCTTGCCGCGCTTGGGCAGCTCGATCTTGTGCTTGTGGCTGAGGTCCTTGTACGGGACCTGCTGCAGCAGGTGGCTGATGATATTCAGCCGCGCCTTGCGCTTGTCCTCGGAGCGGGCCATGAACCACGGTGCCCAGGACGAGTCGGAGGCGGCGAACATGTCGTCGCGGGCGCGAGTGTACTCGTCCCAACGGTTGTACGACTTGAGGTCCATGGGTGACAGTTTCCACAGCTTGCGGCCGTCGTCGATGCGGTCCTGCAGGCGCCGGGTCTGCTCTTCGGCGCTGACCTCCAGCCAATACTTGAGCAGGATGATCCCCGACTCGACCATCATCCGCTCGAACATCGGCACCACGGTCAGAAACTTGTGTGACTGCTCATCCGTGCAAAAGCCCATTACCCGCTCGACACCGGCACGGTTGTACCAGCTGCGGTCGAAGATCACCACTTCGCCGGCGGCCGGCAAATGGGTGAGGTAGCGCTGGGCGTAGATCTGGGTCTTCTCGCGTTCGGTCGGCGCCGGCAGCGCCACAACGCGGAACACCCGGGGGCTGACGCGCTCGGTGATGGCCTTGATGGTGCCGCCCTTGCCGGCGCCATCGCGGCCTTCGAAGATGATGCACACCTTCAGGCCCTTCTCCACCACCCACTGCTGCAGTTTGACCAGCTCCACGTGCAGCTTCTTCAGTTCGCTCTCGTAGTCTTTGCGCCCGAGTTTCCCGGCGTCATTCGCTTTGTTTTTCTTGCCTGCAACCTTGGCCATCGTCTGCTCCCCTGTGCCAACCCCTGAATGCCGCGGCGCTGCCGTGGCGGATCAGAGCAGTATGGATGAGCCTCGGCGATTTGCCGGGCGGGCTGCCGGCATGTCCACTTGCCACGATTGCGGCCGCTCTGGCCCGCGGGTTCTAATCCTGTCGCCGCCGGCCCGGGCCGGCGCTCGACCTGCATTTTGGCAATTCAAGGAAGCCCCACGATGGACAGGAAGCTCGTACCGCTGGCCCTGCTGGCGACCCTGCTCGGCTGCTCGGACGACCGGCAAGCCACCGAGGCCGGCCTACGCCAGGCCGCGCAAACCTGGCTCGACAGCCAGTACCCGCATTGTTTCGTGATCAGCAGCTTCCCTACCCGCACCCGCGATTTCGACGTCGACGGCAACAACAAGGCGTTGCATGCCCTGGCTCAGGTCGGCGTGGTCAGCGAGAAAGAGATTGCCCGCACTGAAGTGCCTGCTCGCCTGTGGCAAGCGGCACGCACCGACATCTATTACGCCTACGCGCTGACCGATGAAGGTCGCAAGTACTACAAGGCCGACGCTGGCAACAACAAGGTCGGCGGGTTGTGCTTCGGCAAGGCGCAGGTCACCGCCATCGAGCAGTTCACTGCGCCGGCCGAACAGGCTGGCAGGAAGGTATCGAAGGTGACCTACCGCTACAGGGTCAGCGAACTTCCCGCATGGGCTGGCGATACCAGGGTGCAGGCCAGCGTGAAAGGCCTGGGCCAGGCGTTCGACAGCAGTCGCCAACCGCTTGAGGCAACTGCCAGCATGGCTTTGACCGAGCAAGGCTGGGTGCAACAGCAGTTGCCCAATTGAGGGCCGCTGCGCAGCCCTTTCGCGGCACAAGGCCGCTCCTACAGGGGAATGCGGTTGCCTGTAGGAGCGGCCTTGTGCCACGAACGGCCGCGCACTTGAGCCTTGTGTTAATCCTGAGAAAATCCGCACTCGCCATCCTTGCCCCGCCCCGGTCGCCCCGCGGCCGGTTTTCCGGTTCAACGATGGAGTCACACCATGAAATCCCTGTCTTTCGCCCTCGCCCTGCTGGCCGCAACCTCGGCCACTTCAGCCTTCGCCGAAGGCGGCGCCGAGCGTCTGCAAGCGCGCAACGAGCAGTTGGCGCAGCAACGCCAGCAGCAGGCCGAGGCTGTAGCCAAGCGCGATACCCATGTCCAATCGCAGGCGCAAGCGCCGCGCCAGGGCGATGCACTCAACAGCAAGCCTTGCAGCTGATGCCCGCGAGGGCCGGCAATGCTCCGGCCCTCACAACCACCAGGCCAGCACGGCCGGCAACCATACGAACGACAACAGCGTCGAGCACATCACCAGGTTGGCCACCTGCTCGGGTTCGCGATTGGCCCGCACCGCCAGCAGGTAGTTGAACACCGCCACCGGCATCGACGACTGCACCACCAGTACCGCCCGCTCCAGGCTCTGAAGCCCCAGCGCGGTACCCACCGCCCAGCCCACTGCCGCCCCCAGCACGATACGCAACCCACCCAGCACCAGGCCGCTGCCGATGTGCTGCGGGCGAATGCTGGCCAGCGAAACGCCAAGCGTCAGCAGCATCAACGGGATGGTCATGCCGCCCAGCAGGTCGGCGGTGTTGGCCAGCCAGCGCGGCAGTTCGACGTCGAGGAAGATCAGCGGCATGGCGCCGACCAGGCTGATCACGATGGGGTTGCGCAGCAGCGCCTTGAACGAGGCGGCGCCACCGGCAATGGCGATACCCAGGGTGAACTGGAAGATCGACAAGGTCAGGAAGAACGCCACCGCCAGTGCCAGGCCGTGCTCGCCGAAGGCGTACAGGCTGATCGGCAGGCCCATGTTGCCGGTGTTGGGGAACATGAAAGCCGGCATCAGCACGCGCCAGTGCCGGCCACTGAGGCGGCATACCAGGTAACCGGTCAGCGCCATGCCCAGCATGCACAGCACGCAGGCCAGGGCCATGCTGGTGAAGGCGGCGGGATCGAGTTGGGTGCGGTTGAGCGTGGACAGCACCAGCGCGGGCGTGCCGACGGTCATGACCACCCGCGCAATGAATTCGGTCGGGTAGTCCAGGCCGCGGCGGGCCCAGGTGTAGCCGATACCGGCGACGATGAACACAGGCGCCAGGACGGCGAACAACGAGGCCAGCATTGTGTAGGATCTCCCTGAAAAACCTGCCGCGCATTATGCGCATTAATGCCTCCAGGTGTGCATCGCCGTGCGCCAAGGCTGGCAACCTTGGCCTGACAGGTTCATGTGGGAGCAACTGTCTTATGTTGTCAGTGCAGGCCTCATCGCTGGCAAGCCAGCTCCCACAGGTACGATGCTTGCCTCGAGGTTAGCGCGGCCCATGTGGGAGCGGGTTTACCCGCGAAGCGCCGCGCGGGCGGCGCTCGATCTCATAGGCGCTGCAGCCCTGCCGGCGTACGCCTCGGGGTCCACCGGAGATCGCATCTACACTTCCTGGTGCTCGCCTTGGTTTCATCGCCGGGGCGAAAACCGAGCGCAATCATCAATAGTTAAAGTAAATTCTAGAATAAATAATTCTCTAAATTCATATAGTTAAAAGACATTATTAATGCTAATTATCATGTATGCCTTCTGAGGCAGACGCGTACTGAGCACATACTCGCGTGCCTGCGGCCTCTCGTCGCAGCCAGCGCCCTCTTGGCAAATCCGCCACAGCCCGTAAAATCCCGCCTCCTTTTCGCCCGTCGCCCATTCGGTGGCAACCGCCCGCAAGGACAGCGTCCGCGCCTTTCGCCACATCGCGCATGTGCCACAGGCTCAACCGCCCCCGCCCGGCCTCCCCTTGAGGTCCAGCGGTTGACCCTTGCCCAGGTCGCATTCCGTGCACGCAGCGCAAAAGGCGCAGCTTGGCTTATTCCAACCTTGAGGTACGTATGTCTCCCCGTTTGCTGGCGATGGCGCTGGCACCCCTGCTCGGCCTGTTCATCATTGCCCTGGGCAATGGCTTCATGTCTTCCCTGACCACCCTGCGCCTGGACGCGGCCGGCGAATCGGCGACCACCATTGGCGTGGTGTCCTCGGCCTACTTCATCGGCCTGACCCTCGGCGCAATCGTCAACGACCGGTTGATCCTGCGCATCGGCCATATCCGCGCCTACAGCAGCTTCGCCGCGCTGATCGGCGCGACCATCCTGTTGCAGGGCCTGTTCTACGACACCACCTGGTGGTCGATCCTGCGCCTGCTCAACGGCTGGGCTGCGGTGGGGGTATTCCTGGTGATCGAAAGCTGGCTGCTGCTGGCCGGCGACGCCAAGATCCGTGGCCGCCTGCTGGCGCTGTACATGATCGCCTTCTATGGCGCCGGGGTGATCGCCCAGGCGGCCCTGGGCGAGATCACCAGTTGGGGCGACACCGCGCCGTTCATGCTGGCCGGCATGCTCGCCACCCTGTCGGTGCTGCCGATCGTGATCCTGCCGCGGGTGTCGCCGTTGCTCGACCAGGTCGAGCCGCTCAAGCCACGCCAGCTGCTGGGCGTGGCGCCTACCGGATTGGTCGGTTGCTTCGGCTCCGGCGTGGCGATTGCCGGGATCTATGCCCTGCTGCCGTTGTACCTGCAGCGGGTCGGGCTGGACGTGGGCGAGGTCGGCGAAATGATGGCCTGGGTGATTCTCGGCGCCATGTTGCTGCAATACCCGGTGGGGCGCTGGTCCGACCGCAAGGACCGCCAGGATGTGCTGATCGCCCTGGCGGCGATGTGCACCGTGCTGTCGCTGCTGATCGTGGTGCTGCCGGTGGACACCGCGCTGTTGCCCGCCCTGCTGTTCCTGCTCGGTGGCGGGGTGTTCGCCCTGTACCCGGTGGCGGTCAGCAGCGCTGCCGACCGCGCGCCGGCCGATGCCCTGGTGCCGATGATCCAGGGCCTGCTGCTGATCAACTCGCTGGGCTCGGCCATGGCGCCGCTGACCATTTCGCCGATGATGACCTCGTACGGTGAAGTCGGGCTGTTCTGGGCATTCGCCGTGATCAACCTGGCGATGGTCGGCTTCTTCCTCTGGCGCCGGGGCAAGCGCCCGAAACCCGAGCACCCGGCGCCGTTCACTGCGGCCACCACGTTCTCGCCGACCGGCGCCGAACTGCGGGTGACCGAGGACCTGATGCATGCCGCCCAGGAGCACCCGACGCTGGACGCGCTCAACAGCGCGGCTGCGCCTCATCAGGCACGCAGCGAAAGCCACTGATGCAACCGGGGCCGCCTGCGGCCCCTTGGTTTGCCGCCCGTCGCCCGGCGGGCACCCCGGCCGCGTTTGGGCGGCCGAATCCATGACAGTTCATCCGACAGGAGACTCACCATGGATCGTTCAAGCCCGCTCGCCCTGCTCCTCGCCGTCGCGCTGGCCATCGCATCGACCAGCAGCTACGCAGCATCCGACCCTTACGCCAGCCAGCCGCAAACCAACGAAAGCGCCAAGGGTGATCAGCCCAGAGGCGCCACGGCCGGTGATGGCAGCAGTGTCAACAACCCCGGTGGCAGCAAGGACAACGACAGCAGCGACACCGGTACCAATGCCGATGCGGCCGACGGCGCTGCCGGTGGTTCGAACAGTACCGGCGAGGCTACCGGCAGCGGTGCCGGGCACACCGGTGGCACCGCCGAGGACCAGGACAGCCATTGACGGGCCTTGGCTACACTGCTGAACGACGCCCCTGCCCTGGAGACCTGGCATGAACCTCAGGTACTGGTTGCTGTTTGCCTTGCTGCCCACGGGAGCATTCGCCGCCTCGGTCAATTACAGCCCCGCCCTGGACATCAGTTCGGCGTCGTTCACCGACGGTGGCGTGATCGCGCTGCAGCAGGTGGGCGCGGACCCTGCCTGTGGCAGTGGCGAGGAAAAGTCACCGCAGGTGAGCTGGACCAACCTGCCGCAGGGCACCCGCTCGCTGGTACTGGTGATGTTCGACCCCGATGGTGGCAAGGGTTTGGGGGTGGTGCACTGGCTGGCCTACAACATCGACCCTGCGTCCGGTGGCCTGGAGGAAGGTGCTGGCGGCCAGAGCAGCCCGGTGGCTGCGCTGGGCCTCAACTCCCGTGGGGCCATGGCCTATCGCGGGCCTTGCCCACCGGCGGGGGACAATCCGCATCACTATGTGCTGACCCTGATCGCCACTGATCTTGCCCCTGGCAGCCTGCCCGGGGAGCTGGACCATCGCGGGTTGCTGAAGGCGCTGCAGGGGCATGCGCTGGGGGCGCAGAGCCTGGTGGGACGTTACGGGCATTGATCATCGCGGGGCAAGCCCGCTCCCACGCAATCCGTGGGAGCGGGCTTGCCCCGCGATGGCCCTGCGCCTACCGCCAATACTGCGCCTCATCCACCACCCGCTGGTGCTCGGCGAACAGCAACGGCAACTGCTCCTTGAGGTAGTCGATCCAGGTGCGCACCTTGGCATCCAGGTAATGCCGTGACGGGTAGATCGCATAGATCTCACGCTGGCGCAGCCGGTACGGCGCCAGCAAGCGGCACAGGCGCCCTTCCTGCATGGCCTGGCTGGCCGAATAGTACGGCAGCAACCCCACCCCCATGCCCAGCTCGGTGGCCCTGACCATCGCGTCGGCGACATTGGTGAGGAAGGTATCCTGGGGCGCGATGACGCAGTTTTCCGGGGCCTTGCCGAAGGTCCAATCCTCTTCGAACAGCGGATCGACGGTGCGCAGGCAGGTGTGCGCGTGCAAGTCCTGCGGCTGTTTGGGCACGCCGTGCCGGGCCAGGTAATCCGGCGAGGCGCAGAGAATGCTGTGGATACTGCCCAGCGGGATGGCGATCAGCTGCGAATCGGGCAGGCCCTGGCCAATGGCGATCACCACATCGTGCCCCTCGGCCAGCGGGTCGGGGTTGCGCTGCGACAAGGTCAACTCCATCACCACTTCCGGGCAGGAGGCGTTGTAGCGCGCCACCAGCGGCATCATCAGCAGGCCCAGGCCATGGGTGCAGTGCACGCGCAGCCGACCGCGGGGCGTGAGGTGGGCGCCACGGGCCTCGTCCATGGCCTCTTCGGTGAGCAGCATGATCTGCCGCGAGCGCTCGAGAAAGCGCTCGCCCGCCTCGCTCATGCGCAGGCGCCGGGTGGTCCGGTGCAGCAGGCGGGTCTGCAGCTGGTTTTCCAGCTCAGCGACGATCCGCGACACCTGCGCCGCCGAGATGTCCAGGGCGTTGGCGGCGGCGGCGAAACTGCCGCACTCCACTACCCGGGCAAAGGTGCGCATCGCATGCAGCATGTCCATGAGGTGGGCTCTCATTCATACATGAAAGGCAGGAATCTATCACGGGTTAGCCCATTTATTGTGAAACACCAATGAATGGATCATGGACACATCCCGAAAACGAGGAGCCTGTCATGAAACGTTCGATCGCTGTTGTCGCCCTATCCGCCACCCTCGCCTCGTTCGGCGCCCTCGCCGACAGCGCCACCCAGCAGCCCGTGAGCAGCAGCTACGAATACGGCATGCCGCTGGACGTGGCCAAGGTCATCTCGATCACCCCGGCCAGCAACGCCGCCGATTGCCAGGTGGGCACCGCGCACATGGTCTACGTCGACCACCAGGGCCAGACCCACCAGGTCGACTACCGCGAAATGGGTAATTGCTCGCAGCTTTGATCGATACGCTGCCGCAACTTTACTGGTAGGTGTAGATGTTCTGTTTGAGCCTCAGTAACAGGTCAGACATCTCCGACTTTTGCTCTACGCCATCGGCGGAGGCAACAAAATCGTTGATCTTTCTGTGTAGGGCGGCCAGATCCTGATTGATGCTGTCGATGATCGTGGACCGTTCGATCATGGCGAATTCCAGCAGATCATAAGTTTGCGTTCCAGGCGGTGTCAGGGGCATATATTTGACGAAGGCGAATGACTCGGTGGCTACGTGCAGCAGCCGCAGGTGTTGCCCATACCGAAAACGGTCGGCACAAGGATTGATGATTTGCAATGCTCTTGTTTTTCCCGTTTCGCGGTCGACACGGGCCGCCTTCCACTTATTGCAGTCAACACAGCCAATGGCAAGATTACTCAAGTCGAATGCCTGCTCCGGAAAGCTGGCTTTGGGATAAACGTGTTCGATATGCCAGCCATACCCGTAGTTACCGACAGGTCTGCGACAATAGGCGCATGCGCGTGAACATGTATTCTCGAGCCGTTGCACAACGCGCTTCTTGAGTGCCGTATACGCGTCCTGTTCAAGTTTAGAGAACTGCTGTAACGGTTTTTGATCTTTATCGAGCAGCGCAGCCCGTGGCGAAGAAAAACACGTCCAGGCCTTAGTCGCATCCAGGCTATTGTTCGCTACCAGGTTGATCAAACGCTGGATGGCTTTCTTTTCAACGGCCCCTACCGCCAGGCTCTTCATGCATTCGCACCGTCTTCGCTCATTGCAGCCACGTGCCGACGGACGATATCGATGGCGGAGTGGAGATTCTGCTTGTCCGCTTTGGTCACCCCAGGCGTGTCTTCAAGGTTTTTCAAGCGTTCAATGACTTCCTTGATCATGCTGGGGTAGTCAACGGCCTCCAGTACTGACTCGGCAATCTCGATATCCACGGCGGCCGTTCGAAAAGGCGCAGTGTTGAAGTCCATGAGCACGAGGCTGTCGTGGCTCACCACACTCTCCAAGGGGTGCTCCTTGAAAGAAAACTGCAGGGCGCCGTCTTGGTCTTTTTTTCGTTCCAGGACAACCACGGACGTGTCGGCAAGATCCACGTCCTTGTGCTCGAGGCCATCCTGGACGCCTTGAGAGATGATGACCGGTGCATGTGTCGCAATGACCACGTGGTAACGCTTCAAACCTTTAAGCAACTCGCATAGCGAACGATGGAAGGCCATCTGCCAGTTCAGGTGAAGACTAATTTCCGGCTCGTCGATCAACAGGATGGAACCTTCCCGAGCAACAGAAAGAATCTTCGAGTACATCAGCGCCCGATTTTGCTCGCCCGTACTCAACGCTTCAAACTCCAGCGCTGGTTTACCTCGCCCAGGCAGCTTGCTCCACATGATGACTTCGCCGTTGAGGTCTAGGTACTTGCCGAACGCCGAAATTTGCGCAGCGCTGAGCTGCGAAAGCCTGAACCGGCGATACCTCAGGTCCTCAAGTATCTTGATCTCCGTCTTGTTCAGAAACGCGCTGATTGAGCTGCCCTTGAACTTGCGTCCATCGACGAGATCTTCAATGCGTGTCCTTTTCCGGGTATTGATTTCTGCGAGAAATACCATGTCGAGTGTCGTTTCCAGCCGAGTGACGCTGACCTTCTTTCGCGTCACGCACTTGATCAGTGCGACTGCGAGCAATCGATCGATGGCACTGTGAAACACCGCGTTGTTGGAGGTCCGCGCCCCTAGATACTGGATAACCCCCCGCTGCGTCCTTTTGAAGCGATCGTAGAGCGAGTTCGTTATGCAACCGATCGCCGTGCATCGTTCGTCCTCCGCGAACTCCTCGGCCAGCCCGGAAAGCAAGCGGCTTTTACCGGTGCCATTGTTACCAATCAGGTAAGTCTGGTGCGGCCCTTTACCGGTATCCAGCGAGCGGCTGATACGCTCGACAAAAAACTCAAAACAATCGTCTTCAGTCTGAACATTCTGTTGCGGCGTTTCTGTGCTCAACGCGTGTTCCTTCGCAATACTGGCAGAAAGGAGGCATGATGCCATCACCCTCGCTACCCGAAAAGACGAGCATGCCCCATCCCGGGCGCTGCATAATCGTTGACGGGCTTCTAGGCGACGGGGGTGTCCAGTAATGCGTAGATCCACTTCGCTTGAAGCTCGATGTCCTGCACCTTGTCCTCGGGCACCGGCTGGCGGGCACGCTCGAAATTATCGAGGGTCTGCTGCTTTTGGCGCAGCATGCGCTGCCACTTGAACAGGAACGCTGGGCTGCGCTGTTCCATCAGCAGCGGGCCGAAGTACAGCTGTTCGGCACTGTAGACGACCGCCTCGCAACGCTCGGCAACGATGATTTCGTAGTCGAAGCGGTTCTCCCGCAGCACTTCTTCGCAGCGGATGCGGTAGTCGTTGTCCATCAGCCACTGGCGCAGCGGCTGCTCGCCGCCGTTGGGCTGCAGCACCAGGCGCTCCTTGCCGCTCAAGCGTTGCTTGCCGGCTTCGAGGATGTCGCGGATGGTCTCGCCGCCCATGCCGCAGATACTCACGGCAGTGATCCCATCTTGCGGCTCGATGGCCGCCAGGCCGCTGGCCAGGCGCACGGTGGCCTGTGCCTCAAGGCCGTTCTCGCGCACAGTGCGCTGGGCGGCCTGGAAGGGCGTCAGCGCCACTTCGCCAGCCACTGCCGCGGCAATCGCGCCACGGCGCAGCAGTGCCACCGGCAGGTAGCCATGGTCCGAGCCGATGTCAGCCAGCCGTGCCCCGGCCGGGATATGCGCCGCCACCCGCTCAAGGCGCGTGGACAAAGTGTGTTGGTTCAACGGTTGCCTCTTTGATCACCCAGGGCCCGGCGCCTGCGGCCGGGTCGGGGCGCGATTCTGCCGTGGGCCGGCGCGCTTATCAAATCCGCGCGACCACGGCCACGGCTCGACCCGCCCTTGGCGCTCGCGTAGGCTTGCGGGCTTTCCTCCCGTGCAAGGCAGAACATTCCATGGCAAACGACGGCATCATCTTTACCCCGGACCCGGACGCCGACTCCATCTCGTCCGACGTGGCCGAGTACAACGGCGTGCTGGTCAGCACCCAGATCCCTACCCGCGCCGACGGCAGCCTCGAGCTGGGCGACATCACCACCCAGAGCGAATGCACCCTGCAGGCGCTGAAAGTGGCCCTGGAGCGCGCCGGCAGCTCGATGGACCGGGTGCTGCACCTGACCATCTACCTCACCGACATGGCCGACCGCCCGGCGTTCAACGAGGTGTACCAGCGTTTCTTCAGCAAACCGTGGCCGGTGCGTGCGGCGGTTGGCGTGGCCTCGCTGGCGGTGGAAGGCATGAAAGTCGAAGTGACGGCGATGGCGGCCAAGGGCTGACTCGCCTCTCATCTGTATCGATTGCATACCGATTGCACATCCCCTGTAGGAGCGGCCTTGTGTCGCTCCTACAGGGGGACGTACAAGCCCAGCGAGTGAGGGTAACAGGCTGTGCAGCAACCCTTCCCGCCCCCATCCAGCAGCCTGGGGATGCCACCACCCCATTTCACCGCTACAATGCCCGCCTTACCGTGACAGCCCGAACCTATAACGACATGTCCCTTCCAAAGCACCACCTGGAACTGCTCAGCCCTGCCCGTGACGTGAGCATCGCCCGCGAGGCGATCCTGCACGGCGCAGACGCCATCTACATCGGCGGCCCTAGCTTCGGCGCGCGCCATAACGCCTGCAACGAGGTCAGCGAGATCGCCGAGCTGGTGGAGTTCGCCCGGCGCTATCACGCGCGGGTGTTCACCACCATCAACACCATCCTC
Organism: Pseudomonas sichuanensis; assembly: GCF_003231305.1. Classification (GTDB taxonomy): domain Bacteria; phylum Pseudomonadota; class Gammaproteobacteria; order Pseudomonadales; family Pseudomonadaceae; genus Aquipseudomonas; species Aquipseudomonas sichuanensis. The sequence continues at coordinate 50,831 of NZ_QKVM01000036.1, read as the reverse complement.
CACGACAACGAGCTGGAGCCGGCGCGCAAGCTGATCCACCAGCTGTATGACGCCGGGGTCGATGCGCTGATCGTGCAGGACCTGGGAGTGATGGAGCTGGACATCCCGCCGATCGAACTGCACGCCAGCACCCAGACCGACATCCGCACCCTGGCCCGGGCCAAGTTCCTCGACCAGGCCGGTTTCTCGCAGTTGGTACTGGCCCGTGAGCTGAACCTGCAGGAAATCCGTGCCATCGCCGCTGAAACCGACGCGGCCATCGAATTCTTCATCCATGGCGCGCTGTGCGTGGCCTTCTCCGGCCAGTGCAACATCTCCCACGCTCAGACCGGGCGCAGCGCCAACCGTGGCGACTGCTCCCAGGCCTGCCGCCTGCCGTACACCCTCAAGGACGACCAAGGCCGTGTGGTCGCCTTCGAGAAGCACCTGCTGTCGATGAAGGACAACAACCAGACCGCCAACCTGGCCGACCTGGTGGATGCCGGCGTGCGCTCGTTCAAGATCGAGGGCCGCTACAAGGACGTGGGCTATGTGAAGAACATCACCGCCCACTACCGCAAAGAGCTGGACGCCATCCTCGAAGGCCGCCCACAGCTGGCCCGCGCCTCCAGCGGGCGCACCGAGCACTTCTTCGTGCCCGACCCGGACAAGACCTTCCACCGAGGCAGCACCGACTACTTCGTCAGCGACCGCAAGATCGACATCGGCGCCTTCGACTCGCCGACCTTCACCGGCCTGCCGGTGGGCGTGGTGGAAAAAGTCGGCAAGCGCGACCTGCAGGTAGTGACCGACGTCCCCCTGAGCAACGGCGACGGCCTCAATGTGCTGGTCAAGCGTGAGGTGGTGGGTTTCCGCGCCAACATCGCCGAACTCAAGAGCGAGTCCGAAGACGACGGGCAGAAGCGCTACCGCTACCGCGTCGAGCCCAACGAGATGCCCGAGGGCCTGTACAAGCTGCGCCCCAACCACCCGCTGTCGCGCAACCTCGACCACAACTGGCAGCAAGCCCTGCAGCGCACCTCGGCCGAGCGCCGGGTGGGCGTCGAGTGGCACGCGGTGCTGCGCGAGCAGCGCCTGATGCTGACCCTCAGCAGCGAGGAAGGCGTGAGCGTGCAGGTGGCCCTGGATGGCCCGTTCGGCACGGCCAACAAGCCGCAACAGGCGCTTGACCAGTTGCACGACCTGCTCGGCCAGCTCGGCACCACCATGTACCACGCCAACGCCATCGAGCTGGACGCGCCGCAGGCGTACTTCATCCCCAACTCGCAGCTCAAGGCCCTGCGCCGCGAAGCCATCGAGGCGCTGACCGAGGCGCGGGTCAAGGCCCACCCCCGTGGCGCTCGCAAGGCCGAGACCACGCCAGCGCCGGTGTACCCCGAGTCGCACCTGTCGTTCCTGGCCAACGTCTACAACCAGAAGGCCCGCGACTTCTACCACCGCCATGGCGTGCAACTGATCGACGCCGCCTACGAGGCCCATGAAGAGCACGGAGAAGTGCCGGTGATGATCACCAAGCACTGCCTGCGCTTCTCCTTCAACCTGTGCCCCAAGCAGGCCAAGGGCGTCACCGGCGTGCGTACCAAGGTCGCACCGATGCAACTGATCCAGGGCGATGAGGTACTCACCCTCAAGTTCGACTGCAAGCCGTGCGAGATGCATGTGATCGGCAAGATGAAGAGCCATATCATCGACCTGCCCACCCCGGGCAGCGCCGTGGCCCAGGTGGTCGGGCATATCAGCCCGGAAGACCTGCTCAAGACCATCCCGCGCGCACCGCATTGATCGGTATCCGCGGGCAAGCCCCGCTCCTACAGACACAGCAGCACTTGTAGGAGCGGGCTTGCCCGCGAATTGCACCAGAACGAACCACTAAAGTCTCATTAGAGACTTTTTGACTTGATCACCTAGCTGTTTTCTGCACAATGCCAAGCATGCGACCCACGCGAGGCAATCCGATGCACCCCACCCCTCACGACGAACGCCTGCTCAAGGCCCTGGCCAACGCCATGGTGGTCCACCCCCGTGCGACCCTGAAGGAGCTGGCCGAGACCGCCGGCGTCAGCAAGGCCACCCTGCACCGCTTCTGCGGCACCCGCGACAACCTGGTGGAGATGCTGGAGAACCATGGCGAGCAGGTGCTCAACCAGGTCATCCGCGACGCCGACCTCACCCGCGCCGAGCCACTGCCCGGGCTGCGCCACCTGATCGCCGAGCACCTCAAGCACCGCGAGATGCTGGCCTTCCTGATGTTCCAGTACCGCCCCGACACGCTGCTGGGCGACAGCGAGGATCGCCGCTGGCACGCCTATACCCAGGCCATGGACGCGTTCTTCCTGCGTGCCCAGCAACTGGGCGCGCTGCGTATCGACATCAGCGCGGCGGTGCTCACCGAGATGTTTCTGAGCATGATCTTCAGCATGGTTGATGCAGAACGGCGCGGCCGAGCGGCCAGTGCGACGTCGGCGCTGACACTGGAGCGGTTTTTCCTGTCAGGGGCGCTCGTTCAGAGCCCATGACCCCAACCGGAACTTGGATAGGGCAACAGAGCGGCTGCCCCATGCTGGGGCGGCTCATTATTTGAAGATAACCGTTGCAGCAACTAAGTTCACTTCTCCTGACCATACACAGTGAAGTCGAACTCATTACTTCTTCCCGCAGGGTAGAACCCTGCAAACTCTGGATCGTCGTTCAAGGCCTCCACTGAAAACACCAGCATATCTAGCCAAGGAATTTCGCCTGAATATAAATGCGTATAAATCGCGGGCTCGCTCTTTTTCCAGATACTACAGACCCTGCCATTTCCATCTGCGCTAAGTCCAATATTCTTGAACCTACCTATCTCGGCTTTTTTCGCAAATAATACGCCAGCCTGAGCACCGAACATATTTTGCGGTGAACAGTGAAAATGCCCAACCAGGTGCCATACACCTGGGGCTTTCTTGCCATTTAATTTCATGATCTCTGCTTTGATCTCGGTACCCATGACCACGCTCCCATCGCCTATGTCTTGCGACCGCTAGTTAATAGTCAGCATATGGGATTCACAAACGCGAGCAACTGGCATTTTTAATAGTTGACTACGTTCCAAGGTAGTCGCTTGCCATTCAACCGAACGCGCTGGCAGAAACACTGTCCGCCTACTTCAAGCCGACCTTGCAAGCAAAGCCACGGGAAATTTCTGGCAAAAAAAAGCCCTTGGGCACAGGTCCCAAGGGCAAAGCGGTTGGACAACCCAACCAAAGGAGTCGTTGCCTAGCCCTTCGCCGGCCAGCCGCCGCCCAAGGCGCGGAACAGGTCGACCAGGGCCAGCTGGCGCTGTGTGCTGGCCTCGATGAAGGCCGCTTCGTTCAGGTAGCTGCTGCGCTGCGCATCCAGGTAGCGCAGATGGTTGTCCACCCCGCCCTCGTAGCGCGCCTTGGCCAGGGCCAAGGTCGCCCGACTGGTGTCGGCCAGGGCACGCCGCGCGGTTTCCTCGCGGCGCAGGGTGTCTGTGGCGGCCAGGGCATCGGCGACCTCGCGGAACGCGCCCTGGATCGTGCCTTCATAGGCGGCCACCGCCGAATCCTTGCGCGCCTCGGCCAGGCTCAGGCCGGCGCGGTTGCGCCCGGCGTCGAACAGCGGCAGCGACAGCTGTGGCATGAAACTCCAGCTGCGCGAGCCGCCGTCGAACAGGCCGGACATCTGCGCGCTGGAGGTGCCGAAGCTGCCGGTCAGGCTGATCCGCGGGAAGAACGCTGCCCGCGCCGCGCCGATATCGGCATTGCGCGCCCGCAGCCGGTGTTCGGCGGCCAGGATGTCCGGGCGCCGCTCGATCAGCGCCGACGGCGCGCCGGGGGCGATGTCCTGCAACACCACTGGCTCGCCCGAGCGCTCGGCCGGGATCGCCCTGGCCGCCTCGCTGCTGCCCAGCGGCAACACCAGGGCGTTGTAGGCCTGGCGCTGCTGGCGCACGATCACTTCCACCTCGGCCCGCGACTGCTCGACCAGCCCCAGGGCTTCCTGGTGATCCAGCTCGGTGGCCGTGCCGACCGAACGCCGCTGGCCAACCAGGGCCAGGGAGTCCTCGCGGCTGGCCAGGGTCTGGCGGGTCAGGGCCAGGGCCAATGCCTCGTTGGCCACGGTCACGGTCTACACCGGGAACGCCGCTGGCGCAGCGGCCTGCTGTTCGCCGGCCGAGTCACACCCGGCCAGGGCCACGGCCACCGCCAACCAGCTGGCCACCCCTATTGCACGCAAGTTGCCCATGAAATCACCCGAGCCTTTGATTGAAAACGGCGCGAATGGTACTCATACAGCCTGAGTGAGTCAATTTAGTCTCATTTGATATTCTTGTGAAATATTGTAAGCACATGCCCGGTCGTCGCCTCGAGGCACTCCCAGGCCGGACCAGGCGTCAAATGGGCACAATCCCCCTGCGGAGAATGCTCATGGCCCTGCATGCCGTAGCCTCGCTCGACCAACTCGACGAACAGCGCCCGCTGCGCGTTCAGGCCGGGACCGAAGAGGTCGTCCTGGTTCGCCATGGCGACCAGGTGCGCGCCTATCAGGGCAATTGCCCTCACGAAGGGGCGCCGCTTGATGAGGGCGTAGTGTGCGGCGGCCTGCTGGTTTGCCCCTGGCACAAAGCCGCATTCGCCGTGGATGAAGGCGCAGTGTGCGAACCGCCCGCACTGACGGGCCTGCGCCGCTACCCCGTGCAGATCAAGGGCGACCAGGTCTGGGTCGATGATCAAGCCCTGCCCCTGGCGGCAACGCCCCGTCACAGCGATGCACGGGTGTTCGTGGTGGTCGGTGCCGGCGCGGCCGGTTCGGCGGCCGTGGCCACCCTGCTCGACCATGGCTTCGGCGGGCGCCTGGTCTGGGTCGATCAGGAACAGCCCAACGCCTACGATCGCACCGCCCTGAGCAAATTCGTCATTGCCGGGCAGATGCCGCCGGACGAGGTGCCGACGCTGCTGGAGCCCGACGTGCTGCGCCAGAAGCAGTTGCAGCGCCTGCACGCCAAGGTGCGCAGCCTGAACGTGGCCAACCGTGAAATCGTCCTCGCCGATGGCCAGCGCCTGAAGTACGACGCAGCCCTGCTGGCCACTGGCGGCAAGCCGAAACGGCCCGAACTGCCCGGCGTGCAATTGCCCGGCATCTGCGTGCTGCGCTCGCGCGAAGACGCCGCGCGCCTGCTCGACCTGGCCGAACCGGGGCAGCCAGTGGTGATCGTCGGCGATGGCTTCATCGGCCTGGAAGCGGCTTCGGCACTGCGCAAGTACGGCTTGCAGGTGCATGTGGTGACCCGCCATGCGGTGCCGCTGGCAAAACAGCTGGGCGAGCGCATCGGCCTCAGCCTGCGCGAGCTGCATGAGCGCAAGGGCGTGGTGTTCCATGGCCCCACCGAAGTGACCGCGTTCGAAGGCGGTGAGCGGGTCGAGGCCGTGATCCTCGCCAACGGCGAGCGCCTGGCAACGCCCTTGGTGCTGCTGGGCACCGGCGTCACGCCGGCTACCGAGTGCCTCCAGGGCCTGCAACTGGGCGAAGATCGCTCGGTGCAGGTCGACGCCCATCTGCAAGCCGCCGAAGGCCTGTGGGCGGCCGGCGACATCGCCACCTTCCCCCTCGCCGGGCGCCCGGTGCGCATCGAGCACTGGCGCCTGGCCCAGCAACACGGGGTGATCGCGGCCGCCAACATGCTCGGTGAGCGGCGCCGCTACGACGATGTGCCGTTCTTCTGGACCTACCAGCATGGTCGCACCCTCGAGGTGCTCGGGCATGGGCGCCAGTGGAACCGCATCGAGTATGTCGGTGAGCCCGAGCACGGCGATTTCATCGCCCTGCAATGCATCGACGACCAGGTCGAGGCGGTGATCGCCAAGGGCTATGCGCGAGCCATGGCGGTACTGTCGCAACGGCTGAAACGGCCGTTGTCCAGCCGCGAGGCCCGGGAGCTGATCGATGCCTGGCCAGACTGACTCAGTCCAGCGCGCCGTGCAGCACCTCGTAGATCAAGCCAGTGGCAGCCGCCACCAGGATCAGGTCGGCCCCCGCCTGGAGCCAGTCGTAACCATCGTAATGGGGCAGCTGGCCCAGCAGCCTGCCGTCGAGTTTCTTGGCAATGCCCGGAGGTAACGGCTTGCCTCGGGCGAGGTTTTTCTGGATGCCTGGCGGCAGCGGCGCCGCAGGTGCCCAGTAGTCACGGTGACGGTCAAGGGTGATGCGCACCCCACCGATATCCACCTGGGGCCCACTGTGGTAGGCATTGCCCGCTTTGTCTGGTTTGCCCTTGCCTGCTTTATCGTGCTGCTGGCCATGGGCGTTGCCTTTGCCCTGGCCGTTGCCGGGATCCGCCAGCAGCAGCGGCGAAGTGCCGAGCATGGCGAGGCTGGTGACGATGGCGATGATCCGCTGCGACTTCATGGGCCTGCTCCCTGGTGATCGATTGACGCACCGTCAAGCATCGACCACCCCTCGCACCAGGGCAAGGCTGGCACCTGCATCTTTCAAAGTGCCCGGGTTCTGTGTAAAACCACCTGACCCTCATCGCATGCAAAGGATTCCCGGCAATGATCTACCGCCCCCTCGGCCACAGTGGCCTGCAAGTCTCGGCCCTCACCCTCGGCAGCATGATGTTCGGTGAACAGACCAGCACCGAAGACGCCCTGCGCATCATCGACAAGGCCTGGGACCAGGGCATCAACTTCGTCGACACCGCCGATGTGTACAACGGCGGGCGTTCCGAGGAGATCGTCGGCGAGGCGGTGGCGCGCAACCGCCAGGAGTGGATCGTCGCCTCCAAGGCCGGCTACGGCCCGGTGGATGGCCTGCCCAACCGCAGCGGGCTGTCGCGCAAGCACCTGTTCAACGCCATCGAAGCCACGCTCACGCGCATGGGCACCGACTACCTGGACATCTACTACCTGCACCGCGAAGACCACAGCGTACCGCTGGAGGAGACCGTGCGCGCCATCGGCGACCTGCTGGCGCAAGGCAAGATCCGCTACTGGGGCGTGTCCAACTTCCGCGGCTGGCGCATCGCCGAGATCTGCAACGTCGCCGACAAGCTCGGCGTGGCCAAACCAGTGGTCAGCCAGCCGCTGTACAACATCGTCAACCGCCAGGCCGAGCCCGAGCAGCTGACCGCAGCGGCTTACCATGGCCTGGGCGTGGTGCCGTTCAGCCCGCTGGCCCGCGGCGTGCTCAGCGGCAAGTATGCCCCGGGCTCGGTGCCGGACGCCGGCAGCCGCGCCGGGCGCCAGGACAAACGGATCATGGAGGTGGAATGGCGCCAGGAGTCGCTGGGCATCGCCCAGAAGATCCACGCCTACACCGAGGCCAAGGGCGTGGGCATCGTCGAGTTCGCGATTGCCTGGGTGCTGAACAACCGCCTGGTCAGCTCGGCCATCGTCGGCCCACGCACCGAGGCGCAGTGGGACACCTACGCCGGTGCCCTGGAGGTGAAGATCAGCGCCGAAGACGAAGCCTTCATCGATTCGCTGGTGACCCCGGGCCATGCCTCCACGCCCGGGTTCAACGACGTGGCGCACTTCGTCAGCGGGCGCCTGCCGCGCGCCTGAGTGCTGCCAGGGTGGTGCGGCTCAGCGCCGCGCCACCTGCCACAGCCGTGCAATGTCCCCTGCCCGAGCCTTGAGCAGATTGCCCGCATCGGCACAGGCCTGCTCCAGGCTCATCGGCCCGCTGGCCAGGGCAAACGCGGCGTCGATGCCGTGCGCATACAGCTGCTCATAGCCCGCGCCCAAGGTGCCAGCCAGCACCACAACGGGCACGCCATGGCGTTTGGCGACCCGCGCGACGCCCATGGGGGTCTTGCCACGCAGGGTCTGCGCATCGAAACGCCCTTCGCCGGTGATCACCAGGTCGGCGCCCTGCACCAGCGTATCCAGCTGTGCCAGCTCAGCCACCACCTCGACGCCTGGGCGGAACTGCGCGCCCATGAAGGCCTTGGCCGCGAAGCCCATGCCGCCGGCCGCGCCGCTGCCCGGCTGGTCACGTACATCCTTGCCCAGCAACTGCGCGCAATGGTCGGCGAAATGGCCCAGTGCCTGGTCCAGCGCCTGCACCTGCTCGGGGCTGGCACCCTTCTGCGGGCCGAAGATCGCCGAAGCGCCATTGGCGCCGCACAGCGGGTTGTCGACATCGGCGGCGACTTCGACCTGCACTTGCGCCAGGCGTGGGTCGAGGCCGCTGGCGTCGATGCGGGCCAGTTGCGCCAGGGCCAGGCCGCCTTCAGCCAGCGGCTGGCCATCTGCATCCAGCAGGCGCAGGCCAAGGGCGCGCAGCATGCCGCTGCCGCCGTCGTTGGTGGCGCTGCCGCCGATGGCCAGGACAATGCGCCGAGCGCCGGCCGCCAAGGCTGCGCCGACCAGCTCGCCAGTGCCCCAGGTGCTGCTGCGGCAGGCATCGCGTTGGGCGCTGGGGATCAGCTGAATACCGCTGGCCTGGGCCATCTCGATCACGGCGGTGCGGCTCTCGGGCAGCCAGCCCCAGCTGGCTTCGACACTGGCGCCCAGCGGGCCGCGCACCACCTGGCGGCGCTGTTCGCCCTGGCTGGCGGCGACGATGGCCTCCATGGTGCCTTCGCCGCCATCCGCCATCGGGCACTCGACCAGGGTGGCCTGCGGCCACACCTGGGCCAGGCCACTGGCGATGGCGCGGGCAACACCGGCAGCGTCGAGGCTGTCCTTGAACGAATCGGGGGCGATGACGACTTTCATGGCGCTACTCCTGTATTGATACCTCGCATGCTGACAGTTGTGTGATGGGGTGGCCTCTGTCGAATGCACAAAGGTGGGAGGTGGGTGTTTGGGCGGATGACTGGTTGATCCGGATTGGGGGATGGCCGCCAGGTGCCTGGCAAGATATTGGGTGAAGACCACCAGGTGTTCGCCGATGATTTTGCAGCGCCTATCAGATCGAGCGCCGCGCGGGCGGCGCTCGATCTCAAGAGCGCTGCAAAACTTTCGCCTGACACCTGGCCGCTCTCGATCTCAGAACAACTGCCAGGTGTACATCAGGATCAATCGGTTCTCATCGATATCGCTGCGATAGTTGGACCGCGCCATGGCATTGCGCACCCGGATCCCCAACCCCTTGAGCACCCCGCTCTGCACCGCATACCCCAGGTCGATATCCCGCTCGCGGTCGCGCCCCTCGAAGCCCTTGCCGGTGTCGACGTTGTCGCCGGTGATGTAGCGCACCGTGGCCGTCAACCCCGGGATACCCATGGCCGCGAAGTTGTAGTCATAGCGCAGCTGATACGAGCGTTCGTCGGTATAGGCGAACTCATAGGTCGGCACTTCGTTGCCCAGCGGGCTGATGTTGGCGAACACCCGCGGGAACGGGCTGTCGCCGTACATGGCCTGGTAACCGGCGCCGAAGCTGTGCCCGCCACGCTTGGCGGTGAACATCGAAAAGAATGCCTGGTTGTCGATATCACCCAGCAGCGCATCGCCATCCTCGCGGGCCGTGAAGTAACCCAGGTTGGCACTGAGTACCCAGTCCCCCAAGGGTTTGCTGTGCTTGAAGCCCACGAAACTCTGCTGGTAGATATCTTCCAGTTGCCCATGCCACAGGCTCAGGCTGCTCAGGTTGGCATTGAACCCATAGTCGCCGCCGACATAGTTGAACGCATCGCTCTCGGCCTGGCGCATCGGCACATGGCCGAGCATGGCGTTGAGCTTGCCGTCGCCGGCTTCATTGCGCAGGTGGGTGGAGCCGAGGTGGCCGGCCTGCACGGTCAACCCGTCGATTTCACTGGAGCTCAGGCTCACGCCCTGGTAGGTCGGCGGCAGCAGGCGGATATCGCTGAAGGTCAGCACCGGCAGGTTGGGCTGCAGTTCACCGACGCGCAGTTCGGTCTTCGACAGCCGCGCCTTGAAGGTCGGGGCGATGCGGCTGTACTCGCTGGCGGCGCGACCATCGCCGTGCACCGGCAACAGGCCGGTGTTGACCCGGTCGGGGCTGCTGTCCAGGCGGATGCCGAGCAGGCCCAGTGCGTCGATACCGAAGCCGACGGGGCCCGGCGTGTAGCCGGACTTGAAATCGAGGATGAAGCCCTGGGCCCACTCCTCGGCCTTGGACTGCTGGTTGGCGCCGACGATATCCGAATAATCACGGCTGAAGTAATAGTTGCGGGCACTGAGGCTGGCCTTGGCATCCTCGAAGAAGCCGCCGTCGGCAGCCCACAGTGGTTGGCTGAGCAGGCTCAGGCCGATGGCGACGCAAGGGGTTTGGTTCATTCCGAAGCTCTCTGATCTTGTTGTTATGTGGTAAAGCGCAGAACCAGGATGTGATGGGTGGCTCAGGTCTCCTGTTCAGAAGTGGCGACGCGCAGCCGTGGCCGGCGCAGGCTGACCAGCGCATGGGCGAGCAGGCCGAACAGCAGCCCCCAGAACGCCGCTGACAGCCCAAGGAACGTCATGCCCGAAGCGCTGACCAGGAAGGTGAACAGCCCGGCATCGCGCTCACCGGGCTCGGCCAGGCTGCGCGTCAGGGCCTCGCTGATCGCGCCGTACAGGGCCAGGCCCGCAAGCACGGCGATCAACGCGGCGGGAAACGCGGCAAACAGCGACATCAAGGTGGCCCCGGCAATGCCCAGCAGCAGGTACAGCGCACTGCCCGCGACAGCTGCCACGTAGCGCCTGCGCGGCTCTTCATGGGCCTCGCGGCCGGTGCACAGGCTGGCGGTGACCGCCGCCAGGTTCAGCCCGTGACAACCGAACGGCGCCAACAGCAGGCCGCCCAGGGCACTGGCGCTGATCAGCGGGCTGGCCTCTGTGCGGTAGCCGGCATTGCGCAGCACCGCCATGCCCGGCATGAACTGCCCGGTCAACGCCACCAGCACCAACGGCAACGCCAGGCTGAAGGTCGCGGCCAGGCTGAATTGCGGTGTGGTCCATTGCGGCGTGGCCAGGGCCAGCACCAGTTCGCTGCCGCGAAATTCGCCACTGGCCACGGTCACCAGGGCGCCCACGGTCAAGACCGCCGCCACCGCATAGCGCGGCTGCACCCGGCGCATCAGCACGTAGGCGACGCACATCGCCAGCACCAACACCGGCTGTACCGGCAAGGCGCGGAACACCTCGATGCCGAAGCTGAACAGGATCCCGGCCTGCATGCCGGCGGCGATGGAACCGGGCAGCCGGGCGATCAGGCGGTCGAAGGCGCCACTGATGCCGATCAGCAGCAGCACGGTATTGGCCACAAGGTAGGCGCCGATCGCCTGCTCCAGGCCAATGTGCGGCAAGGCGGTGACCAGCAACGCCGAACCCGGTATCGACCAGGCGATCACCACCGGCACCCGGTAGCGCAGGCTCAGCAGCCCCCCCAGCACAGCGCTGCCCATGGACACCGCCCACACCCAGGAGGACAACTGGCCGTGGGACAGGCCGGCGGCTTCGGCGGCGTGGAAAATGATCACCAGCGGGCCGGCGTAGGAAATCAGCGTGGCGATGCAGCCGGCCACGACGGCGGACAGGGAGCAATCCTTGAACAGGGTTTGCATGGGATTTCTCGCAGGGATCAGGTTGTGATCTATCGCGGGGCAAGCCCGCTCCCACGAGCTTGGCGTGGGAGCGGGCTTGCCCCGCGATTGCTGGCTCAAGCCTGCTGCAACGCCCGTGGCCGCCCACTGCGCTGTTCGGCGTCGCTGTCATGGGCCTTCTGCAGCTGGAAATCGAACTGCACTTCGGCATAGCGCCCCGTCACCCCCCGCGCCCCGTCCTCGCGGAAAGTGATCTCCCCCACCAACCCATCGCGGGTGGCATAGGCGAAGTCGTCCCACAGGTACTTGTCGCCGGCCAGGTTGATCTGCGTGGTCAGGTGCCGGTGCCCCGGCGCCGAGATGAAGAAATGGATGTGCGCCGGGCGCTGGCCGTGGCGGCCGAGCAGGTCCAGGCACTCCTGGGTCGGCCCCTGGGGGTCGCAGCCATAGCCGGACGGCACGATGGAGCGCGCTCGGTAGCGGCCCTCGGCGTCGGTGACGATGCGCCGGCGCAGGTTGTACTCGGACTGGCTCTGGTCGAAGAACGAATAGGTGCCGCGGGTGTTGGCATGCCACAGGTCCACCGTGGCCCCGGCCAGCGGCTGGCCGTCGGGGCCACGCACCTGGCCTTCGAGGTACATCACCGTGGCCTCGCCCTCCTCGCTGCCATCGTCCATGCGCACCACGGCCTGGGCCAGCGGAGCACCGGCCACGTACAGCGGGCCTTCGATGGTGCGCGGGGTGCCGCCGGTCAGGCCGACCTCGGCATCCTTGGCGTCCTGCAGCAGGTCGAGGAAGTGTTCGATGCCCAGCCCAGCCACCAGCAGCCCGGCTTCGCCGCGACCGCCCAGGCGGTTGAGGTAGTCGACGGCGAGCCAGAATTCGTCCTCGCTGACCTCCAGGTCCTCGATCAGCCGCGCGGTGTCCTGCAACACGCGCTGGACGATGCGCTTGAGGCGCGGGCTGCCCTGGTCGTTGCCAAAGCCTGCGGCTTGTTCGAAGAATTTCTGTACATCAGGGGTGTGGGCGATCTTCACGGTCATGATCAGGTACCTCGCGTTGTTCTTGTCGTTGGGGATTTCAGCGGTCGTCGCTGTGGACCGACGAGGGATGGCGGCACAGGCCGGCGACCTCGATGTCCATGTACGGGAACAGCGGCAACTGCATCAGGGTGTCGTGCAGCGCCTCGACGCTGGGCACGTCGAACACGCTGTAGTTGGCGTAGTGCCCGGCGATGCGCCACAGGTGGCGCCAGGTGCCGTCGCGCTGCAGGCGCTGGGCCAGCTGCTTTTCGTCGGCCTTGAGTTGCGCGGCCTTGGCCGGGTCCATGTCGACCGGAAGCTTTACGGTCATCTTTACGTGGAACAGCATGGTGTTCTCCTTACGTCAGTCGTTGCTGCTGTGGGAGCGGGCTTGCCCCGCGAACACGGGCGAAGCCCGTGCCATCCACTGCGGTGCCTGCTTCGCGGGGCAAGCCCGCTCCCACAGGGATTGAGTGTTACCTCAGCTACGGCGGGCAAAGCGCGCGAGCTGCGCCTCATCCAGGGTCAGGCCCAGGCCTGGGGTGCTTGGCACGTGCAACTGGAAGTCGCGGTACACCGGCGGCTGGTTGACGATCTCTTCGGTCAGCAGCAACGGCCCGAACAACTCGGTACCCCAGGTCAGCTGGCGAAGGGTCAGGAAGGCATGGGCCGAGGCCAGGGTGCCCACCGTGCCTTCGAGCATGGTCCCGCCATACAGGGCGATACCGGCCGCTTCGGCGATCTGCGCGGTGCGCAGCACGGCGCGCGGGCCGCCGTTCTTGGCGATTTTCAGGGCGAAGATGCTCGCCGCACCGTCGGCGGCCAGGCTGAAGGCGTCCTCGACGCTTTCGATGGACTCGTCGGCCATGATCGGCGCCGGGCTGCGCTGGTTCAGGCGGATCTGCCCGCCACGGTTGATGCGCGAAATCGGCTGTTCGATCAGGTCGATGCCGTTGTCGCCCAGCACCTGGCAGGCACGGAGGGCCTGGGACTCGTCCCAGTACTGGTTCACGTCGACACGCACGCTGGCGCGCTCGCCCAGCTCGCGCTTGATCGCCACCACGTGCTTGAGGTCCTGCGCCAGCGGGTTGGCGCCGATCTTCAGCTTGAATACCCGGTGCCGACGGATATCCAGCATGTGCTCGGCCTCGGCGATGTCGCGGGCAGTGTCGCCGCTGGCCAGGGTCCAGGCCACTTCCAGGCTGTCGCGCACGCGGCCCCCGAGCAGCTCGCTGACCGGCAGGCCCAGGCGCTTGCCCTGGGCGTCGAGCAAGGCACTCTCGATGCCGGACTTGGCGAAGGTGTTGCCCTTGGCCAGCTTGTCGAGCTTGAGCATCGCAGCGTTGATGTTGTCGGCGGCCATGCCGACCAGCGCTGGCGCCAGGTAGGCGTCGATATTGGCCTTGATGCCTTCCGGGCTTTCGTAGCCGTAGGCCAGGCCACCGATGGTGGTGGCTTCGCCGATGCCTTCCACACCGTCGCTGCAGCGCAGGCGCAGGATCACCAGGGTCTGCTGCTGCATCGTGTGCATGGCCAGCTTGTGCGGGCGGATGGTCGGCAGGTCGACGATGATCGCCTCCAGCCGGTCGATGGTCGGGCTTGTCATGCCAAGGCTCCAGTTCAGTCAGTAAAGGGTCAGGCCGTCGCCGCCAGGGCCTGGCGCCGGCCACTGGCCAGGTGCACGGCCATGGCCAGCGCGGCGATCGCGCCGGGGATGGCGAAGGCGATGAAATTGAGTTGCAGCGGCAGGTTGATGCCCATCAGCGCGCCACCGAGCAGCGGGCCGACGATGGCGCCGTTGCGCCCGATGCCGGAGGCCCAGCCCAGGCCGGTGGAACGCACCGACAGGCCGTACAGCTGGGCGGCGCCGGCGTACAGCAGGATCTGCGTACCGATGGTGGTGGCGCCGGCGATGAAGATCAGCAGGTACAGCACCGGCATCGGGCTGTTGACCCCCAGCAGGCTGATCGACAGCGCGGCGGCGATGAAGAACGCCACCTTGACCTTGACCAGGTTGTAGCGGTCGCCCAGCCAGCCACCGAGGATCGCCCCGGCCATGCCGCCGAAGTTCAGCACCAGCAGGAACGACAGGCTCGAACCCAGGCTGTAGCCGGCGTTGGCCATGAGTTTGGGCAGCCATGAGCTCAGTGCGTAGACCATCAACAGGCAGCAGAAGAACGCCAGCCACAGGGCCAGGGTGCGGATGGCCAGGCCGTTCTGGAACAGCTTGAGGACCGAGGTGAGCGTGCTGGCCTTATCGCGGGGCAAGCCCGCTCCCACGCTCAAGGTGTCTTCAGGCTTTACGTCGCAGTTGGGGTCGAGGCGTTTGAGCAGTTTGCGCGCCTCTGCCATGCGGCCTTGGCGCACCAGGAAGCCGATGGACTCGGGCAGGTAGTAGAGGATCACCGGCAGCAACAGCAGCGGCACGGCGGCGGCGAAGAACATCGACTCCCAACCGAAACGCGGCAACAGGAAGATGCCAACCCCGGCCGAGAGCATGCCACCCAGCGAGTAGCCGCTGAACATGATCGCCACCAGGGTGCTGCGCAGGCGCTTGGGGGCGTATTCGTTCATCAGCGCCACGGCGTTGGGCATCAGCCCGCCACAGCCCAGGCCGGCGAAGAAGCGGTAGATGCCGAATTCGCTTGGGCTGCTGGCGAAGCCATTGAGGATGGTGGCCCCGGAGAACAGTGCGAAGCAGATGGCGATGCCTTTCTTGCGCCCGATGCGGTCGGCCAGGCTGCCGAACACCAGGGCGCCGAACATCATGCCGAACAGCGCGTAGCTGCCCAGGGCGCCGGCCTGCAGCGGGGTCAGGCCCCATTCTTTCATGATGGTCGGCAGGACCACGCCGTAGATGAACAGGTCGTAGCCGTCGAAGATCAGCAGCAGGCCGCACCAGGCCATGACCATCCAGTGGAAGGGGCTGAAGCGGGCGTTGTCGATGATCGGGTGCACGTCGAGTGTTCGCATGGCATCTGTCTCTTTTGTTTTTGTTGTGTGAAGAGCAAACCTTGCCGGGGCGGCCGTCAGCCGAGGTCGCCACCGCCCACCGGCAGGGTTACGCCGGTGATGTACGAGGCCTCGTCGCAGGCCAGGAAGAGGATTGCGCCGACCTGTTCGTCGAGGCTGCCGTAGCGTTTCATCAGGCTGCTGGAGACGGTCTGGTCGACGATCTGCTGGTACCAGCCTTTCTCCTGCGCGCTCTGCTCAGCCTGGTTGCGTGGGATGCGTCGGGGCGGTGCCTCGGTGCCGCCAGGGGCAGTGGCATTGACGCGGATGCCGCGCTCGGCGGTTTCGAAGGCCAGGCACGCGGTGAGCGCGTTGACGCCGCCCTTGGCCGCGCCGTAGGGCACGCGGTTGACGCCACGGGTGGCGATGGACGAGACGTTGACGATGGCGCCGCTGCCACGTTCGAGCATGTAGGGCAAGGCGGCGTGGCAGCACCACAAGGTGGGGAACAGCGAGCGCCGCACTTCGGCCTCGATCTGCTGCACGTCGTAGTGTTCGAAGGGCTTGGCCCAGATGGTGCCGCCGACGTTGTTGATGAGGATGTCGAGGCGGCCGAAGGTTTCCACGGCGCGGGCCATGACCTTGGCGCAGTCGTCGTGTTGCTCGAGGTCTGCGGTGAGGGTCAGCATGCCCTCGCCGGCCAGCTCATGGACCAGCTCGGAGCGGTCCACCGCCACCACCTGCGCGCCTTCGGCCTTGAGCCGCCAGCACACGGCGCGGCCGATGCCTTGGGCGGCGCCGGTGACCAGGGCGACTTTGTTGTGGAATCTTGCGTTCATGCTCATTCTCCAAAGCGTCGGCGCCGTGGGAGCGGGCTTGCCCCGCGATTGCTATCGCGGGGCAAGCCCGCTCCCACAAGACCGAAATCCCTGTGTGAATAAAAAGAGGCCACCCTCACCCGCACGATGCGGGCAGCCCCGTAAAAGCCTCAGGCTGCCGCGGCGAACTTCTCGTAGTAGAAGTTGGCCGGGGTAATGCCCTGTTCGCGGATGTATTGGCTGACCGCCTCGACCATCGGTGGCGGGCCGCACAGGTACACATCCACATCGCCTTCATTGAGGTGGCGCGGCTCGATGTGCTGGGTCACGTAGCCCTTCTGCGGATACTGGCTGTCGGGGTTGGCCACGCAGGCGCTGTAGGTGAAGTTGGGGATGCGCGCGGCCAGCGCCTGCAGGCGGTCCAGCTCGACCAGGTCGAAGTCGTTGGTCACGCCGTAGATCAGGTGCAGTGGGTGCTCGCTGCCTTGCTCGGCGATCTTCTCCAGCATGGCGGTGAATGGCGCGAGGCCCGTGCCACCGGCCAGCAGCAGCAAGGGGCGCTGGATCGGCCGCAGGTAGAAACTACCCAAAGGGCCTGCCAGGCTCATGCTGTCGCCAGCCTTGGCCAGCTGGGTGAGAAAGCTGCTCATCAGCCCGCCCGGCACGTTGCGGATCAGGAAGCTGACTTCGCCGTCCTTGGGCAGTGAGCTGAACGAATAGGCGCGGCTCTGCTCGCTGCCCGGCACCTTGAGGTTGACGTATTGCCCCGGCAGGAACGCCAGGCGGTTCAGTGCCTCGCCCTTGATCGACAAGGCAATGGTGCTGGCCGACAGCTGGCGCACATCGCTGATGGCCGCCTCGAAGCTGGCCTGCTCGGTCTTGCACAGCTGCGACGAGGCCGGGATGCGCACCACGCAGTCGCTTTCGGCGCGCATCTGGCAGGTGAGCACGTAGCCCTGGGCGATTTCCTCCTCGCTCAGGGCGTCCTCGATGAAGTTGTCGCCCAGGTCGTAACGGCCCGATTCGGCCTTGCACTTGCAGGTGCCGCAGGCGCCGTCACGGCAGTCCAGCGGGATGTTGATGCCCTGGCGGTAGGCGGCATCGGCCACGGTTTCAGTGCCGTCGGCCTCGATGAAGCGGGTGACCCCGTCTTCGAAATTCAGTGCGATGTGGTAGCTCATGGTGCACCTCACGGGCGAGCCTGGCCGCGGCGCGCCGTGGGGCACACCGACAGGCTCGGCCTGGTGGATCAGATGTGATAGATGTCGATGACCTGACGGACGTAGTCGTTCTTCAGTACCACCTTCTTGTGCCTGATCAGCGGCTGCTCGCCGCGCAGGTCGAGGGTGTAGAAGCTGGTGCCGAAGTAGCTGTCGGTGGTCTTGTAGCGAAAGCTCAGGGTGTGCCAGTTGAAGCGCACCTGGCAGCTGTCCTCGCTTTGCTCAACGATCTCGATGTTGCTGATGTTGTGCGAGGTTCGGGTGTCCGGCACGGTGGCGCTGGAGCGCTCGGTCTTGATACGGAATACCCGGTCCTCGAGGCCACCACGGTTGCCGTACCAGATCAGCGAGATCTCGCTCTGCGGATCTTCGGTCAGGCTGTCGTCATCGTCCCAGGACGGCATCCAGAACGTCGCATCACTGCTGTACAGCTCCAACCACTGGTCCCACTGGGCATCGTCCAGGTAGCGCGCTTCGCGGTAGAGGAAGTCGCGCACGGTGTCATGCAGGCTCATTGCACGGCCTCCACTGGGATCAGAAGCTGTTCGTCCTTCAACGCCTGGATCATGGTGTCCTGCCAGTACTTGTGCTGCAGCACGAACAAACCTTCGTCCTCGGTACGCACGCCCGACAGCAGCGGTTCGAGCTCGATCTCCTTCGCCGCCTCGTCGGCACCTTCGACCCAGTGCTGCGCGCCGCGAGACATGTCGTTCCAGCCGGTGCCGCCGCCGTAGCCGGTCTGGCACGAGCGGAACTCTTCCAGGTCATCCGGGGTGGCCATGCCACTGACGTTGAAGAAGTCCTCGTACTGGCGGATGCGCTTGGCCCGGGCCTCGGCGCTCTCGCCCTTCGGCGCGATGCAGTAGATGGTGATCTCGGTCTTGTTCACCGAAATCGGCCGGGCGATGCGGATCTGCGAGCTGAACTGGTCCATCAGGTACACGTTCGGGTACAGGCACAGGTTGCGCGAGTTCTCGATCATCCAGTCGGCGCGGGCCTGGCCGAAATCGGCGGCCAACTGGTCACGGCGCTCGTAGGCCGGGCGATCCTCGGGGTTGGCCCAGCGCGTCCACAGCAGCAGGTGGCCGTGGTCGAAGGAGTAGAAACCGCCACCTTGCTTGGCCCAGGCGCCGGCGCTCATGGTCTTGATTTCGTCGCCCGCTTCGCGCTGCTTGCGCTGGTTCTGGGTGGCGGCGTAGTTCCAGTGCACGGAGCTGACGTGGTAGCCGTCAGCGCCGTTTTCGGCGGTGAGCTTCCAGTTGCCTTCGTAGATGTAGGAGCTTGCGCCGCGCAGCACCTCCAGGCCCTCGGGGGACTGGTCGACGATCATGTCGATGATCTTCGCCGACTCGCCCAGGTGCTCGACCAGGGGCTTCACGTCGGCTTTGAGGCTGCCGAACAGGAAGCCGCGGTACGATTCGAAACGCGCCACCTTGGTCAGATCGTGGGAGCCGTCGCAGTTGAAGCTGTCGGGGTAGCCGGCGTTGCTCGGGTCCTTGACCTTGAGCAGCTTGCCGCTGTTGTTGAAGGTCCAGCCGTGGAACGGGCAGGTGTAGCTGGAGCGGTTGCCGCGCTTGTGCCGGCAGAGCATGGCGCCGCGGTGGCTGCAGGCATTGAGGAAGGCGTTGAGCACCCCGTCCTTGTTGCGCGCGATGAAGATCGGCTGGCGCCCCATGGTCAGGGTGAGGAAGTCGTTGTTTTCGGGGATCTGGCTTTCGTGGGCCAGGTAGATCCAGTTGCCTTCGAAGATGTGCTTCATCTCCAGGTCGAACAGGCGCGGGTCGGTGAACATTTCACGCTTGCAACGATAGACGCCCTTCTCCCGGTCATCTTCGAGCATGGCATTGAGGTAGTCGAATCCCAGGGACATGGCCAGGGCCTCCATTGTTATTGTTCAGGCCGGGTCAGGTTATGCCCTGGGTGGGGGCGCAGATATCCAGATCGTGCAGAGTGCTATCCGTTTTGTGCAGGCAGGGTTGCGTGTCATCTGTGCTGGTTCTGTACGCGGGCTGCCGGGTGTTCGCCGGGGAATAGAGTAATGGCCACAAGGTGTTCGCCAGTCTTTTTGCAGCGCCCATGAGATCGAGCGCCGCCCGCGCGGCGCATCGCGGGACAAGCCCGCTCCCACATTTGTTTCGGGCCAATGAGTCCTGTGAAAGTACCGCTGCCCGCCCTGGTGCATGTCTTGAGTCATGCGAAGCAGCATTTGCGACTACGCCAAAACCGCGTCGTACCAACAAGGCGGACCAGGTGATGGCACAGGAAAGACTGGCCCGAAACAAATGTGGGAGCGGGCTTGTCCCGCGATGCGCCGCGCGGGCGGCGCTCGATCTCAAAGGCGCTGCAAGAACATCGGCAGGCACCTGGTGGCCCTGACCCAACCTTTCGACATGCACCTGGTGGCCATTACCAGATCCTGATCAGGCACCCCGCAACGGCGTAAGACATTTCCGAACCTGCAACCAAATGCTTCAACCCAAAAGGCTTGGGAACTATCCTACGCACCTGCCGGAAGTTGCTGCATTGTCGGGGAAATCCCTCAGGGCTAACTTCACCCGGTCGCCACATTTGGTGACCGGGGTGTGAGAATCCCGAAGCTTCAAGAAATTCGGCCACTCTTTCATGGCAGCCGTGTGCGGGCAGACTTCGGTCTGACCGGGTTTCTTGTGCCCCGGATTCTCACCCCGTTCACGGCTGCCACCCTTTGTCTTGTGAGAGTTGCCTGGGGTGGTGCCTCCCTGAGCCAGCACAAGAGATACACCTATGAAAAAGATCGTCCCCGACCCACCCCGTTTCTTCCCTTACCTGTCCATTTCCCCCGACTTAACCCCCGAAGCCGCCCGCACCGAGGCCACCTCATTGATGGGCTGCCTGCGCGAAGTGCTCGACATGTACTTCGACACCAACAGCGAAGAACAGCGCCAAACCCTGCTGAACACCTGCATCTACCTCAACCAACTGCTCTACCCCCTGATCCGCCACGAAACAGGAGCGCAGCCATGACCACCCCGAGCAACCATGGCAGCACTTCAGGCACCACCACCTGCCTGGAGCTGTTTCGCATCCAGCCCGGCATCCCCTTCCAGCACGCTTTCGATGAGCTGTCGGTACTGCTCGGCTGCATCCGCCACCTCACCTGCGAGGCCGAGATGGAAGGCGACATGCTCGCCGGCAGTTCGGCGCGCATCCTCAGCGCCATGGCCAAGGCGCTGATTGATGACATGGAGCTGGGGATGGATCGCTCCGGTTGATCCAATGGCCTCATCGCGGGGCAAGTCGCAGCGGCGAACCGCCGCTGCGACTTGCCCCGCGATGAGGCCCCGAGGACCTGCGCCGGCTGCCCTGCATCGGCCACCGCTTCCGAAGCGGCGCGCTGTACCGCTGGGAGTTCACGCGCGGCCAGCGCTGAGGCATCATCTGATCATCTGCACCGAGGCCACGCCGATAGACAGATACCCTGGTTTTTTCGAAGCGGCTATTTCTATCTGGTGAATCAGCTGCCCGGCCCCCGCCGACAACGTCACCTGATTGTCCTTGCCGTGGTGGGTGCGCAGCGAGGCGGCCAACTCCCGCCCACGTGCGTCCAGCACGCGAATCGAGCCGTACCCCCCTACCCGCAGCCTCACTGCCCGGACAGGCGTGTCCAACAGCATCACGTACGCAGGATTGGGGCCTGTCACACCGTTCACCGCGAAGACCATGGTTTTATCGGGTATCCATCGATTATTGGTGAACTGAAGGTTCGGCACGATGACCCTCAGGGTCATGGTCGGCACTCTGACGCTCTGGCCGGCACGCAAGACCAACCGAGTGATGGTCTCGAAGTCCTCCCAAAGCTCGATCCTCTCGCACTCGAGCAGCAGGCCCTGGGACGCGATGGGCTCGGCGACGCCGGGGCGCAAGACCTCATAACTCACGCTTGCGCTGCCTGATGCGCCGCCGAAGACCGCGCCTCTGGGCAGGGTGATGAGCTGGGTGCCTTTTTGTTTGACCACATAGGGTGCATGGCTGTAGTCGCCGAACTTGATCACGATCCGGTCGCCTTCGCTCATACCCGGGTACTCGGGCACCCTCACCTGCAGGCCACCGGCGGGAATGTCGGCGACGCTGAGCTTGCCGCCGTCGGTGCCAGCGATCACAAGGGCGGGAAGCAACTCGCTCTGCCCCTTGCCCTTGGCAATGCGAAATACCAGATCGGCTGAGGCGCGGGCGGGTTTGTCGTCGAACTCCAGGACGTAGTGGGCCTCGACTTCCACCCCTTCGTCCAGATCGAAAGCCTTTCGCGGAACCTCGACCACGGGCGCCTTCTCACCTACGCCAATGGTGACCTCCTGTTCATGGTAGGTACCGTCCGACCCACTCCAGTACAAGGTGGCTTTACAGGGTGCCAACGACTCGATGTCACTGGGCAGCACAATGCCCATCCCTCGGGCGTAGATCCCCAGCGAGGGATCCAGCGCACCTTGCGGCAACGATTGTTCCGGACTTGGCGCGGGCAGTGATTCCGCCAGATAACCGACATCCCATCGGGCCACTTCGGAGGACAAGGTCTGATTGCCGCGTTGGACCGTATAGGAGACATCGATATAGCCCCCGTCGAACGGTTTGAGGTGGTCGGCGCCTTTGAGGCTGAACGGCACAACCTTGCCAACCCACAGTGCGGTGATGTGCCGGCGAGGAGCGAGCTTGAGCCTTACCGTTGCATCGGAGGCCGTGCCGACCACTTTCAACGTGACGATATCGTCCTTCTGCAATCCCGCCTCCAACGGAACGCGCGCGATAAGGGTCGCCAGGTTCGCGTCGATCCAGCCGCTCTCATCATCCTTCAGGGTTGGCGCGGGCAGGCGCGATGGCGCCGCGGTGAAATGGACGTGGGCCAAGCCGGACCTGCTGGAGATTTCGCTGCGGGTAACGGTGTAAGCGCACTTCGCCCGACTCAAGGCCTGCCACTGTTCGCTGGGCACTGAGAACTTGAGCAACTCGCCGGCTTCGCGCAGCTGCACCGACCCGAAGACCCTGTCGACAACCAGCCCTGAATCCGTGGTGCCGACCCAGTTCAAGACCACGTCGTCTCCTGGCAGCAAGGCGGGGTCATGCACCTGGATCGACAATGGCGCGGCACCTGACATCGATCGATCGATCGTATGCGTCTCATTGACCATCCCGCCCTGATCCAGCACCTGTGGTGAAAGCAGCCGGCCTTCAAGCAGGTTGACACTGACGATGGAATCTTCCGACCACTCCGATTCGTTTCCCACTTCGTCGCTGACGTAGTAGTAGACGGGCAGCGCGAGACTGTCGCCAGCGTTGCTGATGGCCTGCTCGTCCACTTCGATGACCACCGGTTGGTTGACGTCCTGTTCGGTCAGTGCCCGCTCGATCGACTGGTCACCCCAGAACAGGTGGATGACATTTCTTGGGTTCATGTTCAGGTAAGGGGCGATGGTCACACGCACCTTGCCTCTGGCCTCTGCCTGGCCGATCACACCGGACTGCGGGGCCACGACGGGGCGCGTCAGCTGCTGGCCGACACCGAGAACACCCTCGACACCAGGCGGGTCGAGCAAGACCTGCGTGCTCACCGCCGCAGAGCGCTCGATGTCTCCGGCTTTTCGCCGCACCTGGCAATACAGCGAGCCCCTTGCGCTCGGCACATCGCTGCTGTCGACGGCCAAGGTCATGAACTGCCCGACCTGGGTGATACGAACCTTGCCGAACGCCACAAGCCTTTCTTCCCAGTACAGCTGGACGACATCTCCGGCTTTCATCGACTCCCAGGCAGGAATCAGCACCAGCACCTGGTCGTCGTAGTCCTCCAGCAGTTGCGCCCCCACGCCGAAATCGACCGCTCCGGCTGGGTGCAACGCACCGTAGAGATAAGGGCTGGGGATGACCGTTGGCGGCGCATCGGGGTACTTCGATTTCAGGTAGGTGTCGAAGTCGCGCAGCAGCGCCTCTGCTTCATTGGCGGCGGCCGATTGGTCATCCAGATAGTCCGCGAGCTCTTCGGCTTCCTGCTCTTCGCTGATCGTGAACTCAAAATCTTCCGAGGCACGGTCTGGCTTGCCATCCTGGTAAATCATGTAATAGACCGTGGCATATACCAGCGGTGCACCCTCTACCGCCAGATCGCTGTGCGGAATGTGGAACGGCTCGGGGCGATTGCCAGCCGCCACTGCCTGCTCGATTTCGCGGTAGCGGCCGGACGAAGTGTCCCAGAACAGCTCCACGCGGTAAGGCGGCTTGATATCCGGCAACGCGGGAATCGTGATGTCGATCCCGTCCTTGAACGCTTGAAGGTTCGGGTCGAGGTTGTCGTCCTCCAGCGATGGCGCCGTTTGCGCAGGGGGAAGGTTTTCCAGCACATCGCCCACATACACCCTGACCTTTTCCGATGTACGCTCGACCACAGGCTTGCCGCGCTCGATCGTGTATGAAATTTCCACCCAACCACCTTCGAAAGGTTTGACATACTTTGCGCCGGCAAACCGGAAGACCTGATCGGTGGGAGGATCCACGACGATCGTGTCGTCTGAAAGATCGTCCCATTCCCGTCCGTTGGCTCGCATGCAATCCAACGTCACGTAGACCATGTCTCCAGGGACAAGGCCTGCACTCAACCCAACCGTGACCATGAGCTCCGCCAGGTCGGGGCTGACCGTCAGCAAACCATCGTCCAGCGCTGCGTCCTTCACTCGTGGTACGTCAGCCTTGATCTGCTGGGCCTGGGAACTTCGCCCGGACAGCTCCGGAGCAGCGACGGTTTCAACACTGGCGGGACGTGCCGGGCGTGGTTGCGAGCCCAGTTGCACCTTGATCGAGGCCTGCTCGGAGCGACTTCTGGAGGCGTTACCCACTTCATCGATCACCTCGTAGCTGAGCGCCAGCGGGTCACCGTCACCCGCGGCATCGATGGTTGTCTTGTCCACCTCGATCACGACAGCCTGGCCAACCTCGTTCTCTTGCACCAGACGCTCAATCGCCTGACTGCCCCAATACAAACGAATGGTGTCGAAAGGGCTCATGTAACGGTAGGGGGCGACGGTCACCGGCACGACCTGGCTGGTCTGCAGCGAGCGGATGACACCATCGTCGGGCGTCTGCACGGTGGGTGCGGCAAGTATGCAGGGCACGAAGAATCGCTCCTCACCCTGCGCGTCGATTTCGGCAACCTCATCCTGGTCGCCAGGGCAGTCGAACCATGCCACGGTGCTCAACGCCGCTGATGTGTAGACGGCTTTGTACAACTCACTCGGGCCGGCGCTTCGCTCCACGTTGAGAACCAGAGCACCCAGGCCCTCAGGCACCTTGTCGCCATTGACCTTGAATACGAGGCGCTTGCCAAGCTGTTCCTCCAGCAACGCCTTGGTGCTGACCGGTTTGCCATTCCAGAACAGTTTGGCCAGGTCCCGCACCTGCATGTCTGCCCAAGGCTGGACGATGATCGTCAGTTTTTCGTCAGCGTCCCATGGTCGCTGGTCATCGATACCAAAATCAGCGCGTCGGATCGGCCATTGGGCAGCTTCGATGTACGGCGGACGTATAGGATTGCCGGCATGCTCGGGGTATGTGGCATCAAGGTGGGCGTTGAACGCATTGAGTCTGTTCTGGAGGGTATCGTTCATGGCCTGGTCACCCCCGGCGTAGGTATGTGGTCGACCGCTCCATTCGATCAACTCGCCAGCAGTTCGACTACTGACAAAAATGCCAGGTCCCCATATCAATCGCCCCGATAGCAATTAACCATTGAATGCCCGTGCAAAGGTGCAGTAAGCTCGGGCACATTCACTGGAGAGCAACATGCCGAAACACACCTGCAACCCCGCCAATCACACCGGTCGCCCTGCGCACCGCGTGCTGGCCGTTGCCGGTCGTAACGCCGTTGCACCCTTTTATTTTGGTTATTGGTTTAGCTACTAGGCGCCGATAACCCACCCGGCGCCCACTTTCGAGGGGCCGCCGAACATGAGAATACTCAAACCCCCGGTCGGCTTCCCGACCGGGGGTTTTGTTTTTCCGGGCCATCACTTTCAACGCTTCGTCTTGAGGACAGATTCATGAACTACGCCACTTACTACTACCCAAGCACCTATGCATGGCGATTTAGCCAATTCCGTTCGGGCCAGCCTGCCGCCTCCGTTCGGTCGATTTCCGGTGGCAATGCCGCACAACTACCCAATTTGACGACCAGTCGAACACCTCGATAGGGCCGACCGCGCGGGCCAGAACCCGCCGTCCGCCCAGGGAAAAAAGCCATGCACGCCTCGAACCTCGCCCTGCCCCTGACCCAACCGCAAGCGGCCAACGCCACTGTCAGCAAGCGCCTGCCCAGCCCGCACCTGCTCAAGCAGCAGATGCCGCTGTCGACCGAACTCACCCAGCAAGTCCATGCCCACCGCCAGGCCATCCGCGCCATCCTCGAAGGCCGCGACGAACGCCTGCTGGTGATCGTCGGCCCGTGCTCGATCCATGACCCGCGCTCGGCGCTGGAATACGCCGACCGCCTGGCGGCGCTCAACCATGAAGTCGGCGACAAGCTGCTGCTGGTGATGCGCGCCTACGTTGAAAAACCACGCACCACGGTGGGCTGGAAAGGCCTGGCCTACGACCCGCACCTCGATGGCAGCGACGACATGCACGCCGGCATCGCCCTGTCCCGTGGCTTGATGCTGAGCATGATCGAGCGCGGCCTGCCGATCGCCACCGAGCTGCTGCAACCCATGGCCGCTGGCTACTTCGACGACCTGCTGGGCTGGGCGGCCATTGGCGCGCGCACCACCGAGTCGCAGATCCACCGTGAGATGGTCAGCGGCCTGGAGCTGCCGGTCGGCTTCAAGAACGGCACCGATGGCGGCATCGCCATTGCCTGCGACGCCATGCGCAGCGCCGCGCATCCGCACCGCCACTTCGGCATGGACGCCCAGGGCTACCCGGCGATCATCGAGAGCCTCGGCAACCCGGACACCCACCTGGTGCTGCGCGGTGGCCACAAGGGCCCGAACTACGATGCCCACAGCGTGGCCCAGGCGCGCCAGGGCCTGGCCAAGGCGGGCCTGGCGCCACGCATCATGGTCGATTGCAGCCATGCCAACAGCGGCAAGGACCCGATGCGTCAGCCCGCGGTGTTCGAAGATGTGCTGCAGCAACGCCTGGCCGGCGACCGCTCGCTGGTCGGGGTGATGATCGAGGGCCACCTGTTCGATGGTTGCCAGGCATTGGGTGCCGGCGCCCTGAAGTACGGCGTATCGATCACCGACGGCTGCCTGGGCTGGAGCGCGACCGAGACCATGCTGCGCGAAGCCGCCAAACGTTTGTAGGAAACAGTCGGCAAGCCTTGCGAGACATGGCCTAGACAAGTGCGCTAGGCTTGCCCTTTTCACCCCCCTAGGAGCAGTTCCCCATGGCCCGAGCCACCGCCCGTCACATCCTGGTTGCCTCTGAAGACAAGTGCAACGAACTCAAAGCACAGATCGAAGCCGGCGCCGACTTCGCCGAAATCGCCAAGGCCAATTCCACCTGCCCATCCAGCCGTCAGGGCGGTGATCTGGGTTCGTTCGGCCCGGGCCAGATGGTCAAGGAATTCGACACCGTGGTGTTCAGCGCCCCGGTCAACACCGTGCAAGGCCCGGTGAAGACCCAGTTCGGCTACCACCTGCTGGAAGTGACCAGCCGCCAGGACTGAGGCGTTCTTGATCGCCCGCCCCTGCGCTGAACCTGTGGGAGCGGGCTTGCCCGCGAATGCGCCCGCCCAGACAACGACGTTGCTCGAACGGACGCATTCGCGGGCAAGCCCGCTCCCACAGGTACTGTGTTGCATCGCCCTGGCGTGCATGGCCTGTTTCGCCCAGGCCGCCCCCACCCACGCCCTCACCGTCTACGGTGAAGCCCCCCGCTACCCCGCCAGCTTCCAGCACTTCGCCTACGTCAACCCGGATGCCCCCAAGGGCGGTAGCCTGCGCCGTTCGGCCCTGGAGATCGGCCAGTTCGACCACATCCTGCCATTCATCGACAAGGGCATTGGCGTGAGCCAGGTCGAGGGCTGGCTGTACGCGCCATTGGCCATTCGCGCCTTCGACGAGCCCTACACGGTCTATGGCCTGATCGCCCAGCGCCTGGAGCGCGGCCCCGACGACGCCTGGCTGCGCCTGTATCTCGACCCGCGCGCCACCTTCGCCGACGGCAAGCCGGTGCGTGCCGAGGATGTACGTTTTACCTTCGAGCTGCTGATGAGCAAGGGCAGCCTCAATTACCGCACGCGTTTCGCCGAAGTGGCCGGGGTGACAGTCGAAGGCCCGCGGCAGCTACGCTTCGACTTCAAGCAGCCGCACGGGCGCACCCTGGCGCTGGACCTGGCCAGCCTGCCAGTGCTGCCCGAACATGACTGGCAGCAGCGCGACTTCGCCAATGGTGCCGGTTTCGACAAACCCGTGGGCAGCGGCCCGTACCGCATCAGCCGGATCGACAACGGCCGCAGCATCACCTTCGAGCGCAATGCCGACTGGTGGGCCAAAGACCTGCCGGTGGCCCGTGGCCTGTACAACTTCCAGCGCCTGCGCATCGAGTACTTCGGCGACACCGAGGTGGCACGCCAGGTGCTCAAGGGTGGCGGCTACGACTACAACCGCGAGTTCTCCGCCACCGCCTTCACCCTCGGCTACAACGGCGCCCAGCTCGACGACGGCCGCCTGCAGCGCGCCCACCTGGGCCCGGCCAAGCCGCAGGTGGCCCAGGGTTTCGTCTTCAACCTGGCCAGGCCGCAGTTCCAGGACCGCCGGGTGCGCCAGGCCCTGGGCATGCTCTGGGACTTCGAGTGGAGCAACCGGCAGATGATGCGCAATCTGTACATCCGCCAGCAGAGCCTGTTCTCCAACACTCCGCTGGCAGCCCGCGCGCTGCCGGACGCGGACGAACTCAAGCTGCTGGAACCGCTGCGCGGCCAGGTGCCCGACGAAGTGTTCAGCCAGGTGTTCAATGCCCCGGTCACCGACGGCACGGGGATCATCCGCCCGCAGCAGTTGCAGGCCCTGGCCCTGCTCCAGGCCGCCGGCTGGCGACCCGAGGGCGATCGCCTGGTCAATGCCCAGGGCGAACCGCTGAGCTTCACCTTCCTCAACGGCCAGTCGGGCATGGAGCGCCTGCTGCTGCCATGGAAGCGCAACCTGGCGCAGATCGGCATCGAGCTGAACATCCGCAACGTCGACGCCGCGCAGTACGTCAACCGCCTGATGGCCCGCGACTACGACATGGTCGTCACCGGCTACCCGGTGACCCTGTCGCCGGGCAGCGAGCTGTACAACTACTTCGGCTCCGCCGCGGCCAACGACCCCGGCTCGAACAACCTGATGGTGCTCAAGGACCCCGCGGTGGACCACCTGCTCGACGGGCTGGTGCGCGCCAGCAGCCAGCCCGACATGCTGCGCCACGCCCATGCCCTGGACCGGGTGCTGCAATGGAACTACTACTGGATCCCCAACTACTACCCGCCGGGCAGCTCGACGGTGTGGTGGAACCGCTTCGGCCTGCCCAAGGTGCAAGCCACCTATGACGAAGGCCTGGACACCTGGTGGGAGGTCAGCCCGACGGCGCTGACCAGCGAACAGATGGCCGAACGGCTCGGTAAACAGCCATGACCAGCTACATCCTGCGCCGCCTGCTGCTGATCATCCCCACGTTGCTGGCGATCCTGCTGGTCAACTTCGCCATCGTCCAGGCCGCCCCCGGTGGCCCGGTGGAGCAGGCCGTGGCGCGACTGCAGGGCATCGGCGGCGGCGCCCCCGGCGCACGGGCCGAGGCGGTGCACGGCGAGTCCCGCGCCACCCGTGGCCTGGACCCCAAGCTGATCGAAGAGATCAAGCGCCAGTACGGTTTCGACAAATCCGCCCCCGAACGGCTGTGGCTGATGCTCGGCCAGTACGCCCGGCTGGACTTCGGCCAGAGCTTCTTCCGCGGCGCCAAGGTCACCGACCTGATCCTCGAGAAACTGCCGGTGACGCTGTCGCTGGGTTTCTGGGCCACGCTGATCACCTACCTGGTGTCGATCCCGCTGGGCATCCGCAAGGCGGTGCGCCATGGCAGCCGCTTCGATGCCTGGAGCAGCGCGCTGATCGTGGTCGGCTATGCCCTGCCCTCGTTCCTGTTCGCCCTGCTGCTGATCGTGCTGTTTGCGGGTGGCACCTCGCTCAACTGGTTCCCGGTGCGCGGGCTGGTGTCGGATGACTTCGACCAGCTCAGCCTGCTGGGCAAACTGGCCGATTACTTCTGGCACCTGGTGCTGCCGGTCGGCGCCCTGGTGATCGGGGGCTTTGCCACCTTGACCCTGCTGACCAAGAACGCCTTCCTCGACGAAATATCCCGGCAGTACGTGGTCACCGCCCGGGCCAAGGGCCTGAGCGAACGCCGGGTGCTGTACGGCCACGTGCTGCGCAACGCCATGCTGCTGGTGGTGGCCGGGTTGCCGCAGGCGCTGATCACGGTGTTCTTCGCCGGTTCCCTGCTGATCGAGGTGATCTTCTCCCTCGATGGCCTGGGCCGCATGAGCTACGAGGCGGCGGTGTCGCGGGACTACCCGGTGGTGTTCGGCACGCTGTTCATCTTCACCCTGGCCGGGCTGCTGATCCGCTTGATCGGCGACCTCTGCTACACGGCGCTCGACCCGCGCATCGACTTCGACGCGAGGGGCCGCTGATGCTCTCGCCCATCGCTCGACGCCGCCTGCAGCGCTTTCGCGCCAACCGCCTTGGCTGGGCCTCGCTGTGGCTGTTCGCCGGCCTGTTGATACTCAGCCTCGGCGCGGAGCTGGTGGCCAACGACAAGCCACTGCTGCTGTCGTACCAGGGCCAGCTGTACACCCCCGCGCTCAAGCGCTACACCGAACAGCAATTCGGCGGCCAGTTGCCGTTCCAGCCCGACTACCGCAGCCAATACGTGCGCCAACTGATCGAGGGCCAGGGCGGCTGGATGCTGTTCGCGCCCATCCCGTTCAGCGCCGACACCCCCAACTACGACCTGCAGGTACCCACCCCCAGCCCGCCCAGCGCGGTGAACTGGCTGGGCACCGACGACCAAGGGCGCGACGTGCTGGCGCGGGTGCTGTACGGCACACGGGTGTCGCTGCTGTTCGCCTTTGCCCTGACCGTGGTCAGCGTGCTGATCGGCGTCACCGCCGGCGCCTTGCAGGGTTATCACGGTGGCTGGGTCGACCTGCTCGGGCAGCGCCTGCTGGAGGTGTGGTCGGGGTTGCCGGTGCTGTACCTGCTGATCATTCTCTCGGGCTTCGTCGAGCCGGACTTCTGGTGGCTGCTGGGGATCATGGCGCTGTTTTCATGGCTGGCGCTGGTCGATGTGGTGCGCGCCGAGTTCCTGCGCGGGCGCAACCTGGAGTACGTCAAGGCGGCCCGCGCGCTGGGGCTGGCGGACAGCCAGGTGATGCTGCGGCATATCCTGCCCAACGCCATGAACGCCACCCTTACTTACGTACCCTTCATGCTCACCGGAGCGATCACTACCCTTACGGCGCTGGATTTTCTCGGTTTCGGCATGCCTGCGGGCAGTGCGTCACTGGGCGAGCTGGTGACCCAGGGCAAGCAGCACCTGGAGGCGCCGTGGCTGGGCTTTACCGCGTTCTTTGCCCTGGCGCTGATCCTGTCGTTGCTGGTGTTCATCGGCGATGCGCTGCGTGAGGCGTTCGATCCACGGCGTTAGATTTGCCTGTACCGACCCTATCGCGGGGCAAGCCCGCTCCCACAGAGATAGCACTAGGTATTTAAGTTGCTCCCGCGTGGGAGCGGGCTTGCCCCGCGATAGGGCCCTCTGATTCAAGCGGATACTGCAAACATGCACGACAACCTCAAGGACTACCCACAGGTCCGCCAACTGGCAATCCGCTCGCTGTTCGAGATCATCGAGCAGTCCAGCGAAGGCACGGTGATCGTCGACCGCCAGGCGCGCATCGTCTGGATGAACGAGCGCTATGCCCGGCGCTTCGGCCTGGCCGACGCCGCCAGCGCCATCGGCCAGCCCTGCGAGGCGGTGATCCCCGGCAGCCTGATGCGCGAGGTGGTGAGCAACGGCAAGCCGATCCTGCTGGACATGCTCGACACCCCCAACGAGCCGCTGGTGGTGATGCGCCTGCCGATCCACGACGACCAGGGCGCGCTGATCGGCGCCATCGGCTTTGCCCTGTTCGACGAGTTGCGCAGCCTGTCACCCTTGCTTAAACGCTATTCGAGCATGCAGCAGGAACTGGCCAGCACCCGCTCGCAACTGCGCGCGCGCCAGGCGCGCTACAGCTTCGCCCAGTTCGTCGGCAGCAGCGCCGCGTGCCTTGAGGCCAAGCGCCGCGGGCGGCGCGGCGCGGCCAGCGACTCGCCGGTGCTGCTGCTGGGCGAAACCGGTACCGGCAAGGAGCTGCTGGCCCACGCCATCCACGCCGCCTCGGCACGGGCGCACAAGGCGTTCGTCAGCATCAACAGCGCGGCCATCCCCGAGACCCTGCTGGAGGCCGAATTCTTCGGCACCGCCCCCGGCGCCTTCACCGGTGCCGAGCGCAAGGGCCGCAGCGGCAAGCTGCAACTGGCCGAAGGCGGCACGCTGTTCCTCGACGAGATCGGCGACATGCCACTGGCGCTGCAAAGCAAGCTGCTGCGGGTACTGCAGGAGAAGGAATACGAGCCGGTGGGCTCCAACCAGATGCTGCGCAGCGACGTGCGCATCATCGCCGCCACCTCCATCGACCTGCAGGCGGCCATGGCCCGCGGGGCATTCCGTGCCGACCTGTACTACCGGCTGAACGTGCTGCCGATCGAGGTGCCGCCGTTGCGTGAGCGGCTGGAGGACTTGCCGGCGCTGTGCGAGGCGATCCTGGCCGAGCTGGGCAGCCAGTACGAGCTGGAACCCGAGGCCCAGGCGCTGCTGGGGCGCCATGGCTGGCCGGGGAACATTCGCGAATTGCGTAACGTACTGGAACGCGCAACCTTGCTGGCGGACCAGCCGCGCTTGAATGTGTCGGACTTGATCGGTGCGTTGGGGCCGTTGAGCCCGGTGGTCTCGGCCGCGCCGGCGCTGGACTATCGCCAGGCATGCGCGCAGTTCGAGCGCGGGTTGATTGTCGATGCCTTGGCGCGTAGCGCTTGGAATGTGCCGGAGGCAGCGCGGGCTTTGGGGCTGGGGCGGTCGACGCTGTACAAGAAGATGGTGGCACTGGGGATTGAGTCTCAATAAAGAGACCAATGTCTCAAAGTGGAGATCGTGGGAGCGGGCTTGCCCCGCGATGGCGTCAGCCGCATAAAAATCGACTATTTCCTGTGAAGGCCATCGCGGGGCAAGCCCGCTCCCACGTAGCCGCGTCTCAAGATAGAGACTGCTGAATTGATGATTTTGATTTTATTCATATAAATCAATGACTTAATAACCTGGCACGATTCCCGCTACCTGAATTTCCAACCATAAAAACAACAGTTGGAGATCCCCCACGATGACCGTGCTCATCGCCCTCGCTGCCCTGGCCCTGCTGATGCTGGCCGCCTATCGCGGTTACAGCGTGATCCTGTTCGCGCCTATCGCCGCCCTCGGCGCCGTGCTGCTCACCGACCCCGCCGCCGTGGCGCCCGCCTTCACTGGGGTGTTCATGGAGAAGATGGTCGGCTTCATCAAGCTGTATTTCCCGGTGTTCCTGCTGGGCGCGGTGTTCGGCAAGCTGATCGAGCTGTCGGGCTTCTCGCGCTCGATCGTCGCCGCCGCCATTCGCCTGCTCGGCACGCGCCAGGCGATGCTGGTGATCGTGCTGGTCTGCGCCCTGCTCACCTACGGCGGCGTGTCGCTGTTCGTGGTGGTGTTCGCGGTGTACCCGTTTGCCGCCGAGATGTTCCGGCAAAGCGATATCCCCAAGCGCCTGATCCCGGCAACCATTGCCCTGGGTGCGTTCTCGTTCACCATGGACGCCCTGCCCGGCACCCCGCAGATCCAGAACATCATCCCCAGCACCTTCTTCAATACCACCGCCTGGGCCGCGCCATGGCTGGGCCTGATCGGCACGCTGTTCGTGTTCAGCGCCGGCATGCTCTACCTGCAACGCCAACGCAACAAGGCCCAGCGCAAGGGTGAAGGCTATGGCAGCAACCTGCGCAACGAACCGGAGACCGCCGACGACATCACCCTGCCCAACCCGTGGCTGGCGTTGTCGCCGTTGCTGCTGGTGGGGGTTATGAACCTGCTGTTCACCCACTGGATCCCACAGTGGTACGGAGCCAGCCATACCTTGCAACTGCCAGGCATGGCCGCGCCGGTGCAGAGCGACGTGGCCAAGCTCACGGCCATCTGGGCAGTGCAGGCGGCCTTGCTGGTGGGCATCCTGATGGTGCTGGTGTGCGCCTTCGGCAGCATTCGCCAGCGCCTGGCCGAAGGCACCAAAAGCGCGGTCGGCGGCGCCCTGCTGGCGGCCATGAACACCGCCTCGGAATACGGTTTTGGCGCTGTGATCGCATCGCTGCCGGGCTTTCTGGTGCTGGCTGACGCCCTGCGCGGCATCCCCAACCCGCTGGTCAACGAAGCCATCACCGTGACCCTGCTGGCCGGCATCACCGGCTCTGCGTCGGGTGGCATGAGCATCGCCCTGGCGGCCATGAGCGACAGCTTCATCGCCGCCGCCAACGCCGCCAATATCCCGCTGGAAGTGCTGCACCGGGTGGCCGCCATGGCCAGCGGCGGCATGGACACCCTGCCGCACAACGGCGCGGTGATCACCTTGCTGGCGGTGACCGGGCTGACCCACCGCGAAGCGTACAAGGACATTTTCGGTATTACCCTGATCAAGACCCTGGCCGTGTTCGTGGTCATCGCCACGTTCTACGCCACCGGCATCGTCTAAGGAGAACTGCATGACGCTCAAAGGCAAGACCGCACTGGTCACCGGCTCCACCAGCGGTATCGGGCTGGGCATCGCCCAGGTACTGGCAGAGGCCGGCGCGAATATCCTGCTCAACGGCTTCGGCGACCCGGCAGCGGCCATCGCCCAGATCAAGCAGCACGGGGTGAAGGTTGCACACCACCCGGCCGACCTTTCCGATGTGGCACAGATCGAGCAGATGTTCGCCATGGCCGAGCGCGAGTTCGGTGCGCTCGACATCCTGGTCAACAACGCCGGCATCCAGCACGTGGCGCCGGTGGAGCAGTTCCCGGTCGAGGCCTGGGACAAGATCATCGCGCTGAACCTGTCGGCGGTGTTCCATGGCAGCCGCCTGGCGCTGCCGGGCATGCGCGCGCGGGGTTGGGGGCGGATCATCAACATTGCCTCGGTGCACGGCCTGGTGGGTTCCACCGGCAAGGCCGCCTATGTGGCCGCCAAGCACGGCGTGGTCGGGCTGACCAAGGTGATCGGCCTGGAAACCGCCACCAGCAACGTCACTTGCAATGCCATCTGCCCCGGCTGGGTGCTGACCCCGCTGGTACAGAAACAGATCGACGACCGTGCCGCCAACGGTGGCGATCCACAGCAGGCGCAGCACGATCTGTTGGCCGAGAAACAGCCTTCGCTGGCCTTCGTCACACCCCGTCACCTCGGCGAGCTGGTATTGTTCCTGTGCAGCGAGGCCGGCAGCCAGGTTCGCGGCGCCGCCTGGAACGTCGATGGCGGCTGGCTCGCCCAGTGAGGGCGGGCGTCGAGCCTGGCACGGTCTTGCATTCGTTTATCTGCAAGGAGGCCTTATGCGCCAAGCTCGACTCACCGCGTTACTGTCCCTGACCCTGGCTGCCGCCGCCCCGGCGATGGCCGCCAGCCTGAAAGACGTTGCGCCCTACCCCGAGGCGGAAAAAGGCTTCACCCGGCAGGTGATCCACCTGCCGGCCCAGGCCGATGAATCGGCCTATCAGCTGGAAATCCTCGCCGGCAAGACGCTGAAGGTGGACTGCAACCGCCAGCGCCTTGGCGGCAAGCTCGAAGAGCACACGCTGCAAGGCTGGGGCTACAGCTACTACCGCCTGGACAAGGTCAGCGGCCCGGCCAGCACCTTGATGGCCTGCCCGGACAACAAGAAAACCGACGCTTTCGTACCCGTCGTCGGTGACGGCTTCATGCTGCGCTACAACAGCAAGCTACCCGTGGTGGTCTACGTGCCCAAGGGTGTCGAAGTGCGCTACCGGGTATGGTCGGCCTCGCCGGACGTACAAACGGCTAAAGTGGAGTAACCGTCAGCATCGGCACGCCCGCTTTCGCGGCGGGCTTGCCCCATCACCGCACCGAGGGTCCCGGCATGAACGACATACTCTGGCGCCCCTCCACCTCGCAGATCGAAGCCAGCCGCATGGAGGCCTTGCGCCGTCGGGTCAACCTGCGCTTCAACCTCCAGCTCGACGACTACGCCGCCTTGCACCGCTGGAGCATCGAGCACCGTGCTGCGTTCTGGCAGACGCTCAGTGAATACTTCCACGTACGCTGGCATACACCTGCAAGCCAGGTGCTGATCGAGGGCCCGCACCTGCGCGATGCCCGCTGGTTCGCCGGCGCCACCCTGAACTTCGCCGAACACCTGTTGCAACGGCGCGATGATCGCCCCGCCGTGGTCGCCGTGCGCGAGGACGGCAGCCGCCACAGCCTGACCCACAACCAGTTGGCCGCCCAGGTGGCCGGGATGCAACGGGCCTTGCGCCAGGCCGGCATTGTGCCGGGCGACCGCATCGGGGCGGTAATGCCCAATACCTGGGAGACCCTGGTCGCGATGCTCGCCGCCAGCAGCCTCGGGGCAGTATGGTCAAGCTGCTCTCCGGAGTTCGGCACCCACGGCATCATCGACCGCTTCGGGCAGATCGCGCCGAAACTGCTGATTGCCTGCGCGGGCTATGCCTATGCCGGCAAGACCGTGGACCAGGTCGACAAGATCAACCAGGTGGTCGCCCAGCTGCCGCAACTGGAACACCTGCTGGTGGTGCCCTACACCCGGGTGCAGACCCGCAGCGAAGAGTTCAGCGGGCCCCAGGTCACCCTGTGGGATGACTTCTTCCAGCCCGGCGGCAGCCCGACCTTCGTCGCCCTGCCCTTCGATCACCCGCTGTACATCCTCTATTCCAGCGGCACCACCGGTGTGCCCAAGTGCATCGTCCACCGGGCCGGCGGCGTACTGCTGCAACACCTCAAGGAACACGGCCTGCACAATGACCTGAAAGCCGACGACGTGCTGTTCTACTACACCACCTGTGGCTGGATGATGTGGAACTGGCTGGTCTCGGGCCTGGCGGTGGGCGCCACCTTGGTGCTGTATGACGGATCGCCTTTGCACCCGGGCCCGGAACGGCTGCTCGACCTGATTGACAGCGAAGGCATCCACGCCTTCGGTACCAGCCCCAAGTACCTCGCAGCCCTGGAACAGGCCGGTTGCGAGCCGATGAAAAGCCACCGCCTCGATACCCTGAGGCTCTTGTTGTGCACCGGCTCGCCGCTGTCGCCGCACAGTTACGACTTCGTCTATGCCAAGTTCAAGGCCGATGTGTGTCTGGCCTCGATGTCCGGCGGCACCGACATCGTCGCCTGCTTCGTGCTCGGCAACCCGCTGCTGCCGGTACGCCGTGGCCTGATCGCAGGCCCCGGCCTGGGCATGGCGGTACAGGTGTGGAATGCGCAGGGGCAGCCAGTGATCGACGAGAAAGGCGAGCTGGTGTGTACCCAGGCGTTCCCGTCGATGCCCCTGGGGTTCTGGGGCGACAACGATGGCAGCCGCTACCACGACGCCTACTTCAGCCAGTTCGACGGGGCCTGGTGCCAGGGCGATTACGCCGAGCAGCGCGCCGGCGGCGGCCTGGTGATCCACGGCCGCTCGGACGCGGTGCTCAACCCCGGTGGCGTGCGCATTGGCACGGCCGAGATCTACCGGCAAGTGGAAAAGGTCGAACAGGTGCTGGAAAGCGTGGCCATCGGCCAGGACTGGCACGACGATGTGCGCGTGGTGCTGTTCGTGCGCCTGCGCGATGGCCTGCAACTGGATGATGCCTTGCGCCAGCGCATCCGCGAGGTCATCCGCCAGTACACCAGCCCGCGCCACGTCCCGGCAGTGATCGCCCAGGTGAGTGACATCCCGCGTACCCTCAGTGGCAAACTGGTGGAGCTGGCGATCCGCAATGTGGTGCATGGGCTGGCGGTCAACAACACCGATGCCCTGGCCAACCCCGAGGCACTGGCGCAGTTCCGTGACCGCGCGGAGCTGCGCGATCAGGCATAATGGCGGCCTTTTTCGCCCCGAAGCACAGGTATCCCCATGAAAGCCCAAGCCCGCCATATCCTGGTCAAGACCGCTGACGAAGCCGAGAAGCTCAAGCAGCGCATCGCCAATGGCGAAGCCTTCGACGTGCTGGCGAAGAAATTCTCCACCTGCCCCTCCGGCAAGCGTGGCGGCGACCTTGGCGAAATCCGCCCTGGGCAACTGGTCGGCGCCATCGACCAGGTGATCTTCAAGAAGCCCTTGCGGGTGGTACATGGGCCGATCAAGAGCAAGTTCGGCTACCACCTGGTGCAGACGTTCTACCGCGACTGACCCGATGGCGGCCCTTGGCCACCTGACAGTTTTGCCAGTTGCGTCCCTCCTCCTGAACGCAGTACATCGCGGGTAATCCCGCACATCGCGCTTGCGCCGTGCGGGCTCTGTGCACAACGGAGGCCCAGGCGATGCACATGCGGCTGTTGCTGGCACTGGCACCCTTGCCCCTGTTGATGCTTGCCCAGGCCCAGGCAGCCTGCAGCTTCAGCCCTGGGCCAGGCAATGACAGCTACGTCTGCGACAGCGGCAGCGCCGCTTCGCTGCTCGACACCGGCGGCAACAACAGCCTGCTACTGCCCGCCGGCGGCAGCGGCACGATCAGCGGCAACGTGACCTTCGGTGCCGGCCAGGACACCATCGACATGGCCTCGGGCGTAATCGGCGGCGACGTCAATCAGGGCGCCGGCATCGATACCTTCAACATGAGCGGCGGCATCATTGGCGGCGACCTCAATCAGGGCGATGGCCTGGACCGCTTCCATATGACCGGCGGCTGGATCAAGGGCAATTTCGACAGCGGTGACTTCGCCCAGATGGACGGCGGGCGGATCGGCAGCGTCAACATGCGCCTGGACGAAAACACCTTCATCCTGCGCGCTGGCAGCATCGACCGGAATATCGTCACCGGCTTCGACAAGGACTACGTGGAGGTTTTCAGCGGCAGCGTGGGCGGCAACATCAGCGTCAGCGGCGGCGATGACCAGGTGCTGATCCACGGCGGCCAGGTTGCCGGCAGCGTGCTGATGAGCATCGGCAATGATCGGTTCAGCTGGACCGGCGGGCGGATCGGCACGCGGGTGGACATGGGCCCTGGCGACGACACGGCGCAGCTTCAGGGCCTGGCCAGCGACGCCCTGGTCATCCCGCTCGACGGCGGCACTGGCAGCGATACCTTGACCTTGTTCGCCAGCCAGGCCAAAGGTGGCGCCCGCTTCCTCAACTGGGAGCGGATCGAGCTTGCCGGCGGCAGCCGTTTCGAGCTCGACGACACGCTGCTGCTCGGGGATGCCGGCAGTGCCACCGGCACCCTGCAGATTGCTGCCGACAGCACCCTGGCCTCGCGCCAAGGCACGGTCTCGGCCTTCGCCAGTGGCCAGCGCGTGGGGCTGAACAACGCCGGCACGATCGACTTGAGCGCAGGCAACGACGGCGCGGGCCGACTACTGGTGATCGGCGACTACAACGGCGACAACGGTGTGCTGCGCCTGAACAGCGTGCTCGGCCAGGACGACGCCGCCTCGGACCGGTTGGTGATCAGCCAGGGTGGCATCAGTGGCTCGACCGGGCTTTTGGTCAGCAACCTCGGGGGCCCGGGCGCGGCCACCCAGGGCAATGGCATCCAGGTGGTCGAGGCACGCGACGGCGCCACCGGCAATGCCAATGCCTTCATCCAGACCCAGACCCTGTCGGCCGGCGCCTACGACTACCGCCTGTTCAAAGGCGGCATCACCGCCGGCAGCGAGAACAACTGGTACCTGCGCTCGACCTTGGTCGCGCCACCCGCCCCGGCGCCTGGCGTGGAGCCGTCAAGCACGCCGCCGGTAGCCGCGCCCGCCCCAGGCCAGGCCGACTTGCCCGCCCCGGTGGCCGGGCGGGTCATCCCCCTGTACCGCCCGGAAGTGGCGGTTTACGCAGCGGCACCGCGCGGCGCCGCGATCATCGTGCGCCAGGCCCTGGGCACCGTTGATGTGCGACGGGATGATCAACAGTGGCTCGACGCCACGGCCACGCCGCCTGCGAGCTGGGGCCAAGCCTACGGTAGTGCCCTTCGCCAGCAATGGAGCGGCACAGTGACCCCGACCCTGGACGGTAACCTTTACGGCTTCAAGGTGGGCCAGGACCTGTATGTGCAGGGCACGGACGACGGCTACCGCCAGTACGCCGGCCTGTACCTTGGCCATGAGCGCCTGGACGGCGATGTCCGCGGCTTCGCCCTGGGCCGCGAGGACAGCCCGGTGGGCAACCTTGAGCTGGAGGGCAACAGCCTGGGCGCCTACTGGACCTGGGTAGGGCCGGCCCAGGGCTATGTGGACGTGGTGCTGCAGTACACCCACCTCGATGGCCGTGCCCGCTCCGACCGTGGCGACAAGCTCGACCTCGATGGCCACGCCTGGGCCGCCTCACTGCAAGGCGGCTACCCCTTGGCGCTGACTGCGCAGTGGGCCCTGGAGCCCCAAGCTCAACTGATCGCCCAGCGGGTGAGCCTGGACAGCGCCAGCGACCGGGCCTCGCGGGTCAGCCATGACGCCCAGGTGGAATGGCTCGGGCGCCTTGGCCTGCGCCTGGAGGGGCTGTTCCCTGCCACAGACCGGGTGCTGCTGCAGCCCTTTGCCCAGGTCAACCTGTGGCATGCCGACGGCGGCGCCGACACCTTGACCTTCAACGGCGTGGACCGCATAGACACCGACTACCGCTACACCGCGCTGCAACTCGAAGGCGGGCTGGCGGCACGTCTGGGTTCGGCGCTGAGCCTGCATGCAGGCCTGCAATACAGCACCAACCTGGACAGCCGCCAGCAGCAGGCCAGCGGTGTGAACCTGGGCCTGCGCTGGCAGTTCTAGCGCCGCGCCGCCAGCAACCCGAGCCCCGCGCAACCCAGCAGCGAAGCACTGACCCGGTTGAACACACGCCGTGGCCCAGGGCGTTCGAACCAGCGCTGAAGGTAAGCGCCGAGCCCGGCATAGATGGCGATGGCCGCCCACTCCAGCAGCAGGAACAGCACACCCAACTGCAGGAACTGCTCGCTGACCGGCATGTTGCCGCCCACCGTCACGAATTGCGGCAGGAAGGCGGTGAAGATCAGGATCGCCTTGGGATTGCCGGCGGCCACCCAGAACTCCTGGCGCGCCAGCTTCCAGGTACCGCGCGGCTGCTCGCCCGCCACCCGCGCCTCGCCCACCGGCGCGCGCCACAGCTGCCAGGCGATATAGAACAGGTAGCCGGCGCCCAGCACCTTGATCGCCAGGAACAGGTATTCGCTGGTATGCAACACCACCGCCAGGCCCATGGCCGCCAGCGCGATCATGCCGCTGAACGCCAGCAGCCGGCCGGCCCCGGCCACGCAGGCGATGCGCAGGCCATAGCGGCTGGCATTGTGCAGCGACAACAGGTTGTTGGGCCCCGGCGCCATGTTCAGGGCGAAACAGGCGGGGATAAACAGCAGCAGGCTCGACAGGTCCATTCTTGTTCTCCTTCAAGGACCGCAGCAGGGTCGCGCCCGGCCTGCCCGCACGTCAAGCACAGTGAAACGGCGAATGGCCGGAACAGTCAGCAGTGATTAGACTGCCTGCTCCCACGTGACCACCAGGCGGCCTGCCATGCCCTTCCCCCGCAGTGAAATCTGGCATGACCCGGCGCTGCCCTTCGTCGAAAGCCGCCGCGCTTGCCATAGCCGCGCCTGTTACAAGGCGCACAGCCACCCAAGCTTCTCCATCGGCGCGGTGGATGTCGGCTACAGCCACTTCACCGGAGCAGGCCAAGGCGTGGTGCGGCTGACGCCCGGCACCCTGGTGCTGGTGCCGGCGCAACGGGTGCACGCCTGCAACCCCGAGCCCGGCAAGGCCTGGAGCTACCAGATGCTGCACCTGGACGCCGACTGGCTGCGCTGCCTGCGCCTGGAGTCCGGCATGGCGGCCGGTGAGCCGCTGGCGCCAGCGCGCATCACCCGCTCGCCGGCGCTGTACCGGCAGTTCTGCGCGTTGAACGAGCTGCTGTTCTCGAAGGTTTCGCCACTGGAGAAGGAGGCTGCGCTGGTGGCATTCATCGGCGACCATGACTTAAGCACCCTGCCCACCTTGCCACCGGCCCCGGCGCTGGCCCCTTCGATGCTGGGTGAGCTGGTCGCCTGCCTCGACGAGCAGGGTTTGGCCGAACTCAGCCTCGACCACCTGGCCCGGCAGGCCGGGCTGGGTCGCTATCAACTGATCCGTGCGTTCGCAGCGGCTACCGGCATGACCCCGCACAGTTACCTGCTCAATGCCCGGGTCAACCAGGCGCGGTTGCTGCTGCGCCAGGGCTGTGCGCTGGCAGAAGTGGCCTATCGGCTGGGGTTCGCCGACCAGAGCCACTTCCAGCGGGTGTTCAAGGCCCATGCCGGGGTGACGCCCGGGGCCTACCGAGGCGGGTTGCAATAATCTTCAATACACCCGGCCGGCACCTGAACAGACTGTGGTTTTCCCACTCGGAAACCCGCTTGATGGAACAGTTCCTGCTCGTCGCCACCGCCCATTTTCTTGCCCTGCTCTCGCCTGGCCCGGACTTTTTCCTGGTGGCCCGCACCTCGGCCAGCGCAGGTTGGCGGGTGGCCAGTGGCGCCTGCCTGGGCATCGCCCTGGCCAACGGTGTGTTCATCGGCGCAGCGTTCGCCGGGGTAGCGGTGCTGCACGCGGGCAGCGCGATGTTCATGGCCTTGCAACTGGCCGGTTGCGCCTACCTGCTGTACATCGGTGCCTTGTTCTTGCGCCATGCCGGGCACAGCAGCCTGACACCTGCCGCAACGACCGGCGGGCAGCCGGCCAGGGGTTGGCTGGGCAGTCTGGGCATGGGCTTCGCCTCAGGCATCCTCAACCCCAAGAACGCGCTGTTCTATGCCAGCCTGGCGAGCATGATCGGCGGCAGCAGCGTCATGCTCAAAGGGCTATACGCTGGCTGGATGTTCACGGCGGTGCTGGCCTGGGACCTGCTGGTGGCACTGGCTATTGGCAATCGTCGGGTACTGCGCCGCTTTGCCCAAGCCCTGCCCTGGCTGGAACGGGCCTCGGGGGTGATGCTGATGGCCCTTGCTGTCGGTGTGCTGGTTCATCTGGCATGGGGCTGACCACCGCAAGCGTGGCGAGGTCCAGCAGGCTGAAGCAGCCACTGCTCCAACCGCCGGTATCCAGGTGCCAGACATTGCCCAGCACCTTGACCTTGAGCACCGGCGTGTGCCCGACCAGCAGCGCACGCAGCCCTTCGACCCTGGCGTCGTCGCCTTCCTTCAGACGCCGTCGTGACCATTGGCACACTTCACGTATGCGCGGATCGTCGTCATCCAGCAGGCTCGCGCGCAAAGCCTCCCAGTGCGCGAAGGGGCTGTCGGCGTGCAGCAGGCCGACCGGTCCGTCATGGGTCTGCACTTCCAGGGCGATAGGCATTTCAAGGAAAGCATCGACAAATGGCCGCTGCTGATCCGCTGGCAAGTCGAGGAACCAGCCACCTCCCGCCGCGCGGTACATGTCCAGGTCAAGCCGGCCACCGCGCAGGTAATTGATCGCCAGGCTTTCGTGGTTGCCCTGCACCGCGTGGAACCAGGGTTGGCTCAGCCAGTCGAGTGCCTGCGCACTGTGCGGCCCGCGGTCGACCAGGTCGCCGACACTGAACAGGCGATCGACCGCCGGGTTGAAGCCGACGCCATCCAGGCACTGTTGCAAGCGCTGGAAGTGCCCGTGGATATCCCCCACGGCCAGGTCGCGCCCGCGGGTGTTGACGGCTATCCGCCTGAAGCGGCTCATTGCATCGTTCCTCTGCTACGGCCTCGGCACCGGCGTAAAATGGTTGGGCAAGCCACCCACACCCGGAGGTGCATCATGCGTACCGCCCTGGCCTGTGCCGTACTGATGGTGCTGGCATTAGACAGCATGGCACAGGGCACCCCGACCGCCCAGGTCGAGGT
The DNA here is from genome assembly GCF_003231305.1 of Pseudomonas sichuanensis. Taxonomy (GTDB): domain Bacteria; phylum Pseudomonadota; class Gammaproteobacteria; order Pseudomonadales; family Pseudomonadaceae; genus Aquipseudomonas; species Aquipseudomonas sichuanensis. Next base: position 7,162 of record NZ_QKVM01000036.1, on the reverse strand, counting down.
GCGTTTCGAGCACCCGGAAAACTTCCGCGATGCCAGCCTCGACAGCCATGGTTATGAGCGTGGCGCCGACCCACAGGTGATCAAGGCGCTGACCGAGCATTTGCGCAAACTCGGCCAGCGTTACCTGCAACCTGGCCAGCAACTGGTGATCGACATCCGCGACATCGACCTGGCCGGGCGTTTCGAGCCCTGGCACAGCCAGGCCTACGATGTGCGCTTCATGCGTGATATCACCTGGCCGAGCATCGACCTCAGCTACACCCTGAGCCAGCCCGGCCAGCCAGCGCGCCAGGCGGCGGAACACCTCAGTGACAAGATGTACCTGAGCCGCCCGGGGCGCCAAGGCAGCAGCGACCGCCTGTATGCCGAGAAGGCCATGCTCAGCGACTGGTTCCGCCAGCGCTTTGCCCCGCCGCCGCACGCCTGAGCCTCAGCCGCGCAGGCGGCGCAGGGCGATCGGTGAAATCAGCCGGTGAAACGGCGCCACCGGCAACATGTACAACCGGCCCAGCAGGTTGTGGGTGCGCACCACGGTGCTCACCAGCACCTGGCACTGGCCGTCGGCTGCCGAACGGCGGCTCAGCGCAATGTACACATCCAGGTGGCGGTCGCGGTCAACCAGCAGCACTTCGTCCTCGGTATTGGCCAGCAAGGTGAAGATGCCCACGCGCTCGCCAGGTTGGTAGCTGGCGGCCGAACGTGCGGGGTCGATTGCCGTAAGCCGGCCCAGGTCCTTGAGGCCGACCAGCGCCACCAGGCGGTTGCGCAGCACCATCAGCGCATCGATCCAGCCGGGCATGCCGACCATCAGCCGCAGGAACAGCGCCATGGCCGGTTGTGCCGGTTGCGCCAGGCTGATCGCCCGGCAATGGCGGAACCCGGCCTCGGCGGCGTGGGCGCTGATCAACGAGTCGCTTGGAATGGGCGCGGTGTAAGTCATCAGGGTTTCCGTCCTTGGAGTCAGCGCCTTCCTGCTGGCGAAGGCGATCTGCCCGATAGTATCCTGCGCGCCCGAACCGACGCCAAGGATGGATGCATTCGTGAACACCTGCGCCACGCCTAAAGTACCTGCGGCATGAAGTACCTGTTACTGACGCTGGCCAGCTATGCCGCCAGCTACTACCTGGTGGGGCTGCTGATCCAGGGCGGGCTGGCAAACATCGCCGAGGACCTGCGCCATCGCCCGGACGCCCCGCCGCCAGGCCAGTACCTGCGCGAAGTCGAGCAGCATGCCCGGCGCGCCCACCGCCACTACGCCCTGTTCAGCGGCAGCCTGTTGGCCCTGCTGCTGGTGCTGCTGTGTGCCTGGCTGAGTTGACAGCGGTTACTGGAAGTCCAGCGCCAGGCTCTGGCGCCCTTCCAATGCCAGCAGGTACTGCTTGGCCGGCAAGCCGCCAGCGAAACCAGTCAGGCTCCCCGAAGCGCCAATTACCCGGTGGCACGGGGCGATGATCGAGATCGGGTTACGCCCGTTGGCCGCCCCCACCGCCCGCACTGCGTCGGGGTTGCCGATCTGCCGGGCGATATCGCTGTAACTGCGGGTCTCGCCGAAGGGGATGCTCAGCAACGCTGCCCACACCTGGCGCTGGAACGTGGTGCCGGCAAAATCCAGCGCCAGGTCGAAGGTGCGGCGGTTGCCTGCGAAGTATTCACCGAGCTGGCGGGCCGTTTCGCGCAAGACCGGGTGCTGGTCATCGCGCTGCAGTTCGCCCAGGCGCACCCGGTTGGCCCGCTCCTGCTCCCACAGCACCGCGGCCAGGCACGCACCGCGGGCCACCAGCGTCAGCGTGCCGACGGGCGAGTGCATCAAAGTAAAGGCGCAGGGCATGGCAGGCTCCGGTCAGGTCACAGTCTGCGCACTGTAACCACCGCACCGCTTGTGCGCATCCGCTTTCTTGCCATGCCCTCAGGCCAGCTCGGCCCTAGGTCCGCGCGCACATCTGCGCGGCATCGAGCAAACGCCCATGGTCGTACCAGGCATCACGCTGGTAGGCGGAGTATTGATGCTGCCCGCCGGAGCCTGTGACCTTGACCAGGCCATCGGCCTTGCTCGGGTCGGTGCTCTCGACAAACAGCTCGAGGGCGTCCTGATTCTGCACCGTATAGGTCTTCGCCGAGTCGGGCAGTTCGGATTTCACGCAGCGCAGGTAGTCCGGCGGGCTTTTCGCGGTCGAGCCAAAGGTATTGTCGTGACTGGCGCGCAGGTCAGGGTCATGGGCGCAACCGGCCAACAACAGCCCGGCGACCAACGCCACCAGGGGTTTCATCGAGCGCTTCATACATCCTCCGATCACCCCATCAGGAAACCCTGGACAGTGACGGACAGCAACCACCCTTTTTAATAGTCAGCTTACGATTTCAAAGGTTAGCCCCGGCGCCACCGGCCCGTTATGCCGGTTCGCTATGGAGGCCTGGCGTTGCGCGCATGTCACAGCCCTGGCCGGCTCCGCTGGTCGGCGCTGGGCCACGCCGGGCGCAAACAGGCGCCTACTGATGCTCGGGCCTTGCGACCCGACGTTGAACAGGCCAATCGAGGTGTGCCGCCATGAAGCGCATCAACAAGCTCATCCAGCAGCGCCGTCATCAACTGCATGTGCACCTGCCGCCGAGTGGACTGGAAGCCGCCCCCTTTACCGCCGTGGTCAGCGCATGTACGCGATGGCTGCCAAGCCTGGACACCGAGATTCAGCCAAGGACACCGCCGCACACCGGCGTCATGCCCGTGCGTAGCGAGGCTTTGGCCAGGTCGTAGCTGGATGCCCGGTCACCTGGCCGCTACCGTGCGGGGCACTGGCAGCGGCCAGGTCACTGACCAGGAGGTTGCCGAAGCTTTTCGGGCTGGGTAGCGATCCCCTCCGGTTCTGCCCGCCAGCGCCTCAAGCGCCTTCGCCCTTCACCTGGCAAATGCCATTGGCTCGGTTCTTACCGGTATAGGAAACGCTCGCAGAGCCGTCCGGGTTGATAGACAGCGAGATCGTCACGTCGCTGCCTTTGGCTTCGAAGTAGTTGTCGTTGAACTTCTTCAGCTTGCCTTCCTTGCCATTGATGTAGACAGGGCCGCCCTTGTCGGCGTGCACTTCAATGTTTCCTGGGCATGTGGCGTTTACCAGCGGAATTCCAGCCTGAGAAGCGCCCGACGCAACCAGCATGACGCCCAGCAAAAGTCGCTTCATCTCATACTCCTTGAGTGGGTTGATCGAGAGGGAAGCAATAGCCCAATTCAACGCTGGCTGCCAGCACGCAACTGTGCCTCCCCATGCCAGTACATGGCGATGGGGCAACACGATTCCCACAGCCAAATCGTATGCAGAGCCTACCTACCTCCACCCGCCAGCAACGAACGTTCTCGCCCGGAGCACGCCCCAGAGTAATGCCCCAATCATTGACTCATTGGGTCTGGAGCTATAGGTTTCTTCAACAATTCGATCCCCGGTTTTGGAGTACACCCCGATAAAGAGCTGCGTTTCGCCTGTCCGCGAAAGTCGGGTTTGCACGTCGATACTCCTGCCGTCATCAAGCGTTTCCTCGTGATGACGAAGGTGAAGCGCTGGGTCTGCCCAGGCCCGGAATTTCTCGCCGCGACATCTCATATTCATCTCCTTTGATTATTCCAGTAGGCGCGCTAACGAGCGGGATAGATATCCATTTCGCTTAAATGCGACCGGTGGAGAATGATCGGCCCTACTTCCTCGCTGATAGAGATCAGCGTGGCAGCGCCAGTAGAGAACCGAGCCCGTCCAGCAGACGGAGGTTGAAGTGGCCAGAAGCCCAGCGCGGGGTTGAGCTTCTAGCCAGTAGTGCTCGCCTGGAATCAGTGAGCCATTAGACTTGGCAGTTATTCCAATGGGCGCTTGTGATGGCTATAGCGCTCGGCATTGGACGCCCGCGATGGGTCCGGCGGGCCCTGTCTCTGCCCGCCTCGAAAGGGCCGATTCTCGATGTAATCGTCGCGGTCCTCTGGGCGGGCCCTCTTGGAATCATCGTTCGGACCGGTAGGCCAGCCGCCATTATCCTCTGACTTTGCGCCTTGGCCGTTATCCCTGTCTCTGATCATACGCACCTCTCAATGCTCAGAAGTCCTGAGCTAAATTGAGTGTGCGCCTCCAGAGACTAGAGAAGATTTATATCAGACCGATGGGGACAAACGAAAAAATCAATTACCGGTACCTGTCAGCACCTCGCAGAGAAAGCAGATCGCAGTGAATCGCCATCTGCCCTGTACCACTCAACCCTCACCATGAACTTAGCCACTGCAACATTCCTTATCTCGGCTGTGAAAAGCGAGGAAACAGGCAGACTGACCCGGTAAAAACGGGTACTCAACGCCAACACAGAGCGCCCCGCCCCATCCGTTTGGGCAAATAGTTCACAGGGCGCTCTGCGGTGATGATGACGGCGCTTGATTAATACCGGCGATACTCGTGGCCACCACGATCCTCATCGTAGTAATGCCGGTGATGCCTTCCATCGTGCCAATATGGCCAGCAACCGCTCAATAGCACCACCACCGACAGCATTGCGACCCAAGCAGCTTTTCGTCTCATTTGAGTGTCTCCGGCCGGGCGAAGCCAGACCTTGCATAGTTTTGACCTCCGAAAAATGGCGGGTTCAAACTTTGCCGCTCCACTCATCCCCTCACCCACGACCAACCTGGAGGACGCCATGGGCACACTTCGAGCAGCACAGTTTGAGTACGACAACCGGATGTCGCCGGCAGTGGCCGACGATGGCGCCAACCAGGTGGCATGGATGGAGAAGCACACAGCTGCGACCTTTGAGCTTGGAGAAAGCCTATTATCTGGTCTGGCCACGAAACACTCACCAGCCGGCGGCCCTGGAAATCGTCCGAACCTGGCTACTCGAACAGACCAAGCTATAGATTATCTACTGACATGAAGAAGGGTTGTTGTCTCTCTGGGAGATGCTAGGCGGTGCTAGTCTCGTTTCACCAACAACCCGTCCACGCCTCACTCAGGAGGATGTATGTCAGTAGAAAAAGTAGCAATAGTCACTGCCGGTGGTAGCGGCATGGGAGCGGCAGCAGCACGTAGACTGACTGCCGACGGTTTCAAGGTCGGTATTCTTTCTTCCTCTGGCAAAGGGGAGGCCCTGGCGCAAGAGTTAGGCGGTATCGGCGTAACCGGCAGTAACCAATCAAACGAAGATCTGCAGCGCCTGGTCGACGCAGTCATTCAACAATGGGGCCGTATCGATGTGTTGGTTAACAGCGCCGGCCATGGCCCGCGGGCACCTATCCTCGAGATCAGCGACGAAGACTGGCACCAGGGTATGGAGACATACCTGCTCAACGTAATTCGTCCTACACGACTGGTGACGCCGTACATGCAGCGCCAGAACGGCGGTGCAATTATCAACATTTCTACTGCATGGGTGTTCGAGCCAAGCGAACTCTTCCCAACCTCGGCAGTTTTCCGTGCCGGCCTGGCGTCGTTCAGCAAAATCTTTGCTGACAAGTACGCCGCTGACAACATTCGCATTAATAACGTACTGCCGGGTTGGATCGACAGTCTCCCTGCTACCGAACAGCGTCGAGAAGGCGTGCCGCTTAAGCGTTATGGCACCAGTGAGGAGATTGCCGCCACTATCGCTTTCCTGGCGAGTGAAGGGGCTGCCTACATTACCGGCCAGAACATCAAGGTCGACGGCGGCGTTACCCGCAGCGTCTGAGTGCCTCCGGGCCGCGTACAGTTCGCGGCCCTTTTTCAATCTGAGCGATTGCCATGCTTGATCTGATATTGGCCAAGGTATGGTCGGATTTATCTATACCTGTTGGCGGTATTCCAAATCCATTTCGCTTGATGCAACTGGCAACAGTCAATACTGAAGGGCAGCCTAAGGTAAGCACTGTTGTCTTACGGCATGCGGATGAGTCTACGAAGTCGGTTATCTTTTATGTGGACAAGCGGTCGGCGAAGTTCGCAGAGATTCTGGCTGAACCTAGAGTCGGCATTACCTCCGTCGATCCGTCTGGCAAGCGTCAACTTCGGATTGAAGGCCTAGGTGAAACTTTGTCGGATGTGTCACTCCTTGCCAAGCACTGGGAGCAGGCACGAGGAAGAACTCAAGCACTCTTTCGCCATGGGCGCATACCAGGTGAGGCGATTTCTTCACCGTCATCAGCCTATGAAGCGAACATGAAAGGTTTCGAAAATTTCGCTGTAGTGGTTGTCCACCTCCGAAAAATTGAGTGGCTCGACCTTACCCAGGATATCCATCAGCGGGCACACTTCATTTTGCAAAGTGAGCATTGGCAGGCGGGTTGGATCGCTCCCTAAGACAGGATCAATTTTGATGAGCAGAATCGCTATCCACAGTGATCAGGCGCCGAAAGCTATCGGCCCGTATTCGCAAGCAGTCCAAATGGGTGAGTTGGTTTTCCTGACAGGACAAATCGCGCTTCATCCTGAGAAGATGGAGTTGGCTCAGGGGATCGAAGCCCAAACCGTTCAGGTGCTCGAAAACCTTCAGGCAGTAGCACGAGCTTCAGGCGGTAGTTTTTCTGACGTAGGGAAACTCACTATTTATCTCACCGAACTCTCGCACTTCGGTGTCGTGAACGAAATAATGAGCCGTTATTTTGAAGCTCCTTACCCGGCACGCGCTACCGTCGGCGTGTCAGCGCTCGCGTTGAATGCGTTGGTTGCAATGGATGCCACCTTGGTGCTTCCTCGAAGGACTGAATAATCCAAAAGTTTCCGTTTTCCATAAGTCTCATTAAGTACCGGGCAGAGATCTCGTCATCTGCCCGCGTGGCTCACTCTCGATAGTGGCAGGGCAAATAGATGGCTAAGGCAGCTGATCTCGTTGTGCAATGTTTGGAAAGTGAAGGTGTCGAGTACGTGTTCGGCATCCCTGGCGAGGAAAATCTCGATCTGCTCGAATCCCTGCGCAAGTCCAGGATCAAGTTGGTACTGACCCGTCACGAGCAGTCCGCGGGTTTCATGGCTGCCACCTATGGCCGCCTGACCGGCAAGACCGGCGTCAGCCTGTCGACCCTCGGCCCCGGTGCCACCAACCTGGTGACCGCCAGCGCCTATGCCTACCTCGGCGGCATGCCGATGATGATGATCACCGGCCAGAAGCCGATCAAGAAGTCCAAGCAGGGCCGTTTCCAGATCATCGACGTGTGCGGCATGATGGC
>NZ_QKVM01000035.1 GCF_003231305.1 Pseudomonas sichuanensis | reverse complement strand
ATTACAACCTGTTGTCAACCACCTCGTTGAAATTTTTTCAGGAATTTCAACAGCTTACTGCCTGCCTCGCGGCGATGTCTCGCTGCGGGAGCCGAATAATACAGCATTAAAGTAGGCCGTCAACCCTGCCCAATAATTAAATTCTTAACAAAGCCCCCGCGCCCAATCCAAGCGCTGCCAAGGCCCACGCAAGGCATTACCCTGCACAAGGTAATGCCCAAACCACAGGCACCAAGCCTGCCTAACCCTTTCAGGATGAAGCCCCTATGCCGCTGACCCACCGCCCAGTCCAAACCACCGACATCCCCGCCATCTGCTGCTTCCCCCAGGGCCCGGACGAACTGTTCTACATGTTCCCCAAAGCCACCTACCCGCTGACACCCAACCAACTGAGCGAGGCCATTGCCCAGCGCAGCGGTTCGACAGTGGTCGAAGAGGACGGCGTACTACTGGGCTTCGCCAACTTCTATAAAGCAGAAGCCGGCGGCATCTGTGCGCTCGGTAACGTAGTGGTCGCCCCCGCCGCACGCGGCAAGGGCGTGGCGCGCTATCTGGTGCAGTGCATGATCGCACTGGCCCGCGAACAGTTCGCAGCGCAGGAAATCTGGGTGTCGTGCTTCAACCACAACACCGCGGGCTTGTTGCTTTATCCGCAGCTTGGGTTCACTCCCTTCCATATAGAGGAACGCCAGGCACCGGATCACAGCCGGGTTGCACTGGTACAGATGAAGCAGCTGCTGGGCTGACTGCGCGCCTCACCGCCCCGCCGCCGCAAACGCCTGCAACTGTGGATAGAACGCCCGAAAATCCGTCAGCAACGGCTCATACAGGCGCTCCAGTTCCCCCATCACCCCTTGCAGGCCTTCCGGTCGCGACAAACGCCGGGCGATGCCGCCAAACACCTGCTCCAGGGTGGCGAAATTGCCATACGCCCCCAGCCAGTCATCGGCAGCCATGAACGGCGCAATACGCGCCAGCCGCCCCGGCAATTGCGGCTCGGCCAACAGCACACGGTAGAAGTTGCCGGTGAACTGCGCCAATGGCTGGTCGGCGTACTCCCCCCAGTACCGCGCCAGGCAGTGGTCGAAGAACACATCCAGAACGATCCCGGCATAACGCCTGCGCTCACGCGGGAAGCGCGCCAGCGCGGCCAGCACCAATGGATGGCTGTCGGTATAGCTGTCGATCTGCCGGTGCAAGCGGATCGCGGCTTCCAGTTCCGGCGCAAAGCGCCCTTCCAGCGCGCCTTTGACGAAATCGCCATACAGGCTGCCGAGCAGTTGTTGCGGCGCCGGGCCGCCCAGGTGCAGGTGTGCGAGGTAATTCATGGCCGCAGTCTAGCACCGCGCCAACCTATATCGTCATAACCCGATATAGCGATTCTCGATCAGCTCAGACCCTTTTCATATTTGTATATCGCGAAATACCGATTTATATTTCGCTCCATCGCGATATACCGCTATACACCACGAGCCTATCCATGCCACTCGATCTCGACGAAATAATAAAAGCCCTGTCCCACCCGGTACGGCGAGAAATCCTCAGCTGGCTGAAGGACCCGGCCGCGCAGTTCCCCGACCAGCATCACAGCACCGAACAGGGTGTGTGTGCCGGGCAGATCGACCAACGCTGCGGCCTGTCGCAGTCGACCGTCTCGGCCCACCTGGCGACCCTGCAGCGCGCCGGCCTGATCAGCAGCCAGAAGATCGGCCAATGGCACTTCTTCAAACGCAACGAGGCCACCATCCAGGCGTTCCTCGCGCAGATGAGCCAAGAGCTCTGACAAGGACCTTGCAATGCCCCTTTCCTTATTGATCCTGGCCCTCAGCGCCTTCGCCATCGGCACCACCGAGTTCGTCATCATGGGCCTGCTACCCGATGTCGCACAGGACCTGGGTGTCAGCATCCCCGGTGCCGGCTGGCTGGTGACCGGCTACGCCCTGGGCGTGGCCATCGGCGCGCCGTTCATGGCCCTGGCCACCGCCCGCCTGCCGCGCAAGGCCGCGCTGGTGGCGCTGATGGGCGTGTTCATCATTGGCAACCTGCTGTGCGCGGTGGCCGGCGACTACGACCTGCTGATGTTCGCCCGGGTGGTCACCGCGTTGTGCCACGGCGCGTTCTTCGGCATCGGCTCGGTGGTGGCGGCCAGCCTGGTGCCGGCCAACCGCCGCGCCTCGGCCGTCGCGCTGATGTTCACCGGCCTCACCCTGGCCAACGTACTGGGTGTGCCGCTGGGCACTGCGCTGGGCCAGGTCGCCGGCTGGCGTTCGACGTTCTGGGCGGTGACCGGCATCGGCGTGGTCGCACTGCTCGGCCTGCTGCGCTTCCTGCCACGCCAGGCCGAAGAGCAGAGCGTGAACATGCGCGCCGAACTGGCCGCGCTCAAAGGCGCCGGCATCTGGCTGTCGCTGAGCATGACCGTGCTGTTTTCGGCGTCGATGTTCGCCCTGTTCACCTACGTTGCGCCGCTGCTCGGTGATGTCACCGGCGTGTCGCCACGTGGCGTGACCTGGACCCTGCTGCTGATCGGCCTGGGCCTGACCCTGGGCAATATTGTCGGCGGCAAGCTCGCCGACCGCCGCCTGGGCGCCACCTTGATGGGTGTGTTCACCGCCATGGCCGTGGTGTCCACCGCGCTGAGCTGGACCAGCACGGCGCTGGTGCCCGCCGAGATCACCCTGTTCCTCTGGGCCACCGCCGCCTTCGCCGCCGTACCGGCACTGCAGGTCAACGTGGTCACCTACGGCAAGGCAGCACCTAACCTGGTGTCGACCCTCAATATCGGCGCATTCAACCTGGGCAACGCTCTGGGCGCCTGGGTGGGCGGCAGCGTCATCGCCCACGGCTTCGGCCTGACCCGCGTGCCGCTGGCTGCGGCGGCCCTGGCTGTACTGGCGCTGATCGTCACCCTGATCACCTTCAACCAGCGCGGCAGCGACGCCGAGCTGGCCACGGTTTCCAATTGATAGCTGCGAGGCAATCGGTATGACCACGCTGTTCGATCCAATCACACTGGGCGACCTGCAACTGCCCAACCGCATCATCATGGCCCCGCTGACCCGTTGCCGTGCCGACGAAGGCCGGGTACCCAACGCGCTGATGGCCGAGTACTACGTGCAACGCGCCAGCGCCGGGCTGATCCTCAGCGAAGCGACCTCGGTCACCCCGATGGGGGTCGGCTACCCCGACACCCCAGGTATCTGGAACGACGAGCAGGTACGCGGCTGGCACAACGTCACCAAGGCCATCCATGGCGCCGGCGGGCGCATCTTCCTGCAGCTGTGGCACGTCGGGCGCATCTCCCACCCGTCGTACCTGAACGGTGAGCTGCCGGTAGCCCCCAGCGCCATCCAGCCCAAGGGCCACGTGAGCCTGGTGCGGCCGCTCAGCGACTACCCCACCCCGCGCGCCCTGGAAACCGAAGAGATCGCCGACATCGTCGAGGCCTACCGCAGCGGTGCCGAGAACGCCAAGGCTGCCGGTTTCGACGGTGTGGAGATCCACGGCGCCAATGGCTACCTGCTCGACCAGTTCCTGCAGAGCAGCACCAACCAGCGCACCGACCGCTACGGCGGCTCGCTGGAAAACCGTGCGCGGCTGCTGCTGGAGGTAACCGACGCGGCCATCGAGGTGTGGGGCGCCGGCCGCGTCGGCGTACACCTGGCACCGCGCGCCGATGCCCACGACATGGGCGACGCCGACCGCGCCGAGACATTCACCTACGTGGCCCGGGAACTGGGCAAGCGGGGCATCGCGTTCATCTGTTCACGGGAGAAGGAAGCCGACGACAGTATTGGCCTGCTTATAAAGGATGCGTTCGGCGGCCCGTACATCGTCAACGAGCGATTCGACAAAGCCAGCGCCAATGCCGCCCTGGCCAGCGGCAAGGCCGATGCGGTGGCCTTTGGCATCCCGTTCATCGCCAACCCCGACCTGCCGGCCCGGCTGGCGGCCGATGCGCCGCTCAATGCGCCGCATCCGGAAACCTTCTATGGCAAGGGGCCGGTGGGCTACATCGATTACCCGCGGCTGTGAGCCATACCCTGGGCTGCTTTGCAGCCCTTTCGCCGGCAAGCCGGCTCCCACACAATGAACTTGCACGTCCTCTGTGGGAGCTGGCTTGCCAGCGATTGGGCCGCATAGCGGCCCCTTGCATCAACGCTTCTTGCCGCCAAGCAACGACCCCATCAACCCGCGTACCAACTGCCGCCCCAACTGGTTGGCCGCCTGGCGCACCGCCGACTTGATCGCCTGCCCGGCCGCACTCTGCAGGAACTCGCCGGCCTTGTCGGCCAGGCTTTCCTCATCGGCCTTGGGCTGGGGCGCAGGCTCCAACGGCGCACCTTTGCGTTGCAAGAGCATTTCATAGGCCGACTCGCGGTCGATCGGTTTGTCGTAACGGCCCAGCAATGGCGAAGCCGCGATCAACGCGCTGCGCTCGGCCGCGCTCAACGGCCCGATCCGCGACTGCGGCGGGGCAATCAGCACCCGCTGGACCACGGCCGGCGTGCCCTTTTCTTCCAGGGTACCTACCAGCGCCTCACCGATACCCAGTTCGGTCAGCACCGTCAGGCTGTCGAACCCAGGGTTTGGGCGAAAGCCATCGGCCACGGCACGCAACGACTTCTGCTCCTTGGCGGTGAACGCCCGCAAGCCGTGCTGGATACGCAAGCCCAACTGGGCCAGCACGGTGTCCGGGAGATCGCCCGGCGACTGGGTGACGAAATACACCCCCACGCCTTTGGAGCGGATCAGCCGCACCACTTGCTCCAGGCGGTCCTGCAACGCCTTTGGCGTATCGTTGAACAGCAGGTGGGCCTCATCGAAGAACAGCGCCAGTACCGGTTTGTCGGCATCACCGCGCTCAGGCAGTTGCTCGAACAGCTCGGCGAGCAGCCACAGCAGGAAGGTCGCATAGACCTTGGGCGCCTCATGCACCAGGCGGCTGGCGTCGAGCAGATGGATGCGGCCACGGCCGTCGCGGTCCGGGTGCAGCAAGTCCTCCAATTGCAGCGCTGGCTCGCCGAACAGCGCCTCGGCGCCCTGCTGCTCCAAGGTGGCCAGCCGGCGCAGCAGGGCTTGGGTCGAGGCACTGGTCATCAGCGCGCTGTCCTCGCCGAGCAGTTGCGGGTTGTCCTTCAAGTGCGCCAACAAGGCCTTGAGGTCCTTGAGGTCGAGCAACAACAGCCCCTCACGATCAGCCACCTTGAACGCCGCATACAAGGCCGCCTGCTGGCTGTCGGTAAGCTCCAGCAAGTTGCCCAGCAGCAAGGGGCCCATTTCGCTCAGGGTGGTACGCAAAGGGTGCCCGGACTGGCCGGCGATATCCCACAAGGTGACCGGGTAGGCCTGCGGCCGGTGGTTCAGCCAAGGCATCCCGGCGATGCGCTCGGCCACCTTGCCCTGCGGCGCGCCGGCCGCGCCCAGGCCACACAGGTCGCCCTTCACATCAGCGGCGAACACTGCCACACCGGCATCGCTGAACAGCTCGGCCAGATGCTGCAAGGTGACGGTCTTGCCGGTACCTGTGGCACCCGCCACCAGCCCATGGCGATTGGCCAGGCGCATGGCCTGGGACACCGGCTGACCGTCAGGGCCAGCGCCTACAAGCATTTGAAAAGAATCCGACATCTTCTTCATCCTTTGCTCAAGTTCTGCGTGGTAACGGCCGATATTTCAAAATGATTCCAAACAGAAAGACAGTTACAACCCGAAAAGGACCCACGGGACCTGTTGCACTGTTTTCCCACCGTGCTTTGTGCGAACGACCCGATAAAAAAACCTTAGCGGACGCGATCACGTCATGAATAAAAGCCTTCGTTTCAGCCACAAGATTCTTATGGCGGCATCACTCATCGTGATCCTCGCCTTCAGCCTGTTCACCCTGTACAACGACTACCTCCAGCGTAATGCCATTCGCGAGAACCTGGAGAATTACCTGGCTGAGATGGGCGAATCCACGTCCACCAACATCCGCAACCTGTTCGAAGGGCGCATCAAGCTGGTCGAGAACGTCGCCCAGAACCTGGCCCAGTACCCACAGAACATTGGCACCCTGCTGGGCCAGAATGCCCTCACTTCCAGCTTCCTGACCATCTATCTCGGCCAGCCCGACGGCACCTTCACCGTGCGCCCGGACACCAAGATGCCCGATGGCTACGACCCACGCGTGCGCCCCTGGTACAAGGACGGCCTGAACGCCAATGGGCCGATGCTCACCGAACCCTACATCGACATGGCCACCAACAAGATGGTCATCTCGATCATCAGCACCGCTTCGCGCTCGGTCGGCGTGGTCGGTGGCGACCTGGCCCTCGATGGCCTGGTCGAGATCATCAACTCGCTGAATTTCGGCGGCATGGGCTATGCCTTCCTGGTCAACGACCAGGGCAAGATCCTGGTGCACCCGGACAAGAACCTGGTGATGAAGTCGCTGTCGGACCTGTTCCCGCAGCACACACCGAAACTGTCCCGTGAGTTGACTGAAGTCGAACTCGATGGCCAGACCCGCCTGCTGACCTTCACCCCGGTCAAGGGCCTGCCTTCGGCCAACTGGTACATCGGCCTGTCGGTAGACAAAGACAAAGCCTTCACCATGCTCAGCAACTTCCGCACCTCGGCGGTCATCGCCACCCTGGTGGCGGTGGTGATCATCATCGCCCTGCTAGGCCTGCTGATCCGTGTGCTGCTGCAGCCGCTGCACACCATGACCCGCGCCATGGAGAACATTGCCGAAGGTGAAGGCGACCTGACCCGCCGCCTGCAGATCGACAACCACGACGAGTTCGGCATTCTCGGCACGGCGTTCAACCGCTTCGTCGAACGCATCCACACCTCGATCCGCGAAGTGTCCTCGGCCACCGAGCAGGTCAACGAAGTGGCCCTGCGGGTGATCAGCGCCTCCAACTCGTCGATGAGCAACTCCGACGAGCAGTCCAACCGCACCAACAGCGTCGCTGCCGCCATCAACCAACTGGGCGCCGCCGCCCAGGAGATCGCCGGCAACGCCGCCCAGGCGTCGCAGCACGCAAGCTCCGCACGCCTGCTGGCCGAGGAAGGCCAACACGTGGTGCAGCGCAACATCGATGCGATGAACCGCCTGTCGGACCTGATCGTCACCTCCAGCTCGCACATCGAGACGCTCAACAACAAGACCGTCAACATCGGCCAGATTCTCGAGGTGATCACCAGCATCTCGCAGCAGACCAACCTGCTGGCGCTCAACGCCGCCATCGAGGCTGCGCGTGCCGGTGAAGCCGGGCGTGGCTTTGCCGTGGTCGCCGATGAAGTGCGCAACCTGGCCCACCGCACCCAGGAGTCGGCGCAGCAGGTGCAGACCATGATCGAGGAGCTGCAAATCGGCGCCCGCGAGTCGGTCGACACCATGGGCCAGAGCCAGCGCCACAGCCAGGACAGCATGGAGATCGCCAACCAGGCCGGCGAACGCCTGGGCAGCGTGACCCAGCGCATCGGCGAAATCGACGGCATGAACCAGTCGGTGGCCACCGCCACCGAAGAGCAGACCGCCGTGGTCGACTCGATCAACATGGACATCAACGAAATCAACATGCTCAACCAGGAAGGCGTCGAGAACCTGCAGGCCACCCTGCGCGCCTGCTCGGACCTCGAGCAGCAGGCCGGCCGCCTGAAGCACCTGGTCGGCAGCTTCCGCATCTGACCTTCTGACCGAGTTGCCTGCTTCGCGGGTGAACCCGCTCCCACATGGACCGCGCTAACCTCGAGGCAAGCATCGTACCTGTGGGAGCTGGCTTGCCAGCGATGAGGCCAGCACTGACAACATAAGACAGTTGCTCCCACAGGATCTGCGCAGCGCCTGAAACTGCCGCGATCGTTGTGGGAGCGGGTTCACCCGCGAAGAAGCCAGCGCCGCTCCCCCTGCCGGCCCCTCAGCCCGATCGAACAAACTATCCTTCTGTAAGGTCAACCTTCAGGCGAATCATCGTCGGCGTATCACGCCCGACGACGATCCTGAAGTCGATCGCGGAGGGAGGCTGATCGTGCACATCGCCGACATCACCATGTTCTACGCGCCGGCCAGCGGGGGTGTGCGGACGTACCTCGATGCCAAACACCGCCGCCTCGGCGCCATGCCCGGCGTACGCCACAGTTTGTTGATCCCCGGCCCCAGTGCCAGCCACGCCGATGGCATCCATCACGTCCCCGCCCCACCCCTGCCATTCGGCAACGGCTACCGTTTCCCGCTGCGCCTGGCACCCTGGTGCAACATGCTGCGCCGCCTGCAGCCCGACCTGATCGAAGTCGGCGATCCCTACCTCACCGCCTGGGCCGCGCTGGAGGCACGGCGCAAGCTCGGTGTACCGGTGATCGGCTTCTATCACTCCGACCTGCCGCTGCTGGCAAGCAACCGCATGGGCCACTGGTGCACGCCCAATGTCGAGGCCTATGTGAGCAAGCTGTACGGCAACTTCGACCGGGTGCTGGCGCCAAGCCAGGTGATGGCCGACAAACTGCGCCGGCTGGGGATCAGGGATGTGCACGTGCAGCACCTGGGCGTTGACCTGGCACTGTTCAACCCGGCCCGGAACGACCCCGGCCTGCGCGCCGAGCTGGGCATCGCTGAAACCAGCCGCCTGCTGGTGTTTGCCGGGCGCGGCTCGCGGGAAAAGAACCTGCCGCTACTGCTCGACTGCATGCGCCTGCTGGGCCACCGCTACCACCTGCTGCTGCTCGGTTCGAACATGCCGGCCAGCGTGCCGGACAACGTCAGCGTGATCGACCATTTCTGCCCTGCGCAGGAGGTTGCCCGGTTACTGGCCAGTGCCGACCTGCTGCTGCATGCCGGCGATCAGGAAACCTTTGGCCTGGTGATTCTCGAAGCCATGGCCAGCGCCACTGCGGTGGTCGCCGTACGTGCAGGCGCGTTCAGGGAAATCGTCAACGAGCGGTGTGGCCGCCTGTGTCGCCCCAACGACAGCCAGGCCATGGCCGACGAGGTGCGCGAAGCGTTCGAGGACGGCGTGGGCCGCCTTGGTGCCCAGGCCCGCTTGCATGCAGAGCAGCACTATAGCTGGGACCAGGTGGTCAACGGCCTGCTGCTGCACTACCAGGCGGTACTCGGCCACCAGCCGCAGGTACGTGCCCATGGCTGAGCCCGACGGCGCCGCACGTAGCCTTATGCTGGTGCTGCACGATGTCGCGCCGCAAACCTGGCCCGACTATCAGCCTTTCGTGCAGGCCATCGACACACTCGGCGGCGTGCCGATGACCTGGCTGGTGGTCCCGGACTTCCACCATCGCAACTACCTGGCCCGCTCACCGACCTTCTGCCGCCTGCTCGAGCGGCGCCTGGCACTGGGTGACGAGTTGGCCCTGCACGGTTACTACCATGCCGACGACGGGCCGCCGCCCCGTGGGCCTGGCGAGTACTTCATGCGCCGTGTCTACACCCATGAAGGTGAGTTCTACGGGCTCGACCAAATGGCGGCCTTGCAGCGCCTGCAAGCCGGGTTGGCGCTGTTCGGTCAGCAAGGCTGGCCCGTCGCCGGCTTCGTCGCCCCCGCATGGCTGATGAGCGAAGGCACCCGGCAGGCCTTGCGCCAACTGCCGCTGCGCTACACCAGCACTGCCCGATACCTGTATCGCCTGCCGGACTTCACCGCATTCAACGCCCCTGGCCTGGTGTGGAGTGCGCGCAGCGCCTGGCGCCGCAGCCTGTCGAAGCTGGTGAACGACTGGCAGTACCGACACTGGCAGCAGGCCGATACGCTGCGCCTGGGTTTGCACCCAATCGACATGCGCCATCCAGCCTCCCGTCACTACTGGCTGGACACCCTGCATCAGTTGTTGGCCGAAGGCCGCGAACCCCTGACCAAATGCGCCTGGCTTGATCGCCAGCTCACTGCATGAAACGCACAGACTGGCCTGGGTGTGAAGTTCGACGGCTGCCGCGGCGATCCTGAGCTGACCTGCGGTTACCGCTATTACTCTTGGTCGGCCGGAAGGAGCAGCGTGTGTGCGCCTGCTTGCGCGTGCGCTGCTGGGGCGCTGGCGGCCTCAGAGGGGTTGAGCGCTTGCCACAACGCGGCGGCACCGGGGAACTCGGTGCCGTCCTCGTCGCGCAGCGCTTCGGGGTCGAAACGCGCCAGGCAGCCTTCGCCCAAGGTTGGGGGCGCGCAGGCGCCGGCCTTGTCGCGAGGGCCTGCCATGGTCAGTCGAAGACCACGGTCTTGTTGCCGTGCACCAGCACGCGGTCTTCGAGGTGATAGCGCAGGCCACGGGCCAGCACCATCTTCTCCACGTCACGGCCGAAACGCACCATGTCCTCGATGCTGTCGGCGTGGCTGACACGCACCACGTCCTGCTCGATGATCGGGCCGGCATCCAGCTCTTCGGTGACGTAGTGGCAGGTCGCGCCGATCAGCTTCACCCCGCGCAGGGAAGCCTGGTGGTAGGGCTTGGCACCGACGAACGACGGCAGGAAGCTGTGGTGGATGTTGATGACCTTTTCCGCGTAGTCGCGGCACAGCTGTGGCGGAAGAATCTGCATGTAGCGCGCCAGCACCACCACGTCGGCACCGTGCTCCTGGACCAGGCGCGAGACTTCGGCGAAGGCCGGAGCCTTGTCCTTCGGGTCGACCGGCACATGGAAGAACGGAATCCCATGCCACTCGACCATGCTGCGCAGGTCGTCATGGTTGGAGATCACACAGGGGATCTCGCAATCCAGTTCATCGGTGTGCCAGCGGTGCAGCAAGTCGGCCAGGCAGTGGGATTCACGGCTGGCCATCAGCACCACGCGCTTCTTCTGCGCCGAGTCGGTGATCCGCCAGGTCATGGAGAACTCTTCGGCGATCGGCGCAAACGCCTCGCGGAATGCTTCGATGCCGAACGGCAGGGATTCGGCGCGGATTTCATGGCGCATGAAGAACCAGCCACTCTGTTCATCGGAGTGGTGGCTGGCCTCGTTGATCCAGCCATTATAGAGGGCCAGGAAATTACTGACTTTTGCCACGATGCCGACACGGTCGGGGCAGGCAATCACCAGTCGATAGGTGCGCATGAGAGGGGCTCCAGAACTTCGCAAAGGCGCATATTCTAGCGGCCCGGGAGGAAAAACGCAGTATTGATCGACAGGCATCGCAGCGCCGACGACAGGGAAAATTCGCACGCGTCATCTCCCTTCTTCGCAAAGGGGTATGGCGATTAACCTGTCATTTATGTAAATTTTTTTTAACCAAACAGCGATCTGGCCATTCACTGCTATTAATTGATTCGTGACTTTTTAATTGTTTACTTGCGAGTATCGCCTGTCTATTATTGCCCGCACTGTCTCCCTGAATATGCATTAAGGAACACGCCATGTCGCTGATCAACGAATACCGCGCCACCGAAGAAGCCATCAAAGAACTTCAGGCCCGCCTGGCCAACCTGTCCCAGGATGACAAGCTGAAGAAAGAACTGGAGTTCGAAGGCAAACTGCGCACCCTGATGGGCGAATACTCCAAGTCGCTGCGTGACGTGATTGCCCTGCTCGACCCGGAAAGCAAACTGAGCAAGGCCCCGCGCGGCGCGACCAAAGTCACCGCCACCAAACGCGCACGCAAGGTCAAGCAGTACAAGAACCCGCACAACGGCGAGGTTATTGAAACCAAGGGTGGCAACCACAAGACCCTGAAAGAGTGGAAAGCCAAATGGGGCGGCGACGTCGTTGAAGGCTGGGCCACCCTGCTGGACTGATCCGCGTATCACGCAATCAGTTACAACTTGAAAAACGCCGGCAGCTGCCGGCGTTTTTTTTACTGCTTGCGTTCAAATCTGGAACTGCATTTTCAATTGCCCGGCATGCGCCTGCCAGGCCTTCAATACCGCTCTCCCCGCCTCGTCAGCCTCAGCCCAACTGCTCTGCAACGCCTTCTCAAAGTCACCCAGGGTGTTCGGTGCGCCCATGGCAGGGTCGCTTAAGCGCTGCTGGCAGAATGCCTGCCAACGCGCCTGCTCTTGTGCATTGAGGGTGTCGGCAAAGTTGCGTGCACGATAACGGAACAACAGCTCGGGCAAGCGCGAATCATCGAACATCCAGTGGCCCTTAGCCAATTGCGCCGGGTCTGTGGTACGTACTTGTTCACACAAGCGTCTGTCTCGATCACCGATGAATCCGTCGTACAACTGCTGTTCCGGATCCTCACACGGAGCAAAGTCTTCTTCCCCGTAAATAATCTCGAGTTTGTCACGCCAATGGGCCTGCTGGCTGGCCAGCTGCTCAGCGTGCTTTTGCAATTGCGCCATATCCAGGCCCAACCGTTGTTGATCGGCGGGGCGCACTACCGACAAGGGTGCCAGCACCGGGCAACGATTGACATGCACCAACTTCAACGGCACCGGTAGTTCGCCTTCAACCAATGCTTCGCGCCGAGTGTACAACCGCTGGCGCAGCACCTCGGCACTTTCCTGCAGCAGCGGTGAAGTTTCCTGCCCCAGGTCACAGACAATCAGGGCGTTGCGATTACGCGGATGCCAGGCCAATGGCAGCACCACGCCGATGTAATTACGCTGGGCAGAGAAACGCCCTGATACATGTACCAATGGCTGCAGCAGACGAATCTGCTCCATCACTTTGTGTTTGCTGCGTAACTGGAACAACCAGTCATAGAGTTTCGGTTGTTTCTCGCGGATCAGTCGCGCCAGCGCAATGGTTGCCCGTACGTCGGACAGCGCTTCATGGGCGTGGCCATGGTCGATGCCATTGGCCTTGCTGAGCAGCTCCAGGCGCAGGCTGGTACGCCCCTCCTGCTGCGGCCAGACAATCCCTTCAGGGCGCAGGGCATACGCAGTGCGCACCACGTCGATCAGATCCCAACGGCTGTTGCCGCCCTGCCATTCGCGGGCGTAGGGGTCGAAAAAGTTGCGGTAAAGGCTGTAGCGAGTGACTTCGTCATCGAAGCGCAGGGTGTTGTAGCCGGCACCGCAGGTGCCTGGGCGGGCCAACTGCTCATGGATGCGGGTCATGAACTCGGCTTCGCACAAGCCCTGGCTGGCCAACTGCTGCGGCGTGATACCGGTCACCAGGCACGCGGCGGGGTGCGGCAGGATGTCATCGGAGGGACGGCAATAGAGGCTGATCGGCGCCTCGATCTCGTTGAGGTCAAGGTCGGTGCGTACACCGGCCACCTGCAACGGGCGGTCGTTGCGTGGGTTGATGCCGGTGGTTTCGTAGTCGTGCCAGAAGATGCTGGAGCTCACGGGGTCTTCCTGTAACAAGGTCGACCAGAGTCTAGCGGGCGTAGTGGCGCCAGGGCCAGCGTTCAGGCAGAGGCGTTGAGCGGTCGAAAACTGAAGTAGTCGCGCAGCGAGCGCACGAAATCGTCGTATTCCTGGGGTGCCTGCAGCAGCATGAAGCCGGCATCGTAATGCCCCGGCGTCTCGTCTTCGCGGCACCACAGGCAACTGGCGGTGAGGTTGATCAGTTGCTGCCCGCCGCCGGCCTGCGGCACGCGCAGTTGCAGCTCGAAGTCTGGCCCCACCAACACCGGCAATTGACTGATCAGCATCAGGCCGTCCTCGGAGGCATTGCCCAGGTAACCGATCTGCTGGTCGGTAAAGCGGTTGTAGACCTTGAGTACGCAGGACAGTTGGTGGCGTTGTATATGACGTTCGATAAACATGGCGGCTGTGTATTCCTGTACCCGGAGCCAGGAAGACAAGGTACTGGCAGTGATCGTTACAACTTGTTTAACAGATTAGCCCAGCCCGATGGGCCATTACCATGAAATCGGCGACACCTTGGGATTAACGCCAAGGTGTACCTTTTACCGGGCTGGCCACTGCCGCTTCACCCCGCAGATAGCCCAGCTTCTCCAGGGTCTGCAGACGGGCCTGGGCGCGATAGGCGTACTCATTGCGCGGGTACTGCTGGATCAGGTACTGATAGGTCTGCGCTGCATCCACGTAAAGTTTCTGCCGCTCCAGGCACTGGCCACGCAGCATCGACACTTCCGGATGGATGAACGGCCGGGCGCGGCTGGTGCGGTCGACCTGTGACAGCTCCAGCATGACCCGCGAGCAGTCGCCACGGTCATAGGCGCGGTAGGCATTGTTCAAATGGTGGTCCATGGACCAGCGGGTGCAGCCGACGACACTGGCCGCCATGGTCAAAACGATCAGGGTGCGCATGGGAACTCTCCTTGGATGCCAAGTGTATCGGCGCCTGTGTGAAATTCTCCAGCATCAAGTTACAAGTGGCGAAATGCATGAATCAGCCGCTCATCCATCTGCTTGTAGCCTGCCGCTTGTAGCTTGCGGCTCCAAGCGTGCAAGCGACCGTTGATTCTGCCTCCCGGTAGTGCAACGGAACAATGACTACAGCTCAATTGAGGAGTAGCCTCTCGCTGCGCTTCACTATAGGAGTCTGTGCATGACCATCCGTCGTACCAAAATCGTCGCCACCCTTGGCCCCGCCAGCAACTCGCCGGAAGTGATCGAACAACTGATCCTCGCCGGCCTGGACGTGGCACGCCTGAACTTCTCCCACGGCACCCCGGACGAGCACAAGGCCCGCGCCCGCCTGATCCGCGACATCGCCGCCAAGAACGGCCGCCACGTCGCGCTGCTGGGCGACCTGCAGGGTCCGAAGATCCGCATCGCCAAATTCAGCAACAAGCGCATCGAACTGAAAGTCGGTGACAAGTTCACCTTCTCCACCGCCCACCCGCTCACCGAAGGCAACCAGGACATCGTCGGCATCGATTACCCCGACCTGGTCAAGGATTGCGGCGTCGGTGACGAACTGCTGCTCGACGACGGCCGCGTGGTCATGCGCGTCGAGACCGCCACGAGCGATGCCCTGCATTGCGTGGTGATCATCGGTGGCCCGCTGTCCGACCACAAAGGCATCAACCGCAAGGGTGGCGGCCTGACCGCGCCAGCCCTGACCGAAAAAGACAAAGCCGACATCAAGCTGGCCGCGGAAATGGACCTGGACTACCTGGCCGTCTCCTTCCCGCGTGACGCCAGCGACATGGAATACGCCCGCAAGCTGCGTGACGAAGCCGGCGGCAGCGCCTGGCTGGTGGCCAAGATCGAACGCGCCGAAGCGGTGGCCGACGACGAGACCCTCGACCAACTGATCCTCGCCTCCGACGCAGTGATGGTTGCGCGTGGCGACCTGGGCGTGGAAATCGGCGACGCCGAGCTGATCGCCATCCAGAAGAAGATCATCCAGCACGCTCGCCGCAACAACAAGGCGGTGATCGTCGCGACCCAGATGATGGAGTCGATGATCCAGAACCCGATGCCAACCCGCGCCGAAGTGTCCGACGTGGCCAACGCCGTGCTGGACAACACCGACGCGGTGATGCTGTCGGCCGAAAGCGCCGCTGGCAGCTACCCGATCGAAGCCGTCCAGGCCATGGCCCGTATCTGCTCGGGCGCCGAAAAGCATCCGACCAGCCAGAAGTCCAGCCACCGCCTGCACACCACCTTCGAGCGCTGCGACGAGTCCATCGCCCTCGCGGCGATGTACACCGCCAACCACTTCCCCGGCGTCAAGGCGATCATCGCCCTCACCGAAAGTGGCTACACCCCGCTGATCATGTCGCGCCTGCGTTCGCATGTGCCGATCTTCGCGCTGTCGCCGCACCGTGCCACCCAGGCACGCGCCAACATGTTCCGTGGCGTCTACCCGATCGCCTTCGACCCGGCTTCGCTGCCGGCCGACAAGGTCAGCCAGGCGGCGGTCGACGAGTTGCTCAAGCGTGGTCTGGTCGAGCAAGGTGACTGGGTCATCCTCACCAAGGGCGATAGCTACCACACCATCGGTGGCACCAACGGCATGAAGATCCTGCATGTCGGTGATCCGCTGGTCGGCTGATCCGCACGCGGTACCTATCGCGGGGCAAGCCCGCTCCCACAGCGCCGACATTGGCGTGGGAGCGGGCTTGCCCCGCGATGCTTTTCAACCCTCAAACATGCTCGGTAAATACGTCCGCAAACACCTGATTGCGCGGCACCCCGGCAATGAACAGCCGCCGGGCGAACCGCTCCACACTCGCCGGCGACCCGCACGCCAGCGCCATGGTCTGACGCGACATCAGCTTCAACCCAGCCAAAGCTTCATCCAACTGCGCCGCCAACAGCAATTCGACCGTCACGCCATCCAGCGCCTGTAACGACTGCGCCAGATAGTGCCCCTCAGCGGTGTGTGCCACATGCAGCACCTTGATCTCCCCCCGATGCCCCTGGCGCAACGCCTCGCGCAAGATGCCCCACAATGGCGCCAACCCGGTGCCCGCTGCCAACAACCACAGCGGCCGCGCCTGCCAGTCCGGGTCGTAATGCAGGGCGCCGCCGCGCAGCTCACCGAGCCTGACTTCA
The DNA here is from genome assembly GCF_003231305.1 of Pseudomonas sichuanensis. Taxonomy (GTDB): domain Bacteria; phylum Pseudomonadota; class Gammaproteobacteria; order Pseudomonadales; family Pseudomonadaceae; genus Aquipseudomonas; species Aquipseudomonas sichuanensis. The sequence goes on along the minus strand of NZ_QKVM01000035.1, from coordinate 47,893 downwards.
TCACCCGCGCTCAACTGCCGGGCCCGGTCGCAGAAAGCACCGGGGCGGCTGCAATCGATATGAAACTCCAGGCAATCGTCCTCACCCGGCAAGCTCGCCAGCGAATAGGGACGGGCGACATCGCCACACCACAGAACCAGATGTTGCCCGGCCCGGTAGCGCAGCGGCCTTTGCGGTTCGAGCCGCAGGCGCAGCACATCGCCGAACCAGTCCAGGCCGCTGACCCTGGCCGGCAAGCCATCACGCTGCGGGTCGAACACCGCCACCCGCAGGTCACCGGCCACCGTGCACTGGCAGGCCAGTCGCCAGCCCTCGTCGCGCTTGTCGGCGCTCAGTGCCTCGGGTTTGGCATCGACGGGCAGGCCGTCCAGGCAGCGCACCAGGCAGGCGTGGCAACTGCCGGCGCGGCAGCTGTAGGGCACGGCGCAACCGGCGTCGTTGAGCGCATCCAGAAGATTGCTGCCCAAAGGCACCGCCCATCGGCGCTCATCCACAGTCAGTTCGGCCATGTCATTCATCTCCAAATACTCGCCTGATGATCAAGCAATGGGGCCGCTTGGCGGCCCTTCGCGGGTGAACCCGCTCCCACAGGATTTGCGCATGCCTTGAACTTTGCGCCGTACCTGCGGGAGCGGGTTCACCCGCGAAGGGCTGCGCAGCAGCCCCAGTCGATGACACCCGTTAAACCATTGAACAGCATCACACTACCCACGTCATCAGCAAAAACGATGCCCGCCCCGCAGCCGACCAAGGTCCAGACCACCCGCAGGTGTTTCCCGCGGCGGGGCGCGGTATACTGCCGCGCCTTTTTGCCCCGGCCCGACCAGCCGGAGCCTTGCCAGGCACTGCCGACATACCGGTGTGCGTTGTCGGTGTGCCTATTTGAATGTTCCCGTCTTTAAGAGGAGCGCGCTGCATGACCGTGATCAAGCAAGACGACCTGATTCAGAGCGTTGCCGACGCCCTGCAATTCATCTCGTACTACCACCCCGTCGACTTCATCCAGGCGATGCACGAGGCCTACCTGCGTGAAGAGTCGCCCGCCGCGCGTGACTCGATCGCCCAGATCCTGATCAACTCGCGCATGTGCGCCACCGGCCACCGCCCGATCTGCCAGGACACCGGTATCGTCACCGTGTTCGTGCGCGTGGGCATGGACGTACGCTGGGACGCTACCCTGAGCGTCGACGACATGATCAACGAAGGTGTGCGCCGCGCCTACAACCTGCCCGAGAACGTCCTGCGCGCCTCGATCCTGGCCGACCCGGCCGGGGCCCGCAAGAACACCAAGGACAACACCCCGGCCGTCATCCACTACTCCATCGTCCCCGGCGACAAGGTAGAGGTCGATGTCGCAGCCAAGGGCGGCGGCTCGGAAAACAAGTCGAAGATGGCCATGCTCAACCCGTCCGACTCGATCGTCGACTGGGTGCTCAAGACCGTCCCGACCATGGGCGCCGGCTGGTGCCCGCCAGGCATGCTGGGCATCGGCATCGGCGGTACCGCCGAGAAAGCCGCGGTAATGGCCAAGGAAGTGTTGATGGAGTCCATCGACATTCATGAGCTCAAGGCCCGTGGCCCGCAGAATCGCATCGAAGAGATCCGCCTGGAGCTGTTCGACAAGGTCAACCAGCTGGGCATCGGCGCCCAGGGCCTGGGCGGCCTGACCACCGTGCTCGACGTCAAGATCATGGACTACCCGACCCACGCCGCCTCCCTGCCGGTGTGCATGATCCCCAACTGCGCCGCTACCCGTCACGCCCACTTCGTGCTCGACGGCTCCGGCCCTGCCGAACTGGAAGCGCCGTCGCTGGACGCCTACCCGGAAATCGTCTGGGAAGCCGGCCCAAGCGCCCGTCGCGTCAACCTCGACGAGATCACCCCGGAAGAAGTCGCCAGCTGGCAGCCAGGCGAGACCATCCTGCTCAACGGCAAGATGCTCACCGGCCGCGACGCCGCGCACAAGCGCATGGTCGAGATGCTCAACCGCGGCGAAGAGCTGCCGGTCGACCTCAAAGGCCGCTTCATTTATTACGTCGGCCCGGTCGACCCGGTCGGTGACGAAGTGGTAGGCCCTGCCGGCCCGACCACCGCCACCCGCATGGACAAGTTCACCCGCCAGATCCTCGAGCAGACCGGCCTCTTGGGCATGATCGGCAAGTCCGAACGTGGCCCGACCGCCATCGAAGCGATCAAGGACAACAAGGCCGTGTACCTGATGGCCGTCGGCGGCGCCGCCTACCTGGTGGCCCAGGCCATCCGCAAGTCGAAGGTCCTGGCCTTCGCCGAGCTGGGCATGGAAGCGATCTACGAGTTCGAAGTGAAAGACATGCCAGTCACCGTTGCGGTGGACAGCAAGGGTGAGTCGGTACACATCACCGGCCCTGCGCTGTGGCAGAGCAAGATCGCCGAAAGCCTGGCGGTTGAAGTGAAGTAATCATCGCCCACGCGATATGAAACGCCCGGCCAATGCCGGGCGTTTTTATTCGATTTAATTATTTGGTTTCTGACTAGCGCCCTTTTTCGACGCCTGCGAGCGGGGCACTTCCGACCTCGCTACCTGATATTTTTGCCAGGTTTCAACCGCTCGCCGCCTGAATAGAATACCACCTGAACGTCAACAGTCAGGTCAGGCCATCATGACAACTAAACGGAAACGCACGATCAGTGACTGGCTCAGCAGATTTGAAATTGTTCTTTCATCCGCCAGCACCTCCGTTTACAACAACAGCCGCCAACAAGTGGAAGTCGTCATCCTGGCGAAACCACAAGATGGGCAGACCATCTCCGAAACAGAATATGCTTCATTGCGCATTGTCAGCCAGAAGGTCATCGGTATTTACGACCCCCTTCCGGAGAATCATGCCTCTGCGCCCTGGTTCTATAGCAACCAACACGACGAACGATTCGACTACTTCCCCAGCTTGACGCCACCCGCGCTCCCCGAACCGCCGATACCTGCGGAACTCGACGCAATGGTATTGATCCGTGGGGATGACGTATCCTACTGGCTAAATGACAACAACAGCCGCTTCAAGCAGCTTTATATTCATAGTCGAGCGCCGGCTGGCAGCAAAGTGACCCTGCGAGTGGCCATCACCCGAGATGCCGAAGGTGGCGGAAAGGGCGAAGACTATTACTCTGACGATATCTATGAAAGTTCCATTGACCTCTACGCCCATCCGGCTCCAAGTTACGTTTTCCCTCAAGACTACCAATGGGCACAAACCCGAGATGAAGGCGACACCGTCGGCGGTTCACGCTTTATTCACGAGCACCGTTTGACCCCCAATAACGTGCCCTTTTCCTACGCGGTATTCGAGACAGGGGATACCAAAGGCATGATCCGCTGGCAGGATCATCAGCCGGACCAGACCTTCGCATCACACGTCGGCATCGCGTTGCCTGGTAACAAGACGGTGCACTACGACACCGGCATCCGTCTGGGTGCCTACTTCCCTGTGCGTCAGGTCAAAGAGGTCAGAACTGACAACACCAGCGCCGTCGTCGTGCTACTGCAAGGTGACAACCAGATCCCTTACTACACCGCAGGCACCGATCGCCAGGGCCCTTGCCGACTCTCCGCCTACGATCGGCATGGCAACCGTCATCGCTTGTCCATTGCCTTCGACCCTACGCAGACGGACCCGTTGGCTCGTCGCACCAAGCTCACGGTGGTCAACACAAGCGCCCTGGACGAACAGACCACACCGTTACGTGTCGCCAATATTGCGTTCTTTCAGGTGAAAGGGATCGGTTCGGCGAACAACAATACAAGCTGCCCGCTCTACAACAACACGTACCAATCCACCTACATCGATATCGTGATCCGAGCGCTCGACGAAAAACAGCAGCCTGTCCAACTGACGGCTGCTGAACTGAACAGCATTCAGTTGCTGCGTTACGATACAGGTGCAGCGCTCGGCAGCGGCTATACCACGTATATCGCTGCCACACGTCGCTCGCCCTATGACCTGTTCGACTTTTATCCTGGCACACCGACGCAGAACAGTTTGGCACCCAGCCAGAATGATCAGGCCATACGCTTCTGGTTGACGACCAACACCACCACGAACTTGCAGGTTGCTGCGCGCCTCGTGCTCGGCGGTGTTACTTACCACACCTATCAGAAAGACCTGCCGGTCGGCGGTGTTACGGTCGCGGGCAAGTCCAACAGCTCAGCCACTATCGTGCCTCACCCTCGGAACTACGATCTAGGCCCACAACATTTCAGATATGGCTACAAAAACTACTCAAACAGCAGCAATACAGATGTCGACGTTTATCATCTTTGGGTCCATGACAGCCAATACCAGCTCCGCTACTCGTCGGGCGGCGACAACCTGCACTATCAAAACACCACAGATGACATACAGTACGAGCAACTACATTACAAACTTGACCGCCCCCGCGAGGTTAGAGTAAGCCTTTCCTTTTTTTATTTTGCGACAATAAATGATGTACCCGGCCATGCGTACGGCTCACGCTTCAGGATAGGCCCTCTAATCGGCCCCCCCAAGAAAGATCTTGGCTTTCAGATAGCCTATTACGATCAAAATGGTAACGGGCATAAGCTATGGGTCGCGAACGAGACCGGAACATTTGGAAATAAACTAATGTGGGTAAATGTGCCCTATGTGAATATTAGCCAGTCCGACTAAATCAACGATCAGTCAATGTACATCACCGCCCTTACCATTGGTCACGGAATTTTACATACCGGGCAGTCCAATTAAGCTCACTAGAAAATATTGATCAGGTCTGACAGCGGCGCCCGAGCGATATATAAATACCGCTCGCCGCGCCCCTTCTCCCACTTAAATGAGCCCTCTTCTCCCACAAAGGAAAGGCTCATGGCCCACACGCAATCCGCCAATCAATGGCTTCGTCGATTCCGCGTCGATGTGACCTCCAACTCCAACCGCGTCTACGCCAACGGTCGCCAGCAGGTCGAAATCACCGTGACCCTGGAGCCGCGCGATGGCCAGACCATTTCGGAACAAAGCCTGGCCACGCTAGAACTGCTGCAGATCGATGACGAGGGGCAATTCCACATCCTTAATACCGAGCTGCAAGCCCACCACGAGCGCGACCCGCGCTTTGCCTATCATGCAGCCTCCGGCGTTGTACCAAGCCCCTTGATGGAGTCCTCGCCCCGTACCATCCGCCGCCGCTTCTACGTGACCTCGACACTGCCCGGCGGCACGCTGAGCACCCTGTATGCCGGGATCTGGAAGGACGAGCAGAGCCATTTCGAAACCAACGTCGCCCCGTTCAAGTCATCGGTAATCATCGAGTCCATCTCGCCCCAACGGATCCCCGAGTCGGCCTTCGAGCTAAAGATGCAAGACACGATCGCCTACAAGGAGCCCGCCGGGCGTTACTGGGATGACGAAGTCGAGCACCAGGTCGGTTACTTCGGCCTCAGCGACCCCAACAACTTCATCGTGGAAAGCCGCTCCCAGGCAACACCCGGTGGCCACGCCTTCTACGAACGCCACAACTGGGACCATGCGCAGTTTTCCTTCGAGCTGACCAACGACTACAGCCAGCACGCCGAAGTGAGCGTCCATGGTGTGGGTCAGGCCTTCTCCCTGGATGTACCCGGTTCACGGGGCCGCCTGACCCATCGTCCCCAGCAGATGACGCTGCACCGCTACCACCGACGCTTCTATGCACGCCACTACAACGCGCTCAATGAAGAACAGAGCCTGTGGAAAGTCATCGACCGTAACGGCAACGAACATCGCATCGAATTCCTCAGCAAGAAGAACGGCCACGCCATCGACTTCCAGGTGATCCAGGGCAACGCCTGATACACAGGCCCGGCGCCCCGAGAAAGGGTGCCTGGCGTTTCTGGTTCAACCGAGGAAACCTGCATGTCCACACTGCACACTCAAGCCGGCAACTTCCTGGACTTCCTGAAGACCGGCGTAGACCCTCGCACCGGCCAGTTCACCCTGGCCATCGCCCTGCCCCTGCCACCGGCCAACCAGCTCTGCGGCCCCGCCCTGAGCCTGACGCTCAGCTTCAACTTGCTGAACTCCGCGCTCGATCGCGGTTATGGCCAAGGTTGGGCCCTGGGCCTGTCGGAAATCGATCTGGACCAGAACGCACCAAGACTGCGCCTGAGTTCGGGCGAGCAGTTCGCCGTCGACCTAGGTGCTTCCCAGTTCACCGTCAATGGTCGACTGGCGTTGCACGATCAGAAACTGACCACTTTCCTGGTGACCTGGCAGGCCGATGGCAGCCTGCGCGTCGACCACAAGTCCGGGGAAAGCGAGATTCTCAGGCGCCAGCACAGCGACAGCGGCCGCTACCTGCTGGCCGAGCTGCGCTCCCCGGAAGGTCGCAGGCTGTTCTTCGACTGGCTGCCGTTCGCCGAGGGCGATTTCAGGCTCCAGCAGATCCGCGACGAACAACGCCCCCTGCTGGTCCTCGAGGACCGCCAGGGCGAGCTGCACTTCATCCTGAACCCGCACAGCCAGCAGCCCGCCAGCTTGCGCGCGCTGCTCAGCAATGACTGGCTGACCGAGGTCCATCTACCTGGCGTCGCCGAACCGTTCAGCATCGACTACGAGCCCATCGACCTTGCCGACGCGACGACCTTGCTGCTGCCCAGCTACATCCGCAGCCCGCTGGGTGCCGAGGACTTCGTGCACTGGGCCAGCGACAGCGATGGCCATCGCCTGCCGCCGGGAGCCCCCTTCCCCTACCTGCCTCGGGTGGCGGCCTGGACCCATGCCACCGGCCACAACGGCACCGAACTCAACCGCAGCTACACCTGGCTCGGCGAACACAACTTTCTGGGCTTCGGCAGCGACCAGGCCTTCGTGTGGCACACCGGCCGAGACAACCTGTACCAGGTCGAAGGCGACTATCGCTATGAAGTCATCGAAACCCTGAGCGACGGCGACGGCCGGGCCCTTGGCAGCCATCACTTCACCTGGGACCGCCATCACCTGCTGGTCAGCGAAGTGACGCGCAAAGGCCTGTGTGAAACACGCAGGACCACCACCCATGGCGTGGACCCGAGCCTCACCTGGGAACAGCAGCCGGCCTGGTGCCAGTTGCCCCAGCAGGTCTGCATGACCTATATCGATCATGCCCGCGATGGCGCCAACCGCAGCGAGACCACCACCTACCGGTACGATGAGGCCGGCAACATCCTGCACGTGCGCTACCCCAGCGGTGTCGAGGAACACAACAGCTACTACCCGGCGACCGGCGCCGACGGTTGCCCGGCCGATGCCCTGGGCCGGGTACGCTGGCTCAGGAACAAGACCGTGACGCCAGCACCGGCTGACGGCCAGGCACCCACACTAGGCACCCTATATACGTATCAGGCTCTGCCATCGCTGCTCGAGGGCGAACCTGCCCACACAGTGGTGGCTCGCGAACAAGGTTGGGATGAGGGCGAGCAATGCCTGCTGGAAACCACCCGCCAGGCCTACTGCACCACACCAGGCCCCGGCTACGGTCGGCTGGCCGGCAGCGCCACGACCTTGAACGGCAAGACCACCACGACCGAATACCACTACCGCACCGAACACGATGAACTGGTCACGCAGACCACGCTCATCGGCTTCGAGAACGACGCCGAGAACCGCTCGACCCGCAGCGATGCCCGCTCGCTGCTGAGCGGCTTGACCACCTGGGAGCGTGACGAGGCAGGGGCACTCACCACCTACGCCCATGACCCGCTCGGCCGGATCGTGCGCACCATCACGGCCGCCGGCAGCCCCTACCAGGCCGAGCGCCAGGCCAGCTACCACCTGGGCGACACCATCGCCAGGCAAGCCGCCAACGGCGAGGCGCCCAACCCCGTGATGGTCGAACAGGTCGAGGTCAGTGGTCGCCGCCAACGGCAGTGGCTCGATGGGGATGGGCGAACGGTCAGGGTGGAGCTGGAAGATATCCAGCAGGCACCGGGCACCTTCAGAACCGTCTCATGCACAAGGTTCGACGCGATGGGCCGTCCGGTCAGCGAGACGGCCATGGACTGGCTCGGCGAAGGCATTGCACCACTGCGCCTGACCACCACCACCGCCTACGATGACTGGGGTCAGGCCTCGCTGCGCATCAGCCCCGAGGGCATCGAGCAGCATGTTCGCCATGACCCGATTCGCCAGCGTACCGAGCACTGGCAGGTTGGCGCAGGGCGCAACGGCCCGCGACAGGTCATCGAGCTGAATGCGGCCGGCAGCCCTGCCCGACAACAGCATTTCGACAGCGACGGCCAGCTGGTGCGCACCTTGAAGCTCACTCGCGATGGCCTGGACCGGGTCATCGAAGAGCGCCTCACCGTCCCAGGCTCGACCGACATCGTCAACCGCAAGCGCTACGACCACTACTCGCGGCTAGTCGAGCAACAGCTGCCCGACGGCACCCGCCTGGCCTGGACCTTCGCCGCCCACAGCGACGACCAGCACGTGGAAACCATTGCCATCACTCCCGCACAAGCGCAGGCCCCCGCATGACCACCGACAGCATGATTCTCGGTCGCCAGACCTTCGACGGCCTCGGCCGCCAGCGCTCGGTGGTAGTCGCCGGGCGCACCACCCTCTATCACTACCGGGCCGGGCAGTTGCCGCCCAGCGCCAACACCTTGGCCGATGGCAAGCGCGTGGCCTTCACCTACGCGCCACAGCTGGGCAATGCATTGCTTGGCAGCCACGCCGACGGCGCCACACAGCAACGCATCGACTACCACCCCACGCTTGGCCTGCCGTGCGCCGCCAGCGGCGAGCTGGGCAGCCAGCATTGGAGCTTCGACGCAGCGGGCCTGCCGCTGCGTGATACCTGGCAGGTCGATGGCGAGGAACACAGCACCCAATGGCGCCACTCGCTCAATGGCCTGCTGCTGGGCTTCACCGACAGCAGCGCAGTGGAGCACCAGCGTCACCACGATGGGCTCGGCCGGCTCAGCGTGCTCAAGGTCGGCGACGTGACGACCACTTTTGCCTACGACGCCTTCTCCCGCCTTGAAGCCGTGACCACCCAGGACCCCGTCGCTGACCGCCGACTCACGCGAAAAATGACTTACGACAGCATGGGCCGCGAACATCGCAACACCTTCACCGTGCTCAAGGACGGCAACACCCGGACCTTCACCCAGACCCTCGCCTACTCGGGCCTCGACCAACTCATCTCACGCACCTGGCATGACGGCGAGCAGCAGGGCGAAGAGACCTTCGCCTACGACTTGCGTGGACGCCTGGTGCACTACCGGGCCGACCTGCACGCCGCGCCGCAAGACCCCTTCGGTAACCGGGTCGTCGAACAGCGTTTGAGCTTCAACGCCCTGGACGGCCATACCCGGATGGTCAGTAACTTTGCCGATGGCACCCTTGACGAGGCTCGGTTCAGCTACGCCGAAAACGACCCCACCCAGGTTGTCTCGATCACCCATACCCACCCGTCCTGGCCCGAACGGATCGACCTCACCTACGATGCGTGCGGTCGCCTGATCGCTGACAGCCTGGGCCGTCAGCTGAACTGGGACGCACATGAGCGCTTGGCACGGGTGCAGCTCGATGGCAGAACCTGCGAGTACCGCTACGACGCCAGCGGCCACCTGTGCGACCGGGTGCTCGATGGCCAGCTCGCGCGCAGTTTCTTCAGCGCCGATCAACTGACCCACACACAGCAGTCTGGTCAACACCACGGCCTGGTGGGTGTTGGCGCCTCGTTGTTCGCGATCAACCACCCAGGCGCCAATACCACCCTGCTTGGCTGCGACGGCCAGGGCAGCGTACGCCTGGAAGCGGGCGACGATGTTCGCGAATACCGCTACACCGCTCACGGCAGCGGGCCGAACGATTCGGCCGTGTCCCGGTTCGGCTTTGCCGGGGAACGCCAGGAACCGCTGACCAGTTGGCTGATCCCTGGCGGCTATCGCCCCTACGATCCGCTGCTGATGACTTTCCTCGCCCCCGACAGCGAAAGCCCGTTCGGTCGTGGTGGCATCAATGCCTACGCCTACTGCGGCGGCGACCCGGTCAACTGCATCGACCCGGATGGCCACAGCTGGATGAGCTGGACCGTGGTCGGCATCGGCCTGGCCATGGGCGCCGCGGCCACCCTGGGCAGCCTGGGCACCGCCGCCCCGGCCGTCGCCACCGTCCTCGCCGGCGGCCTGGGCGCCCTCAGCGCCAACAGTGCCCTGGCAATCAGCACCGCCGCCCTCAGTGCCATCTCCCTCGGCACCGGGGCCGCTGGTGCCGCCCTGCAAGCCAGCGATGCCGACAGCAAGGCCGCCAGCGTGCTTGGCTGGATCGCCCTGGGCACCGGCATTGCCAGCGCGGTGACGGGCATGGCGCCTGCGGCGGCCAAATGGGCTGCCGGGCTTTCGAGCTGCTCGGGTCGCGCGGCCAGCAAGCTGGCACACTTCAAGCCTTACAGAGTTGGCCCGGGTGGCGGCCAGCGCCCCGCCACGGTGCTGTTCGGCACCACCAAGGACGGTAGCGATGTGGCCTTCATCCCCAACTTGTATGCAGAGAACACCGCGGCATTCATGACTCACGGCCACCCGCTGGGCATGCTGATGAATGCCCAGGGCCAGGCCGACGATGCCGCGAACATCGCCAGGAACCTGATCGCACCACGCCTGGCCGAGATGGGCTACCCGGCCGACCAGAAGATCGTGTTACTGGCGTGCTGGGGCGGCAAGAGCGGTGCGGCGCAGAAGATCGCCAATGAGCTGCGCCGGCCCGTGGAAGCCTACAACCAGAAGATTTTCCTGCGAGGGGCCGCCGCCCTGCAGATGCCTCGAAAATACGAACCGCTCTGGACCGGAGGCATCAACAACATACCTGTCTACAAGCCATCATTGGCAAGCAGGGCCTGGCGCCGGCTCAACGGCCATGTCCCAGCTTTTGCCGACAAGCCCTACTCGGTTGCCAAGAGCCAGCTCTATCACCCTGGTTGAGCGACGCACGCAGAGAACTGTTCCGGCCAGTCCCGTCGGGTGAGGACCTGCCCCTCCCGCCTCACCCGACGAAGCAGCCCAAGATCAAGGTCGCACCACAACCATTGGCTGCCAGGCGGATCAAGCTCGGCGCTCAGTGCGATCACGCCATCCGCCGGCATGCCATGATCCGGCGGCACGAACAACCCGGCGCGGCCCACATTCACGTCCAGCGCCGGCGACCAGCTCGCCTGCCCCACGCTCGGGCTCTGCAACACGGCGATCTGGCTCTCCAGCGCCCGGGCCTGGGCGCCGATGCGCACGCGGTGGTAACCGGCCTCGGTGTCGGTGCAGCTGGGCGCCAGAATCAGGTCGGCACCGGCCTCGGCCAGGTGCCTGGCAAGCAGGGGGAACTCGTTGTCGTAGCAGATCAGGATGCCCAAGCGCCCCAGCGCCGTGTCGAACACCCGCAGCCCCCGCCCGGGGGCGATGTCCCACTGCTCGCGCTCGAAGCGCGTCATCATCAGCTTGTCCTGGTGGCCCAGCCGCCCCTCGGGGCCGAACAACCAGGCGCGGTTGCGGTAGCGGCCATCGCTGTCCAGTACCGGTGTGCTGCCGGGCTGCAGATAGACGCGCCAGCGGCGGGCGATGGCTTCGCACAGGTCCAGCCAGGGCTCGATCAACGGCTGAATCCCGGCGATCGAGCCTTTCAGGTCGCTGCGCTGATCGGCGGGCAACTGCCCGCTGAGTACCATCCCGGCGTATTCCGGCAACAGCAGCAGTTGCGCCCCCTGTTCGGCTGCCTCGGCGCACAGCCGTTCAAGATGCGCTGCGTAAGCCTCCCAGGTTTCGAACAGCTCGATGGCGTACTGGCAGGCGGCGAGGCGGATCATGCCGGCAACGCCTTGAGCCAGAACGACATGATCTTGCTCGACTGCTCCTGCTCGTCGAGATCGCGCCAGCTGTAGGTAGTGCGCAGCGAGGGCTCATGCAGGAAGCCACGGTTGCGCCAGAAACCATGCAAGGGTTTGTAGTCCGAAGGCCGGCGCGGATGCCCGGCCGGGCGCTCCACCGCGCAGAAGGCGCAATAGTCGAACTCGGCCAGCTTGTGGGCATAGGACTCGCGCTCGATGAAAAAGCGCACGCCCAGGCCCTGGCCACGGTAGGCCGGCAGCAGCACCGACTCACCGAAGTAGTAGACCGAGGCCGGGTCACGGCCCTGGGCCAGGAACGGCTGCTGGAACTCGGGCGTCTCGTCCACCAGCGGCAGGCCGGTTGAAGCGCCGACCACTTGGCCGCCGTCCAGCGCCAGCACTGCCAGGCTGCGCCCGGACCGGGCATAGGTGGCCAGGTAATCGGCTTCATAGGCTTCAGTGCCTTGGTAGAGGTAGGGAAACTCGCGGAACACCGTCAGGCGCAGGCGAGCGAGGTCATCGATGTAAGGCGCGATGGCGGCGCCATGGAGCAGGCGAATTTCCATGGGGGGCGGTCGTTTTGTCGATGTGGATGACGCGCTCGGCTAAGCCGGGCCTGAGGGGAAACCCTATCATCGGGCCCAGGCCATTCCCTTTCCCCTGCGCGACAGGTATTTCTCCATGACCGCTACCGAACTCGTCACCGCCTACTACAACGCCTTCAACGCCGGCGACATGCCAGCCTTTCTCGCCCTGCTCAGCGAGGACGTGATCCATGACATCAACCAGGGCGAGCGGCAGATGGGCAAGGCCAGGTTTGCCGCGTTCATGGACAAGATGAACCGCTGCTACCGCGAGCGGCTGGCCGATCTGGTGGTGATGCAGAACGCCGAAGGCAATCGCGCGGCGGCGGAGTTCACCGTGCATGGCGAGTACCTGGCCGACGATGAAGGCTTGCCGCCGGCCAGTGGGCAGAAGTATGTGCTGGCGGCAGGGGCGTTCTTCTACATTCACTGCGGCAAGATTGCCCGGGTGAGCAACTACTACAACCTCAATGACTGGGTCGAGCAGGTGGGCTGAAAGATCAGCGGGGCCTGGCAAGCATGTCGCGTACCCTGTGGGAGCGGGTTTACCCGCGAAGCAAGCGACGCGGTACATGGCACCGGCTTCGCCGGTGTTCGCGGCTAAAGCCGTTCCCACAGGCCCCTGCTAAATCAACCACTCATGTGCAGTTCTGTGGCAGAAGGTCAGGCGATCCTCGTCCCCAGCACCTTGAGAAACGCCGCCAGCCAAGCCGGATGCGCAGGCCACGCCGGCGCCGTCACCAGGTTGCCATCCACATGCGCCTGATCCACCGCGATATCGATGAACTTGCCGCCCGCCAGCCTCACTTCCGGCGCGCAGGCCGGGTAGGCGCTGCACTCGCGGCCTTCCAGCACCCCGGCCGCCGCCAGCAACTGCGCGCCATGGCACACCGCGGCAATCGGCTTGCCCGCCTGGTCGAACGCCCTCACCAGCTCCAGCACTTTCTCGTTCAGGCGCAGGTACTCCGGTGCTCGTCCGCCAGGGATCAGCAGCGCGTCATAGCTTTCGGCCCGCACCTGGACGAAGTCGTAGTTCAGGGCGAAGTTGTGCCCGGGCTTCTCGCTGTAGGTCTGCTCGCCCTCGAAGTCGTGGATCGCCGTGCGTACCGTTTGCCCCGCGATCTTCTCCGGGCATACCGCATGGACGGTATGGCCCACCATGGCCAGGGCCTGGAACGGCACCATCACCTCGTAGTCTTCGACGTAGTCACCGACCAGCATGAGAATCTTCTTCGCCGTCATCGCATCCACTCCTTCCGTTGCATGGGAACAATCCCAGCACGATAGTCCGCTTTGCCGGCCAGCGATATAAGCCGCTAGTCGCGTCGATTGAGCAGGTTGGCTACCAACCGGTCCAGCCAGCCCCACAGCCGCTGCTGCACCCGCCGCCACAACGGGCGGGCATGCCAGCGGGCCAGGTCGACCTCCTGGCTCTGGGCGAAATCACGCTCGAAGCTGGCGGCCACGGCAGCGGTCAGCGGCGGGTCGAGTGCTTCGACGTTGGCTTCGAGGTTGAAGCGCAGGTTCCAGTGGTCGAAGTTGCACGAACCGACGCTGACCCAGTCGTCCACCAGCACCATCTTCAGGTGCAGGAAGCACGGCTGGTATTCGAAGATCCGCACCCCGGCGCGCAGCAACCGGGGGTAATAACGGTGGCCGGCGTAGCGCACCGCCGGGTGGTCGGTGCGCGGCCCGGTGAGCAGCAGGCGCACATCGACGCCCTTCTGCGCGGCGCGGCGCAACGAGCGGCGCACGCTGAACGTGGGCAAAAAGTACGGGGTGGCCAGCCAGATACGCTGCTGGCCGCTGTTCAACGCGCGCACCAGCGCATGCAGGATGTCCTTGTGCTGGCGGGCATCGGCATAGGCCACCCGGCCCATGCCCTGCCCCTGCGCCGGCACCTGCGGCAAGCGCGGCAGGCCAAAGCCTTCGGGTGGACGCCAGGCGGTACGCCGCTGGTTGGCGGCCCATTGACGGTCGAACAGCAGTTGCCAGTCGCCGACCAACGGCCCCTGGATGCCCACCATCACTTCGTGCCAATCGCTGGTGGGTTCGCCGGGCTGCCAGAACTCGTCGGTCACACCAGTGCCGCCGACCACCGCCCAGCGCTCGTCCACCAGCAGCAGCTTGCGATGATCGCGGTACAGGTTGCGCAAGCCCCGGCGCCAGCGCAGGCGGTTGTACCAGCGCAGGTAGACGCCGGCCGCCAGCAACCTTTGGCGCAGGGCCGTGGGGAAAGCCAGCGAGCCGTAGTCATCGAACAGGCAGCGCACCCGCACGCCACGTCGGGCGGCCTGCTCGAGGGCATCCACCACCGCCTCGGCGCAGGCGCCGCCTTCGACCAGGTACAGCTCCAGGTCAACCTGGAACTCGGCGCGCACGATGGCCAGCAGCATGCGCGGAAAGAATTCGGGGCCGTCGATCAACAATTCGAACTGGTTGCCATCCCGCCAGGGGAAGACCGGCCCCGGCATGTCAGCGGGCGTTGAAGATCAGCACCGCACTCACCGGCACCGACGGGTTGATCGACTTGAGCCCGGCAAGCTTGCGCAGCTTGTCCAGCCCCGGCAGCAGGCCGAAGTGGTCGGCACGCAGCACCAGCGGTTCCAGAGTCACCACCTGGAAGCGCCGTTCGTCCAGGCGCGTGGCCAGCAACAGGGTGTCGTAGTTGTGGGTCTGGCCATGCACGGTGACGCTCACCGGCAGGCGCAGCTCGAGCTGGGCACCGTTGGCCAGGTCGTTGATCGGGCGCAGGTCGATCTGCGCCTGCACCTTGCCGTCGGCGAAGCGCTCTACTTCGAACAGTTCGTCACGCAGGCGCTCGTCGCGCAGCGGGATGCCGCTGCTGACCGAGTCCATCTCGATGCTCACCTCGGCCGCGCCCTTACGATCGACCGCGCCATGCAGCACCAGGAAACGGTTCACTTCGGCGATGTTGCCATTCTTGCCGGTGACGAAGGACAGCCGCGACGACTCGCCATCCAGGTGCCAGTTGGCATGGGCGGGCAAGCCAGCGGCCAGGAACAGGGGCAGCAGCAGCGAGGGCAGAACACGGGACGGCTTGAACATGTGAAATCCTGTTACACAAGGCCGTCAACCTTACCCGCCCGGTTTCACGGCAGCAAGCGGCAGCCCTCGCGCGCGCCCTGCCAGGCCGCCAGGCTGCGCCGGCCCAGGCCTTCGGCGCTGACCCGGCGAGCAGCGCCGTCCTCTTCCAGCAGGCCCAGCGGCAGCCACTGCTTGACGTAGCCCCGGCAGTACGCCTGGTCGAAGCCCATGACGAAACGGCACGAACAGTATTCCTTGGCCGAGTAGGCCGAGAGGATGCCGGGGAAGTCCGCCAGCGCCTGGCGTTCGTGCCAGGCCCAGGCCAGCAGGGCCACTACCAGTAGCAGAGCAATCCGCTTCATGCACCCTCCCCGGCCAGCGCGGCCAGCACGCGCTTGAGCAGTTCGTTGTGGCTGTAACTATCGTCGCGATCATCGGCGTAGCGCACGATCACCAGCTTCTGCGCCGGCAGCACATACAGGGCCTGGCCCCAGTGGCCGAGGGCCGCGAAGGTACCCGCCGGTGCGTCGGGCCAGGGCAAGGGTTGGCCGGGTAGCGGCTGGTTGAGCCACCAGTGGCCGCCCGGGTTGGCCTCACCGGGTATCGGTTCGGCCTGCGCGAACAGGGTGCGGTTGAACGCCACCCAGTCGGCGGGCAACAACTGCCGCTTGCCCCAACGCCCGTCGCGCTGCATCAACAGACCGATGCGCGCCAGGTCGCGAGCGCTCAGGTACAGGTAAGAGGAACCGACCAGGGTGCCGGCGTCATCGCGCTCCCAGACCGCGCTGTCGATACCCAGCGGGGTGAACAGCGCCTGCCAGGGATAGTCATCGTACTGGCCGGCGTCGAGCATGCCACGCAAGGTCGCGGCCAGCAGATTGCTGTCACCGCTGGAGTAGACAAAGCGCTGGCCGGGCGCGCTGGCGGCGGGCATGGCCGCGGTGTAGGCCGCCATGTCGGCGCGGCCACGGGTGTAGAGCATGGCCACTACCGACGACTTCAACGGCGCGTATTCGTAGTCCTCCTGCCAGGCCAGGCCGCTGGCCCAGTGCAGCAGGTCGCGCAGCCGCAGTTCGGGGTGTTGCTGCAAGGGCGGGTAATGGCGGGCAGCAGGATCATCGAGCTTGAACCGGCCTTCGCCGAAGGCTACGCCCATTACCGCCGCCAGCACGCTCTTGCTCACCGACCAGGTCAGGTGCGGGGTGTCGGCGCGGGTCGGGGCGCTGTAGCGCTCATGAATGATGCGGCCATCGCGGATGATCAGCAACGCGTCGGTGCGAATGCCGCTGCGGTCGGTGGTGCGCGGCGCGAAGGCGTAGGTGTCGACGGCTTGCCAGTCGATGGCGGTTTTGTCGACCGGCCAATCCAAGGTGGGCCAGTCCTCGGCCCAGACAGGGCCAATAACCATGGCCAAGGCCAGCAGTATTGCCTTCATTGTGATTGCCTTCGGCTGCTTTGCGACCTATCGCGGGGCAAGCCCGCTCCCACGATATGGACTGGCCCCACAGGTTGGATTGGTGTCCAACTTCATGGGGGCAGTCCAACCCTGCGTGGGAGCGGGCTTGCCCCGCGATGGCCTTGCAAATGAATCAAGCCTCTCAGGCTTTCATGACAGTCCTGCGGCGCTCCAGGCCTTGCTCAGGCGCTTGTCCCGGGCAGCGCTGGCCAGCGCCAACACCCCCTGGTCGCGCTGCCACAACTGCGCCCAGTGGCCAGGCCCATTGCCAAAGGCCTTGTCGACCTCGGCGCGCAGGCTCTCGAACTGCGCGAACAAGCCACCCAGCAACAGGTGACAGGCAACGCTGTCGGCACACTGACGACTGCCTTCGGCACAGCCGGCAAGCAAGCCGATCAAGCGCAGACGCAACGGCTGCGGCCACGCGCATTCCTGGGCCACGCCATGCAGCCAGGCCACCAGCGCGGCGAGCACATAGAGGTCTTCGAGGGAGCGGAACGGCTTGACGTAAGCATCCCAGCCATCCCCGGCCAGCAGCTCGCAGGCCGCCTCGTCCAGGCGCACACGGCCATGCCCCACCTCGGGCATCAACGGCAAGGTCGGCAAGGCCTCCACGGTCACCCCCGGCTCCCCCGGGTAGACCACTGCCAGCTGCAAGCGTACCGCCTCACCGGGCAGTTCGCTGCGCGCCGCCACCAGCAGCCATTCGGCATCCAGCCCGGCGGTGACGAAATCCTTGCTGCCGGTCAGGCGCAGGCCCTCCAGACGGGTGTGCATGTCGGCCGGGCGCACGCTGCGCCGCTCGGTGGCGCACAAGGCGCCGAGGCTGGCCGGGGCACTGGGCCAGAGCACACGCAAGGCGGCCTGGTAGCCGACCAGGAACGCCAGCCCCGGCGTGGCCATGGCCCGCCCGCCGAGTACCGCCAGCTCGAACGGGCTGACGACCCCGAGGCGTTCGAGCAATGCCGCGTAGGTCTCGCCAAGGGTGGCCGCCAGCGGATGCCGCAGCGGGTCGTTGAGTCGTTGCAACCAGGCCATCGGACGCTCCTTGAAAAGGGCTTGTGGGTGGGTGTCACGCAAGCATCACCAAAGGTTCACAGGGGTGACACCGCCCCTACCTAGGCTGACTTTGCACAACAAAGCCGACCGGCCGCAACCCTTTGGCTGGCTTATGGAGACTCGCAATGACTCGGATCGCTCGCTCTGGCGACAACAGCCCTGAACGCCGTCTGCAAGCCGAACGCCTGGTTGGCGAGGCAGCCCTGCAGGAAGCACAGGCCCTGCGCTACAAGGTGTTCAGCGCAGAATTCAAGGCCAAGCTCAAAGGTGCCGAGCAGGGCCTGGACATGGACGACTACGACATCCACTGCCGCCACATCGGTGTGCGTGACCTGGCCACCGGCCAACTGGTGGCCACCACCCGCCTGCTCGACCACCAGGCCGCCAGCAGCCTGGGGCGCTTCTACAGCGAAGAAGAGTTCCGCCTGCACGGCCTGCTGCAACTGCAAGGCCCGATCCTGGAGCTGGGCCGCACCTGCGTCGATGCCGACTACCGCAACGGCGGCACCATCGCCGTGCTCTGGGGCGAGCTGGCAGAGGTGCTCAACGAAGGCCGCTACAGCTACCTGATGGGCTGCGCCAGCATCCCCATGCAGGATGGCGGTGTGCAGGCCCATGCGATCATGCAGCGCCTGCGCGACCGCTACCTGTGCACCGAGCACCTGCGCGCCGAACCGAAGAACCCGCTGCCCAGCCTGGATATCCCCGGCAACGTCATCACCGAGATGCCACCGCTGCTCAAGGCCTACATGCGCCTGGGCGCGAAGATCTGCGGGGAGCCGTGCTGGGACGAGGATTTCCAGGTCGCCGACGTGTTCATCCTGCTCAAGCGCGACGACCTCTGCCCGCGCTACGCCCGCCACTTCAAGGCGGCAGTCTGATGCCGCGCCTGCGGGCCTGCGCCCGCCTGCTGCGGTTGTGCATGGTCCTGGCGCTGGGCCTGGCCATGGCCAGCCTGATCGCCGTAGGCGAACGCCTGGGGTTCAAGGCTTCGCTCGAACGCCGCCAGCGCTGGACGCGCATGTTCATGCAGCGCCTGGTCGGCGCCCTGCCCTTCGAGGTGCGGGTGGTCGGCAGCTTGCCGCAACGGCCGATGCTGTGGGTCAGCAACCACGTGTCCTGGACCGATATCCCACTGCTGGGCATGCTCACCCCGTTGTCGTTCCTGTCCAAGGCCGAAGTGCGCCACTGGCCGGTAGCCGGCTGGCTGGCCGAGAAGGCCGGCACCCTGTTCATCCGCCGTGGCGGTGGCGACGGCCAGCGCCTGCGCGAACAGATCAGCGGCCAGCTGGAGCAGCAGCAACCGCTGCTGATCTTCCCCGAAGGCACCACCACCGATGGCCGCAGCCTGCGTACCTTCCATGGTCGCCTGCTGGCCGGTGCCATCGACCACGGTACCCCCTTGCAGCCGGTGGCGATCCAGTACCTGCGCGGTGGCGAGCCGGACCCGATCGCCCCCTTCATCGGCGAGGACGACCTGGTGTCGCACCTGATGCGCCTGTTCGGCCAGGACCGTGGCGAAGTGGTGATCCACTTGCTGGCGCCAGTCACCAGCGCCGACAAGGAACGCGCCGCGCTGGCCTTCCAGGCCCAGCAGGCGATTCAACTGGCACTGTTCGGCGCCGAGTCGGTAGAAGCAGCGCCGCGACGCCAGGCGCGCGCAGCCTGAGGTTCAGGCGCGCACGTAACGCTGGCGCAGCAGGTCGCTGAAAGCATCCACCAGCAGCACCAGCACCAGCATGGCGATGATCACCGTGCTGGCCTGGGCCTCCTGGAACAGGCTCAGGGTGGTGTAGAGCATCTGCCCCAGGCCGCCTGCGCCGACGAAGCCCAGCACGCTGGCCATGCGGATGTTGTTCTCCCAGCGGTACAGGCTGTACGCCAGCAACTGCGGCCACAGGTTGGGCAAGGTACCGAAACAGAACGCCGCCACCTGGCTGCCGCCCTGCAGGCGGATCGCCGCCGCCGGTTGCGGCGGCGCGTTCTCCAGCGCTTCGGCGAACAGGCGGCCCAGCACGCCGGCGGTGTGCAGCGCCAAAGCCAGGGTCCCGGCATTGGGCCCCAACCCTGCGGCCAGCACCGTCAGCGCTGCCCAGACCAGTTCAGGAATGGCCCGCAGCGCATTGAGCAGCAACCGCGTCGCACTTTGCAACGGCCAGCCGAATCGGCCAGCGGCGGGCAGTGCCAGCAGCATGCCGAGAACCATCGCCAGCAAGGTGCCCAGCCCGGACATGGCCAGGGTTTCCAACGCGCCCCAGCCCACTGCGCGCAGGTGCCCGGCGGACAGGTCCGGGTGCAGGAAGCGCCCGGCGTACTCGCCCATCTGCGCCAGCCCGCCATTGCCGACCACGGCCTGCATGTCCAGCTCAAGGTAGGCGAACGAGGCCAGCACCGCGGCAACGATCGCCAACAGCACCAGCAGATTGATCGCCCGGTTCATGCCAGCCTCCCGCGCAGCAAGCGGCTGAGGATATCGGCCAGGGTCACCAGCGCCAGGAACGCCAGCAGCATGCTCGCCACCTCGGCGCCGGCGAACATGCGCATCGACAAGTCGATCTGCTGCCCCAGGCCGCCGGCGCCGACGAAGCCCATCACCACCGAGGCACGCACCGCGCACTCCCAGCGGTACACGGTGTACGACACCACTTCGGCCGCCGCGTTGGGCAGGATGCCGTAGCAGAATGCCGCCAACCGCCCGCTGCCGGCTTGCATCAAGGCGTGGGCCGGGCGCTGGTCGACCGACTCGAAGATTTCCGCATAGACCTTGCCGAGCATGCCGCTGTAGGTGATGGCGATGGCCAGCACCCCGGCGGTCGGCCCCAGGCCCACGGCGCGCACGAACAACAGCGCCCAGACGATCTCCGGCACGCTGCGCAGGAACACCAAAAGCCCCCGCACCGGCAGCCGCAGGGTGCGCGACCAGCCGCCTGCCCTGCCGCCCCGGGACGCCGCACGCAGCGACAGCGCACGGCTCGCCAGCAAGCTGGCCGGCAGCGCCAGCAGCAGCGCCAGGGTCATGCCGGCGGTAGCCACGGCCAAGGTCTGCAACGTGGCCTGCCACAGCAGGCCGAGGAATTCGCGGTCATGGGCCGGCGGCCAGAAGCCCGCGACGAAACTGGCCATCTGCTGACGGTTATCTGCCTGCAGCAACACACCGGGGTTCAATTCGCTCAACTGCAACCCTGGCCACAGCAACGCCAGGCACAGCAGCGCCACCAGCAGGCGAGGCAGCGCCGCCGGATCGCGGGCGTCAGTGTTCAGCATCGCGGGATCTGCACGGTCAGGGTCGGGCCTGGGGCAACAGGTGAGCCAAGCTGTTCGTTGGCATAGAGCGCATCGAGCAGGCCCTGGGTCACCGCCGTGGCCGGGCAGTCGAAGGCCACCTGGCCCTCGCGGATACCGACCACCCGCGGGAAGTGCGCCAACGCCAGCTCCACGGCATGCAGGCTGGCCACCAGCGTCACGCCCTGGGCCACGGCGTGGCGGTTGAGCAGGGCCAGGCTGTGATCAGCCAGCACCGGGTCCATCGCCGACACCGGCTCGTCGGCCAGCAGTACCTGCGGCTGCTGATACAGCGCCCGGGCGATGCCGACCCGCTGCAACTGGCCACCGGACAACTGCCCGCACTGCACGAACAGCTTGTCCGCCAGGCCCAGCTCGGCCAGCACCTGGCGCACGCCAGGCACATCGCTCGGGTGCAGCAGGTTGAGCAGGCCACGCAAGCTGCTCCACTGCCCCAGGCGCCCGGCCAGTACCGCCGTCACCACCCGCTGGCGGGGCGGCAACGGTGGCGCCTGGTGCACCAGCGCCACCCGTGCACGCAGGTGCTGACGGGCGCCAGCCGACAGTGCCCAGGGTTGTGTTCCCAGCAGTTCCAGGCGCCCGGCGCTGGGTTGCACCGCCGTGGCCATCAGGTGCAGCAGGCTGGATTTGCCCGCCCCGGACGGGCCGATGATCGCTACCCGCTCGCCCGTTTCGATACGCAGGTCGACTGCGTGCAAGGCCTGGACCTGGCCATGGCGCAGGCCGGCCCCTTGCAGACGGATACTCACTTGAGCAGGCCGGCCTCACGCGCCGCTTGCTCGGTGCCCTGGTAGTTCTCAGGCTTGGTCTCGATGAAGCGGCTGGCGGCCTGCAGGTCGAGGATCGCCTTCTGCTCAGGCTTGGCCGGGTCGAGGGCGAGGAAAGCCTGCTTGATCTTTTCCTTGAGCGCCGGGTCCATGTTGCCGCGCACGGTCCAGTTGTAGTCGTAGTAGGTCGGGGTGGTGGCGAACACTTTCACCTTGCTGGTATCGACCTTGCCGGCATCGACCAGCTTCTGCCACACACTCGCATTGAGCACGCCGCCATCGACCTTGCCGGCCGCCACCCAGGCCACGGTGGCGTCGTGGGCACCGGAGTAGGCAACGCGGCTGAAGTAGTCCTCCGGCTTGATGTTGTCTTCTTTGAGCATGAAGTAGCGCGGCATCAGGCTGCCGGAGGTGGACGAGATCGAGCCAAAGGCGAAGGTCTTGCCCTTGAGGTCCTTGAGGCTCTTCACGTCGGGGTTGGCGGTGATGAACTTGCTGGTGAACTGGGCGTCCTGCTCACGCTGCACCAACGGGGTGGCGGTCGGGTCCTTCAGGTGCACCTGGACGAAGGTGAAGCCACCCAGCCATGCCAGGTCCAGGCGGTTGCTGGCCAGCGACTCGACCACCGCCGGGTAGTCGGCGACCGGGACGAACTTGACCTCCATCCCCAACTGCTTCTCGAGGTATTCGCCCAGCGGCTTGAACTTGCGCAGCAGTTCGGTCGGCGCTTCATCGGGGATGGCGCTGACCCGCAGTACATCGGCGGCCTGGGCAACGACGGCGCAGCAGGACAGCACGAGGCCGGCAGCGAGTGCCAGAGGGCGTTTGAGCATGGGGGGTTCTCCGGTTCAATAGCGGGGAAGGTGCGGCGATGGCCGACGCAGTGGAATTATAAGAGCCGCTGGCGCAAAGGCCAGCTTTGCTACAATCGCGCCACTATTTGTGCAGAGGTGCGTATGAGCGAGCCGATTCGTCTGACCCAGTACAGCCACGGCGCCGGTTGTGGCTGCAAGATCTCCCCCAAGGTGCTGGATGTGATCCTCGCCGAGAGCGGCACCCAGGCCCTGGACCCCAACCTGTGGGTCGGCAACGCCTCGCGCGACG
Organism: Pseudomonas sichuanensis; assembly: GCF_003231305.1. GTDB lineage: Bacteria > Pseudomonadota > Gammaproteobacteria > Pseudomonadales > Pseudomonadaceae > Aquipseudomonas > Aquipseudomonas sichuanensis. The sequence goes on along the minus strand of NZ_QKVM01000035.1, from coordinate 24,749 downwards.
ACGCCGCCGTGTACGCCCTGGACGACGAACGCGGCGTGGTCTCGACCACCGACTTCTTCATGCCCATCGTCGACGACCCCTACGACTTCGGCCGCATCGCCGCCACCAACGCCATCAGCGACATCTATGCCATGGGCGGCGACCCGCTGATGGCCATCGCCATCCTCGGCTGGCCGGTCAATCTACTGCCGCCGGAGGTGGCCCGCGAAGTGATTCGTGGCGGCCGCGCCGTGTGCGCCGAAGCCGGCATCCCGCTGGCCGGCGGCCACTCCATCGACGCCCCCGAGCCGATCTTCGGCCTGGCCGTCACCGGCGTGGTGAGCAAGCGCCACCTCAAGCGCAACGACACTGCCAGCGTTGGTTGCCGCCTGTACCTGACCAAGCCGCTGGGCATCGGCATCCTCACCACCGCCGAGAAGAAAGCCAAGCTGCGTGACCAGGACCGTGGCCTGGCCCGCGACTGGATGTGCACCCTCAACACCCCAGGCAGCCGCTTCGGCAAGCTCGACGGCGTCAAAGCCATGACCGACGTCACCGGCTTCGGCCTGCTTGGCCACCTGGTCGAAGTCGCCGAAGGCAGCAAGCTCACCGCACGCCTGCAGTTCGCTGCCGTGCCACGCCTACCCAGCGTCGACCACTACCTGGCCGAAGGCTGCATCCCCGGCGGCACGCTGCGCAACTACGAAAGCTATGGGCACAAGATCGGCGCTCTGAGCGACGATCAGAAGCACCTGCTGTGCGACCCGCAAACCAGCGGTGGCCTGCTGGTGGCGGTCAGCCCTGAAGGCGAAGCCGAGTTCCTGGCCGTGGCCGCCGAGCTGAACCTCGCACTGGCACCGATCGGTGAGCTGGTGGAGCGACAGAGCCACGCAGTCGAGGTGATTTGATGCGCCCCGACTGCACCCACCTGAAACAGCTGTTCCTCGACGACGTGCCGATGATGGACATGCGCGCCCCTGTCGAATTCAACAAAGGCGCCTTCCCCGGCGTGGTCAACCTGCCGCTGATGACCGACCAGGAGCGGCAGAAGGTCGGTACCTGCTACAAGCAGCAGGGCCAGGCCGCCGCCATCACCCTTGGCCACCAGTTGGTCAACGGCGCGGTGAAAGCGCAACGCCTGCAAGCCTGGGCGGCGTTCGCCCAGGCCCACCCCGACGGTTACCTGTATTGCTTCCGTGGCGGGCTGCGCTCGCAGATCGTCCAGGGCTGGCTCAAGGAAGCCGGCATCCATTACCCCAAGGTGGTCGGTGGCTACAAAGCCATGCGCAGCCTGCTGTTGGAAACCACCCAGCAGGCGGTCGAGCAGTGCGACTTCGTGCTGCTGGGCGGCCTCACCGGCACCGGTAAGACCGACGTGCTGCACCAGCTGGACAACGTGCTGGACCTCGAAGGCCATGCCAACCACCGCGGCTCCAGCTTCGGCAAGCGCGCCACCGCGCAGCCGGCGCAGATCGACTTCGAGAACGCACTGGCCATCGACCTGTTGAAAAAGCGCGACCGGGGCATCGGCCAGTTCGTGCTGGAAGACGAGGGCCGCATCGTTGGCAGCTGCACGGTGCCACTGGAGCTCTACCAAGGCATGCAGCACTACCCGCTGGTGTGGCTGGAGGACAGTTTCGACAGCCGCGTGGCGCGCATCCTGCGCGATTACGTGACCGATCTGTGCGCCGAATTCGTTACCGTGCACGGTGAGGAAGACGGTCGCAAGCTTTACGCCGAGCGCCTGCGCCAAAGCATGGCCAATATCCACAAGCGTCTGGGTGGCGAGCGTTTTCAGCGGTTGTCCGCGCTGCTTGGCCAGGCCCTCGACGAGCAGTTGCGCAGCGGTGATGTGAGCCTGCACCAGGGCTGGATCGAAGGGTTGCTCAAGGAATACTACGACCCGATGTACGCCTATCAGCGCGACGCCAAGGCCGGGCGGATCGAGTTTGCCGGGGATGCACGGGAGGTGCGCGAGTACCTCAAGGCCCGTGCCCGGCGCGGGCAGCACTAAGGGCGCTTCGCGCCCCTTCGCCGTCAAGCCGGCTCCCACACCGACCGCGTGACCTCAAGGCTTGCGCGGTACCTGTGGGAGCGGGCTTGCCCCGCGAAGGCCGCAGACATCAGTGGTTATAGAGTTTGAACTGTCGATCAATCCAGATCACATGAAATACCCGGCCACTGCGATAGCCGACCATCGCCACCAGGTCATAGGCCCTGAACGCCAAAAGCCGAACATCCTCGGTAAGGAATGAGGGCAGTGCAGCCTTGATACTGCCATGGGCGATGGTCTCGGTTCCGTAGCCGTGCCGGTGCAACTGCCGAATTTCCCGCCAGGTGCGCTGGCTGATCTGGCGCAGCCTTTGCAGCATCTTGGCGCGCTCCAGTTGCTGGCAATCTTCAATGCACCATCCCGGTTGCAGGTATTCCAAAGAAAAAACCGGGGGCTTCAACTCGGAGTCATCCGCATCGGTAACGACTTGCCGAGCTTTGATCTGGGCGCTGTGTGCGTCTCGTTCCTTGATCCGCTTGCGTGCCATGGGTCAATTCACCAGGTGGTTCCTGAAATACCGCTCCATCTCGTGCCGAGGGATTTCCCGGCTGAATGCGCCCTCCTGGTAGTTGTCCCGCCAAGGGTCTTCCTCGTGGGTCAACTGGCGAAGCTTCCAGGCGGAATACTGCCCATAAACTGCGAACACCTCCGCGATCAGCCGCGACTGCTCGCGGGAGAACATCGTGGGTTCGAACAGGGCCGGTGCGGGGATAGGGTTGGAACCATGCAGGCTGAAACAGCGGTACAGCTCAGGCACTACCGGGCCATGCATCCAGGCTTCGATACGGTCCTCGAACAGTGGTTTGCCCAGCAGCGCCAGGCTGAAACCCTGGGCGTAATAGACCAGCTTCTGCAGCTTGAGATTGGAGATTTCGCCGGCCTCACCTTCCAGCGTGAGAAAGTGGTTGGCGACATCGATGCTGTGAGCCATGACACCCTCCCATAGGTAATGAGCCATCCTGGCAGGGCAATCGTTGTCCTGCCAGGGCTGTACAAAAATACAGCTCAAAGCGCATTGATGAAACCCGCAGGAGCGCCTGTGACAACACCAATCTGTAAGCTGATGCTGCATCACTGCCCCGGGCTGAGCACCCGTTCCAGCTCCGCCGCGCGGTCCTTGGTCATGTCCATCGCACACATTGCCCCTTCGATGCGGTAGAGGCTGCCGCTGCTCAAGGTACCGTGGAACGCGCAGTTGCCGTCGCGGTATTTGATCCAGCTGCGCTGCACCTCGCGCAGGTCCTTCTGCTGCTGGTCTTCTAGCTTGGCCATCAATTGCTTGTAGACACGGTTCAGGCGCTCATCCTGCAATTTGGTCTCGGCCTGGATGCAGGCACCCATGGCCAAAGTGCTGGAGGCCTTGTCCATGCACTGGGTATAGCTGGACGAGTAATCTTCGGCCTGGGCCGCGGTGATGGCCAGCAGGGTGCTGCCGGCAAGCAGATAACGCTTGAGCATGGGTAGTCCTTTCACGGGTGTTCGGCCCACAGCCTAGCACTCGGCCAACGCCGGGGCCGTACACAAAGTCTGAAGTTGCCTGCGCAGCCAACGGTGCCCGGCATCCCCCTCGCGACGCGAATGCCAGGCCTGGCAGAACGTGAATGGCGCGATCGCCAGCGGTGGCGGGAACTGGCGCAAGGCCGGGTCCAGCCGGGCGCCCTCCAGGCTGCGGCGAGCCACCGTGAGCACCAGGTCGGTACCGGCGAGCAACCCCAGGGCGGCCCCCCAGTGCGGCAGGCTGAGGGCGATGCGGCGGCGCGCACCGAGCACGCCCAGGGCCAGGTCGATTTCGTTGTCGATCCCCGGGCGCACCGCCACCAGCACATGGGGGCGGGCCAGCCACTGGGCAAAGTCCAGCCCGCCGCGCGGCGGCAGCGTGCCACGGTCGGCCAGGCAGACGAACGACTCCTCGAACAGCACTTGCTCGCAGACCTCGGCAGGCAACTCGGGAAACACACCCAGCGCCAGGTCGGTCTCGCCATCGATCAGTTGCCCGAGCATCGCCTCGCGGCTGCCCTGGGACACCACCAGGTCGATGCCCGGCGCCTGCTCGCGCAACAGCCGCAGCAACGCCGGCAGCACCACCCGCGCGCCGTAGTCCGACATCGCCAGGCGGAAGGTGCGGCGCGCCCGGCCCGGCTCGAAGCCGGGGCTGCCGAGCAGGCCATCGAGCTGTTGCAGCGCCTGCTGCAAAGGCTCGCGCAGGGCTTCGGCACGGGCGCTCAGTTGCAACCCGCCGCCCCGGCGGACCAGCAGCGGGTCAGCGAAAATCTCGCGCAGCTGGGCCAGCGCGTGGCTTACCGCCGGTTGGCTGCGGTGCAGGCGCAGAGCCGCCCGCGAGACATGTCGTTCGCTGAGCAGGGCATGCAGGGTGAGCAACAGGTTGAGGTCGATGCGGCGCAAATCATCCATGGCACGAATACAGCCTTTGCAGAATTCGAATTTCCATCATTCAAGTGCATATCACAGACTGATACCAGTGTTTCGCACAGGAGTAGTCACCATGCCCAACAGCCTTTTTGCCGCCCTGCCCTTGCTGATCGCCCTGCTTGCCGGCGCCGCCGTACCCTTCCAGGCAGGCAGCAACGCCGCCCTTGGGCGCTTGCTGGGGCATCCGTTGTGGGCGGCGGGGGTGTCGTTGCTGGTCAGCCTGCTGATGCTGGTACCCGCCCTGCTGCTGATGCGTGCGCCGCTGCCGCAGTTGCAGAACCTCGCCCAGGCCCCCTGGTGGGCGTGGTTCGGCGGGGTTGCCGGGGTGCTCTACATCACCGCTGCACTGGTGCTGACACCACGCCTTGGCGCTGCCGGGTTCATCGTCTGCGTGGTGGCCGGGCAGGTGCTGTCGTCGCTGTTGATCGACCAGTTCGGCCTGATGGGGTTGCCGGAACGGCCGGTCAACCTGCTGCGCCTGGCGGGGGTGGGGATGATCGTGGTGGGGATGCTGGTGGTGCAGTGGGGGACAGTACGTTGAATCGCGGGCTAGTCGCATCGCGATGGGTTCAAAAGGCCTGCGGTTGCTCGGGCGGCATGATCACCTTGTGCGGTTCGAATTGCAGCTCAGGCATCTGCGTGGCGTAGCAGAACGTCGCCCCAAGCGCCGCCAGCAATGCCACATCCAGCCAGCGCCAGCCCGGCACCTGCGCTGCAGATTTCGCCTTCCAGCACCACCATGCCTGCCCCAGGGTAAATACCAGGATGGCCAGCAACCACAGGTAGAACCCAGCGCCAAAGCCGCTGAGGTCGTGGAAGGCATAGCTCTGGTTATCCGGCAGCCGTTCGACCGTAAAGCTGCTGGCCGCCAGGTACAGCGCCAGCAGTCCGCACCCCAGCGCCAACCGCCGGAACCGGCGATGGGCAAGTACCGCCAAGGCCAACAAGGGGTTGGCGAACCACTGGTACAGCCCGAAGGGAATGCCCCACGGCCCGTACAACAGCATCTGCAACGCCGGCAAATGCCGCCCGGCACCGGTCAAGGCACCGTCGAACGCCAGGCTCAGCAGGTACAGGGCCAGGCTTGTGGTCAGGTAGAAGGCGGGCAAGTAAGGCACCTGGTGGCAGCGGGACGAAGTGCGACCTTAACCCAGCCCTCGCTGTCATTCCAAACCCGGGGCAGGTTCCGTCGCCTCGGCCGATGGGCTGATCCGTACGCCCAGGCTCGGCATGTTGGTCGCGACAACGATCGTCGCCACCAGCACCGCGATCAGTAGCCCATCGAACCAGCGCCAAACCGGCATGCCTTGCGCCGAACGCGCCTTGCGGCACCACCAAGCCTGCCCCAGGCAGAACAGCAGAATCGCCAGGGTCCAGAGGTAGTACCCGGCGCCAAAGCCGGTCAGCGGCAGGAAGTCGTAGCTACGGTTGTCCGGCAACCGCTCGATACCCAGGCTACTGAGCGCCAGGCCCAGGGCGATCACCCCAGCGCCCAGCGCCACCCGGCGAAAGCGCCGACGGGCGAGTATCGCCAGCCCCAGCAGCGGGTTGGCAAACCATTGGTAGAGCCCGAAAGCGATGCCCCAGGGGCCCATGATCAGTATCTGCAAGGCCGGCATATGCCCATCGACGCCCATCGACAGGCCGTCGAAACACAGGCTCAGCAGGAACAACACGAGCGTGAAACTCACATAGAAAGCAGGCAACCGCGGGCTCCATCCATTATCCAAAGGCGCTGCCGAACGTCAGGCGACAGGCGGCTCGAGCAGCAACCCATAAAGCCCCGAGTCGGACAGTTCGCCGGCCACGCACCAGCGCGCGCGCAGCGTGCCTTCGAGCACGAAGCCCTGGCGCTCGAGGGTACGTGCCGAACCCAGGTTGCGCGGGTCGATTTCCGCCTCCAGGCGGCGCAGGTGCAGGGTGTGGGCCAGGTAGTCGATGAAGCAGGTCAAGGCTTCGTCCATGTAGCCGCGGCCCTGGACGGACTTGGCCAGGCAGTAGCCGATCTCGCCCCGGCGCGAGCCCTCTTCGAGGTTGAACAACTGGACCATGCCGATCAGCTCGTCGTTGTCGCGCCGGTACATGCCCAGTTTGAGCAACTGGCCGGCGGCATAGGCCTCACGGTCGGCGGCCAGGGCGCTCTCGGCTTCGGCCAGGGTCTGCCAGGGCGCGTGGTACCAGTAACGCATCACTTCGGGGTCGGCCATGATGGTCAGCCATTGCTGCGCATCGCCATGGCGCATGGGGCGCAGCTGCAGGCGTGGGCTTTGCAGGCTCAGGTCGCTGGGGAAACTGCGGGGGTCGGGCACGCCGGGACTCCTGTCCGGTGGTGGGAGATGACAGTCTAACGACAGTGGCCTGGTCTGGCACCCTGGAAAACCAGCGGCGCCTACCGCGATAGCGCGTCGTGCAAACAAGGCGGACAGCGGTACCTTCACAAGAATAATTGGCCCGCTCCCACATCTGTTTCGGGCCAGTCTTTCCTGTGCCATTACCTGGTCCGCCTTGGTGTATGTCTCAAGGCAGTAGCAGCATCAGTCACCTCGGCAGGCTCTGATGTTTATCTGTCAGGCCATCTTGTAGGACCTGAGCTGCTCAGGATGCCGCTGTTTCTGATCCGGCCATCGGAGCCGTCCTGCATCCTCGCCGCTGCCACTGCCTTAGGGTCTTACTCTCTTCAACCCAGAGAAATGAACCTATGGCTTATCTCAGCTACTTGTCCATCAACGGCGACCGTCAGGGCCTGATTTCCGCTGGCTGCTCCACCGAGGCCTAGATTGGCAATCATTGCCAGGCGGGACACACCGACGAGGTGATGGTGCTCTCAGTCGCACATCAGCTGATCGGTGACGACAGCCAGCGTGCCCTGCACCAACCGGTGCTGATCACTAAGTTCGTCGACAAGGCGACCCCGCTGCTGGCCCAGGCTCTGGACAGCGGCGAACGCCTTGAGTGCAACCTCAACTTCTACCGCACCAACCCCGCTGGGCTTCTGGAACGCTACTTCACTCTCAAGCTCGGCGGCGCGGTGCTGGTGGAGCAGCGCGTGGACATGCCCCACAGCATGCTGCAAAGCGACCAGGAGGCTCAGGAACACCTGGCAATCCGTTACCGCGATATCAGCTGGATCCACCACACCGGCAGCACCTCGGCCCATGCCGCCTGGCGAGACCTCGCATGAGCGCTCGTCAAGGTAACTACCCGCTGGGGCCCGACTATTGGGATGTAAACCAAGCCGCTACGCGCCTGACTGCGTTCGCCTGCACGGTCAGTGCACGGCATTTGAGCCATGGCATGGATCGGATGCAGTTCAACCGGGAGGTTGCATACTTTTCCAAACGCATCATGGACGATGTAGCCACACAGCGACTGACTCCAGAAGAGGGCTTGAAGGCCCTGAAAGCAGAACAAGCAAGCTTGCTTATTCAAGCCGAAAAACTTGCTCTGCCAATTGCTGGCCTTGTGGGTGGAATAAGTCAAGTCGCTACGGGTGCTGGCGCCTGCGTGAAACGCCGAATGTTATGCACATTCTTTGGAGCCCCGCTGCTCGCCCATGGCGCTAACAATCTATATGAAAACGGAAACCACATTGGCGCCCAGCGAAACGATGTTGTGGGCCCCGTTCGCAGAGGATATCAACAGGTAGCCAAGAAGTTTGGCTATAGCGAAAGAGATGGAACCCTAATTTATTACACTGTCGACCTGGGGCTCTCTGGATATGGGGTGTTCTTTCGAAAAGAGCTAAAACCTGGAGCCTGGCGTTTATTTGAATACCACAACATTGACAAAATGCGAGGTTTCCGAATGATGGGGAAGCCCACCTTATTTTTAGAAGGAATTGTCAGCGCGGCAACGATGCACCAATGGTTCATAGAGTATTTTCGCGAATGATTTTTGCACTTGCTCTTTTTGTCGCATCAGACATATGCGCCTCAGTCATCTTGAGGCGCCACACAATTCAAAATCCTCACTCACTAGCCGCCGCTATCACAAGCTACATCTACAACACAGCAACCGCAGGACTTTACTTGAACTTGATCACGCACAGAAGCTTTTTGATTTTCATAGACTTTGAGGAAACCTACATGAATTTCCGAGCTTTGATTTTCTTTTCATCAATATTCATGGTTTTCTTCCACTGCTGGGCATTTTTAGCAAGCTCTCGGAGATAGCCTATTGTTAGCTAGGGAAATCTACCTATCCTGCACCAATGAGCAATAACGCGTTGCTTTTTGAGCTCGATCTCAAGCGTTGCATAGCTTTCGCCTGGCACCTGGCCGCCCTCACGCGGTAGCACGCCAGGGTCTCCAGAGGCATACCACCGAAACCGCAAATATTGGGTGAGGGCCACCAGGTGTCCGCCGATGCTTTTGCGGCGCCTACCAGATCGAGCGCCGCCCGCGCGGCGCTTCGCGGGTAAACCCGCTCCCACATCTGTTTCGGGCCAATGAGTCCTGTGAAAGTACCTCTGCCCGCCTTGGTGTATGTCTCTAGTGGGGGTGGAGGCTGAGGCGTTCACCGCGATACCGCGTGATGCCGGAAAAGGGGCTGCGTAGCAGCCCCAATCACCGCTATCGGCTCATCCCCGACTCCATGTCATCAATCAGCCCCTTGGCCAACCCGCTCAGGATCCGCGCGGCGCTGCCGGCCAGCAGGTCACCCTCCATTTCAGCTTCAGTTGTCAGATGCCTGATGCAGCCAAGCAGCGCGGACAACTCGCCGAAGGCATGTTCGAACGGGATGCCCGGCTTGATGCAGAACAGGTCCAGGCAGGTGGTGCTGCCCTCGGTTGGGCCGTAGACACTTTTATCGCTCATGGGGCGGCCCTCTTGGATTTGGCGTGGTTGATCAGGGCGATGACCAGTTGGGAGAGGATCGAGGCGTTGCACAGCAGGATGTCCGGGCGCAGTTCGGGAGGGGCGATTGTGTAGAGGTGGACGGTGTCGACCAGGCTTTCCATCAGAGTGTTGGCGTGTTCCAGCGCCTGCTCGGCAGTGAGGTCGTTGATGATGGTGATGAAGGAGATGGGGTACGGTGGATCGGGGACGATCTTTTTCATTGGCTTACCGATTGGAAAAGTTGTCAGTGAACAACCACCTCCATCCTTCTCACAGATAAGGGTGGCAGCCGTACGCGAGGTGAGAAGACCGTGCTCCAATCACACACGGCCAGACCGAAGTCTGCACGCGCACAGCTGCCAAAACTGGCTAGCTCATTGGATTAACACGGCGGGCTTCTCACACCCGGTCGCCATTCATGACGACCCAGCGACGTTACCCCCGAGGTATTTCCCAGCCAATGCAGAGCCTTCCGACAGGCGCGTAGGATAGGTCCCAAGCGCTGGCCGATTGAAGTATTTGGTTTCAGATTCGGAAATGTCGTACACAGTCCAGACTGATCGCGGGGCAAGCCCGCTCCCACGGCGATTGGGCTGCTCCAGAACGTTGGACATCAATCCAACCCTTGGAACCAGCCCAGGATCGTGGGAGCGGGCTTGCCCCGCGATGGTTTCAGAACCCCATACTGAAGCTCACCGTCACCCCATGGTCGCGGGCATCATTGGACAGCTGCCCGGAATACCCGATCCCCAGCTTGCCACTCTCGCCCACCGCCAAATCCAGCCCGGCCTCGACCACTGCCGCGTCCTTGGCAATCGGCACGCCCGAGGCACTGAAGCCTGCCCCGCCTTCGATAAAGCGCAGGTCGGCGTCGGGCTTGGTGTCGCCGAAGGCATGCCGCCAGCCCAACGACGCGCGCGGGGTGATGGCGGTGCCGTTGGCCAGCTCGATACGCTTGCCGGCGCGCACGCCCAGGGTGGAATAGGTCACGTCCTGATCGACGCTGCCCTCCAGCCGCCCTGCCCCGCCCTTCTCATGGGCGGTATCGCTGTCGTAGTTGACGTAGGCCAGCCCGGCGAAAGGCTCCAGGGCAATGCCGCCGGCGTCGATGGCGTAGCCCACTTCGCCGAACACCTGGGCGCTGCGTGCCTTGTACTTGGCCTTGAGGCGGTCGTTGTAGGCGCCCACCTCGACGTCACGCTTGCTGTCGATGTCGTGCCAGCTGTAGGCCACGCCCAGGCGAGCAGCAAAAGCGTCCAACTGGTAGCCCAGGTAGGTGCTCAGGTGGTAGCTGTCGACCGAAGCATCCGAACGGCGCTGGTGTGCATCGATGCTGGAGTTGGTGTAGCCGGCGGCAACGCCGACCTTCCACTGCTCGTCCAATGCCCGGTCGACGCCGAGCATGAAGCCCTGCAGATCGCGATCGACACTGGCGTGGCTGTTGCTGCCATCGAAGTCGCCCCAACCACCGAGGGCGCGGATCCAGCCGACGGCCTGGCCCTGGCAACCTTCGCTGGTGAGCTGCTGGTTGGCGGTGGGTGCCAGGGTGCGGCGTGGATCGTCCTGGCGGGTGCAGTCGGCCTGGCGCAGGCGGTCGTTGACCGCTTCACGCACGTAACGCGAGTCCTCGATCAGCACGCTGGCAGTGCTGGCGTGGATCTCGCCGGACAGGCTGTCGAACGCCGCCCGGGCCTGCGCCGCGCTCATGGGCAGGATATTGCCGGTCAACTCGGCTGGTGCGCCCGGCGCGCTGAGGGCGGTGCCCACGCCGCGCTGGTTGCTGGTGACCGCGACCCCGGCGAAGCCGGTACCGTTACGGCTGAGCGACAGGGTCACCTGGTTGGCGCCATAGGCCACGGCGCTGTTGAGGAACGCCGAGTTGCTCAGGTTGGTGTTGGCGAAGGTCCCGGTCACCCCGCCAGCAGCAGTGACCACGGTGTACTGGCCACTGCCACTGAAGCCGGCCAGGTTGACCACCTGCAGGCTGCCGCCGAGGTTGGCGGTGCCGCCGACGTCGAGGTAGCTGGTCGGGTTGCCGCTGACATCGACGAGCAGGCTGCCGCTGGCGGCGTTGGTGAAGTTGCCGGTGACACTGAGTTCACCGCCCTTGCCCGGCATCACGGTGCCCTGGTTGACCAGGCTGGCCACCGTGCCGGTGCCGGTCAGCGCGGCGCCATTGGCCACGGTGACCTGCGCCGCGAGGCTGGCACCGGGGTTGGCGGCATTGCCCACCTCCAGCACGCCCTGGTTGACGTTGAAGGCGCCGCTGAAGGCCTGGTTGCCGGTCAGCAGCAAGGTGCCGGCGCCGGTTTTGGTGGTGGTGCCGGTACCGGTCAGGTTGCCGTTGAAGGTGCCATTGGCGCCCTGGGCGAACACCAGGCTGGCGTTGTTGAGGATGTTGCCCTGCAGGCTGGTGGTGTTGCCCATCAGGGTACCGCCGCTGACCGTGGTGCCGCCGGTGTAGGTGTTGGCGCCGGCCAGTACCAGGGTGCCCGAGTCGAGTTTCTGGATACCGCCGGTACCCACCAGCGGCGCGCTGATCAACGCCGTGGCGCCGGCATCCACACGCACCGCCGCAAGGGCGCCACCGCTGCCGTTGGTGGCGGTCAGGCTGCCATTGTTGCCGGCCACCAGTTGGTAGCCATTGGTGAGGAACTGCATGCCGGTGAAGGCCTGGTTGCCGGCCACGGTCACGGTGCCGGCCTGGCCACCGAACACGGCGAACTGCGCGCCCCAGTTATCGCTGGTGGTGCCGGTGGAGTTGGTCCAGTTGGTGGCCGAGTCCCAGGTACCGCTGCCGCCACCGATGCTGCCGTTGGGGGTGGTCTGGCTGCCGTTCCAGAACTGCAGCGAACCGGCGGCGCCCTGCACCACCAGGTTGAGCTGGTTGGCGATGGCGGTCTGCAGGCTCAGGTCGCCCAGCACCACGCTGCCGGGGATGGCGCCGAACACCAGGCCGTTGTCAGTCAGCGTGCCGCCATAGCTGAACAGGCGGTACACCCCAGGGCCGAAGCCGCCGGCGTCGGTGATGTTGAGGGTGCCGTCGACGGTCAGGTTGCCGGCCACCTGCACCACCGTGGTGGCGGCATTCGGCGCGCCGAGGCTCAAGTCCAGCGCGCTGCCCGAGGCCAGGCTCAGGCTGCCCACCGACAACGGCGTGCTGCCAGGGCCTGCGGCGAGGGTGGCGCCGTTCTGGATCTGCACCGCACCGGCCAGGGTGCCGCTGCCGCTCAGGCTGGCACCGGTGGCGACCGTGACCGTGGCGCTGTCGAGGCGGCCGTTGACCACCAGGCGCCCGGCGTTGACGTTGGTGGCGCCGGTGAGGCCGTTGTTGCCGGTGAGCAGCAGCTCACCGGTGCCGGCCTTGGTCAGGGTGCCGCTGCCGGTGAGGTTGCCGGTGTAGCTGCCGTTGGCGTTCTGCTCGAAGGTCAGTGCGGCGTTGTTGACGATGGCGCCCTTGAGGCTGTCACTGTCGCCCACCACGCTGCCAGCGTTGATCAGGGTGCCGCCGGTGTAGCTGTTGCTGCCGCTGAGGGTGAGCTGGGCGCTGCCGTTCTTGATCAGGCCGCCCGCGCCACTGAGGTTGCCGGCCAGTTCCAGGGCGTTGCTGCCGCCAATGGCCAGGGCGCCGTTGAGCACGGCGTTGTTGGCCAGGGTGACGGCGGTGTTGCTGTCCAGCGTGGTGCCGGCGGCGGCGGTCAGCACGCCGCTGCCCAGGGCGCTGTTGTTGCCCACCACCAGGGTGCCGCCGTTGAGCGCGGTGCCGCCGCTGTAGCCGTTGGCGGCGTTGAGCACCAGGGTACCGGTGTCGTACTTGGCGATGCTGCCGGTGCCATTGAGGGCGACGTTGAGGGTGGCCGTTGCGCCGTTATCGACCCGCAGATTGGTGGTGCCGGTGGTCAGCAGCTCGCCGGCGGCGCTGGCATTGAGTACATAGCCGTCGCTGACGAACTGCATGCCGCCGATGCTCTGGCTGCCGTTGACGGTGACGGTGCCAGGGGTGCCCTGGAACACCGCGAAGGTGTCGTTCCATGGGGTGTTGAGCACGCCGTTGGCGTCGGTCCAGTTGGTGTTGGTGGCATCCCAGGTGCCGCTGCCGCCGTCGATCACGCCGTTGGGGACGGACTGGCTGCCATCCCAGAACAGCACGTTGCTGGCCCCACCCACCACCAGGTTGACCTGGTTGGCGATGGCGGTTTGCACGGTCAGGTCGCTGGCCGGCACCGGCGTGCTGCCGATGGCCATGCCGTTGTTGGTCAGGCTGCCGCCGTAGGCGAACAAGCGGTAAACCCCGGCGCCGAAGCCTCCGATGTCGGTGATGTTGAGCGTGCCGCCGAGGGTCAGGTTATTGGCCACGTTGACCAGCGGGGCGCTGCCGACCGGCGCACCGAGGGCGGCGTTGAAGTTGGCGCTGTTGTCGAGCACCAGGTTGCCGACGTTCAGGGTACTGCCGCTGGCGGCGCCGAGGGTACCGCCGCTGGCCACGTTCACCGTACCGCCAAGGCTGCCGCTGCCGCCCAGGGTGGCGCCACTGCCAACGTTGACCGTGTTGCTGGCCAGGCTGCCGTTGACCACCAGGCCACCGGCCTGGACGTTGGTGGTGCCGCTGTGGCTGTTGCTGGCGCTGAGGGTCAGGGTGTCGCTGCCGAGCTTGTTCAGGGTGCCGGTACCGCTGATGTCACCGGCGAACACGCCGCCCTGCACGCCCAGGCTGTTGCCCGCGGCAATCTGGATGGCGCCGCTGCCGCCGATGTCGCCCAGGGTGGTGTTGCCGTCCAGGTTGAGGGTGGCGCCGCTGCTGACATTGAGCTCGCTCTGCGAGCCCAGGGCCGTGGTGCCGATGGTGCTGAGGCTGCCGGCGAGCAGGTTGATGATGCCACTGAAGGTGTTGTTGCCCGACAGGGTCAGGTCGGCCAGGCCGCTCTTGTTGAGGGTGCCGTTGCCGCTGAGCACGCCGGCCAGTTGCAGGTCGTTGCTGCCCAGCACGTTCAAGGTGCCGCTGACCGCGACCGGGTTGCCCAGGGTGACCGCGCTGCTGCTGTCGAGGTTGGCATTGCCGGTGACGCTCAGGCCACCACTGCCGAGCGCTGCGTTGTTGCCGACCACCAGCGTGCCCGCCTGCAGCTCGGTACCCCCGCTGTAGGTATTGGCGCCACTGAGCGTCAACGCCGAGGCACCGCTCTTGACCAGGCGCCCGGCACCCGCCAGGGTGCCGCCGAGGGCCAGGTCGTTGCTGCCCAGCACGTTGAACAGGCCGGCCAGGTTGAGGTTGTTGGCCAGGGTCACGGCCTGGCTGCTCTGCAGGCTGGTGCCGGCAGCCGCATTGAGCGCGCCGCTGCCCAGCGCCGTGTTGGAGCCGACGATCAAGGTACCGGCGTTGAGCGCCGTGTTGCCGCTGTAACTGTTGTTGCCGGCCAGCAGCAGGTTGGCGTTGCCGGCCTTGACCAGGCCGCCGGTGCCGCTGATGTCGCCATTGAGCGCCAGGTCGTTGCTGCCGGCGATGTTCAACGGCCCGGTCAGGTTGATGGCGTTGCCCAGTGCCACGGTCTTGTTGCTGTCCAGGGTGGTACCCGCCGTGGTGCTCAGCACGCCGCTGCCCAAGGCACTGTCGCTGCCGACGATCAGCGTGCCACCACTGAGGGTGGTGCCGCCGCTATAGCTGTTGCTGCCATTGAGCACCAGGGTGCCGGTGTCGAGTTTGTTCAGCTTGCCGCTGCCGGCCAGGGCCACGTCGAGGGTCGCGATGGCGCCCGGGTCGACGCGCACGCTGGTGTCGCCGCTGCTGCCGTTAACCAGGTTCAGCACACCGCCGGCACCGCCCAGCAGGCGGTAGCCGTTGCTGACGAACTGCATGCCATTGATGGCTTGCGGGCCAACCACGGTGACATCGCCGGGGGTGCCTTGGAATACCGCGAAGCTGCCGTTCCAGGCGCTGTTGGTGGTGCCGTTGAGGTCGGTCCAGTTGCTGCTGCCGGCGTTCCAGGTGCCGGTGCCGCCGTTGACCTGGCCGTTGGCGGTGGTGTCGCTGCCATCCCAGAACAGGATGTTCTGGCCACTGGCACTGACCAGCAGGTTGACCTGGTTGGCCAGGCTGGTCTGCAGGCTCAGGTCGCCGAGGCCGAAGCCAAAGGGCAGGTTGCCGAAATCCAGGCCGTTGTCGGTGAGCAGGCCGGCGTAGTCGAAGATCCGGTACACGCCATTGCCGAAGCCGCCGATGTTGCTGACGTTGAGCGTGCCGTCGAGGGTCAGGTTGCCGCCGACGTTGAACAGTGCGGTGCCACCGGTGGCGGGCGAGCCGAGCCCGGCATCGATGATCGAACCGCTGTTCAATACCAGCGAACCCAGGCCCAGGGTGCTACCGCTTTGCCCGGCCAGGTGGCCGCCGTTGTTGATGACCACCGTGGCGTTGGCGCTGCCGCTGCCGGTCAGGGTGGCGCCGCTGGCGACGGTCAGCAGGTTGCTGCCCAGGGTGCCATCGACCTTCAGGGTGCCCGCGTTGACCTGGGTATTGTCGGCCAGGTTGCTGGTGCCGGTCAGGGTCAGGGTGCCGGTCCCGACCTTGGTCAGGCCGCCGAGGCCGTTGATGCCGCCGGCGAAGGTGCTGTTGAGGTTGTTGCTGCCCAGGCTCAGGACGCTGCCGATACCGACATCGACCTGGCCGCTGCCGGTCAGGCTGCCGAGGCTGGCGTTGCCGTTGAGGTTGAGTTGACCGCTGGCGCCGACATTCAGGTTATCGACGTTGGCCAGCACGCCGCTGCCCAGGGTGGTAAGGGAGCCGGCCTGGATTTCGACGTCGCCGGTGAAGGTCTTGACGCCGACCAGGGTGAGGTCATCGACGCCGGTCTTGATCAGGTTGCCGGTACCACTGAGGTCACCGCTGAGGATCATCGCATTGTCGACCGCGAAGGTCAGGTTGGCGTTGTTGCTCAGGGCGATGGTGTTGCCCAGGGCCATGGGCGCGCTGTTGGCCAGCGAGGCATCGGCGGTGACTGCAAGGGTGCCGGTGCCCAGGGCGCCGCTGCTGCCCAGGGTCAGGCGCCCGGCATTGAGCTGGGTGCCGCCCTGGTAGCCGTTGTTGCCGTTGAGGGTCAGGTTGCCGCTGCCGTTCTTGGTCAGCCCGGCGGTACCGTTGATCACGCCGTTGAGGGTCAGGTCGTTGGCGCCGGCGACGGTCAGGCCGGCGTTGAGGGTGACGTTGTTGGCCAGGGCGACGCTGCTGCCGGCGCTCAGGGTCGAGGCCCCGGCGACGGTCAGGCCGCCCTGCCCCAGCGCATTGTCGTTGCCGACCACCAACTGGCCGGCGTTCAGGGTGGTGCCTCCCAGGTAGTTGTTGGCGCCATTGAGGGTCAGGGTGGCGGCGCCGGACTTGTTCAACCCACCCACGCCATCGAGCACGCCGTTGAGGGTGAGGTTGGCGCTGCCTGGCACATTGAGCACGCCGCCCAGGTGCACGGCGTTGGCCAGGGTCGCACCGGCGCCGCTGGCATCGAGGCTGGTATTGGCGCCGGTGCTCAGGGCGCCGGTGCCCAGGGCGGTGTTGCTGCCGACCACCAGGGTGCCGGCATTGAGCGTGGTACCGCCGCTGTAGGTGTTGTTGCCGTTGAGGGTCAAGGTGGCGGCGCCGTTCTTGACCAGGCTGTTGTTGCCACTGACCACACCGTTGAGGGTCAGCGCCTGGCTGCCGCCGAGGGTGAGGTTGCCCCCGGCCAGATTGATGGCGTTGGCCAGCGCCAGCGCCTGGCTGGCGTCGAGGCTGGCAGCGCCGTCGACGCTCAGCGCGCCGCTGCCCAGGGCGCCGGCATTGCCCAGCAGCAGGCTGCCGGCCTGCAGGCTGGTGCCGCCGCTGTAGGTGTTGTTGCCGTTGAGGATCAACTGGCCGCTGCCGAGCTTGCCCAAGCCGCCGGTGCCGCTGATCACGCCATCGAGGGTCAGCGCCTGGGTGTTGTTGATACCGAGCGTGGTGCCGGCGCCAAGGCCGATGGCGTTGGCCACCTGCAGCACGCCGCTGGTGGCCAGGGTGCTGTTGCCGGTCACCGACAGGTTGCCCTGGCCCAGCGCAGTGTTGTTGCCCAGGGTCAGGGTGCCGGCGCCCAGGGTGGTGGTGCCCTGGTAGGTGTTGGCGGCGCCGAGGGTCAGGTTGCCGCTGCCGGTCTTGCTCAGGCCACCGGTGCCGCTGATCACGCCGTTCAGCGCCAGGTTGTTGTTGCCGATCAGGCTCAGGGTGTCGTTGAGCACCATCTGGTTGGCCACGGTCAGCGCGCCGAGGGTGGCCAGGTTGGCGGCGGCGCCGACGGTGAGGGTACCGGTGCCCAGCGCCTGGTTGTTGCCCAGGGTCAGGGTGCCGGCGTTGAGGGTCACGCCACCGGTGAGGGTGTTGGCGCCGCTGAGGGTCAGGTTGCTGGCGCCGTTCTTGGTCAGGCTGCCGGCGCCGGTGACCAGGCCGCCCAGGCCGAGGTCGTTGCTGCCGGCGATGATCAGGTTGCCCGCCAGGTTGACGGTGTTGCCGATGTTCAGCGCGGTGTTGCTGTCGAGCGTGGTGCCGGCGGCCGCGTTGAGCTGGCCGAGGCCAAGCGCGCTGGCGCTGCCGAGCACCAGGGTGCCGGCATTGAAGTTGGTGTTGCCCAGGTTGCCGTTGGTACCGTTCAGGGTCAGGGTGCCGCTGCCGGTTTTGGTCAGGCCGCCGACGCCGTTGATATTGCCGCCCAACGTCAGGTTCTGGGCACCGGCAATGGTCAGGTTACCGGCCAGGTTGAACAGATTGGCCAGGGTCACGTTGGCATTGCTGCTCAAGGTGGTGCCACCTGCGGCATTCAGCGCACCCGTGCCCAGCGCGGTGTTGCTGCCCACGACCAGGGTGCCGCCGTTGAGGCTGGTGGTGCCTTGGTAATTGTTGCTGCCGTTGAGGGTGAGCACGCCGCTGCCGGTCTTGACCAGCCCGCCGGTGCCGCCCACGACGCCGTTGAGGGTCAGGTTGCTGGTGCCCGGCAGGGTGAGGTTGGCGTTCAGCGCGATGCTGTTGCCCAAGCTGAAGTCGCCCGTGCTGGTCAGGCTGGAAGCCCCGCTGACCGTAAGACCGCCGGTGCCCAGCGCCTGGGCGTTACCCAGGGTCAGCGTGCCTGCGCCAAGGGTGGTGCCACCGCTGTAGGTGTTGGCGTTGCCCAGGGTGAGGTTGGCGCCGCCGTTTTTGATCAGGCTGCCATTGCCCGAGACGATGCCGGCCAGGCCCAGGTCGGCGCTGCCGGCCACGGTCAGCGCACCGCCCAGGGCGAAGGCGTTGCCGAGGGTGACGGCAGTGTTGCTGTCCAGGCTGGTGCCCGCTGCGGTGCTGACCGCACCGGTGCCCAGGGCGGTGTTGTTGCCGACCACCAGCGCCCCGCCGTTGAGCAGGGTGCCGCCGGTGTAGCTGTTGGCACCGTTGAGCACCAGCGTGCCGCTGTCCAGTTTGGCCAGCAGGCCGCTGCCGGACAGGCCTACGTTGAGGGTGGCGGTGGCGCCTGGGTCGACACGCACGGAGAACGCGCCATTGCTGCCGTTGACCAGGTTCAGGCCGCCACTGCCGATCAGGCGGTAGCCGTTGGTGACGAACTGCAGCCCGGTGGCTGTCTGGGTACCGACCACGGTCACATCCCCCGCCGTACCCTGGAAGATGGCGAAGTCGTCGCCCCAGGCGCTGTTGAGCGTGCCGTTGACGTCGGTCCAGTTGCTGCTGCCGCCACCCCAGGTGCCTGTCCCGCCGTCGATCACGCCGTTGGCGACGGTCTGGTTGCCATCCCAGAACTGCACGCCGCCGGCCGCGCCACCGACCAGCAGGTTGACCTGGCTGCCGATGCTGGTCTGCACCTGCAGGTCGCCGGGCAGTACGCTGCCGGGTATGGTGCCGAACACCACGCCGTTGTCGACCAGCGACCCGGTGTAGTCGAACAGGCGATAGATACCCACGCCAAAGCCACCGAGGTCGCTGACGTTGAGGGTGCCATCGAGGGTCAGGTTGCCATTGACGTTGACCAGCGCAGTGCCGCCGGTAGAGGGCCCGGCCAGGCCGAAATCGAGGATCGAGCCGCTGTGCAAGGTGAGCGCCCCGGTATTCAGGGTGGCGCCGCTGTTGGCCAGCAGGTGCGCGCCATTGGCGATGTCCACCGCCCCCACCAGGCTGCCGGTGCCGCCCAGGCTGGCACCGCTGTTGACCTGCACGTTGGCGCTGGCCAGCGCACCGCTGACGTTGAGCAGGCCGCCATTGACCGTGGTGTTGCCGGCCAGCACGTTGACGCCGGACAGCTCCAGGCTGCCGCTGCCGTTCTTCACCAGCCCGCCCGCGCCAGCCAGCACGCCGCTGAACACGTTGTTGAGGTTGTTGCCGCCCACGCTCAGGTTGCCGCCACCGGCCACGTTCACCGTGCCGGCGCCGCTCAGGCCGCCGACGGTGGCACTGTTGCCGAGGTTGAGGCTGGCACCGGCGCCGACATTGAGCGCCGAGGCACTGCCCAGGGCGCCTGCGCCGACGGTGGTCAGGCTGCCGCCGAGCAGGTCGATGGCGCCGCTGAACGTGTTGTTGCCCGTGAGTATGAGGTCGGCCAGGCCATTCTTGACCAGGCCGCCGGTGCCGCTGATCACCCCGCTCAGGGTGAGGTCGTTGCTGCCGCCCAGGGTCAGGTTGGCGCCCAGGCCGATGTCATTGGCGAGGTTGAGCACGGCGCTGTTGTCGAGGCTGGCGGCGCCGGTCACGCTCAAGGCGCCACTGCCCAGGGCGTTGCCGTTGCCGATGACCACGCCACCGGCATTGAGGATGGTGCCACCGGTGTAGGTGTTGACGCCATTGAGGGTCAGGGTGGCAAGGCCGTTCTTGATCAGCTGCCCTGCCCCGCTGAGCACGCCGCCGAGGGTCAGGGCGTTGCTGCCGCCCAGGGTGAGGTTGGCGTTGAGCGCAACACTGTTGCCCAGGCTGATGGCGGCGCTGTTGTCCAGGGAGGCCGCGCCGCCCACGGTCAAGGCGCCGCTGCCGATGGCGCTGCCATTGCCCAGCACCAGGCCGCCCGCGTTGAGCACGGTGCCGCCGGTGTAGGTGTTGAGGCCGTTGAGGGTGACGGTGGCAGCGCCGTTCTTGATCAACTGGCCGGTGCCATCGATCAGACCGCCGAGGACCAGGTTGTTGCTGCCACCAAGGGTGAGGTCGGCGTCCAGAGTGATGGCATTGCCAACGCTGATGGCAGCGCTGGTATCGAGGCTGCCTGCACCCGCCACGGTCAGTTTGCCCACGCCCAAGGCGGCGCCGTTGCCCAGCACCAGGCCACCGGCGTTGAGGGTGGTGCCGCCCAGGTAGGCATTGGGGCCAGACAGGGTCAGGGTCGCGCTGCCGTTCTTGATCAGGCTGCCGGCACCGCTGATCAGGCCGCCGAGGCCGAGGTTGGCGCCACCGCCGATGGTCAGGGCGCCGGCCAGGTTGACGGCATTGGCGAGGGTGACCGCGCTGCTGGCATCCAGGCTGGTGCCGGCGGCGGCGTTGAGCGCGCCGCTGCCCAGCGCGGTGTTGCTGCCGACCACGATGCGCCCGGCGTTGAGGTTGGTGGCGCCGATGTAGGTGTTGGCGCCGTTGAGGGTCAAGGTGCTGGCACCGTTCTTGGTCAGGCCGCCGACGCCGGCAACCACACCGCCAAGCGTGAGGTCGTTGCTGCCGGCCAGGTTGAGGTTGCCCGCCAGGTTGAGGTTGTTGCTCAGGCTCAGCCCGGCCACGCTGCTGTCGAGGGTGGTGTTGGCGGCAGCGTTGAGCGTGCCGGTGCCGAGCGCGGTGTTGCTGCCGACCACCAGGGTGCCGGCGTTGAGCGCCGTGTTACCGCTCTGGCTGTTGTTGCCGCTGAGGGTCAGGCTGCCTGCGCCGTTCTTGATCAGCCCGGCGCTGCCGCTGAGGTTGCCGGCCAGGGTGAGGTTGTTGGCACCGGCGAGGGTCAGGTTGCCACCGAGCAGGACCGCATTGTTCAGGGTCATCGCGCCGCTGTTGACCAGGGTCGACGCGCCGCCGACGCTCAGGGCGCCGGTGCCCAGGGCTGCCGCGCTGTCCAGGGTCAGCGTGCCGGCGTTGAGGGTCAGGCCGCCGCTGAAGGTGTTGGCACCGCCCAGGGTCAGGTTGCTGCTGCCGTTCTTGATCAGTGCGCCGGTGCCGCTGATCACGCCGCCCAGGGTGGTGGCGCTGGTGCCGAGCAGGCTCAGGGTGTTGGCGCCGAGGTTGATGGCGTTGCCCAGGTTGACCGCCACACCCGCGTCGAGTCCGGCATTGCCGCCCAAGGTCAGCGCACCGGTACCCAGGGCGTTGTTGTTGCCAAGGGTCAGAACGCCGGCATTGAGGGTGGTGCCGCCGCTGAAGGTGTTGTTGCCATTGAGGGTCAGCCCGGCGCTGCCGTTCTTCACCAGTGCGCCGGTGCCGCTGATCACCCCGCCCAGGGTGGTGGCGCTGGTGCCCAGCAGGCTGAGGGTGTTGGCGCCGAGGTTGACGGCGTTGCCCAGGCTGACTGCGGTGCTGGCATCGAGGCTGGCGTTGCCGCCCAGGGTCAGCGCGCCGCCGCCCAGGGCATTGTTGTGACCGACGGTGAGCTTGCCGGTGTTCAGCGTCAGGCCGCCGCTGAAGGTGTTGTTGCCATTGAGCGCCAGGTCCGCGGCGCCGTTCTTGACCACTGCACCGGTGCCGCTGATCACCCCGCCCAGGGTGGTGGCGCTGGTGCCCAGCAGGTTGAGGGTGTTGGCGCCCAGGTTGATCGCGTTGCCCAGGCTGACTGCGGTGCTGGCATCGAGGCTGGCGTTGCCGGTCAGGGCCAGGGCACCGGTGCCCAGTGCGGCGCTGTTGCCGAGGGTAAGCTTGCCTGCGGCCAGGCTGGTGCCGCCGCTGTAGGTGTTGACGCCGTTGAGGGTGAGGTCGGCTGTGCCGTTCTTGATCAGGCTGCCGGTGCCGCCGATCACGCCGCCGAGGGTGAGTGCGTTGTTGCCCGTCAAGGTCAGGGCACTGCTGCCCAGGTTGATGGTGTTGCTCAAGGACATCGCCGCCGTGGTGTCCAGGCTGGCGTTGCCGGTGAGGCCCAGGGCTCCCGTGCCCAGGGCGTTGCTGTTGCCCAGGGTGAGGGTGCCGGTGGCCAGGGTGGTGCCGCCGGTGAAGGTGTTGACGCCGTTGAGGGTCAGGTTGCCGCTGCCGCTCTTGACCAGCGAACCGTTGCCGCTGAGCACGCCGCCCAGGGTCAGGGCGTTGCTGCCAGGCAGGCTGAGGGCGGCGTTGAGTGCCACGGCGTTGTTCAGCACCAGCGGTACGCTGCCTTGCAGGCTGCCCGCGCCGCTGACGGTGAGCCCGCCAGTGCCAAGCGCCGCGGCGCTGGTCAGGTTGAGGCCGCCGGCGGCCAGGGTGGTGCCGCCACTGTATGTGTTGGTGCCGCCGAGGGTGAGCAGGCCAGCGCCGGTCTTGGTCAGCCCGCCAACGCCACTGACCACCCCGTTGAGGGCCATGTCGGTGGCGCCGCCGACGTTCAGGCCGGCGTTCAGGGTCAGCGCGTTGCTCAGGCTCAGCCCGCCAATGGTGCCTGCCAGGCCGCCGCCGTTGACGGTAATGGCGCCGCTGCCGAACGCGTTGGCGTTGTCGAAGTTGAGCTGGCCGCCGTTGAGGGTGGTCTGGGTGGTGCCGTTGAGCACCTGGCCGAGCAGGCTCCAGGTGCCGCTGTCGACGATCAGCCGGCTGAAGTTGATGTAGTTGCTGGCGTTGATGGTGCCGCTGCCACTGGTGCCGCTGCCGCCGCCGATGGCGTTTTGCAGGGCCAGGGTGTTGGTACCGCCGGCACCGCCGTCGATCTTGCCCGCCGCCGCGAAGGCGAGGTTGGGGTTGCTGGTGACCAGCAGGGCCACGCCGACGCCCAGCCCCGCGCCGACACTGGAACCGGTGATGGCGTTGAAGCGGTTGGTGCTGTTGGCGCCCATCGCCAGGCTGCCGGTGAGGGTGCCGGCGTTGGTGAAGGTATTACCTGTCGCGGAGGCCTCGAAGGCTGCACGGCCTAGGATGGTGCCGGTGTTGGTGAAGTTCACCGTACTGCCGCCAGTCACGGCGATCACCGGGGTGTCCTCGCTCACCAGGGTCAGGCTGGCCAGCGCCGAGGAGCCGATGCTGCCGGCGTTGGTAATGGTGGTGGTGCCACCTGCACCGTTGCGCGCGTCCAGCGCCATGCCCGTGAGGTTGAGCAGGCTCGCGCCAAGCAAGGCACCCGTGCCCTTGATCACGCCCGTGCCGTTGTTGTTGATGGAGAGGGTGCTGCCGGTGCCGGTGTTGCCGATCAGCACGGCACTGGACTGAATGCTCAGCAAGCCCAGCAAGGTCGGGTCGATGGTGCCGGAGTTGTTCAAGGTGTTGTTGTTGCCGGCCAGCGACAACGAGGTGCCGCCCACGCCCAGCAGCGTCCCCAGGGTGGCGCCGGTATTGACGTTGACCGTGAGGCTACTGCCGCCGTTGGTATAGCTCGGCGCCAGCGGGTTGGCCGCGCCATTGCAGGTGATGATGGACCCCGCCGCGCTACAGGCGGCCAGCGCCTGTTCACTGTTGAGGGAAAGGGCCATGCCCCCGACGACCAGGCTGACGGCCAGGGACAATTGCTAGAGACGAGCAGGAAAACGGGCGGCGACACTTCTGTCCACGGAGAGCTCCTTCGTGGATCAGGTCATTCAGTCCTTGAATACGTGTATCGCGGTGATGCAAGAGCGCGACATACGCCGGCCGAAACGCCTGACCCTGGCTACAAGTTCCTTTGTGGAAATGTGTAGCCGCTCAAGCACGGACAGCACGCCGTTCGGGGCGGTCAAATGGTGTTAATACTATTTCGAGGCAGTGCGAACTACGCGGGTTGCAGCGCAGTGGCGATTGGATCCATCCGACAAGCGGTCATGGCCAATCGCCAGAATGTGACCGCTTCAGCGTTTCGCTTGCGCCTCAGGCAACCTCGGCGCCGTCGTCCGGCCAATGCGGCTCGTTGGCGCCAGGCGGGGTCAGGGGGGGCAGGCCGTAGGCCGCACGGGCGTCGTCGCAGCTCGGGTTGTGCACGCCGTGCTCCCAGGAGGCTTCGAATTCACGGCAGGGGCTCGAGCGGTTCTCGTAGATGCCGCAGGCGACCTGCTTGCCGATCTCGCCCCCCAGGCTGGTACAACGGCAGGGCTTGGCGTCGGTGCCGATCATGGCGACGCGGGTCGGGTTGATCTGCACCACCAGGTCGTCGGGCACCAGGCCTCCGGCCGATTGGCATTCACCCCAGAAGAAAGACACACGAAAGTAGCCGCAGCAGGCGCCGCAGGTCAGGCAAGGGTTCTGTTCGGACATGATGACCAGGGAGGGAGGTTGTTGTTATCGGGGCGAGCGCCCGCGGCGCTATTTGTAATCCAGGCGCGACTGGCTGAGAAGAGGGGAAATGAAAAAAAGATTGCCGCTGATCGGCGTAAAA